>OY288107.1:0-950000 GCA_958431225.1 uncultured Alphaproteobacteria bacterium | reverse complement strand
CTCACGGTAAACCTACCCACAGGCGAAGACCTAAACAAAGCCGAAATGCACAGATTCACAAAAACCGTCCGCACCACCAACGCAAAAATAAACAGACCAAGATTCGCCGAAAAACAATGAAGGGGGACGCCCCTCCACGGAAGGGGGACGCCCCTTCACGCGATTTTTTTGGTGCCTCGCCCTACACTCCGTTCAGGGATTATCTGTGGGAGGGGGTTGCCTCTTCACGCGATTTTTGAAGGAAACGCCCCTTCACGCGATTTTTGAAGGGGACGCCCCTTCACGCGATTTTTTGGTGCCTTGCCCCGCACCCCGTTTAAGGATTATTGGTGTTTGTGTCGCTGGCACTGGCTTCGGCACTGGGTGTCTCGGCGCTGGGTGTCTCGGCGCTGGGTGTCTCGGCACTGGTGTCTGCGGCACTGGTGTCTGCGGCACTGGTGCCTCCGGCGCGGGCGTCTCCGTTTTTGGCATTTTCAGCGACATTGCCGTTCGGCTCGGTGCCCGCATTGGTTGGCGGGGTGACAGGGCGGGGGCCCGGTTGTTGGCGTTTCTCGTTTAGTGCTGCCATGATGGTGCTATGCACGCGAAAATAATGGTCGGCATGCTGAAAATAGGCTTCGGCAGAGATGCGCTCACCCGCAGCAGCCGCTTCATTGCCGAGGGACGTATATTTCTCGTGCAGTTGTTGTGCGTTGCCACGCAAGCGCATGTCCGGGCCGTTCGAATCTAAAACCGTATTGCGATTGATTTGACCGACATTATTGCCACGGCGGACACCACGACCACGCTGACGTGCGTTCTTTCCAGATTGTCTCATTGAGTCTTACCTAAAATCATAAAAAAGCCCTCAAGCGATAAGGATACCAATATCCTATCTCATCTAAACATGTTCTGCGGGAACATTGAGCAGGTTTTGCGTCATATAAAAACCCAACGCGAAAACCCGACTTTCTATAGCGACCATACCCAACCCCCTACCGCATTTCAAGCATATTTTTTGCCTAATTGCCATTTTCACCATTTTGTTTAGTAAATTCAAGAACACGGATAATGCCATTAATATCACGATATGTGGCTTTAACGCACAGATCATGGCAAGCGGCAAGCCCAATCACCGCAGATTCTTGCCCCGCCCCAATCTCCACAAAAGCCGCCCCATCAGCACCGAGACGGCGCACAAAACGTGGCATCAATTGCCGCCACGCCCCTAAACCATCAACCCCGCCATCAAGTGCCAGCAGCGGCTCAAAATCCCGCACCTCACGCGCCAACCCAGCCAATTCAGGCGTCGCAATATAAGGCGGATTGGCAAGAATCACATCGGCTTGCGCATTTTCGTCCAAAGCATCGCACCAATGCGACACCAACCATTTAGCCGCAAGCCTATGCGCCAGCGCATTTTTTTGCGCCATAGCGATAGCCCCCTTTTGGCAATCCAGCCCCAATCCTGCCGCCCCCAACCCATGCGCATTTTGGCAATGCGCCAACACCGCCAGCAACAAACACCCAGACCCGGTGCCATAATCCCATATGTTTAGCTGCGCTTTAGACGAAGCATGGCAATAAGCAATCGCGGCGGCAACCAACACCTCACTATCAGGGCGCGGGTCAAGACAAGCATCATTGATACCAAAACGCATCGACCAAAACTCACGCCAACCCCGCATCCGCGAAAGCGGCTCGCCCTTTAATCGCCGCACCAGCAACGCCTCCAACCGCGCTTCTGCTACCGCATCTAAAACCACATCCTCGTGGCTATAAACCGCCCCGCCTAGTGCCAGCCCGACCAAAAGCCGTGCTTCAAGCCACGGCACCGCGACCCCCGCTTCGGCTAATCGTTCGGCGTATGGTGCAATCACCCCCCGCATTATTCTTCCCCCGCCGCCAGTGCCGCCGCTTGGTCTTCGGCAATCAGCGCATCCACCAATTCGTCCAACGCCTCCCCCGCCAAAATTTTATCCAATTTATAAAGGGTAAGATTGATGCGGTGGTCAGTAACGCGGGCTTGGGGAAAATTATAGGTGCGGATGCGTTCGGAACGGTCCCCGGACCCCACCTGTCCTTTACGCGAAGCGGCGCGCACGGCTTCATGCCGCGCCCGTTCGGCATCATAAAGCCGCGCGCGCAGAATCTTCATGGCCTTGGCGCGATTTTTATGTTGCGATTTTTCATCCTGTTGGCTGACGACAAGCCCCGTGGGGATATGGGTGATTCGCACCGCCGAATCGGTCGTATTGACCGACTGCCCCCCGGGCCCCGAAGCCCGAAACACATCCACGCGCAAATCCGCCTCATTGATCGTAATATCCACTTCCTCAGCTTCAGGAAGCACCGCCACGGTGGCGGCAGAGGTATGGATACGCCCGCCGGTTTCGGTTTCGGGGACACGTTGCACCCGATGCACGCCAGATTCAAATTTGAGGCGCGCAAACACATTTTTGCCGGTGATATTTGCCGCCGCCTCTTTATAGCCGCCAATGCCGGTCTCGGACACTTCTAACACCTCAAACCGCCAGCCCTGATTGCCAGCAAAACGTTGATACATAGCGAATAAATCGGCAGCAAATAACGCCGCCTCATCGCCGCCAGTCCCCGCACGCACTTCCAGAATCGCATCACGCTTATCATCCGCATCTTCGGGCAATAGCATAACACGCAACTGATGTTCGGCAGCGCTGCGGGCATTTTTTAGGGTGCGAATTTCCTCCTCCGCCATGGCCACCAGTGCCGCATCATGCGCCGATTCTGCCAAAAAAACTTCGGCGGATTCTAAATTGCTAACAATCGCTTTCAGGCTTTCGGCTTGGTCGGCAATAGGACGCAAATCGGCAAGTTCTTTCGCCAATTTCGTCATCTCCTCACTAGGCAGCGCCGCCGCATCATTGAGACGGCTTTCAATTTCATGCCGCCGTGCCAATAGGCGTTCTAAATTATTTTCCAGATTCATGATTTTTTCGCCCGCAACTTAGTTGCCAAATCTTTAAGAGCAACCTCCTCCTGCGCCCCGCTTTCCATATCGCGCAAAATCGCCCCATCGCGGCGCGCCTCATCGTCCCCAAGAATCACCGCATGCGTAGCATTGATGCGGTCAGCACGTTTCAATTGCTTACCAAGATTATGCGTATAGCCCAGCTCCACACGCAAGCCCACACGGCGCAATTCCGCCCCTAAAGGAAATAACCGCACCAACAATTCATCGGACAAACCGATTAACATCACATCCACGGTTGGCGCGCTAGGTGCTTTAATGAGCATCGCCAGCCGTTCAACCCCCGCCGCCCAGCCAACCCCAGCCACATCCGCCCCCCCCAGCATACCCGCCAGCCCATCATACCGCCCCCCCGCCAACAGCGTCCCTTGCGCCCCCAACGCCTCGGTGATGAACTCAAAACTCGTATGCGTATAATAATCCAAACCCCGCACCAGATGCGGATTGATTTGGTATTTGACCCCCTCGGCATCCAAAAATTTTAACACCGAATCAAAATGCGCTTTTGATTCGGCATTGAGATAGGTTTCAAGGCGCGGTGCTTCGGCAAGCAACGCCCTATCCCCGGCATCTTTACTATCCAGAATCCGCAAAGGATTCGCCTCAAGACGGCGTTGGCTATCGGCGGATAATTTTTTGCGTAACGGCTTGAGGTAATCCACCAAAGCCTGCCGATAAGCCAAACGGCTTTCGCCATCCCCAAGCGTATTGATATGGAGCGTGCATTGTTCCGCCACGCCCAGTTCCGCCAGAATCAGCGCCCCCAGCGTGATCATTTCCGCATCCCCCACCGCCCCGCTTACCCCGAGCAATTCCACCCCAATTTGATGAAATTGACGCATCCGCCCTTTTTGCGGACGTTCATAGCGAAACATCGCCCCCCCATAAAAAAACTTTTGCGGGAGATTCTGCGTCAGCCCGCCACTAATCAACGCCCGCACCACCCCCGCTGTGCCTTCCGGGCGCAAAGTCAACCCGGCACCGCCGCGGTCAGTAAAAGAATAGGTTTCCTTGGCAACCACATCACTCGTCTCACCAAGCGGCCGCGCAAACACTTCGGTGAACTCAAAGATAGGCGTCGCCATTTCTTCAAAACCATAACGCTGGCTAATGGCGCGCGCCGTATCAAAAATATAACGCTGGGTCGCCATTTCTTGCGGCAGTAAATCCGAAGTTCCGCGTGGGGGTTGCAATTTTTCCATAATATATGCCTTCTATATTTTCGCGGCACGACGCATAGTCTCGGCGCGCGTTTTTACTAGTTCCACCACATGTTCCACCAAATCCGCACCGTCAAACCGATGCGCCGCTTCGCCATTAACATAAATCTGATGCACATGTCTGCCGCCCCCAGTAAGCCCAATATCGCTCATCAGCGCCTCGCCGGGACCATTGACGACACAGCCGATAATAGACACGGTAATCGGCTCATGGATATGTTCAAGCCGTGCTTCAATCTCGCGCACGGATTCGATGACATCAAATTGCTGGCGCGAACACGAGGGGCATGAAATCACCGTCACCCCCCGATGCCGCAACCCCAACGCTTTCAGCATCTCAAAGCCAACCTTAACCTCCTCCACCAAATCCGCCGATAGCGACACACGCAACGTATCGCCAATCCCCGCCCATAATAACTGCCCCAAACCCAGTGCCGATTTCACACTCCCCGCACGCAAAGACCCGGCTTCGGTGATGCCGATATGCAAGGGACAATCAATCGCTTCCGCCAACGCCCGATACGCCGCCACAGCCAAAAATACATCCGAGGCTTTGACCGAAATTTTGAACTCATGAAAATCATGTTCCTGCAACAACGCCGCATGATGCAATGCCGATTCGACCAAAGCCTCAGGACAGGGCGAAGTATATTTTTCCAAAAGGTGCTTTTCTAGTGACCCAGCATTGACACCAATGCGCATAGCACAGCCATAATCGCGCGCCGCCTTCACCACCTCCGCCACCCGCACAGAAGACCCGATATTGCCGGGATTGATACGCAAACACGCCGCCCCGGCTTGCGCCGCTTCAATCGCCCGCCGGTAATGGAAATGAATATCGGCAATAATCGGCACCGGACTTTGGCGCGTGATCGCCTTAAGCGCATCAGTGCTAGCTGCATCAGGACACGACACCCGCACAAAATCAGCCCCCGCATCGGCGGCACGATGAATCTGATCCAAAGTCGCGCCCACATCCGCCGTGGGCGTATTGGTCATGGTCTGCACCGAAATCGGCGCATCACCCCCCACCGCAACTTTGCCAAGCATAATCTGCCGCGATTTGCGCCGCTTAATATCGCGGTAAGAGCGATAAGGATTCATGATAATATCTTTCCGCCTATTATTGGCTTCGGGGGGCTATTAGGGGGCTATTAGGGCAGGAAAAGCGAATCAATCACCGCGGCCTGCAAAGTATCCCCCCCGGCACCAAGCGCTTGCCCAAGTGCTTGCCACGACGTCGCATCCCCCTCATAGCCAATCTGCAAGCCACTTGCATTATCCGTGGTCAAAAGCGCATCAGGGGCAACCGCAACCACCTCATCCTCGGCGAGCAACCGCGCCACCAAAACCGCACCCGCCGCCGATTCAATTTTCACCCAAGTAGCCACCGTGGCTTTCAACACAATCACCGGCGCATCGGTAGCAGGGGCAGCATCCCCCCCCGCATCTGTCGGCGCATCTTCAATATCCGGGCTAATAAATGCCACTTCATCGGGCAGAGGCGTAGGGGCGGAGAAAAAATCATTACGATACAAATACCAGCCACCATACACCAAAACAACCACTGCAGCCGCACCAACAATATAGCGTATCGGATATTCCGACGTTTCCACAACATTACCAACCGCTTGATATTCAGGTCTAAGCGCGTTCTTGGGCATATTATCAATGACGCGGTTGCAAAATTCATCCGCATCCAGCTTAAGCAATCTAGCATAGCTCCGCACAAAGCCTAACATATAGGTCGTGCCGGGAATCAGCGCCGGGTCCCCGCCTTCAATCGCCTTCAAATAGCGAATCGAAATACACAGGCGCACCGACACATCATTAAGGCTTAACCCAGCGGCACGCCGCGCATTTTTAAGCTCATTGCCAAGCGCCACCAGCGCATCCGAATTTGTTTGACGATCATTCATCGTGAAATACCTCTTCTTAGTCGCATCAACATTTAGCGAAATATCGTCCAAAGGTCAAATAAAACCATTTTTCAATCTCCGCATTCCGCATCCAAGCCAAAAGCCGTATGCAAACTCCGCACCGCCAATTCCTTATACGCGGTGCCAATCAACACGCTGATTTTGATCTCGGACGTGGAAATCACCTCAATATTGATGCCTTTCTCGGCCAAAGTTTCAAACATCAATTTCGCCACCCCCGGCTGGCTCCGCATCGCCACCCCCACCACCGAGATTTTACACACATCCGCCGCCGTGAGAATCTCTTGATACGTAATCCCATCGCCAATAGCCCCAATCACTTCAAGCCCACGCGCCAAATCACTCCGCGGCAGCGAAAACGTAATATCGGTCTTGCCCGGCGCCGATGCCGCCGTCTGCACAATCATATCCACATTGATATGCGCATCCGCCAACGCCCCAAAAAGCGTCGCCGCCACCCCCGGCGCATCATCAATTGCCACCAGAGTGATCTTCGCCTCATCATCGCTATACGCAATGCCATTGATTACATTCTGTTCCATATCGCCTTTCTCCTCAATCACCCCTTTTTCCTCAATTAACCCTTTTTCTTCAATCAACATAGTTCCCGGCACATCTTCAAAACTCGTTAGCACCTGCAATTTCACCCCATAGCGCATCGCCATCGCCACCGCGCGCGTCTGCAACACTTTAGCCCCTCCTGACGCCAATTCCAACATTTCTTCCAAAGTAATCTGCGACAATTTGCGCGCATGTGGCACCATGCGCGGGTCAGCCGTATAAACCCCATCAACATCGGTAAAAATATCACACCGCACCGCCCCCAAAGCCGCCGCCAAAGCCACCGCCGAAGTATCCGAACCCCCACGCCCCAGCGTCGTAATCCGCGCATCCGCGCCCAGCCCCTGAAACCCCGCAACCACCGCCACCTGCCCTTGTGCCAGCCGTGCATCCAATTTATCCGTATCAATCGCCAAAATACGCGCACTGCCATGCACATCATCCGTATGCAACCCCAACTGCCAACCCAACCACGACCGCGCCTCAACCCCCAGATTCTGCAACGCAATCGCCATCAACCCCGCCGTAATCTGCTCCCCCGCCGCCACCACCGCATCATACTCACGCGCATCATGCAAAGCCCCCGCCTCCCGCGTCCACGCCACCAACTGATTCGTCGTCCCCGCCATCGCTGACACTACCACGACCACCTCATCCCCCGCATCTACACTTGCCTTCACGCGCCCTGCCACATGCGCAATACGCTCCATAGTTGCTACAGATGTGCCACCAAATTTTTTAACAATCCTTGCCATATCCTCACAACATACGATAGATTAAAAGAAATGGGGGATTTCATCCCCCAAACCCCCTGACCACGGAACGCCGTGGAGCGATTTTTTGGAGTTTTATTATCTATGAAAAAATCTCAAAATACAACGATTGATGCTGATGAGATTCGGCATTTTGATAAAATGGCTACGGATTGGTGGGATGAAGACGGCGCGTTTCGTGCCTTACACCGCCTCACGCCTACCCGCATTAACTATATCTGCCAACAGGTCGCCCGCTTCCGCCCCGACATAAAAGACGCCCCCCTATCCGGGCTAAACATTTTGGATATCGGCTGCGGCGGCGGGTTATTAGCCGAACCCCTCACCCGCCTCGGCGCAAAAGTCACCGCCATAGACATGAGCGCCCCCGCCATAGAAATAGCAAAAGACCACGCCAAAAAAATGCGACTAAAAATTCGCTACCTAAAAACGAGCGCCGAAGATTTAGCCAAAAAAGAAAAGGGCTATGATATAGTGATAGCCTCCGAAGTCATTGAACACGTACAAAATAGAAAAATTTTTTTAGAGGCAATAGCAAAACTAGGACAGTGCGCGGGCGTGGGCGCGAATACGGGCGGGTGCGCGGGCGTGGGCGCAAATATGGACGGCATCAACCTAGCCATAATCACCACCATAAACCGCACCATACCAGCAACAATCCTCGCCAAATACGCCGCCGAATATGTACTAAAACTAGCCCCCATAGGCACCCACGAGCCAAAAAAATTCATATCCCCCCAAAGCCTCCGCAAAGAAGCCGCCAAAGCCGGCATCATATTAGACGACATAACCGGCATCCGCCCCAGCCTCCAAACCGGCTTCACCCTAGGCGGCCCCCCAATAATAAACTACGCCGCCACCGGCATAATAAAGCAAAAATCTTAGTGGTCCTTAGGCAAATCAGGAAAAGGCAAAACCGAAATCCCATCATCCAAAAGTTCCTCCACCTCATCCTCAGTAGCATGACCATAAATCCCCCGCACCACTTCATCCCCCTCATGAATCCGCCGCGCCGTAGAAGCAAATTCATCCCCCACATGCTCAAAATTATCACGAATCTTCTGACAAAACCCCCGCATCTCCGCCTCAAGCGCAGCTTCCGCAGAAACAACAGAAGACGCACCCGCTTTCCGATTACCTTTAGCCGATAAGTTAGGCGTCATAAGCCCCTTACCAACCCCCGCATCCCCACAAAAAGCACAAACCACCAACCCCGCCCCCAACTGACGTTCATATTCAGCAGAAGAAGCAAACCAAGCCTCAAATTCATGCCCTTTGCCACATTTCAGCGTAAATTTAATCATGATAAAAATAATGCCCAGCAATATCAGGACGATTAAAAATCAACACTTCACTATGAAACATAACCCCCTCATAAATATCCTTGGGCAACGCAACAATAGCCGAGATAGGCGGATAAGTCCCATCAACAAAAGCCCGCCACCGCCGACTAGCACAAGTCTGATTCAAGCGTAACCCATAAGGTGCAAAAAGACAAATAGGCACCTCCCGCCCCCACAGCGCAACAATTTTCCGCAACCAAACCTCAGGCAATAAAGGCCGCCCCCCACCAATACCCTTAGCCAATGCCGCCGTCTTAGCATCAACATTAAAAGGCGGATTAGCAATAACCAAATCAGGCAAAGCAAAACCCCTAGCCTCTAAATCCCCAGCTTCAAGAGACAAAAAATTACATTCCAAGGTACCCAAATACCCCTGATTCTCAACATCAATCCCAAGCACATCATACCCAGACGCAGCAAAAGGTTTTAGTAAGCTCCCCCCACCCACACAAGGATCAACAACAAACCCCTTATCCGGCGTTTTCAGCAAATCAAAAAGATACTCCGAAACCCCATCAGGCGTATAAATAGTAGCATTCTTCTGCACCTTATAAAAATTATTACGATCAACCCGATACATAAAAAACCTCCCCATTAGTAATGAAGGATGAACATACGGAATCCGCACGGAATTTTCAAGGGGATGGGGGAACGCTATTTTCTCTATAAACTCTTTGAGTATGGCTGCGATTTGACAAAATTCTCCATAAAGTCCCAATCAGGCTTGCCTTCTTTATCAGTTGGAAGTTTGATTATTGAATTAGCCATGCGCCTTGCTGTCCATTTCCTTCCGTAATTCCACCTATAACGGTCTAGCTCAATTGCAGTGCATAAAAACATAGCTAAATATGGGGAAATAATTTTGTTATCTAGTAAATATAGAACATTCACATCAATAGAGCAGGTAAAAGGAACAGATTGAAAAAACGCATAACCGACCGAACCATTATTTGATACTGTGATTGAATGTGCATTGTATATTGGACCATCAGCTTTAGGCTGGATTAGTTGATCATCCTGTTGGCTAATTTCTGGCACACTTAACCATGAAGTGACGCCATTGCCTTTTTCCGTGGCTCCAATAAATGGTATGTTCCGAGGTGCATCAATGGATTCGTCCGCTTCTGGTCGTCTTTGAAAATACCCCTTTGAAATAGAAAATATTTCATCGTATCTAAATGCTTGCCAATTACGCACATCTATTTCTATTGCTGATTGTTTCAATATCCCAGCAGATGGCTTTTTAATAGTAGAAACTTTGGATGCTATATTCTCAGCATAATCTAACGACGGCACAAGAAGGCTTCTCATAGTTTTATTGGCTTGTCTGCCGTAGCTATACCTATATTTATTTTTTCTAATGCAGGTGCAATAGAAAAACATCACTTCCCTTGACATTTTTGATTTAGGATAAAGAACAGCAATGTGATATGCCGTATAAAAGGGCTGGTCTTGATAGAAACTCTCAAGCACAGACCCGCTTAATGCTACGGTTATACAATGACCGGGAAAAGGTGATAGATTTTCTTTCTTTACATATGCCACAATACCATTATTTTTTTCACCACGAGAAACAAAGGGGATGCTCCCTTCATCTAAATCGTTCAATGCTAGACCATTTCCAGATTGAATATCAAAAAGACTATCTAACCTTACTTGTTTCAACTTTTATCTCCGTGTAAAAATTGATACGCGACATAGTTTTTGACTGTTTGAATAAAATCATCATCAGTCAATGTACTGTAATCTGTTTCCATATAAGCCTCGGCGCACCACTCATCCTCTGCGGTAACTTTTTGCTTAACGCTTAAATTTTTAATAGTTTTTTGATTCATGTAAGCATCAAGCCACCGTTGTTTTATGCCATCCCAACGCTCATGTGCATCCACACGACCTCTATGTTTTGCTTTGACAAAACCATCTTCCTTGAAATACCCAAAAAAAGTTTCTTTATTTTTAGGGTGTGGATTATGTGCCTTAAAAATAATGATGCAGGTAACAACCCCAACTGGATGAAAAATATCATCTGGGACACTTAAAACAGCTTCTAAAGTATGATTTTCAAGCAATCGTCTTCTTATAGCCACAACAGCCTTATTGCTACCTACAACCGTTGAAAATTGGCAAATAGCAATGCACAGACCGTTTTTCTGTATATCTTCTAAAGTATTTTCAACAAATTCTAATTGCACATCCTCGCCACCATCATAAGGCGGATTTAGAAAAGCCTTTGTTGGCCCTGTCTTTGTAGGTCCTGCTTTTTTAACAATATTTTTCTTACGCTGATCAAAACAATCACCGTTATAAATATGACTTTGACCATCGCCTCGCATCATCATATTTGAAGACGCATGAGAAAACATATCAGGCCGTTCTTCAACACCAATTAAACGCTCTGATTTGATTTTGCTACGCTCCTCTAAATTATTGCCTGCTTTCCTAAGCATATAATCCATTGCTGATACTAAGAAGCCACCTGTGCCACAACAGGGGTCATAAACAACATCGTCTATTTGCAAATCAGCTAATTCACAAAATAACTCTGTAATATGTGGGGGTGTTAAAACTAGGCCTGTCTTTTGGTCGCCACCTGTATACCTAATAAATTGCGTGTAAAATTTTCCCAATATGTCATAGACATTATTATTGACATACGGCATTATATGTTCATTGATTTTTAGAATCAAATCGCGTAGAATTCTATTGTGTTTTTCTTTTTTTCTGATAGTGACGTACTTATCCTTAAATTTACCTTTATACTTAATTCTGGAATATTCAGCAAGTATCAATTCTATTTTATCAGACGGCATATCATGTTTTTTAAGGACACGCTCGGTTGCGCTTAACAATGCCTTTATTAAATCATCGTTTGGGTTGTATTTTTCGGGTTCGTCATCGGTGTAATAATTATTATAGCTTTTAAGAAATACGTCATCCTGCAATGCAAGCAAGATAACACTAATAACACTGCACCTTTCAGGCTGAGGAATAGAATAACGTTGTAATTCTTTATTCAATTCTATGGCTTGCCTATTAAGATCCTCATCTGTTAAAGGTTTTGTCTGTTTCTCAATTAATTCAAACAATGATTCTGGCGTTAATAAATCCTTATCATTGATGTCTTTCTGTATTGTTTTTCCTTTCAGCCATAAGAAATTGGATATGATAATCTCCTCACTGGTCTCACCACTTACAGCAATTGCAAAAACATTAAATTTACTTCTCAAATGGTCCGCATACAATAAAACACCATCAACAGCATAATCTTTATGTTGTTTTCTATCTTTGCTTTCATGTTTTGCTGTATCCGCCTTGCATTCAATGATAACGACATCATCGGGTCTATTATCAAATGAAATAATGAACTCTGGATAGCCTTTACCTTTTCCAGACTTGGATGCGTCCTTTAAAAGGTTATTTATTCTGGGGCTCTTAGACGATTGCTCTTCAATGGTTATGCCAGCATTTGAAGCATAACCCTTTTTCTGTAATAAATCTCTTACAAGATTTTCTGTATTTCTTTCATTGCCCATCAAGCAATTTCCCCATCATTCCAACCCACAACGAATCCCCTAGCCAAACGACTACAGGTTGATGATTCTTGACAAATCAGCGCGTTCATTTTGTCCATCTTATTTCCCCTCAAAAACAAGACCGAATCGGGTAGAGTGCATCATGTGCGAATCACTTTCAAGTCCTTTTTTCAATTTTTTTCAATTTTTTTCAAATCGCCCCTAAATCGCCCCATGACAATGCTTAAATTTCTTCCCCGACCCACAAGGACAAGGCGCATTTCTTGGCGTTTTCTGGGGCGTTTTCTCACCACCATCCGCCCCCCCACTAACCACACCCCCACCATCACCCCCACCATCACCGATGGCATCCGCATCCATAGGCGCCGCATCAAATACCACATGCGCCATCACTGAGGTAATCGTCTGGCGCAGATGATTGAGCATATATTGAAACAGCGTAAACGCCTCGCGCTTATATTCATCAAGCGGATTTTTCTGGGCATAGGCGCGCAAAGACACGCTCTGTTTCATCTGGTCTAACGCCAATAAATGTTCTTTCCAACTTTGGTCCAACACCTGCAACAGCAGCGATTTTTCTGCCCGCCGCATCACTTCCGCGCCGACCGATGCGGCTTTTTCGGCTTGGCGCTGCGCCGCCATTTCGTTTAATCGTTCTTCTATCCCGGCGCCATCCATGCCGTCCTCGGCAATCCAGTCAGCCGCCGGCACATCCAGCCCTAGATAGCGCGCCGCGCCTTCGCGCAATGTTGCCCCGTCCCAGCTATCCGCATAACTGCCTTGCGGAATCGCCTCGGCTACCAAATCGGCAATCACATCTTGGCGCATATCGGTGATGGTTTCTGCCACCTCATCGGCATCCATAATTTGTCGCCTTTGCTCAAAGACGACTTTGCGCTGGTCGTTCATGACATCATCAAATTTCAATAATTGTTTGCGGATTTCAAAATTGCGCGCCTCCACTTTAGACTGCGCTTTTTCAATAGCTTTGTTGATCCACGGATGAATAATCGCCTCGCCTTCTTCTAACCCTAGACGCCCCAGAATCGCCTCCAAACGTTCCGAGCCAAAAATCCGCATCAAATCATCCTGCAATGATAGATAAAATTTAGACGCCCCGGGGTCGCCTTGCCGCCCGGCGCGCCCGCGCAACTGGTTATCAATGCGCCGTGATTCGTGGCGTTCGGTGCCAATGACATAAAGCCCCCCCGCCGCCAATGCCTTGGCTTTGGCATCCTCCACCTCTTTGATAATGGTTTTATGTTTTTTGGCGTCGCTGTCGGCAAGGCGCGCCTCTAAATTGCCCCCAAGCTGAATATCCGTCCCCCGCCCGGCCATATTGGTGGCGATGGTGACACTGCCGGGAATCCCGGCATCGGCAATAATTTTTGCCTCTTGTTCGTGGAATTTCGCGTTAAGCACTTGGTGCGGAATTTGCTTTTTCTTGAGCGCCGCCGACAGCGACTCGGATTTTTCAATACTCACCGTCCCCACCAACACCGGCTGCCCTTTTTTACGGCAAGCAACAATTTCGGCAATCACCGCTTCATCGCGCTCGCCACTACTGCGATAGATTTCATCATGATGGTCTGCACGTGCCACCGGCTGATTGGTAGGGATGGCGACCACCGCAAGATTATAAATTTCTGAAAACTCCCCGGCCTCGGTCATAGCCGTCCCGGTCATCCCCGACAATTTAGGATAAAGCCGAAACAAGTTCTGATAGGTAATAGACGCCAAAGTTTGGTTTTCCGGATGCACTTCCACGCCTTCCTTGGCTTCTAAAGCTTGATGAAGCCCATCACTAAACCGCCGCCCTTCCATCGCCCGCCCGGTGAATTCATCAATAATCACCACCTGTCCTTGGCGAATCATATAATGCGAATCACGCGTAAATAAATGATGCGCGCGCAAGCCCATATTAATATGATGCAAAAGCCCAATATTCTCGGCATCAAAAAGCGTCCCCGCACCAATCAACCCGGCTTCATGCAGAATCTGCTCAGCGTGTTCGGTGCCAGCATCGGTCAGGGTGATATTGCGCTGTTTTTCGTCCAGTTCAAAATCTTCGGCACCCAATTTCGGGATCAATTTATCCACCGCCCCATAAAGTTCTGATGGGTTTTCGGACTGCCCGGAAATCACCAAAGGCGTGCGTGCTTCATCAATAAGAATCGAATCGACCTCATCAACAATGGCAAAATAGGGCGCGCGTTGCACCATATCTTCAAGGCTAAATTTCATATTGTCGCGCAGATAATCAAAACCAATCTCATTATTGGTCGCATAAGTAATATCGGCGCGATAAGCCCGGCGGCGCGCCTCATCATCGAGTCCCGCCTTAATGCACCCGACCTCAAGCCCCAAAAATTCATAAATCTGCCCCATCCAAGCACTATCGCGCGCCGCCAGATAGTCATTGACGGTAACCACATGCACGCCTTGTGCGGGCAGGGCATTGAGGTATGCGGCGAGCGTCGCCACCAGGGTTTTGCCTTCGCCGGTTTTCATCTCGGTAATTTTGCCTTGATGCAGAATGATACCGCCCATGAGCTGCACATCAAAATGGCGTTGCCCGATGGTGCGCATAGCGGCTTCGCGCACAGTGGCAAAAGCTTCGGGCAGGAGCGCATCCAGGTTTTCGCCAGCATCAAGCCGCGCCCGCAATTTCGCCGTTTGCGCTTTCAACCCCGCATCATCAAGTTTTTGCATGCGCGCCTCAAGCGCACCAATTTCCGCCACCAGCGGGGCGAGGGTTTTGACAATGCGGTCATTGGAAGTGCCAAACAGGGCTTTTGCAACAGCAGAAAACATAATAAAAAAACCTTTATATTGGCGGGCAGGTGCTTGTCAATCTATGAGTGGTTAGACTTGCACGGATTGTTTAGGCGTGCTAGCCATAGAAATAACCCATAAAGGAGTAAGTTATGTTTTCCGTTCTACAAAAATTTGCAATCGCTTTGTTGGCATTGGCGTGGCTCGCCCATCCAGCCACCGCCCAAACGACACCCAGTGCCAGCGACACCCCCAACAACCCCGCCCAAGCCGACCCCGCCCAAGTGGTCGCCACGGTAGATGGCGAGCCCATCACCCTAAGCGCGGTATTGGCATTCATCAACCAACTCCCCCCCCGCTATCGCCAAGCCCCTTTTGCCGCGCTCTATGATTCGGTGCTCAATGAACTCATCAGCACACATCTAGCCGCCAAAGCCGCCACCAATGAGGGCGTAGCCGATAACCCGCTAGTGCAAGAATTAGCGGCGCGCGCCCATGACCGCGCCTTGGCGGAGGCGTGGTTTGACCACGAAATCAACAAACGCGTCACCGAAGACGCCCTTGATGAGGAATATCTGGATTTTGCCTTAGAAACACAAAAACAAATTGAAGTGCGCGCCCGCCATATTCTACTCACCAGCAAAGAAGCTGCCACCGCCGCCATCAAACGCCTTGATGCCGGGGAAGATTTTGCCGAACTCGCCAGCGCATTATCGCAAGGCCCATCCGCAGAACATGGCGGCGATCTCGGCTATTTTCAAAAAGCCGAAATGATGCCGGCGTTCGCTGAGACAAGTTTCGCCCTTGAAGTCGGCACATACGCACCGGAACCCATACAGACCATCCATGGTTGGCACGTCATCAAAGTAGAAGACCGCCGCCAAGCCGTGCCGCCGCCTTTTGATGAAATCGCCCCACAAATCGCCCAAGCCATGACCATAGAAATCACCCAAAACCTAGCGGCAGGGCTACGCGAGGAAGCCGATATCACGCGCACGCCGTTGAGCGATTTACGCTATTAAAAATGCGGAAGCCGGTCATACAAACCTCGCCTTTAGCGCCTAAGACCCCCCCAGAAATCAGCAAAATAGCCGGGGTGCGCCTAGCCACCGCCCAAAGCGGCATCACCTATCAGAGGCGCGACGATCTGATGCTGATGTATTTTGATAAGGGGGCGGCGGTTGCCGGGGTGTTCACGCGTTCAAGCACGGCGGCGGCACCTATCGCATGGTGTCGCCAAATCCTTAATGATAAAAGCAAAATCAAAGCCATCCTGTGCAATGCCGGCAACGCCAACGCCTTTACCGGCAAGGAGGGGGAAGAAGCCGTAAAAATTTGCGCCAAAGCCGTCGCCGAAGCGATAGGATGCGCGCCCAATCAAGTCATAATCACCTCAACCGGCGTCATCGGCGAAAGATTGCCCCACGAAAACATCACCCCCCACATCGCGGCGATGGTAAAATCCGCCGCCGCCGATAGCAAAAATTGGCACGAAGCCAGCAAAGCCATCGGCACCACCGACACTTTCCCCAAAGCCATCAGCCGCACCGCCAAAATCGGCGACAGTGCTGGCACTGATAGCACCATAACCATCACCGGCATCGCCAAAGGTTCGGGCATGATTGCCCCGAATATGGCAACCATGCTCGGCTTCATCGCCACCGATGCCGACCTATCGCCGCCAATTCTACAAAACCTTTTGACGCAACTCAACGAGGTCAGTTTCAATGCGATCACCGTTGATGGCGACACTTCCACCAATGACACGCTGATTCTCGCCGCCACCGCCGCCGCCAAACACAAAGCAATCACCCGCCCCGATGACCCGGCCCTTGCGGATTTCACCACCAAACTTTTGGAAGTCATGCAGGAACTAGCCCAGCTCATCATCCGCGATGGCGAAGGGGCGCGCAAGCTAATCACCATCCACGTTAAGGGCGCCGCGCATGACGCAGATGCCAAACGCATCGGGCTTGCCATCGGCAATTCGCTTCTCGTTAAAACCGCCATCGCCGGCGGTGATGCGAATTGGGGACGCATCATCATGGCGATAGGCAAAGCCGGGGCAAACATCATCCCGCAAAAATTAGCCATCGCCATCGGCGACATAAAAATCACCCAAGACGGCAAACGCCACCAAGATTATGACGAAAAAACCCTCACCGCCTATATGCAGGGCGATGATATCACCATTGAAGTCGATCTAAATATAGCCCAAGGGCAGGCAACGATTTGGACCTGCGATTTAACCGAGCGCTATATCGCCATCAACGCCGATTACCGCAGTTAATGCCAAGCCATACCCCCAAACCGCATTTATTCGTCAGCGCCGCCGCCCTCATAGATAGCGATGGGCGGGTGCTATTAGCCCAGCGTCCCCCGGGCAAAATCATGGGCGGGCTATGGGAATTCCCCGGGGGCAAAGTTGAATGTGGCGAAACCCCCGAATCCGCCCTCATCCGCGAGCTGAACGAAGAACTAGCCATCAACACCCAAACCGCCTGCCTAGCCCCGATAGCCTTTGCCAGCCATGCATACGAGCAAAATCATTTGATTCTGCTGCTCTATGCGTGTCGCCAATGGCAAGGAACCCCCCGCCATCAAGAAGGCGGCAGTATCGCATGGGTGCGCCCACAAAATTTACGCAGCTACAAAATGCCCCCGGCAGATTTGCCCCTAATCGCTATGCTTCAAGATTGGCTATGATTCCATCATAGAAAATCACCCAAATGATGTGTCGCCGACCCGCGCTTAAGGGGTTGCTGTTGATGCGGTGCCGGCGCCCAAGCGGTCAAAGTAATCAGCTCAATTTCCGCACTAACGCGTCCATCGCTAGTGCCAAAACGTTGCTGATAGAGTGCGGCGGCTTCGAGCAAAATCTCACGGCGGGTAAAATGCTTCACCCGCCCCGCCAGCGCATTGCCCTCCCCCATCAGCCGCAATTCGCGCATCATCGCAAACGGGTCTTGCCAAGTAATGGTGATACAATCGCGGTCCGCCACCGGCAGGGCAAATCCCGCGCGCCCCAACAACGCCCCCAAATCGCGCACATCCCCCATGGGCAACACCCGCGGCGACAGCCCTTTAACGACACGGCTTTCGGCTTCCGTAAGACACGCGCGCAACCCGGCAAAACTCGCCCCCCCCGCCAGTGCCACCAACAACAACCCATCCGCCCGCAACCACCCCCGCATGCGCACCAATAACCCGGCAAAATCATCCACCCAATGCAAAGCAAACCCCGACACCACCGCATCAAACATATTGGGAAAAAATTGCGCCGCGTCATAATCCATGACAAGCGGATTAAGCCCAGACGGAATCATCGCCGCCATAGGCGGTGCCGGCTCAAGACTAACCATTTTTGCAACTTTACCACTAGCAATAGCGGCACGCCCCAACTCCCCATGATGCGCCCCCACATCCAACGCCAATGCGAATCCCCCTTTCATGCCTTCAAGACGGTCCACCAAACGCGCCACCGCCGCCATTTTGAGATAATTCACCCCCGCAAACCCCGCACTAGCCCGCGCACGATAGCGGCGATGCGCCCCAGCATCAATCAATTTAGGGGGTAATTTAGGCGGTATATCAGCCATAAAAAATCCTTGAACATTAATAAAAATTCGGTTTTATTCTAGCGCATGCACGCCATGAAACAACCCGCACAACAATTTTTACATTTTGCCAGCAATTTACTCCTGCCGGCGCAATGCCCCTCGTGCCATGAATTGGTGCATCGTGCGGGGCTATGCAGCGCATGTTGGGCGCATCTAAAACGCATCACCCCGCCGGCATGTTGGCAATGCGGGCGCGGTTTTGATTTTGATGCGGGGGTCAGTCGCTGTGGAAAATGCCTCACCACGCCGCCGGATTTTGATAGGGGTGCGGCGGCATTACGCTATACGGCGATGTCAAAACGGCTGATTCTAGGCTTAAAATATGGCGGCCGCCACGATACCACCCCCGCCCTCGCCCAGATGATGGCGAGTTGCGGCAACATATTGCTCCAACAAGCCGATTGGATTGTGCCCCTGCCCTTACATTGGACACGCCATTGGCGGCGGGGCTATAATCAATCGGCTGAATTGGCACGCGCGGTCATGCGTGTGGCGGGAATTGCCAAGGCATATTACCGCCCGGATTTATTGTTGCGCATTAAGCGCACGGAAAATCAGGGGCATAAAACCCGCGCCCAACGTTTTGAAAATATGCGCGGCGCCTTCCGCACCCACGACCCCGCGGCACATATCAAAGGCGCAAAGATTTTGGTCATTGATGATGTCTTAACCACCGGTGCCAGCCTCTCCTCGGCTGCACGCTGTTTGAAACGCGCCGGGGCAAAAGAGGTTGCGATTTTGGTAGCGGCACGAGTAGGATAGGCTCCATGATGTTAAAAATCGCCAACTGCCAATACACCGCCGCCGCCGATGAAAGCGCAACACTAAAAAACGTTCTGCCCCTCATTGCCGAAGCGGCGAATCATGGTGCTGACCTCATCGCCCTCCCCGAATGCGCGACCATGCTTGAACCCAACCGCAAAAACCTCCTAGCCGCCACTACCAAGGAAGCCGATAGCAAAAGTCTAGAAACCTTGCGCGAGACCGCAAGCAAACACCAATGCTACCTGCTAATAGGCTCATTGATGCTCCGTGCGGATGCTGACCCGCAACGCCTCATCAATCGCAGTTTTTTGCTTGCCCCGGACGGCAGTATCCGCGCCCGCTATGACAAAATCCATCTATTTGACGTCGAAATCAATGACGGGCAAATTTACAACGAATCAAGCCTCTTTGATGCCGGAAAAAACGCCGCACTAGTAGCTATGGATGGCTGGCATTTAGGATTAACAATCTGTTATGACATCCGCTTCCCGCATCTTTACCGCCAGCTCGCCCAAGCCGGTGCCGATATCATCGCCGTCCCCGCCGCCTTCACCGCCACCACCGGCAAGGCGCATTGGCACACGCTATTGCAAGCACGCGCCATAGAAAACGGTATTTTTATTGTTGCCCCGGCACAATATGGCACGCATGCTGGCGGACGCCAAACCTACGGACATAGCCTCATCGTATCGCCGTGGGGGGAAGTGCTAACCGATGCTAAAGAAAAAATCGGCATCACCCTAGCAAGCCTTGATTTAGCGGCGGTCAAACGCGCGCGCCAATCCATCCCCTCCCTCGCCAACAACACCGCCGATAATCATGCCGGCGGTATCGCCTTAAAGATTTTTTGAACCAAATTGCAGATATTTCTGTTGGCGTTCGGCGATCAACTCTTCGGCACTTTTGCTCTCCATCGCCGTCAATTCGCGCACCAACGCCTCGCCCAAATCGCGCAAAGCCGATTCGGGGTCGCGGTGCGCCGCCCCCAGCGGTTCAGGCACCAACGCATCCACCACCCCCAATTCCAGCATATCTTGTGCGGTCAATTTCAACGCCGCCGCCGCCTCCTCGGCATGGTCGGCACTACGCCATAATATAGACGCACAGCCCTCGGGCGAGATCACCGAATATACCGCATGTTCCAGCATAATCACCCGATTCCCCGCCGCCAACGCAATCGCCCCGCCAGACCCGCCCTCACCAATAATCGCCGCAATCAAAGGCGTTGGCAGATTGAGGCAGGCTTGGATAGCGCGCGCAATCGCCTCGGCTTGCCCGCGTTCTTCGGCATCGCGCCCGGGATAAGCCCCGGCCGTATCCACCAGCGCAATCACCGGCAAGCCAAACCGCCCCGCCAATTCCATCAACCGCTTGGCTTTGCGATAGCCTTCAGGCCGTGCCATACCAAAATTGTGCTTGATGCGGTCTTCGGTGGTCTGGCCTTTTTCGGTGCCAATAAGCGCCACCGCCCGCCCCCGCAAACGTCCAATGCCGGTGAGGAGGGCGTGGTCTTCGTGGAAATTGCGGTCGCCGGCAAGGGGGACAAAATCGGTAAATAACGCGGCAATAATGGTAGAAGCTTTGGGGCGGTCAGGATGGCGCGCCACCTGCACTTTTTCCCACGCCCCCAGCTTGGCATAAGCGGCGGTCAGCTCCGCCGTGATTTTGGCTTGCAGATGCCCGACTTCTTCGGCGATATTGATGTCGCCTTCCGTGGAAAGATGGCGCAGTTCTTCAATCTTGCCTTCAAGCACGGCGATAGGTTTTTCAAAATCTAAAAACTGACGCATCATGAAACCTTTCTTTCCCAACTATAACCAAATCACGACTCATCGGCAAGGGGATGCGTATCCTTGACCAAACCCATCAGCCGTTTATTTTGCGTTTTGGTATAAATTTCGGTGGTCGCAATATCCGCATGCCCCAACAGCATCTGCAAAGACCGCAAATCCGCCCCGCGATTGAGTAGATGCGTAGCAAACGAATGACGCAATACATGCGGGCTCACTTTAACCGGGTCAATACCCGCATTGACGGCAAGTTGTTTGAGCCATTGATGAATTTTCTGACGGCGTATAGGCGTCCCATCCTTATGGGGAAACAGCCACGGCGAGGTCACCCAATCGGCATTTTCATCGCGTATCGCCAGCCACGCCATGCCGGCAGTTTGGGCGGCTTCGGTGAGGGCAACCATGCGCTGTTTGTTGCCCTTGCCGGTGATGATGATAGTCGGGCGGCGTTGGCGAAACGGCATCACTTCCAGCCCCGCCAGCTCGCTCACGCGCAAGCCGGTGGCATAAAGAATCTCAATCATCGCCAACAGCATTTTACCGTCGGCACTCGTATCGGCTTCGGCGGCGTTGATGAGCCGCAACATCTCCGCCTCGCTCAAACTTTTGGGCAGACGGGCGGGCATTTTGGGGCGCCCCAAAAACCGCGCCGGGTCAGATTGGCGCCAGCCTTCCGCCACCGCGAACGCCATCAGCCCTTTGATGCTACTGATGCGCCGGGCTTGCGATGTCGCTTTGAGATGCCCCGCCCAGCACGGCAAACTCGCGCGCAAATCCTCGGCACTAGCACCCCTAAAATCGCATCCACGTTTTTCCAAGACCCGCGCCACCGCCGTCAAATCACTCGCATACGCAGCGGCGGTATTAGCAGAAATTTGTTTTTCGGCTTTGAGCGCAATAAGATAATCATCAATCATTTGTTGATGCTGTGTAGAAATACGCGGGGTTTCAGGGGTTTCAGGAATTTCCGGCATCAGTGCGCTCCGCCATTTTGAGACGGCGATAGCCCCCCCAACTACGTAAAATCTCGAGGGCAAAGCGGCGGCTTTCCACCACCAGCCCAGCATCATAAAGCACCCCCGCCAGCACGGCAGCATCTTGATGGCTCAAATGTTGCAGGGGCGTCGTGCCCAAAATCGCCGCGACCAGCAACACGCTTTCGGCAGGGGCAAGCGCCGCATCAAGCCCCGCCAGAATCTGCATATCCGCATAAGCCAAAGGTTGCGGTGCGACCGCCAGCACCCCGCGCCCGCTAAACGCATCTTCCGGGGCAATATCCCCCACAGCAACACCGATGCGCGCCAATAAAGGCGCGGCATCTTGGGCTTCAAGCAGACGTAAATGCGCTTGGCTCACCTCCCCAGCCAGCAGCGCGTCCTCTAAAGCAACCCAAGCGCTTTGATGGGGTGTCAACGCGTGGAAACTCGGTAAATTCATCCCAGCAATAGCTAATAGATCGCCGCCGAGGGCGCTTTGGGGGGTTAAATGCGGTGCCCAAACCGCCAACGCGCCGCCACCAATACGCTCCATATCATGCGCGAGCGCCAGCACCGCCAGACGTTGTTTTTCCGCGCCCGATGCCAGCCCCAAAAGACTATGCCAGAACATAATGCGTTGGCTAGATTCGGTGAGGGGGTCGGTATTGGTATCCAAAAATTGCGTCAGCGCCGTCGCCAGTGGCACCCCCTCCCCGGCAATATCGCGCCAAATAGTAGATTGTTCGGATAAGGGTTGGTGGCGAAAATAGAAGCCGATACCGTGCTGAATATAGGCAGCATCGGCATCAACATAATTAAGCCGTGCCAGGCTTTGCGCCAGACCCAACGGCATTTGTGCGCGCAACTCCCCGGCAATCGGCACCTGTTCCAAATCCATCAACGCCAAATTGAGCGCGGTCGGGGCAATTTCTTGGGGCAACGACACCGCACCCCCTTCAAGGCGGGCGCGTATCAAGCCAAGAAATAGCGCATCATCGCTACCGCGCTCTGCCAACAGATCAAAGCGAAACGCCGCTAACGCCTCTTCGCCCAGACGCAAATTGCAAAAAATCCGCAATTTCGCCCAAAATTCCGCGCGCCCACTATTATCATCAAGGGTATCACTATCTAATGGCGCCATGCGTTCGCCAAGCGCGCAAGCATCAATATCATTGCGGGTAATCAAATCATGCCCGATGAGAAATACCGCCTCATCAAGCCAACGCGCATCATCGGGTAATTGACGCACCAGCGCCGCGCGCGCATCCGAAAGCCCCCGCGCCCGCAACCATTCCAACCGCGCCGCCAAATAGGTATCGGCAGCCGCCAACGCGCCCTCAGGAGGCATCGCATAACTGACCATAATATGGCGCACAAGGCGGTCAATATGGCGCGAAGATGGGCGCACAGGCAGATGCCCAAACAACCGCATCGCCGCATCAAGCGTCGTATTCCGCCACATGGTATGCCCAAGCACCCCCGAATCATCGCTAATAATATCCATAGACGCCCCAATAGTAGCCAGACGCACAACGCTAGGGTCCTGACTAACCAAACGCGACCGCGGAGCCAAAAGGGGCGGTGTCGCGGACAGTGCCGCGGGCACGGCGGTTTTTGGTGCCTCCGCATCAGCTGATTCGCCAATTATTTCGGCAGTAGGCGTCTCGGTTTGTGGTGGCGCACCAAGGGCGCCGGTAATATCCAATGCCGCCGCCTCTGTTCCGGTTTCGGCAAGCGGTGCATCCACCGCCCCATCATTCGGCGTATCATTGGGCACCGGCACCGTGCGTAAGGGGCGCAACTGCCCCTCCCCCTCATTCTGCCCCCCTTCATTCGGCACAGGGGTACAGGCTACGACAAAACATAGCACACATGCCAGCACGGGCATGCGGCGCATCCATTTTAGAGTCCTTAACATATTTATCCCATGCCTGTTGTTTCGCCTGTTGCTGATATTATCAACACATACTATCATAAAGGATTATGTCGGCAATGAGGCAAAATATGAGCATAAGCAAGCACCAAGCCCGCATCTTGGCACAGATGCCCAAGAGCCTAGTGCTAGTCGGGCATATGGGTTCGGGCAAAAGCTGTGTCGGGCGCAAACTCGCCGAGATACTCAATATGAATTACGCCGATAGCGACCAACGCATCGAAGCCATCGCCGGCATCAGCACCGCAGATATTTTTGAGCTTTACGGCGAGGAAAAATTCCGCACCCTAGAGACCCGCGAGCTCAAAGCCCTATTAAACGCCCGCCCCCGACAAATTATTTCGGTAGGCGGCGGCGCGTTCTGTCAACCCGCCAGCCACGAAGCGATAAAAAAACACGCGCTATCCCTATGGCTCCAAGCCCAGCCAAAAACCCTCATTGCGCGCATCAGCAATACCTCCAGCCGTCCGTTATTAAAGGACGGCGACCCCCTAAAAATCATCACCGCCCTCACCGCCAAACGCGATGCCTTTTACGCCCAAGCCGATTTGGTGGTGAATACCGATGGGCTAGAAATCAGCGAATCCGTAGAAAAAGTGCTTGATACGCTGATAACATATTTTAAGATAGGCTGAGTGAACCCACATGAACAAGCCCGAACAAATCACCATTGACCTAGGCGCGCGCAGCTATGCCATCCATATCGGACAGGGGCTTTTAGCCCAAGCCCACGACCACCTAGCCTCTATTATTAAAGACCGCCAAGTGGTCATCATAGCCGACAAAACCCCGGCACAGCATTGGCTCAAACCCCTAGAAACATCGCTAAAAACCAGCACCCCCTGCCACAGCATCACCATCAAAGGCGGTGAAAGTGCCAAATCCTTGGCAAATTATAGCGCACTGATGGAGGAAATTTTGGGCTTAGGCATCACCCGCGACACGATTTTAATTGCGCTCGGCGGCGGCGTCATCGGCGATTTAGTCGGTTTTTGCGCGGCGAGCCTCTTACGCGGGCTTGATTTCATCCAAATCCCGACAACATTTTTGGCACAAGTGGATAGTGCCGTCGGCGGCAAAACCGGCATCAACGCCAAAGCCGGTAAAAATCTAATCGGCGCGTTCCATCAACCCAAAGCCGTATTGATAGACCTAGACTGCCTAGAAACCCTGCCATTACGCGAAATGCGCGCCGGCTATGCCGAGGTGGTTAAATACGGGCTTTTAGGCGATGAAACTTTCTTTGCGTGGCTGGAAAAAAACGGCGATGCTGTCCTACAAAAAAACCAAAAACCCCTCATCACCGCCATCCGCCATTGTTGCCAAGCCAAAGCGGCAATCGTGGCGGCGGATGAGACCGAATCAGGCAAACGCGCCCTACTCAATCTAGGACATACTTTTGCCCACGCTTTTGAAACCGAAGCCGGATACGCCGGCGATTTACTCCACGGCGAGGCGGTAGCGGCGGGGCTAGGGCACGCATTTGCCCTCTCACATCGCTTAGGTTTTATTGATACCGAAGCCTGCCAACGCCTCGCCGCCCATCTCCGCCTCGCCGCACTGCCAACATGGCGGAGCGACCTACCCAAAAAAGTCGCCCATGCCGATAGCGCCCGCCTGATTAATCACATGGAAAAAGACAAAAAAACGCGCGCTAGTAGATTGGTATTGGTGCTAGTGCGCGCCATCGGCGATGCCTTCATCGCCAAAGACATAGCCCCCGCCGACATCACCGCCATCCTCACCGCTACCAGCATGGAAGAAGCACTAACATGACCATTTTTTTGAGCATAATCGCCGTCATCTTGGTGCTATTAGCCCTCTCGGCATTTTTTTCAGGTTCGGAAACGGCACTTACCGCCGCCAGCGAAGCGCGCATGCGGAGCCTCGCCGCCAAGGGACAAGAACGCGCCAGCATTTTTGAACACCTACTCGCGCACCGCGACCTGCTCATCAGCAGCCTGCTCATCGGCAATAATCTCGTCAATGTATTAGCCACCTCCCTCGCCACCAGCGTTATGATCGCGCTATTGGGCGAGAAGGGCGTACTCTTTGCCACGATTTTAATGACGGTGATTCTAGTGCTTTTCGCCGAAGTCATCCCCAAAACCTACGCCATCCATCACGCCGATGATGTCGCCCTCAAAGTCGCCCGCCCGGTGGCGGTGATTGTGTTCCTGCTCAAACCCTTTAGCATCAGTCTGCGTTGGCTGTTGCGGCGGCTGATTAGCAATCCCGCCGCCAATATTGACCGCGAGGAAGAATTGCGCGGACTCATTGAAATCCACGCCAGCGGTGCCGATGCCGAAACCAAAGAACAAGGCGCCATGCTCGCCAGCGTCCTTGACCTCGCCGAAGTCAGCGTTGATGAAGTCATGACCCACCGCGCCTCGGTCGCCATGCTTGACGCCAGTAAAGACATCCAAAAAATCTTCCACCAAGTCATGGCATCGCCATTCACGCGCCATCCGGTCTATGCGGGGCAGCACGATAACATCATCGGCGTCCTCCACGTCAAAGCCCTCTTGCGCGCCTTGGGCGATGCGAATAGCCAGAAAAAATTGGCGGAGATCAGCATCACCGACATCGCCGCCGCCCCGTATTTCGTCCCGGAAACCACGCCACTAATCAACCAGCTCCGCGCCTTCCGCAACCGCCGCGAGCATTTTGCCATGGTCGTGGATGAATATGGCGATTTCCGCGGCATTGTTACGTTAGAAGATATTTTAGAAGAAATTGTCGGCGAAATTGATGATGAGACCGATGAGGTCATGAGCGGGATTTGGCCGCAAAATGACGGCTCATGGATTATTGAGGGGAGCATCACCATCCGCGACATCAACCGCGCCCTAGGCTTCCACCTACCCGACGACCAAGCCACCACGGTCGCCGGGCTGATTCTGAACGAAGCCCGCTGCATCCCGGTGCCGGGGCAGGAATTCCGCTTTTACAATATGCGCTTTCGCGTGGTCAAACGTTTACGCAACACCATCCAACGCATAAGGCTATGGCCCGAACAACCTCAGGTTGCGCCTCAGGCTGAGCCTAAAAAAAAGGAGACATCATGACACCCAAAAAACAGCATCTTCACCGCCGTAGCATCACCCTAGACGGCTTCTTACGCGCTGATGGCATGATTGAGGTAGAAGCCGAATTAAAGGACACCAAGACCTATGATTTCTCCAACCACGACCGCGGTGCAATCAAGGCGGGCGAACCCATCCACCATATGCGCGTACGCATCGCCATTGACGATAATTTTGAAGTGCGCGAAGCCGAAGCCACCACCCTCGCCGGCCCCTATTTGGCCTGCCCCCAAGCCAACGCAGCTTTTAGCAATTTAATCGGTATCCGCATAGAAAAAGGCTGGCAACGCCAACTGCGCGGTGCCATCGGCGGGCGCCAAGGCTGCACGCATATCACCGAATTGATGGGCGCGGTCGCTACCACCGCCATGCAGACCTATTACGGCATCGCCGCCACCAAACGCCGCGAAAACAACGCTGGCGAAAATAGCGACAACCAAGCCTATGCGAGTCTAATCAATTCGTGCATCAGCTATGACGAAGATGGCGCGGTGGTAGCACGGCTATTCCCCAAAACCGCGCCAAAATCTTAGGTCAAAATGGTGATGCGAAGCGCGTGGAGCCCATTTTCCAACTCATCTTTAAGCACATCATTGACCATACGATGCGCGGCAAGACGCGATTTATTTTTGAACGCATCACCGGCAATTTCCACAGCAATGTGCGTGCCGCCCCCTTCACGCCACCCCCCATGCCCACGATGCGCTTCGGATTCATCAATGACGTTGAGTTGACGAGGCTTAAATTCCGCCACAAGACGGGTTTTTATACGTTGGATGCGTTGCATAACCTCTATATTAACCTGTTGCGGATAGCCATGCAAATGGCACCAAGATGCTTGCGTTAAGAACAAAGACGATTATATGATAGCATTATGAAAAAAGCCTCTATATCCACATCTGACCTCGCCTCCCTGCCCCGGCGTCAAACCACGCCCCAAGCCGCGCCCCAACCATGCGCCCACGCCGGATGCCGTGAAACCGGGCTTTACCCCGCCCCGCATAACCGCGATGACTTACGCGATTATATCTGGTTCTGCCTTGAACATGTGCGCGCCTATAACCGCGCGTGGAATTATTTCGCCTTCATGACCACCGCCGAGATCAACCAAAGCATTGACGATGCCACCACATGGGAACGCCCGGCATGGCTTTTTGGCACCGGTGCCAAACTTCAACCGAATCTAAATGACCCGTTCGGCTTTTTCACGCAAGTTCAAACCCCGGAACATTACATCTCCCCGGAAGAACGCCGCGCGTGGAAAGCCCTGGAACTTAATGAAATCACCCCCATAGAACGCACCCCCATCACCCCGCCAGCAGATATATGGAACACCATCAAAAAACAATATAAAATACTGGTAAAAAAACACCACCCCGACACCAATGGCGGTGCGGCGGCGGCAGAAGAAAAAATCAAAACCATCACCTGTGCCTTCACGGTATTAGAACGCATCTACTGTCCAGACAGACGCCCCAACAAACGCCCCATTTGATTTATTAAATTGATTCGGGTAAAACCGCCCTATCAATCCACATTTCAAGGAACCCCCACCATGTCAAGCGAATCCCCCGAAACGCGCCCCCCCGCCCACAGCCTCAACGAACCCGACACCAAAATTTCCGCCAAAGAAATTTTCGGGCTAGATCGCGATATGCAAATCCCGGCGTTTTCGCAAAACTCCGAATACGTCCCCGACCGCGACGACCATTACGTTTTTGACCACGACACCACGCTAGCGATTCTGGCAGGTTTTGCGTTCAATCGGCGGGTGATGATTCAAGGCTATCACGGCACCGGCAAATCCACGCATATTGAACAAGTGGCGGCACGCCTAAATTGGCCATGCATCCGCGTCAATCTGGACAGCCATATCAGCCGCATCGACCTCATCGGCAAGGACAGCATCGTCCTGCGCGATGGCAAACAAGTCACCGAATTCCGCGAAGGCATCCTGCCATGGGCATTACAAAACCCCGTCGCCCTCGTCTTTGATGAATATGATGCCGGGCGTGCCGATGTCATGTTCGTCATCCAGCGCGTTCTAGAAATTGAAGGCAAATTAACCCTGCTTGACACCAACCGCATCATCCGCCCGCATCCGGCGTTTCGGTTATTTTCCACGGCGAATACCATCGGGCTAGGCGATACCACCGGGCTTTATCACGGCACCCAACAAATCAATCAAGGGCAGATGGATAGATGGTCCATTGTGGCAACGCTAAACTATCTGCCCCATGATCTAGAATGCGCCATCATCATGGCAAAAGCCAAAGCCGCCAAAAACCCCCTCAAAAAAACCGAAGCCGAAGCCATGGTGCATTTGGCCGCACTAACGCGCCAAGGCTTTATCGCCGGGGATATTTCCACAGTAATGTCCCCCCGCACGGTCATCACTTGGGCGGAAAACGCGCATATTTTGGGGGATAATAAATTGGCGTTTTGCCTCTCCTTCCTCAATAAATGCGATGAGATGGAACGCCCCATCATTGCCGAATATTATCAACGTTGCTTCGGTGCCGAACTGCTAGCAGAAAGCACCGATATATGAGCCGCGATGCGGACACGCCGTTCCTGCGTGCCACCGCCGCCGCCTTGCGCGCCCTCGCCGGCGGCAGCCAACACGTCGTGCGTTTTAGCGGCAACCAAACCGCCATCACCGCCAGCGAAATTCGCCTCCCCGCCCCCCCAGACAATTTTCGCCCCAATAACGATGCGCCCACCACCACCACTGCCTTAGGCACTGCCCCCATTACTACCGACACGAATCTGCGCGGCACCGCCGATAGTGTCGCCTTATGGCTCGCCCATCACAGCGATGCCATCCACGACAAAAAAGCCCCCACCGCCCCCGAAGCTAAACTGATTTTTGATGCGGTAGAACAGACGCGCGTAGAAGCCATCGGCGCCAAACAAATGGCCGGGGTCGCCAACAATCTGCAAGCCAAAATAGAGACGCAATTCGCGCAAACCCCCCTAGCCCCGCCGAATAGCGATGACAACCAGGCCCAAACCATCGCCCATATCACCGCGCTGATATTGCGCCAAGAATTAACCGGCGCCAAACCCCCAAAAAGCGTTGGCATGGCGGTAGATTTATGGCGTCCATGGGTAGAATCCCGCACCGGGACATTGATGCAAAAATTGCGCGACAATATCCAAGACCAAAACGCCTATGCCGAACTGACGCGCCAGCTCATCGGCGCGCTTGAAACCGACCTCGGCGACACGGCTTCAAGCGACGATGATACCAGCGATGATGAAGCCGACAACAGCACCAGCACCGAAGAAAACCCCAACCCCAACGGACAAGATGGCGGCGAATCTAGCGACAACCCTGAAGAAGAAGGATTAGAAGCCCCGGGGGATGCGCCAAGCATGGAAGGCGGCGAGGGGGATGGCGATGATGCCGACTCCACCGCGATTGATGGCGACCAAGCCGCCGGCCCCCAAGATGCAAACCTGCCAAATACCCGCGCCCAGGCCGAGCTTTACCGCATCTTCACCCAAGCCCACGACGAAATCATAGAAGCACAAGATTTATGCGACAGCGATGAGCTCACGCGCCTCCGCCAGCTCCTAGACAAACAACTAGAACATCTCCACGGCGCCATCGCCAAACTCGCCAATCGCCTGCAAAGAAAATTGATGGCACACCAGAATCGCAGTTGGAATTTTGACCTAGAAGAAGGCATTTTGGACGCTGGCAAATTATCGCGGGTGGTCACGCAACCGAGCCACCCGCTTTCATATAAAATGGAATCCGAAATCAAATTCCGCGACACCGTGGTCTCGCTATTGATCGATAATTCGGGTTCCATGCGCGGGCGTCCCATCACCATCGCCGCGGCGGCGGCGGATATTTTGGCGCGCACCCTAGAACGTTGTGGGGTTAAGGTGGAAATTTTGGGCTTCACCACGCGCGCATGGAAAGGCGGCAAAGCCCGCGAAGAATGGCAAAGCGCCGGCAAGCCCGCCTATCCCGGACGCCTAAATGATCTGCGCCATATCATCTATAAATCCGCAGACGCCCCCATGCGCCGCGCCCGCAAGGCACTAGGTCTCATGTTGCGCGAGGGCTTACTCAAAGAAAACATAGATGGCGAGGCATTGCTATGGGCGCATAACCGCCTCATCGGACGCCACGAAGACCGCCGCATTTTGATGGTCATCTCCGATGGTGCCCCCGTAGATGATTCGACGCTTTCGGTCAATCCCGGCAATTACCTAGAACGCCACCTGCGCGAGGTCATTACCTATATTGAAAATCGCTCGCCGGTGCAGTTGGTAGCCATCGGCATCGGACACGATGTCACCCGCTATTATGGGCGCGCGCTAACCATTACCGATGTCGATCAATTAGGCGGGGCAGTAACCGCCCAACTAGCCGATTTGTTTGATGAGGATGATAACGTCCAACACCCCGTCCAACGCCGCCGCCAGCGCAACCGCCAAATACGTGGTGGGGGCGTAGCGTAATTAAGCCGAAGCACCAGCAAGCGCGGCACGAATCGCCCGTTTCGTACGCCGTGCATGCGCGCTCAAATCGGCATCTTTGGCACCGAGCAGAAACGCATCAATGCCCCCAGATTTTTCCACAGTGCGTATAGCCCGCGTGGAAACACGAAACGACACCATCTGCCCCAACGCATCGCTGAGCATAGAAGAGTGTTGCAGATTCGGCAAAAACCGCCGCCGCGTGCGGTTATTGGCATGGCTGACATTATTACCAACCATCACCCCTTTACCTGTCAATTCACATCGGCGCGACATATCCCAACTCCTTAATGATTCGCAAATGATTCGCAGTTTTGCGTCTTAGGGGGGGCTTCTACCTCATCATCCCCCATTAAGTCAAGCCCCTATATTTTCTTTTTTTTTGGCAAAGGCAATGGTAATTTTAGCAAAAAGTGCTAGGATAGCAATCCATTTTTGAAATAGCCTATAACCCAAAAGATAGGGCGCATTTACTATATGAAAGGACCCGCCTGATGACCATGCTTGAATCAAACGACAATCCTCTCGAAAAAATTAGACGCAATGTCATTCGTCAAGACAAACGCACCACGCTCAATCTGGAAAAAGTATTTTGGGATATTATAGATGAGTTAGCGCGTGAAGAGCTAAAAACGCTTGACGAAATTCTCAGCGAAATAGACGATGCGTATAATGGCGATGAAAGTTTTGCCTCGGTGTTGCGGAGCACCGCCATGCTCGCCTGCCAAGATACCGACAGTTTCGCCCCGAATGAGCTACGCGAACCCTCCGCCCCATTCCCATTCTCACGCTTCCACCGCGCCCTACAAAAACTCAAACAAATTCAATAGGCATCTTAGGTGCTGTTATCACTGATAGCAAAAGCTTCGGCGGCGGTTTTGGCTTGCCCCCGCGCCCCGCTAATATCGGTGCCATCGCGCGCCAAATGCGCATCCAAGCCATTAATAATCCGCCGCGGCAGGTGCGGACCTTGCAAAGCGAGGGCGGTATAAAGCTGCACAAGGCTCGCGCCTGCCAAAATTTTAGCATAAGCGGCGGCGGCCGAATCAACCCCGCCAACCCCAACCAGCACCAGATCTGCCCCCAAATAACGCCGCGCCAACACCAGCCATTCGGTAGAAGCCCATAATAAAGGCGCCCCCGAAAGCCCGCCAGCCTCACCCCGCGCCGGTGCCGTTAGATTTTGCGGACGTTTAATGGTGGTATTGGTCAAAATCACCCCCGCCGCCCCTAAATCGGACAAAGCTTCAAGCACAGCAATAAAATCATGCTCGCACATATCCGGCGACAATTTTACCAATATCGGCACATCACGCCCCCCCGCCGCCACTAGCCCTGCCCGCACCGCCGCCATAATCTCCCCCAACATTTTAGGCGTCTGCAAATCGCGTAGATGGGGCGTATTGGGGGAGGATACATTGATGGTCAAATAATCGGCAAATTCCCCAAGGCGCATCGCGGCATCATGGTAATCTTTAACGCGGTCAGCACTAGCTTTATTCGCCCCGATATTGATGCCGATAGGAATAAGCGCGTGCGGGCGTTGGCGCGCCAAATTGGCGGCGGCGACCTCTGCCCCATGATTATTAAAGCCATAGCGATTGATCACCGCCGCATCAGCACGCAGACGAAAAACCCGGGGGGCAGCATTGCCCGCTTGCGGGCGCGGGGTAATGGTGCCGCATTCGCTAAAACCAAATCCCAGCCGCCCCGCCCCCAAAATGGCTTCGGCATTCTTATCAAACCCCGCCGCCAAACCAAGAGGATTAGCGAAAACCATCCCAAAAATCTCTTGTTGAAGGCGCGGCGATGGTCGCGCGCGATAATGGGGGGTTAGGCGATGTTTCAGACAAAAAATAGCAAAACGATGCGCCGTCTCAGCTGGCAAAATCCGCGCCAATCCCATAGCAATCTGGCTCAACATAACTACCCTGCTAGCGCGCCACTAGCGGCACGGCGCAATAAATCCGCGCTCGCCGCAATCCCATAAAGCCGAATAAATGACCCCATACGCGGCCCTTCCGCTTGCCCCAATAATACTTCATAAAGACACAAGAACCAGCCCCGCAACGGCGCATACCCGGCCTCCTTACCAATAGCAAACACCACGCTTTGAATCTCCTCCGCCCCGGCATCAGCATCCAGCCCCGCCAAAGCATCCGCCAATGCCATCAGCAATTCAGATTCGGCAACACTAGGCGCGCGATAGGTTTTATTGGGCGCGATGCGGTCGCGGTAATAGACCACCGCATAATCCACCAGCCGTGCCAATGCCGGATGCGTTGCCGGGCTTGCATCAGGGGCATATTGCGCCAAATACCCCCAGATGACATCGGCATTGTCGGCTTGACAAACCCCCGCCAGATTGAGCAGGAGCGCAAAACTAATCGGCATATCAATTTCAGGGGGCGCGCCAGCATGGATATGCCAAACCGGATTTTCCAGCCGTGCCGCCGCATCCTGTGCGCCAAAAGCTTTAAGGTGCGAAAAATAATCATCCACCATTTTCGGCACCACATCAAAATAAAGTTTTTTGGCACGGCGGGGCTGCTGAAACATAAATAATTTTAACGATTCCGCCGTACCATAAGTCAGCCATTCCTCCACGCTCAACCCATTACCGCGCGATTTAGAAATTTTCTCACCATTTTGGTCCAAAAACAATTCATACGAAAACCCCGCCGGCGCCACCCCGCCTAAAATGGACGCGATTTTTGACGATAATTTTACCGATTCGCTCAAATCCTTGCCACTCATCTCATAATCCACCCCGAGCGCATACCAACGCATCGCCCAATCGCATTTCCACTGCAGTTTAACCTGCCCGCCAGTAATCCCCGTAGCCATCGCCTCCCCTGTATTAGGGTCATCATAAAAAATCTGCCCGGCTTCAGCGTCCGTATCGGTAATTACCACCTGCAACACCGCCCCGGTTTTCGGACAAATCGGCAAAAACGGACTATAAGTCGCTTGGCGTTCCGCCCCCAAACTCGGCAGCATCACCTGCATGATGCGCTCATAATTTTCCAAGATTTTTTTTAATGCCCCATCAAACCGCCCGGATTGATAACAGTCGCTCGCCGATAAAAATTCATAATCAAAACCAAACCCATCTAAAAAGGCGCGCAAACGTGCGTTATTATGCGCACCAAAACTTTCGTATTTTTCAAAAGGGTCAGGCACTTGCGTCAGCGGTTTCCCCAAATGTTTTTCCAATAACGCACGATTAGGCACATTATCCGGCACTTTACGCAAGCCATCCATATCATCCGAAAAACAAATCAACCGCGTCGGGCGCCCGCTTAATAGCTCAAACGCATGGCGCACCATGGACGTCCGCACCACCTCACCAAAAGTGCCAATATGCGGCAACCCCGAAGGCCCATAACCCGTCTCAAAAATCACCGCATCACCCGCATCCCCACGTCCCACACCCTTAAGGCGCGCCAACAATTCACGGGCTTCCGTAAAAACCCACGCTTTCGCATCTTCGCCGAGTGCCTTATATTGCACGGATGCTTGTGATAGTATAGTATGTTGCGATTCATTCATGGTTGCCATTGATACGCCGATTGGCGTGAAAAGAAAAGGACTTGTTCTAATACTCATGCCCTTGCTTCCAAAATTAGCGGTGCTACTGCCTTATGCCCAAGGCGTGATATGGATTGACGTTGATGGGGATATTGAAGCCATCACGTCCCAAGACGCCAAGCAAAGGCTAGACCACCAAGCCGTGCTGTGTTGTCACAGACGTTGGTGCGCGACACGGCTAGGGCGCGCCCATATTGACGGGCTAGACGTATTGGAATTATTCGCGTTTCAGCATCCCGCCCGTTTTGTCGTCCCCACCCCCATAGGTCTTGCCAGTTTTTTGGGGTTAGATTACAGCGACACTGCCGAATCCCAAGCCCAACTCCTGCCTGCCATCGCCGCAACCTTGCTCGGGCAAATTGCCGAAACGAGGGAAAAACAAACCACCGCAAAATTCGCACGTTTCATGGCACAAGGCGGTTGGAGTTGGGGGCCCATGGTGCTAGATGCGCTCAATATGGAAGTAAGCCGCGCACCGCCTCAGGTCAACGATGCGGCAATATGGACACGCCTTGATGAGATCGCCGATTTCACCCCGGCACCGCCAAGCGGACACAGCGCCATCACCCAAGCCCAAGCGCAAACGCGCCTCAATGATATGCTCGGGCGCGGCGCCGAAACCCGCGAAGGACAACGCCTTTACACCGACAGCCTCATCCCCGCCTTCACGCCAAATAGCGTCGAAAACCCGCAACTAGTCCTAGCCGAAGCCGGCACCGGCACTGGCAAAACCATCGGCTACCTAGCCCCCGCCACCCTATGGACAGAGACCAACACCGCCCCCGTATGGATTTCCACCTATACCAAAAATCTCCAACACCAAATCGCCAGCGAAATAACGCGCCTTTATCCCGACTCTGAGACCCGCGACAAACGCGTAACCATCCTCAAAGGGCGCGAAAATTACCTATGCTTATTGAATCTAGAAGAAGCCCTAATCACCGCCCCCGCTACCCCAGAAAACACCATCGCCCTCGGACTAATGGCGCGTTGGGCGGAGGCAAGCGGCGATGGCGATTTATATGGCGCACGCTTTCCGGGATGGCTTAGCGATTTATTCGACCGGCACTTGACCCTAGGGCTAGCCGACCGCCGCGGCGAATGCATCCATTCAGCATGCAAGCACTACCGCAAATGCTATGTTAGGGCAAGCCACGCCCGCGCCCAACACAGCGACATCGTCATAACCAATCACGCCCTAGTGATAATCAACGCCGTCATACAAAACCTCACCGCCAGTCTCACACCCAACGCCGAAGCCCAACGCATCAGCCATTATATTTTTGACGAAGGACATCATTTATTTGAAGCCGCCGACAGCGCCTTCGCCGCCGCCTTCACCGCCGCCGAAACCGCCGACCTAAGACGCTGGATTCGCGGCAATGAAACCCGCCAATCCCTTAGCCGCTTACGGGGAATCCGCCAACGCATAGGCAATTTATTGCCCGATGGAAGCACTGCCATGCAACATTTAGAAGAAGCCATGAGCGCCGCAGAAATCCTACCAACAAGCAACTGGCGCCAACGCCTAACCAAAAACACCCCCCAAGGCATCGTAGAAGAATTTTTTCACACCGCCCGCCAAGTCATCTATGCGCGCACCGACAACCCCAAAAGCCCCTATAGTTTAGAAGTAGCCCTAACGCCATTAGACCCGCAACTCACCCCCCTCATCCCCCCGTTGCGCGAAGCTCTCATCACCCTAGCCAAACCCCTGACGCAATTAGCCGACCGCCTCAAAGACATGCTAGAGGACGAAAACGTGAATCTCGACAGCGAAACAAGACGGCCCATCGAAGGCGCGGCAAGAGGCTTAATGCGCTACGCCTATGGTCCGTTGAAGGAGTGGATTGAACTCCTTGAAGACATTGAAACTAGCGGCGACACCGATAGCGGTGATAGCGACTTTGTAGATTGGCTAGAAGCAACTAAAAGACAAGGCGGCGAGGATATAGGCATCCACCGCCGCTGGATAGATCCATCGCGCCCCTTCCACGACCATGTTTTGAGCCAAGCCAAAGGCGTAGTCATCACCTCAGCAACCCTAACCGACCGCGAGGATTTAGAAAACGAAAACCCCGATGAAAAAGCATGGGAAATAGCAAACCGCCTAACTGGCGCGAGCCATTTAGACCACAACCCCCACCAAGCCTCAGTAGCATCGCCCTTTGATTACAGCCAACAAGCCAGAGTGTTCATAATAAATGATTGCAACCGCGACGATACGAATCAAGTAGGAGGGGCGATGGCGCAATTAATGCAAGCGTCAGGGGGCGGCGCGCTAGGTCTATTCACCGCCATAAAACGCCTAAAAGACGTCCACCGCGGTTTAGCGACAGAATTAGCAAAAGCAGGATTACCCCTATACGCCCAACACATAGACAATATGCATAGAAATACACTAATTCAAATTTTCCACGCCGAGCCCAATTCATGCCTGTTAGGCGTTGATGCCCTACGCGATGGCATAGACGTCCCAGGAGAAGCCCTACGCCTAATCATATTCGACCGCGTCCCCCGACCAGTCCCAAATATACTATTCAAAGCACGAAGCCAAAAATTCGGGAGCAAATCATGGAGCGACCGCCAAACCCGCATGAAACTACGCCAAGCCTTCGGTCGCCTAATTCGCCAAGAAACCGACAAAGGCATCTTCATCATGCTAGACAATAAACTACCAAAACAACTAACTAGCGCATTCCCAAAAGGAACACCAATAATCAGATGCGGTTTAGCAGAAGCTATAAAAGAAACACAAAAATTCTTTTCTTAATATATGGGGGTTTCACCCCCCAAACCCCCCGACCGCCGAACGCGGCGGAGCGAATTTTTGGCGTATGCCGTAACGAACTGCGCCCCATTCTTTTGCAACCGATGAGCGCTATGGATTCGTAAAAATTCCTCGCGGGGCGCGTGTTTGGGTGATTCTTTCATTTTAATTTGGAAAAATCAGCACTTGCCATAAAGAAGGGGCGCAGGGTGCCGTGGCAAGCACCAAAAATACGCGGCGGGGCGTTCCCCGCTCAGGGGGTTTGGGGGATGAAATCCCCCATAAAAAAAAGCCAGAGGATTTAAAATCCCCTGACTTTTCCATTTCAAACACAGCGTTCGGCGTTAAAATCCCATACCGCCCATGCCGCCCATGCCGCCCATATCTGGTGCGGGTGCGGGGGGTGCTTTTGGTTCTGGCATTTCGCTGACCATGGCTTCGGTTGTGATCATGAGTCCGGCGACTGATGCGGCGTTTTGGACTGCTGAGCGCACGACTTTGGTTGGGTCTATCACCCCGGCTTTGATGAGGTTTTCGAATTTGCCGGTTTGTGCGTTATAGCCATTGCTGTCGGATTTATCTTCCACGAGTTTTCCGACGATGACGGCGCCTTCTGCGCCGGCGTTATCGGCGATTTGTCGTGCCGGTGCTTGGATGGCTTGGCGGACGATATTGATACCGACATTTTGGTCATCATTATCGCCGCTGAGTTTATCTAGCACGCGGAGGCATTTGACGAGTGCCGCCCCGCCGCCGGTGACGATGCCTTCTTCCACGGCGGCACGGGTTGCGTGCATGGCGTCATCCACGCGGTCTTTGCGTTCTTTGACTTCCACTTCGGTCGCCCCGCCGACTTTAATAACGGCAACCCCGCCCGCCAATTTTGCCAGCCGTTCTTGCAATTTTTCGCGGTCATAATCGGAGGTCGTTTCTTCGGCTTGGGCGCGGATTTGGTGGCAACGCGCTTCAATATCTTTGCGTTTGCCGGCCCCATCAACGATGGTGGTGGTTTCTTTGGTGATTTCAACGCGTTTGGCGGTGCCGAGCATATCCAGCGTCACGGCGTCTAGGGCGATGCCGACTTCATCGGATATCACCACGCCATTGGTGAGGATGGCGATATCTTCAAGCATAGCCTTGCGGCGGTCGCCGAATCCCGGTGCTTTGACTGCGGCGACTTTGAGCCCGGCGCGCAAGCGATTGACCACCAAGGTCGCCAGTGCTTCGCCTTCAATATCTTCGGCGATAATGAGCAATGGTTTGCCTGATTGGACGACTTTTTCCAGAATCGGCAACATATCTTGTAGGTTGCTCAGCTTTTTCTCGTGGATGAGGATATAGGGGCTTTCCATATCCGCCTTCATTTTCTCGCCATCGGTGATGAAATAGGGCGACAGATACCCGCGGTCAAACTGCATGCCTTCCACGACATCTAGTTCGGTTTCAAGGCTTTTGGCTTCTTCCACGGTGATGACGCCTTCATTGCCCACGCGTTCCATGGCTTTAGCGATCATATTACCGATATCGCTTTCGCCATTGGCGGAAATCGTGCCGACTTGTGCGACTTCGCCGGAGGTGGATATTTTCTTGGATTGTTTTTTCAAATCTTCAACAATCTTATCCACGGCGAGATCGATGCCGCGTTTGAGATCCATCGGGTTCATCCCGGCGGCGACGGCTTTGGCGCCTTCTTGGGCGATAGCTTCTGCGAGCACGGTGGCGGTAGTGGTGCCGTCGCCGGCCATATCATTGGCTTTTTGGGCGACTTCGCGCACCATTTGCGCGCCCATATTCTCAAACTTGTCTTTGAGTTCAATATCCTTGGCGACGGTGACGCCATCTTTGGTGATGCGCGGTGCGCCGAATGCTTTGTCAAGTACGACATTGCGCCCTTTGGGTCCGAGCGTGACTTTGACAGCGTTAGCCAGAATATCGACGCCTTTCATCATTTTTTGGCGCGCTTCTGAGCCGAATTTTACATCTTTAGCAGACATGGGTTTTCCCTTTCCTCGTTGGTTGGTTTGTTGGGTTTCCTCGGGGGGGTTTTCATAGAAATGCGTGTTGCCGGCGTTAGCTAAGCACGCCCAGAATATCGCTTTCGCGCATAATCAGATATTCGGTGCCGTCAATTTTGACTTCGGTGCCGGAATATTTTCCGAACAGCACGCGGTCGCCAGCCTTAACATCAAGCGGAACCAATTTGCCGGTTTCATCGCGGTTGCCGCTACCGACAGATTTGACTTTCCCCTGCATAGGTTTTTCTTGGGCGGTATCGGGAATGATAATGCCGCCGGCGGTTTTGGTTTCCTGTTCAACGCGCTCAACAAGAACGCGGTCGTGAAGCGGCCTGAATTTCATAGCCAAGTCTCCTCATCAAAAATTGTTCATTTCACATGGAAGCACTTTAATAAGTGCTAACATAGAGGCTATATGGGGGCATCCACCGCATCTGTCAAGGTATCAACGAAAATTTATTTCGCATTTTGTCGTGGCTTTTGCTATTGGCGTGGGTATGGGGGCAAAACACATGCACAAACAACCATTTTTTGCATTAAAAATCTGGCTATTAGTAATAGCGGGACTAGTTTTTGCCCTCATCAGCATCGGCGGCATCACCCGCCTCAGCGGAAGCGGGCTTTCCATGGTAGAATGGCGGCTATTGATGGGGATATTACCGCCTTTGAGCGAAGGCGAATGGGCGCGCGTTTTCGCGCTTTATCAACAATCCCCGGAATACCAACACATCAATCAAGGCATGAGTTTGGACGCATTCAAATGGATTTTCTTCTGGGAATTTTTGCACCGAATCATGGGTAGATTGGTCGGCATCGCCTACATCGCCCCATTATGCTATTTTTATTGGCATGGGCGCATCCCAAGTGCTTATCACCCACGCTTTGTATTTTTGCTAATTTTGGGCGCGAGCCAAGGTCTCATCGGTTGGTGGATGGTAAAATCGGGGCTAATAGATACCCCGCAAGTCGCCCCCTATCGCCTAGCCATCCATCTAGGCTTGGCTCTAGTGATTCTAGGAATGTTGATATGGACGCTAGCCGATTTACACTACGGATGCGCTAGATTCCCCCCCCTAAATGCCAGCTTCACCCTAGCCAGCATCGCCCTCACCATATTGGCTGGCGCATTGGTCGCCGGATTAAATGGCGGGCGCATCTATAACGAATACCCGCTAATGGGCGGCAATTTCATCCCCGCGGAATACGGCTTTTATGGCTGGAAAGATTTTTTTGAAAACCCCGCCACCGCACAATTCCACCATCGCTGGCTAGGGGCATTGAGCGTATTGGCAGTGCTAAATCTCTGGCATCAAAGTAAAACACAGGGGCGCGCCCCCAACATTATGCTAGCCCTAACCATCGCACAATTTTTACTAGGCATCACCACATTACTTTATCAAGTGCCACTTATCCTAGGCGTGTTCCACCAAGCCGGTGCCGCATTTTTGCTTGTCAGCGTATTATGGGTGGCACACGAACGCGCACCTAAACACTAGGCTTAGGCACTTGCTTGCGAATATGCAATTCGGCTAATTGTTGATCTTCCACCGCCGAGGGCGCGCCCATCATTAAGTCTTCGGCTTTGCCATTCATCGGGAACAGAATCACCTCACGGATATTCGGCTCATCAGCAATCAGCATGACCATGCGGTCAATCCCCGGGGCAATCCCCCCATGCGGCGGCGCACCAAAACGAAACGCATTAATCATCGCCGGGAATTGCGCATCCACCACCTCGGCAGGATAGCCAGCAATTTCAAACGCCCGATACATCACCTCGGGAAGATGGTTGCGAATCGCCCCGGACGATAATTCAATGCCATTACAAACCAAATCATATTGCCACGCCTTAATCTCAAGGGGGTCGGTATTATTGAGGGCATCAAGCCCGCCTTGGGGCATAGAAAACGGATTGTGCGAAAACTCAAGTGCCCCGGTGGTCGCATTGGTCTCAAACATAGGAAAATCGACAATCCAACAAAATTGATAACCATCCCCAACCAGCTCTTTTTCCTGGGCAATACGCAGCCGTGCCTTCCCGGCCAAAGCCGCCGCCGCCCCGGCCTCAGCACAAGCAAAAAACAGCGCATCGCCATCCTTCAACCCCATCGCATCACGCAAAGCCAGCGCCGCCTCCGCCCCTAGTGCTTTGGCGACGGGCCCGCGTGCTTCGCCATCGCCATAGATAATATAGCCCATACCCGGTGCGCCTTCGCTTTGCGCCCATGAATTCATGCGGTCGGCAAAGGCACGATTGCCGCAATCGGGCCCGGGCACCCCCCGCACCACCGCACCGCCAGCCACGGCTTTGGCAAAAATGCTAAATCCCGAATCGCGGAAATACTCGGTGACGTCTTGGATTTCTAACCCAAACCGCAAATCGGGCTTATCGGTGCCATATTTCAAAAGTGCATCGGCAAAAGAAATACGCGGGAACGTATCGGGGATTTTGGCATCGGTAAATTCCTCAAATACCCCAGCAATGACCGGCTCAACGGCGTTAAACACATCTTCCTGTTCAACAAAACTCATTTCTAGGTCTAGCTGATAAAACTCCCCGGGGCTACGGTCGGCACGGCTATCCTCATCGCGGAAACAGGGGGCGATTTGAAAATAGCGGTCAAACCCCGATACCATAATCAATTGCTTAAATTGTTGCGGGGCTTGGGGCAGGGCGTAAAACTCCCCGGGATGCAAACGCGATGGCACCAAAAAATCGCGCGCGCCTTCGGGGGATGATGCGGTCAAAATCGGCGTCTGAAATTCGGTAAAATTTTGGGCGACCATACGATTCCGCAAAGATTGGATGATTTTTGCCCGCAACATAATATTGTCATGCAGACGCCGGCGGCGTAAATCCAGATAGCGATAGCGGAGGCGCGTATCCTCCCCGGCATCTTCATCAGCATTAACCTGTAAAGGCAGTAATGCAGCGGCGGATAGCACCTCAAATTCGGCAATCCGCACCTCAACTTCGCCCGTGGGCAGATTGGGATTGATGGTATCATCACTGCGTTTTACTACCTCGCCTTTGATGCGCACCACCGATTCGACCCGCGCTTCTTCAATCCGCGCAAAATCCGCATCGGAGACATCCACCACGCCTTGGGTGATGCCAAAATGGTCGCGCAAATCAATAAACAGCAACTGCCCATGGTCGCGTTTGCGGTGAATCCACCCCGATAAAACAACCGAAGCACCAACATCGCTAAGCGTCAAAGCGTGGCAATAATGGGTACGATAGGTATTGTTCATAAAGTTCTCCAAACGGCTATCTTATAGCAAGGCTATCTATAACGACAGGGGCGATTGTGGCAAGCAAATTTATTGCAAGCAAATTTATTGCAAGCAATTTTATTAGCACCCGCGGTGCTACCCCCGCCGCCGCCGCCCACGCCCCCGTTTCGGTGATTCGGCGGCTTCATCTAGCCCCGCCCAAGCTTTCCCCAAAACACGTTCAAGGCGCGCCGCATCCACGGGCTTCCCTACCGGCGTTCCATCGAGTGCCTCACGCATCGCCCGAATATGTTCCGGCGTAGTGCCACAACAGCCGCCAATAATCGCCACCCCGGCATCGCGCGCCAGCACCGCATAATCCGCCATCAGTTCGGGCGTGCCGTGATAATGAATCGCCCCATCCACATATTGCGGAATACCGCAATTGCCTTTGGCAACACGCACGACCCCGGGTTGCGGCTGCATAGCCATGACGGAATGCATCAATTCCGCGGGTCCAATCCCGCAATTCGCCCCCACGGCAACCACCCCACGCACGCCAACCTCGGCGGCAAAATCCGCCGGCGCCACCCCCATCATAGATTTCCCGGCAGTATCAAAAGTCATGGTCGCCCCCACGGGCAGTCCGGTTTTTTGGGCGGCTTCAATGGCGGCAAAGATTTCTTCAAACGAAGAAATCGTTTCAATCCACAACAGATCCACGCCGCCCTCGGCTAATGCCATGGCTTGGGCGCTAAAAGCTTCCACGGCACTGGCATGGGTAAGCGTCCCCAGAGGCGCAAATAATTCGCCCGTGGGTCCCATAGACCCAGCAACCAACACTTCGCGCCCATCAATGTCAAATTGGCGTTGGGCTTCGGTGCGCGCAATACGCGCCGCCGCGCTGTTAAGTTCCGCCACCTGTCCTTCCGCCCCATGCAATTTGAGCCGATGGAAATTACCGCCGAAGGAATTGGTCAAAATCATATCCGACCCCGCCTCAATAAACGCCCGATGCAGCCCGGCGACTAAATCAGCTTGTTCCAGCACCCATAATTCAGGCGGATGCCCGGTTTCCAGCCCCAGATTAAAATAATTGGTGCCAGTAGCCCCATCCGCCAAAATATAATCTTTTTGTGCCAATAAGCGTTCAAGCATAGACATTTTTGCCCCTTTCTTTATCGCCGTGGGCGGCGTCCCCGCCCCGTAGTTTTCTGCCGCCGTTCGTGCAAAGCGCGCAATAGCAGCTTTTGTTCCGCCACGTCCATGCCCCGCCAAGCAGCAATTTCGTCACGGCTCCGATAACAGCCATAGCAAAAACCACTAGAATCCATTTTACAGATGCTAATACACGGTGAAGGCAGAGATGGGGGCGGAGTCGGGGGCGCAGGCGTCTTGGTCATCTAAATCCCCGCTTAAATCCCCAGCGAACCATAACTCTGCACCACGCGTTCAATGGCAATTTTCATGGCCGCCACCCGCATATTTTTCGCGTCTTTATTGGTGTTCCATTCGTGGCTAATTTTGGCATAGGCTTCACGCATGGTATCTTCCAACCCCGAACGCACCAAATGCAATTCCGTAGAGCCAGTAAGGGCTTGTGCGCGTAGATCATCAGGAAATTCCTTCCCGGTCATCATCTCCACGGCTTGGATGATGGCACTAGAACGGTCATAATTCTCGCGCCGTTGCATGCGCCCAAAGCGAATATGGCTCAGATTTTTAATCCATTCAAAATAACTCACGGTCACCCCGCCGGCATTGGCATAAAGGTCGGGGATAATCACCACGCCCTTTTTATCCAAAAGCGCATCCGCTTCCGCCGTAATCGGCCCATTCGCCGCCTCAATAATCAGGGGGGTTTTGATGCGGGGGGCATTGTCTTTGGTGATGACCAATTCCATCGCCGCCGGAATCAAAATATCCGCATCTTCTTCCAGCATCTCTAAACCGCTAGCGACAAAACCAGCAAAACCGTCAATGCCCCCATGTGCCTCCATATGTTTTTTTAATGCACGAATATCAATCCCATCGGCATTGACCACCGCCCCCCCACGTTCCAGCACATGCGTAATTTTCGCCCCATCCTCCTCGGATAAAAACAACGCCGCATGATAGCCAACATTGCCCAGCCCCTGCACGATAATACGCTTATCTTTAAGCCCGCCGCTAAGCCCGCTTTTTTTCACATCTTGGGGATGGTCAAAAAAGGCGCGCAACGCATATTGCACCCCGCGTCCGGTCGCCTCCACGCGCCCGTGAATCCCCCCCTTGCCCACAGGCTTGCCAGTAACACACGCCCACGCATTGATTTCCACCGAATTGAGCCGCCGATATTCATCCGCCATCCACGCCATCTCGCGCTCGCCGGTGCCCATATCCGGGGCAGGGACATTCTGTGAAGGGCTGATGAGACCGCGCTTGGCGAGTTCTTGGGTAAAACGGCGGGTGATGCGTTCAAGCTCTTGGGGCTCCCAATCGGCAGGGTTGATATGTAGCCCGCCCTTTGACCCCCCAAACGGCACTTCCACCAGCGCGCATTTGAACGTCATCAGCATAGCCAACGCCTCCACCTCCTCCAAAGTCACATCCAAACTATAACGAATGCCGCCCTTGGCCGGTTCAAAATGCTCGCTATGCACCGACCGATAGCCGATAAAAGTTTCCATCCTCCCCCGCAGACGCACGCCAAACCGCACCATATAGGTAGCATTATTGACCTTAATTTTATGCCCCAACCCCGGCGCCATCGGCACCAGTGCGGCGGCTTGGTCAAATACCGCTTCAACCGATTCTAGAAATGCATTACTCATAATCTCCTCCTAATTTGGATAGTCTATTACTAGGATAGCGCAAAAAACACAAAATTGCTAATTGCAAATGATAAAAACTGGCGTATGGTGGCATGAGATAGGCAACAAGCGTAGCGTGTATTCTCATGGCATTTCGTCCTCCTATCCGCATCGCCTCGGGCGGCACCATCGGCGGCACCACTTTAGGGGCGGTTTATGGAATGAATAGCGCCTCCATGGCGGTGCTAGGCTCATTAGTATCGCTAGTGGGGCTAGGCATATTTGACGATAACCGCGTGATATTGTCGCTGAGCCTATTTATCGCGGCAAGCCTATCGCTACCTTTGGTGCTGTTCACCGGCAGTCTCATCAATTTATTGACGCGCAAATATGTGTTCAGCATCGGGGCGGGCATCGCCATCTTGGGCAATTTTTTATTCATGCTAGATATGCCCCTCGCCTTCATCATTGCCAATACGTGCCGTATGGCCGGGGCAGGATTGGTCATGATGTGTATTTCGCTTTACACCATGGATTTCATCTCGCGCCCACAATTAGCCAGCACCGAAAGCCGCAAAATGTTATTTTCGGGCATGGCATGGCTGGTTTTTCCGTTTTTGGGCAGTTGGATGTGGGTCAATATTGATGGACGCGCGCCATTTTTGATCTCCATCATGGCACTTGCCGCCCTCTTAGGCACATTTTGGTGGCTGCGCATTTCCGAAGCCGATTTGATTCGCCGCCCTGATGCCAAGAATCTCAATTTCATCCGCAATGTACGCAATTATTTTCAAAACCCGCATATGCGCGTGGCGTATCTCATCGCCGTGGCGCGTTCATCGTCATGGGTGGTATTTTTCACTTACGGGCCGATTTATATGCACGATGCCGGCATTGCCCCCGAATGGATTGGGCTATTTATGGGGGCGATTATGTCGGTGTTGTTATTTTCGGGGCGTTTTGCGCATTTCGCTGAATATATCGGCATCCGCAAGGCCATTTTATGCAGTTTTCTCATGGCAGGGGGCAGTATGATTGTGCTAGGCTTATTGCCCGAGGCAACGATTTGGGGGTTAGTGCTATTGCTATTGGCATCGCTTGGTTTTGATATGTTGGACATTGTTGGTAATATCCCATTTATGCGTATGGTCACCCCCAAAATTCGCACCGAGATGACGAGCGTCTTTTCCACATGGCGCGAAATGTCATTCGTGGTCACCCCGGGGTTAGCGACGCTAATTTTACTCTTCACCGATATTAGCGGTCTATTTTTGCTTTTAGGCATCGCCCTAGTAGGCGCAGGTTTTTTGACACGCACCATGCCAATTAGAGTGGATTAGGGGAGTTGATTAGACCCATGCCCGCACCCATTCTCATCACCGGCAGTGCAGGTTTTATCGGCTTCCACCTAACCAAGCGTCTATTAGAAGCCGGCGAATCAGTAATAGGCGTGGATAACCTAAACGCCTATTACGACCAAAACCTAAAACAAGCCCGCCTAGATGCACTAGATGCGCTAAAAAACCCAAAATTTCACTTCAAAAAACTAGATTTAACCGATGCCACCGCATTGACGGCACACTTCACCAAAACACATCCAAAAATCGTCATCCACCTAGCCGCGCAAGCGGGGGTGCGCCATTCCATAGACAACCCCGCCGCCTATGCCGATAGCAATTTAATGGGCTTTTTTCACATTTTAGAAGCTTGCCGCCACCATGATATCAGCCACCTCATCTACGCCTCATCATCCGCCGTTTATGGGGGCAGCAAAGAAACCACATTCAGCGAAAAGCAGCCCACCGACACCCCCATCAGCTTCTACGCCGCCACCAAAAAAGCCAACGAAGTCATGGCACATTCCTACGCCCATCTTTACGGCTTGCCCTGCACAGGTTTGCGCTTTTTCACGGTCTATGGTCCATGGGGGCGTCCGGATATGGCGTATTGGCGTTTTTGCGCGCGCATTATGCAAAAAAAACCCATCCCCGTTTATGGCACGGGCGACAGCCAACGCGATTTCACCTATATTGACGATATTATTGACGGCATCATACCACTAATAAAAATACCCCCGAAAAGAACCGCCCATGCCGCCCCCAATCGCATTTTAAACATAGGCAACAACCACCCCATCGCGCTAAAAACCTTCATCACCGCCCTAGAAGACGCTATAGGCATCAAAGCCGAAAAACATTTTTTGGCGATGCAAGCGGGCGATATGCCCCACACCAAAGCCGACATCACCGCCCTACACAACCTAACCGGCTTCAAACCAAAATGGCACATCAACCAAGGACTAGACGAATTCGTAAAATGGTACCGCCACTGGCAAGGCAACGCTTAGCGTTCGCTTAATATACGTGCCTAAGGCACTTGCACCTAAGGTGCTTGTGTCTAAGACACTTGCAAAATGGCGCGAAAATAGTATAACCCCAACATCTAGCATCTAGCATTGAGGAATGACCTATGCGGCAAAACATCACCACAGCCATACCCAAAAAAATGCTGCCCGTGATAGAAGCAGATATCGGCAAAACCCCAAAAATATGGATGCAAGAACAATGATACGCCACCAGCTTGACCCCAGCATCCTCAAAGCATACGACATACGCGGCGAGGTCGGATGCAATCTCAACGCCGAAGACGCCTACGCCATCGGCATCGGTTTTGCTAATATAGTAGGAAACGGCAACAGCATTATCATAGGACGCGACGGCCGCCACTCCTCACCCCCATTGAGCGCAGAACTAACAAAAGGGCTAATAGATGGCGGCATAGCGGTCATCGACATCGGCATAGCCCCGACACCAATGCTCTATTTCGCCGACCAAATCCTAGATGCTGCTGGGGCAGTCCAAATCACCGGCTCGCATAACCCGCCGCAATTTAACGGTTTTAAATTCGTGCATAATCACGCGCCATTCTTTGATGCAAATCTAAAACATCTCGGGGAAATTTTGGCACAAGGCGTTAAAAAAACCGATGGGGGTAATTATCAATCCCACGATATATCGGCGGATTACCGAAACGCCCTATTAAATTATGCCGGCGATTTAACCCCCCTAAAAAATAAAATATGCGTATGGGATTGCGGCAATGGTGCTAGCGGTAGAATCATCGAATCCCTCACCGCCGCCCTTCCCGGCACCCACCATATTTTATTCGCCGAAATTGATGGCAGCTTCCCCAACCGCCCCCCGGACCCCAGCGACCCCACAACCCTAGACGCCCTGCGCGCAAAAATGGCGGCGACCAATGCCGATTTAGGCTTTGGTTTTGATGGTGATGGCGACCGCTTAGGCGTCATTGACCGCAAGGGCAGACACATAGGGGGCGATTTACTAACCGCCTATCTAGCGCGCGGAATTTTACGCAAAACCCCCAACAAAAAAATTATGGGGGCAAAAATTATTTTTGACATAAAATCCTCACACATCGCCCTAGACCAAGTGCGTGCCGCCGGCGGGATGCCGAGCCTATGGAAAAGCGGACATAGCCACATCAAAGCCCGCCTCAAAGCCGAAAACGCCGCATTGGCAGGCGAGGTAAGCGGACATATTTTTGTTAATCAAAATTGGTATGGTTTTGACGATGCGCTTTTAGGGGCAATAGCCGTGCTAGCTGAAACAGCAGAACACGACCTCACCGCATTTATGGATAGCCTCCCCACCAGTTTCGCCACCCCAGAATGGCGCATCGCTTGTGCCGATGACGAAAAATTCCGCATTGTTGATAGCATTATTGATGCGCTCAATGCCACCGATACCGACACATTAGACATCAACACCATTGACGGCGTGCGCGTAAGCAATCAAGATGGTTGGTGGCTGATTCGCGCCTCAAACACCGGTGCCGAATTGGTCGTGCGCGCCGAAGGTTTTGATGAAGTCAAACGCGCACGCCTATGCGATACGCTATATCATTGGCTGACAAAACACGGCAAAGATGCTACAGCAATTAGGGGGAGGGCGAAATAAATGCCAAAGAAACCTGTTTCCAAACCCATTTCTAAATGGGGATTACAAATTGACAAAACCCTTTATGAGTTCGTCAATAATGAGGTGCTGAAAGGGCTAACCATTGATGCCGATAAATTCTGGCAAGGTTTTGCCACAGCACTCACCGAACTAACCCCCAAAAACCGCGCCCTCCTCAAAACCCGTCAGCTATTACAAAAACAAATTGACGCATGGCATAAAGCCCGGCGGGGCGCGACACACGATGCCGAAGACTATATGCAATTCCTGCAAGATATCGGCTACATCGTCCCAGAAGGTGCTGATTTCCAAATCACCACGCAAAATCTTGACGCAGAAATTGCCAAAACCGCCGCCCCGCAATTAGTCGTGCCGGTGCTCAATGCACGTTTCGCCCTCAATGCGGCAAATGCCCGTTGGGGCAGTCTTTACAACGCGCTTTATGGCACCGATGCCATCCCCAGCCAAACCCCATTAGTAGAACCCTATGACCGCGCGCATGGCGACAAGGTGGTCGCCGCCGCCCGCGCCCATCTCAACACCGCCGCCCCCTTAATGAATGCCGACCATAAAGATGCCGTGGCGTACAGCATTGCCGATGCACAATTGGTGGTGCGCCTCAAAGACACCACCACCGCCCGCCTCGCCAAACCCGAACAGCTACAAGGCTGGGCAGGGGACGCCGCCGCACCCGAATCAATTCTGCTCAAAACCAACGGGCTGCATATAGAACTCGTCATCAACCATGACGGCTTAATGGGCGCGACCGACCCGGCGGGCATCAACGATATTATGATAGAAGCCGCCCTCACCACCATCATAGATTTTGAAGATTCGATCGCCGCCGTAGATGCCGAAGATAAAATCAACGCCTATCGCAACTGGCTCGGCTTAACCTTGGGTACTGCCGAAGCCCGCTTCAGCAAAAACGGCAAAAAAATCACACGCAAACTCGCCCCGGACCGTGAATTTACTGGCATAGATGGCGCGCCCCTAACCCTGCCCGGACGTGCCTTGATGCTGGTGCGTAATGTCGGGCATCTCATGACGACAGCGGCGGTGCTGGATAGTAAAGGCGATGAGATTTTTGAAGGGATTTTGGATGCGTTTATCACTTGTGCCATCGCTACTCACGACCTCAAAGCCCGCGGCAAATACCGAAATAGCCGTGAAGGTTCTATCTATATCGTCAAACCCAAAATGCACGGCCCCGATGAAGTCGCCTTCGCGTGCGAGATTTTCGCGCATGTAGAAACCTTACTAGACCTCCCAGAAAACACCATCAAAATCGGCATCATGGATGAAGAACGGCGGACATCGGCAAATCTCAAAGAATGTATCCGGGCGGCGTCCGTGCGCGTTTTCTTCATCAATACCGGCTTCCTTGACCGCACCGGCGATGAGATTCACACCTCAATGGAGGCCGGGGCGATGATAAGCAAGGTCGCCATGAAAAGCAGTAAATGGATTATTGCCTATGAGGATTGGAATGTGGATGTGGGGCTGGCTTGCGGGTTTTCGGGCAAGGCGCAAATCGGCAAAGGCATGTGGGCGATGCCCGACCGCATGGCGGCGATGCTACAAGAAAAAATCGCCCATGTTGAAGCCGGGGCAAATTGTGCGTGGGTGCCATCACCAACGGCGGCAACCCTGCATGCCCTCCACTACCATAAGGTCAATGTATTCGCCATCCAAAACAATCTCAAAGGCCGGCGCCGTGCCAAATTAACCGAACTACTAACCATCCCCCTAGACCCAACCCCCGAAACCACCACCCTTGAGGAAATCACTAAGGAACTCGATAATAACGCCCAAAGCATTTTGGGTTATGTGGTGCGTTGGATTGACCAAGGCATCGGCTGTTCCAAAGTCCCGGACATCAACAATATCGGCTTAATGGAAGACCGCGCCACCCTACGCATTTCCGCCCAACACCTAGCCAACTGGCTCCATCACGGCATCCTCAAAAAAGCGCAAGTGACCGAAGCATTGAAACGCATGGCAGAAGTGGTAGATAAACAAAATAAAGACGACGAAGCCTACCGCCCGATGGCAACAAATTTCGAAAAATCCATCGCCTTCCAAGCCGCATGCGACCTGATTTTCAAAGGACGCACACAACCATCAGGCTACACCGAACCGATTTTGCACCAGAAACGCCGCGAATTTAAAGGAAAATAACATGTTTGACCTAGATAAACACATCGCCCGCTACCCCGGCTTCCCCAAAGAAGGCATCACCTTCTACGACATCTCGCCATTATTGAGCGACCATGGCGCATTAACCCAATGCGTGGAGGCACTAGCGGAATTGGCGCGCCCCTACAGGCCCGATTTCATCGCTGGCATAGACGCGCGGGGCTTTTTATTCGTGACGCCAGTGGCACTCGCCCTAGGCATCGGTGCCATCATCATCCGCAAAAAAGGCAAACTGCCGGGCAACGTCATCGACCAATCCTACGCCCTAGAATACGGCGAAGCGACGCTATCCATACAAAAAAACCTCAACATCAAAGGCAAGACGGTCGTGCTAGTCGATGATTTACTAGCCACCGGCGGCACGATAGGGGCGGCGAATCATTTAATCCAACAATGCGGCGGCAACATAGCGGCAAATCTAACACTGATTGAACTAACCGCATTAAAAGGACGCCAAAAACTCATCGGCAAAACACACGCGCTCCAACAATATGAATTCTAGGCACTATCCAAACGCAAGCGCGCTTCACGGCGCAATTGGTCAATGGGAATCACTTGACGATTTTTACGCACTTGCCAAAATGTCCAGCCATTACAGCTCTGACGCCCAAGCAATTGTGCCGCCAAACTATGAATCGAGCCGCTAAGCGCCGCCGAGCCGCTGAATCCCGCAGCTGAATCGCTAAACCCGCTGGCTTTAAGGCTGCCATCCACCCGCACTTTTGCCCTATATGCCCCGCAATCGCTCCGCAACTCATCACCCGCCTTAATCAGCCCCTGTTCCAACAACACCCCAAAAGGCACTTTGACTTCATCGCGTTTTTCCGGGGTTTCCAGCAAATCCACATCGCCAAGGGCGCGCACAGCATCAACACGCTTTTTGGCAAGACGCACATAATCCGCATCCGCCTCAATACCAATCCAATGCCGCCGCAACATTTTTGCCACCGCCCCGGTGGTGCCAGTGCCAAAAAACGGGTCAAGCACCACATCCCCCGGGCGCGTAGATGCCAAAATAACCCGCCGCAACAAAGCCTCGGGTTTTTGCGTAGGATGCGCTTTTTCGCCTTTATGTTTGAGCCGTTCATTACCCGCACAAATCGGCAACCGCCAATCCGAACGCAGTTGGCGGTCATCATTAAACACTTTCATGGCTTGATAATTAAACGTATAGCGCGATTTGCGGTTATGCGCCGCCCAAATCAGTGTTTCGTGGGCATTAGTCAATCGGCGTCCGCGAAAATTCGGCATCGGATTATTTTTGAGCCAAATCACATCATTGAGCGTCCAAAACCCGAGATTCTGCATCACCGCCCCCAGCCGAAAGATATTATGATACGCCCCAATCACCCAGATGGTGCCATCGGGCTTCAAAATCCGCCGCGCCTCCCCCAGCCAAGCCGCACTGAACGCATCATACGCGGCAAAACTGCCAAATTGGTCCCAAGCATCGCCATCATCAATCCCATCAACTTTAGAATGGTCAGGGCGCGTCAAAACCGCCTGCCCCAGTTGTAGATTATAGGGCGGGTCAGCAAAAATCATATCCACCGAAGCCGCATCTAATTGACGCATGGCTTGGACACAATCGCCATGAATCAAAACATCAATTAAAACATCGCGTTTTTGTTTGCGCGCCATCATAAACCCTTTCACGAAAACAGCTAAGGGGGGGATAAAACCGCTTTTTTGTGTTTAAGTCAATGCGTTATAGAGGGAAATTGATTCGTGAAACCATATCTTGTGGTGCGTTAAGCGGGTGATTCTTTATGTTGCGGCTGAAAACGCGCGATGGGGCGAAATGAGGTGCGATGATAGGGGCTAATGCCGTGCTTTTTAAGCCCCGCTTGGTGTTCTGCCGTGCCATAGCCCTTATTATTCTGCCAGCCATAATGCGGATATGTTTCGGCAAGGGCGCACATCATTTGGTCGCGGCAACATTTCGCCGCCAACGCCCCCACAGCAATAGAAAGCACCTTAGCATCGCCGCGAATGACTGGTTTCACCAGCGGACGCATCGGCGCCCCTACATCCGCAAAATCAGGCGCGCGCGGACCATCCACAAGTAATAGCGATGCCCCAAAAATTTTTGCCAAAAACGGAAGTAGTGCTTCCACCGCCAATTCCATCGCCCGAAATGTCGCCGGCACAATGCCACAGGAATCAATATCCGCCGCCGAAACAGAACCCGTAGCAAAAGCCAATTTTTCGGCATCTTCCGCCAATGCCGTCAATTGCGCAAACATACGCCAACGTTGCGCTGCGCTAAGCCGCTTACTATCCGCAAGATCAGGGGGCAGTTCCGCCACAGCATCGGGGCTAATCCACGCCGCCCCAGCAACCACCGCCCCCGCCCAAGACCCACGCCCGGCCTCATCAATGCCAATCACCAACCCATCAGCATGCGCATCAAGCCAAGCACGTTCATAAGAAAAATCTGGCACGATGCCCCGCGAACGCACGCCCCTCATTTTTCGCCCCGTCCGGTGCCTTGGGTGCTGGCACCCTCCATTAGGCGTGGCATAATCTCAACAAAATTGCACGGGCGATGGCGCAGATCTAGCTGATGCACCAATAATTCATCCCAGCCATCACGGCACGCCGAAGGCGACCCGGGTAGCGCAAACACATAGACCCCCTTAACCACACAAGCCAGCGCCCGACTCTGCATAGAGGAGGTGCCAATTTTTTGCCAGCTCACCCAGCGAAATGCCTCGCCAAAGCCGTCAATTTCCTTATCCATAATTTTGCGCAAAGCTTCAGGGGTAACATCGCGCCCAGTCAAACCCGTGCCGCCAGTAGTAATAATCGCATCCACCCCGCCCGATTCGCACCAACTCAAAATCTGCTGACCAATAGCGTCAATATCATCCGCCACCAACGCCCGCCCGGCTAAATTATGCCCGGCATCAACAATCCGCGCCGCCAATACATCACCGGATTTATCATCATCACGGCTGCGCGAGTCCGAAATCGTCAAAACGGCGATAGCGACAGGCTGAAAATCACGCACTTGCTCAAGAGCCATCATCACCATCCGCACAGGCTTCGGCAAGATTGGTAATCGGGCAATCGGGTTGGTGGATGCTATGGATGATAGCCCCATGTCCGGCGGCGAGGGCGGCGACACTAGGTGCCTCTTTGCCGCGTAATTTGCTATAAATCCAGAAATTGATCATAACATTTTTGACATAAAACCGCGTCTCACGCGCGCGCAGAGATTCGAGCAAAATCAACACATCGCCGCCATGCTCAATATCTTTGGACCATTTACGTAAATTGCCGGGACCGGCATTATAGGCGGCAAGGAGGCGAATCAAATCGCTCCCAACAACCGGCGCTTCCAAAAGATAAAGAATATAATCTTCGCCAAGACGGATATTGACCTCAGGAATCAGCAAATCATGGCGTTTGCTATCACGATAGCTGCGGTCGCGGGCAATATAAGCGGCGGTGCGCGGCATCAACTGCATCAAGCCACTCGCCTTCGCCCATGATTGCGCGCGCGGGTTAAAGGCTGATTCTTGGCGCATAATCGCCAGCAACAGCGCGTGATCAACACGAAGCGGCAAAGCGGTGCGAAAATCAGGGATAGGATAAAGCCCCCCATACCAACTCTTGCCGCTTTCTTCGTGGATAATTCCGGCGGCACGAAATGCCAGCCCGGCCATGTGGGTTTGTGCCGCCAGCGCCATCAATTTCGGTTTATCAACCGCGCGATGTTCTTCCCAAAGATAGCGCAACTCGCGGCTCGCATGATAGGTCTCCCCCACTTGCAACAGGGCAAAGGCGCGTCTGCCACCCGGGCGCGCATTGAGCCAATCAATATACCCCGCATCCAGTTGCGGCAGCGAAAAATCAAGGGTAATATCCTGCCCCAAAGCCTCCGCCGCCAGCATCCCGTAAAATGTATCTTGATAGCGCGCGGCTTGGGCGAGATAGTGGAGCGATTGGTCGGCTTTGCCCGTGCGCAAATCGGCACGGCTCGCCCAGAACGCCCCGGCACTTGCGAGTGCGTGGTCGGCGGGGTCCGCATCAGCCAAGCGGTGCATATAATCCGAAGCCACCACCATATCCCCGGCACGCCAAGCGGCAATCCCTGCCACCCAAAGCCCCCGGGGCAACGCATCCGCCGCCGCCCCGCTTGCCACCAGCAAATCCAAAGCCCGTTCGGCTTGTCTGATGGCATCATAATTTTTGCCATAGATGAAATAACCATGCGCGATATCCACACGCAACACCGCTTCTTCCATTTTGCTCAGGTGGCGCCGATTATCCGTATTTTCTAAAATTTTGAGCGCAGCCGCAAGATGCCCCGTGCGAATCTGCCGCCGCACATCGCGCGCCACAGCCCGCGTTTTCGCAAGCGAAGCACGTTGCTGATAACTTATCGGAATACGCACATAACGCGCATCCGCATAAACGCGCCCATAGCCGTTCAGATATTTTTTCTTAGGGGTTTGCGGGGATTTAGCATCGGCAGGTTTGCGTTTGCGCGCCAGCCGATAGATGCGTGTAGCGGCCGGATGGTCGTTGTAAAGCGCCAGCCAATCGCGTAATTCGCCATATCTAGACCGCCACCCGGTGGGATGCAGATAGCGTTGCGCCAACACCCGCCCCAGCAAAATCGGATTTTCCAACTCGGCAATAAGCAGGTCGGCATCGTGCCATCGCGTATCTTGTTGCAGGTCAAAAATTTCTTGATAACGTTTAATATCCGCCGCCCCCAACGGTGTCGGTAACGGTGTCGGCAAAACCACCGCGCCCCCCACCTCACCAAAAGCCAAGCGCGGCAATAATAAAACCACCGCCAAAACGCCCAAATATACCTTTATCCGTACCATGATAGAATCTTACCATAAATTCCCAGAATTACATTTACAAATTTAGATGCTTTTTTCACGCATTTTTTGCGCAATCAAACAAAAATCACGCCAAGCCAAGGTTTTTTGTTCGGGCATACGCAATAGATAAGCCGGATGCAGAGTCGGTAGCAGCGGCAACATCGTCCCCCCCATATCATAATCATGCCAGCGCCCACGCAATTTCAAAATCCCCATATCCGTAGCCAGCAAAGCCTTAGCCGCCGCCCCGCCAAGACAGACCAAAATTTCAGGTGCAACCAGTGCGATATGCCGCCGCAAAATCGGCAAAAACACCGCGACTTCCTCCTCGGTAGGCGTACGATTCCCCGGCGGACGCCATAATATCGTATTCGTGATATAGATATGTTCCCGCATCAAACCAATAGAGGCGAGCATTTTATTGAACAATTTTCCGCTTACCCCAACAAAAGGCCTCCCTTGGCGGTCCTCATCCCCCCCGGGGGCTTCACCAATAAACATAATTTTGGAGGCAGGGTCGCCATCAGCAAACACCATCTGTGTGGCGGTCGCCTTCAAATCCAAATCAAACCCCGCCACCGCCTCCCGCAATTCTTCAAGACTAGCACAAGCCGAAAAATCAGGCACTGCCTGAGGCAGCACCTTAGGTGCAGGCGTAGGTTGAGGCACAGACTGCGATTCCACGCGCCCCTTTAATCGCTCCACGGCGTCCCGTGGCTCCACCGCGCGCGGTGGCGCCCCACCGCGTAGGTGGCCTTCGGCAAGCTGATAAGGTGTATCCTGCACCGCCTCATCCGCCCCGGCTTCCACTTGCCAGCGTAGTGCCGCGAGCAATTTTGCATGATTGTCTAAATTTTGCATAATAATTGATTCCCTTTTCGGCTAATTATGGATAGACTAGCACATAGCAAAAGCAAATTGGAGACATATCATGAGCAACCGCGAATCGATGGAATTTGATGTAGTCATTATTGGTGGCGGGCCTTCGGGGCTGAGCGCCGCCATCCGCCTCAAACAACGCGCACATGAGGAAGGACGCGATATCAGCGTCTGCCTCATTGAAAAAGGCGCCGAGATTGGCGCGCATATTCTGTCAGGGGCGGTGCTAGAACCCCGCGCCCTCAATGAACTCCTCCCCGATTGGGCAGAACGCAATGCCCCATTGGACACGCCAGTCACCCGCGACCGCTTCATGTATCTCAGCGCAAAAAGCGCGTGGCGTCTCCCCACACCGCCGCAGATGCACAATCACGGCAATTACATCATCAGCCTCGGCAATTTCTGCCGTTGGCTCGGGGCAGAAGCCGAAGCCTTGGGGGTAGATATTTTCACCGGCTTCGCCGCCGCCGAAATTTTATACGATGAGGCGGGCCATGTGCGCGGTGTCGCCACCGGTGCCATGGGGCTAGACCGCCAAGGCCAGCCCACCGAACAATTTGATGCGGGTTATGAATTATTGGCAAAACAGACCATTTTCGCCGAGGGCTGTCGCGGGCATTTAACCAAAACACTTTTTGCGCGTTTCAACCTGCGCGACGGCAAAGACCCACAAACCTACGCCATCGGCATCAAAGAATTATGGGATATTGACCCGAGCCAAGCCGCCCCGGGCACAGTCTGGCATTCCGTGGGCTGGCCGGTCAAAAGCGATGTTTATGGGGGTTCATTCCTCTACCACCTCAATGGCAACCAAGTCGCCGTGGGCTACGTCATCGGGCTAGATTACAAAAACCCGCATCTATCGCCTTTTGAAGAATTCCAACGTTTCAAAACCCACCCCAAAGTAAGGGAGGTTTTTGAAGGCGGACGGCGTGTCGCTTATGGTGCGCGCGCCCTCAATGAAGGCGGCTTCCAATCGGTGCCGAAACTAACTTTCCCCGGCGGCTGTCTAGTCGGCTGCACCGCCGGCTTCCTCAATGTGCCAAAAATCAAAGGCACCCACACCGCCATGAAATCAGGAATGCTAGCAGCCGATGCCATATTTGAAAATTTAGAAGCCCAAAGCGAACCCACCAGCTACAGCGCAAAAATAAAAGATTCTTGGATATGGGACGAGTTATACCGCGTCCGCAACATCCGCCCGGGCTTCAAACGCGGGCTCTGGCTCGGCATGGCGTATGCGGGCATAGATACCTATATCCTACGCGGACGCGCGCCATGGACATTCCAACACCATAACGACCACGACCAACTCCGCCCCGCCGCCGAGATGCCAAAAATCAACTACCCCAAACCCGACGGCATCGTCAGTTTTGACCGCAATTCCTCGGTCTATCTTTCAGGCACAAATCACAACGAAAACCAACCCGTGCATCTACAACTAAAAGTAGAATCCGTAGCCATAGACCACAATCTCGCCCTCTATGACGCCCCGGAACAACGCTACTGCCCGGCAGGCGTCTATGAAATCATCCACGACCAGGACGGCGCGCGCCTACAAATCAACGCCCAAAATTGCGTCCATTGCAAGAGCTGCGACATCAAAGACCCCAGCCAAAACATAAATTGGGTCACCCCCGAAGGCGGCGGCGGCCCCAACTATCCAAATATGTAATCGCGCACGGGCAACCAATAATGACCCCCCCCATAACCATTTTGGCCCCCGCCAAAATCAACCTAAATCTACGCATCACCGGACGCCGCGCTGATGGCTACCACCTCATCGATTCGCTAGTCATTTTCGCCAACCTAACCGACCGCCTAACCCTAACCCCCGCATCGCAAGATTCCATCACCATAAACGGCAGCATGGCACAAGACCTCAGCCAAAAAACCACCAGCATCCACCAAGCAAGAGACGCCTTCCGCAAAGCCACCAATTACCAAACCCCCCTAGCCATTACTTTGGAAAAAAACATCCCCATAAGCGCCGGACTAGGCGGCGGCTCCGCAGACGCCGCCGCAACACTCCAAGCCATGAGAAAACTAAAACCCCTAAACGAAAAAACCCTAACCCAAATAGCACTAACCCTAGGCGCCGATGTCCCCGCACTGCTAACAAGCCACAAAACCACCATGCTACGCATGCAAGGAATAGGCGAAATCATCACCCCACTACCAAAACCAAACCCCCTAGGAATCCTACTAGTAAAACCAAAAACCCCCCTCCCAACAAAAAAAACCTTCACACAATACAAAAAACAAAACCCAAAATACACCCAACCAAAAAACAACGAAATCAACCCCATAAAAGCCATAAAACTAGGCAACGACCTACTACCCACAGCACAAACACTCAACCCAGAAATCACCGAAATCCTAAAAATCCTAAACCAAAACTCAGGACTAAGCGGCGCAGGAAACACCTGCTTCAAACTATTCCCAAACCCCACACAAGCACACGAAGCACAAAAAACAATAAATAAAAAATATTGGAGCTGGTCTGGAACAAATTTTTAAGATATGGGGGCGCTTCGCCCCCCAAACCCCCCGAGCGGGGAACGCCCCGCCGCGATTTATTGGCGTATGCCACAACGAACTGCGCCCATCTTTTCAAAAACCGATGATCGCTATGGATTCGTAAAAATACCTCGCGGGGCGAGTGTGTGGGTGATTCGTTCATCATTATTTGGAAAAATCAAACTTGCCATAAAGAAAGGGCGCATGGGGGTATGGGGGCTTGCCCCCATGATAATTACATTTACCAAGCGATCATCGGTTTTTGAAAAAAGGGCGCGGTGTGTTGTGGCATAAGCCAAAAATTCGCTCCACGGCGTTCCGTGGTCGGGGGGTTTGGGGGGCGAAGCGCCCCCATATATTCAAAAAATCATCCTTGATTCATAGAGGCAATAAAGTTATGTTCTGCTCCATCTTCATAATTGGGGCGTAGCCAAGTGGTAAGGCAACGGTTTTTGGTATCGTGTACCGTAGGTTCGAATCCTACCGCCCCAGCCATTTAAGCCAACCTATATCCGCCTTCTGCTGTGATGATAAGCGGTGTAGAATCGACTGCATATATTTTGCGTCGGAGGCGATAGATATGGGTTTCGACGGTGTGTGTATTGACGTTGTTGCCGTATCCCCACACGGCTTTGAGGAGTGTTTCTTTGCTAGTTGTGCCTTGATTATTGGATAGGTATTCCAGCATTGCCGTTTCTTTTTCGGTGAGTGGGATGACTTTACCGCTAGCGATATGGATCAGGGTTTTGTGGGTGTGTGAAAAATGGAATCCGCCGAGGGTCAGATGGGCGTTAGCGCGCACGGCGATGCGGGCGAGATAGGTTTCTATGCGTGCCATGAGTTCGGCAAAGCGGAGGGGTTTAGGGATATAATCATTAGCCCCGGCGGTAAGTTCTTCTACTGCTTCCATAGCCCCGGCGCTTTCGGTGAGCATCAGGATGGGGATTGTCGCATTCATATTACGAATCCAGCGACAAAATGCGCGCCCCTCGCCATCCCCCTCGCCATCCCCATCGCCATCATTTAGATCTGCATCGACAATAACTAGATCAGGATTCATCTCCCCCCAAGCCAGCCGCGCCGCCGCCAGCGAATCTGCCCCCCGCACATCATACCCGCCCTCGCGCCCAATCTGCACGAGCATCGTTTCCAAAAGATAAGAATCACCAGCAACAGCTAAAATCTTGGACATAGTAAATTTTTACATTCTTTCCGTGCTTAATGCTAGGGGTTTTCACTATCAACCCCGAGTATCCAGCCCTCCACCTCTGCCATGTTGCGTTCTAGTGCGGTCAGATTCGGCTTGAGACACTTGGCAAGCCTGCCATCGCGGTCGGCAGAGGAGAGCCATTTGGCAACAGAATAGGCATCGTGTTGGTCGGGCTTGCGCCCCTCGGTGGCGAAGTCGCTAGACCAGAGCGCAGGATAAACCTCAACGATAGCTGATTTGCCTTGCGGAATTTCCCAGCCATCAAAAGGCCAAAAATGAACCCCAATCTGTTTTTGGCGCATGAAGCGTAGCCAAGGAATCCCGGCATGGGTGGATTTAGCCACCTGACCCTGCACGTCAAAATGAAAAACCGATTTTGCGCTACTTGAACCGCGTTTGGCGCGCTCCTCGGTCAAACGAAACCAGCGGCGCCAAGAGAGTTTGACGGCACGTGGCGATTTGGCGCATTCTAAATTTTCGCGGATGGAATCGATGGTAGTTTTATCCTCGTCAGTCGGCCAATGATGCTGAAAATCATCCAGAAAACTCGACCAGTCGAGCGGCAGTTTGTGTTCCCTAAAATAACATAACGGAAAGGAAAATGCGTGGTCAATGCCAACAAGGGTAGGAACACTCTCGGATAGCCGTTCAACCAGCCAATAGGCGATGCCCTTGCGTGTCCAGTGTTTTCGCGAATTATGAGGTGGCGGACTGGGAGGCGACGGCTCCTCTCTGGGCGAATCATCGCCGTCTGACAAATAGACACGAAGACCTTTGAGGCTTTCCGTTGGTGTCTTCGCCCCCGAATAATCAATGCCAATATATCTGTCAAATGATTTGGACATAGTAAATTCTCTACATTCTTTCGGCATTTAATGCTAGGGTTTTCACGTTTTCATTTTTGAGGGACGTTAATTATGGTCATCACGGCGCGGCATCAGACGGTTCAGCGGGCGATTTCGGATTTACGCCGGGGCGGTGGGGTATTGGTGCGTGATGGCGGCGGTGCGAGTTATCTCATCCGCGCGGCGGAACAAATCACCGATGCCACCATCAACGACATGGCGCGCTTAAGCGGTTCTATGCCAGCACTTTTCATCAGCGCCCACCGCGCCCGCACCATCGGGCTTAACCCGAGCGAATCGGCGGCGGCGTGTTCCATCGCTTTGACCGAGGCGCATGACAGCGAGATGGTACGCGGGCTCATCGGCGACCTGCCCCTGAATAACAACATGAATGGTGCCCCGAATAGCACCCCAAATAGCACAGTAGAAACCCTAGCCATTTTGGGCGAAAAACCCGGTAGCATCGGCGAGACGATTCTGATTCTGATGCGCGCGGCACGGCTATTGCCGGCGGCGCTTGCGACCTATCTTGCCATCCCCGACCAAGCAAGTTTGCGCGGTTGGGCGGAAGAACACGGGGCGCTCATCATCCAAGACAGCGACATCCGCGCCTTTGAAGCCATCTCGGCGAGCCTCTTAAAAGAAGTCGCGCGCGCCCGCCTGCCCCTAGCCGATGCCGAAGATTGCCAGATTGTCATTTTCCGCCCGGGCGATGGCGGCACCGAACATTTCGCGCTGATTATCGGTGCGCCCGAAACCCTAAACGCCCCCCCCTGCCGCATCCATTCGCAATGTATCACCGGCGATATTTTGGGGAGCCTCAAATGCGATTGCGGCGACCAGCTCCGCACCGCCATCCGCAAAATGGCAGAATCTGGCGGCGGCTATTTGATCTATCTCGCCCAAGAAGGACGCGATATTGGCTTAGTTAATAAACTCAAAGCCTACGCGCTGCAAAATCGCGGGGTGGATACGGTGGATGCCAATCATCATCTCGGCTTCGAAACCGACCACCGCTATTTTCTACCAGCGGCAGAAATTCTAAAACAACTGGGAGTAAAAACAATTCAACTCCTCACCAATAACCCCGATAAAATCGCCCAAATTGAAACCTGCGGCATCAAAGTCGCCAAACGCCTGCCCCTAGTGATGGATAGCAACCCCCATAATGTCAATTATCTCGCAACAAAAGCTAAGCGTACCGGACATTTATTGGATTAATTCGATATGGGGGCGCTTCGCCCCCCAAACCCCCCGAGCGCGGAACGCCGCGCCGCGATTTTTTGGTGCTTGCCACAATGCACCGCGCCCTTTTTTTCAACAACCGATGATCGCTTGGTAAATGTTATTATCATGGGGGCAAGCCCCCATACCCCCACGCGCCCTTTCTTTATGGCAAGTGTTGATTTTTCCAAATTAAAATGAAAGCATCCCCCAAACACGCGCCCCGCGAGGAATTTTTACGAATCCATAACGATCATCGGTTGTAAAAGAATGGGGCGCAGTTCGCTACGGCATAAACCAAAAATTCGCGGCGGGGCGTTCCCCGCTCGGGGGTTTGGGGGATGAAATCCCCCATAATAATCACATTCAGTCGGGACGCGCGCCGAAAATTCCTGTCCCAATGCGCACTTGCGTCGCCCCAAAGCGAATCGCTTCCAAATAATCCCCACTCATGCCCATAGATAATACCGATAAATCGGCTTCTGCCGCCAATTTCGCCAAGAGCGCGAAATGCATTGCTGGTGTTTCATCAATCGGCGGGATACACATAAAGCCTTCAACATTGAGCCCATATTGGTGCTGACAGCGCCGCGCAAACGCCACCGCTTCAAGGGGCGACACCCCAGATTTTTGCGCCTCATCGCCGGTATTGACCTGCACCAAGCAGGGTAGAGGACGCGCTTGTTTTTGCATCTCGCGTGCTAGTGCGGCGGCAAGTTTTTCGCGGTCCAGCACCTCTATCACATCAAAAAGCCCTACCGCATCCGCCACCTTATTGGTCTGCAAAGCCCCGATGAGATGCAGACGCAAATCGGGGTATGCGCCCCGACGTCCCTCCCAACGCGCCAAAGCCTCAGCCACGCGATTCTCGCCAAACACCCGCTGTCCCGCCGCCAACGCCGCCGCGATGCGTTCATCGGGTTGCTGTTTTGACACGGCAACAATTTTGACCGCATGTTTGACATCAGGGGGGGCGGCAATGCTGGCACGAATCCGCGCCAAATTTTCTTGTATAATAGAGGCATCCATGCCTTGCTTTTTAGCATGATTCAGGTAAATTAGCAAAAACCCCAAAAACCTAATGAGGATGATGATGCAGTATTACACAAAACTAACCCTATCTCTTTGCGCCCCAGCCATAGCCACCGCCCTAACGCTATCGGCGTGCGGCTATATCGAATCCACCCGCGCCGAAAAGCCGATTAACCGCGATTATCAAAGCGGTTCCTTGCTCACGGGCGCGGGTCAAGCCGGGGTCAATTTAACCCAGCTATTCACCCCCGCCCCATCAAGCGGCAATCTGCCGGTCAATGCGATTCTATGGCGGGCAGCACTAGATACCATCGCCGTCATCCCCATTGACGACATTGACACATTTAGCGGCACGATTTTGAGCGAATGGTATCCCCACCCCGCCAATGCCAATGAGCGTATTAAAGTGGCGCTATTTGTCGTTGACCGCGAATTGCGCGCCGATGGCATCCGCGCCCAAGTCTATGTCCAGCAAAAACAAGGCGCCACCCAAAGCGCCACATGGACAGATAGCGGACAAGACAAAGCCCTTGCTACACGCCTTGAAGACCTCATCCTCACCCGCGCCCGCGAGATTCGTGCGGGCACCGTCCAACAAGCCCAATAGATTATGATGACGCAATATAAGGCGACCGAAATTGAAAAAAAATGGCAAGCCTGCTGGCATGAAAAAAAATGCTTTCAAGCGGAACTAGACACATCACGCCCAAAATACTATGTGCTAGAAATGTTCCCCTACCCATCCGGGCGCATCCATATGGGGCATGTACGCAATTACACTTTGGGCGATGTCGTGGCACGCTATAAACGCGCCCAAGGTTTTAACGTTCTGCACCCGATGGGCTGGGATGCTTTCGGCTTGCCCGCAGAAAACGCGGCCATGGAACATGGCGACCACCCGGCAGATTGGACGCACGCCAATATCGCTTCCATGCGCGACCAATTAAAAAAAATGGGGTTGTCGTATGATTGGCGCCGCGAATTCGCTACTTGCGATGCCGATTATTACCGCTTTGAGCAAAAAATGTTTTTAGATTTTGTTGAAGCAGGTTTAGCCTACCGCAAAGAAAGCTGGGTCAATTGGGATCCCATAGAAAACACCGTGCTCGCCAATGAACAAGTGGTCAATGGCTGTGGCTGGCGTTCGGGGGCGCCGGTGGAAAGACGGCTTTTATCGCAATGGTTTCTAAAAATCACCGATTTCGCCCAAGAATTATTGGACGCCATTGAGAGCTTAGACCGCTGGCCCGATAAAGTGCGCCTCATGCAACATAATTGGCTCGGACGTTCCAAAGGCGCCCTAGTCCGCTTCCCCCTTATAGGCACCGAAAACAATGATAACATTGACGATGACGCCATTGATGCCATTGAAGTATTCACCACCCGCCCGGACACGCTTTACGGCGCCGGTTTTATGGCCATCTCGCCGATGCACCCCCTAGCCATGCGCCTAGCCGAAAGCGACCCCGATTTGCGCGCATTTTTGGACGAATGCAACCGCATGGGCACTTCCGAAGCCGCGATTGAAGCCGCAGAAAAAAAAGGTTTTTATACCGGGCTCAAAGCCCAACATCCCTTTGACAAAAATTGGCATCTCCCCATCTATGTCGCCAATTTCGTGCTGATGGATTACGGCACCGGCGCGCTTTTCGGCTGTGCCGCCCACGACCAACGCGACCTAGATTTCGCGCGCAAATACGACCTCCCAGTGATTCCGGTGGTGCTACCCAAAGACGCCGACCCCAAAAATTTCACCATCACCGATGAAGCCTACACCGGAGACGGCACCATCTTTCAATCGGATTTTCTAAACGGCTTAGACGTAGAAAGCGCCATCACCGCCGCCATCGCTAAATTAGAAGAACTTAACATGGGCAGGGGCAAAATATCATGGCGCTTACGCGATTGGGGGGTCAGCCGCCAACGTTATTGGGGTTGCCCCATCCCCATCATCCACTGCCAAAAATGCGGGTTAGTGCCCGTGCCAGAGGCGGAGCTACCCGTAACCCTCCCCAAAGACGTGGAATTCAACCAACCCGGAAACCCTTTAGACCACCACCCCACATGGAAACATACCGCCTGCCCAAAATGCGGCGGCGATGCCATACGCGAGACCGACACATTTGACACATTTTTTGAAAGTTCATGGTATTTTCTCCGCTTCGCCGACCCCGACCCCAACAACGCCTTCTCCAAAGAGGCCATGGCATATTGGCTCCCGGTGGACCAATATATTGGCGGCGTAGAACACGCGGTTCTGCACCTCCTTTATTCGCGTTTTTTCACCCGCGCTTTAACCGCGTGCGGCTATCTTGACCTAAGCGAGCCCTTTGACGGCATGATGACCCAAGGCATGGTCTGCCACCAGACTTTTCAAAATACAAAAGGACAATGGCTATTCCCCGAAGACGTCATCAAAAAAACCGACACATGGCTTGAACGCGAAACTGAACACCCCGTCCAAGCCGGACGCATCGAAAAAATGAGCAAATCCAAACGCAATGTCATCGACCCCGACAAGATCATAGATTCCTACGGCGCCGATACCGCACGGCTATTCATGCTATCCGATTCCCCCCCGGAACGCGATATGGAATGGACCAATGCCGGGGTAGAAGGTGCCAACCGCTTCCTCAATCGCCTGTTCCGTTTGAGCATCGGCGACGATAAAACCCGCCCCTTCGCCGCCAAAAATACCCCCATGCCCGATGCCCTAGACGAGCCGGCAAAAACCCTAATCAAAACCACCCACCAAACCATCGCCAGCATCAGCGCCGATATTGAACGTTTCCGCTTCAATCGCGCCGTCGCCGCCCTGCACAGTTTAAGCAACGCCATCAGCAGCTGTGCCGCCGACACGCCAGCCCAAAATTGGGCAAGACGTTTCGGCGTAGAAATTTTAGCCCGCCTCCTCGCCCCCATCGCCCCGCATATCGCCGAAGAAATGTGGCACCAATTAGGACATAGCGAACTCCTCGCCAACAAAGCATGGCCCGAAGCAGACGCCACATGGCTAACCACCGAAAGCATCGCCATGCCCGTACAAATCAACGGCAAATTGCGCGCCACCCTAACCATCGCCCCGGATAGCGACCCCGAACGCATCAAAGCCGAAGCCCTAAAACTCGACGGCATACAAAAACATCTCGGCACCGACACCCCCAAAAAAATCATCGTCGTCCCCAACCGCATCGTCAATCTGGTCATTTGATGCGATGTATAGCAAACTAACATCCCTATTATGCGGCGTGGCAATGCTCCTAATTGGCACCAGTTGCGATGCGACCTCACGCCTCAACCCCCATGACATCCCCGCCCTTGGGCAGATTGAAATCACCGCCGCCACCAGCCGTTCGCACCAAATTTTCCGCCAGAATCTACAACGCCTCCTCGCCCGCACCCCCCAAACACACCCACGCTACCGACTTGATGCCAACATCACACAAACCCAATCCGAAACCGCCACAACAATGCGCCTAAATTACCAACTCTACGACCAGCAAACCGGCAAAACCCGCATCACCGACCGCATCAACCTCAGCGCCTCCTTCGGGGCGGTATCATCCCTATTCGGACAAGACATCGCCGCCAACCAAGCCCAAACCCGCCTAGCCGTGCAATTATCCGAGCAAATCTACCTCAAATTGCTAGCCTATTTCACCGCGAGCTAACCATCATGAAAATCACCGCCCAAAACATAGAAAACTTCATCAAAGCCCCGCCACAAAACCTACTAGTCGCGCTGTTCTACGGGCAAGACCAAGGACTCATCAACGAAAACGCCCTAGCCCTAGCCCAACAACTCGTCCCCGACCTAAACGACCCCTTCAGCGTCAATACCCTCAGCGGCGAGCAAATCACCGCCGACCCGGCCCTGCTATTTGATAGCGCATCAACCCTACCCCCCATGGGCGGCAAACGCCTCATCCGCATCAACAACATCACCGATACCGCAACCAAACACATCGAAACACTACTAACAAACCCACCCACCGATTGCGTCATCGTCATGACCTCGCAAAGCGTCAATACCCGCGCTAAATTAGTCAAACTCCTCGACACCAACCCCCAAGCCGCCAGCATCGGCTGCTACGCCGACACACCCCAACAACTAACAAAACTAGCAAACGAAATCTTCTCCCAACACCACATCACCACAGACCAAGACGCCCTAAACTGGATCACAGCAAACCTAGGCGCCGACCGCCTCATCAGCCGCTCCGAGTTAGAAAAATTAGCCATCATGGCAGGAACAAACGGACACATAGACCTAAACACAGCCATGACCGCCCTCGGCGACAGCACCCAAATCGCCACAACACAAATCATCATAGCAGCAGCCAACGGCAACACGCACGAAATGAGCCAACAACTCAACCGCGCCATAGCAGACGCAACACCACCAGAAGCCATCCTCCGCGGAGCCATAAACTACTTCCTAAAACTATTCAAACTCCTCGCAATGATGCAACAAGGCGCAAACGCAACAACCGCAATTAACCAATTCAAACCACCCATATTCTTCCAAGAAAAACCAACCATCACAAAACACCTAAACCAATGGACACCAACAAAAACCAACAAAGCACTGCAAAGACTCAACAAAGCAGAAGCAGAAACCCGTAAAGGTATCCCAGCTAATACAGCAACCGCCCAAGCTATGTTAGCTATTTGTCTTATGGTGAAGAAACGTTGATTTTTTTCGCGGGGGTTTCACCCCCACACCCCCGACCGCCGAACGCGGCGGAGCGGATTTTTGGTGCTTGCCACGGCACACCGCGCCCTCTTTCCAAAGACCGATGATCGCTATGGATTCGTAAAAATTCCTCGCGGGGCGCGTGTTTGGGGGATGCTTTCATTTTAATTTGGAAAAATCAACACTTGCCATAAAGAAAGGGCGCATGGGGGTATGGGGGCTTGCCCCCATCATAAAATTATATCAAGCGATCATCGGTTTTTGAAAAGAGGGGTGCGGTGCATTGTGGCATACGCCAAAAAATCGCCGCGGGGCGTTCCCCGCTCAGGGGGTTTGGGGGATGAAATCCCCCATAAAAAAACTAACTATGCTGTTTCCAACAAAGTCTGTGAATCAGCTCATCAAATTGTTCCAGCGATTCGGTATTAAGCACCACTCTACCGCGTTCGGTTTTGTCATTGAATTGCAGGCGCACATCCAATCCAAGTGCGTCTTCCACTTGTGCTGTGATTGCTTTGAGGTTGGCGTTTTCTTGTGTATGTTTTTTTGGTTTTTTGGTAGTGAGTTGTTCGGCTTGTCGTGCGTTAAGTTTTTGTTTTTGTATAGTTTCTGCGAGTTGTGTTGCGTTTTCGTGTCCGATGAGTGGTCGTGCTTGTCCGATGGTTAGGGTTCCGTTTGCGAGCATTGTTTGGACTTTTTGGGGCAGGCGGAGGAGGCGGAGTGCGTTAGCGATATAGCTGCGTGATTTACCGATAATTTTTGCGAGTTCTTCTTGTTTATATTTGAATTCGTCCATGAGTCGTTGGTATCCGTCGGCTTCTTCGATGGCGTTTAGGTCTTGTCGTTGCATATTTTCGATGAGGGCGATTTCGGCTGATTCGCTATCGGTAGCGTTGCGGATGATGATGGGGGTTTGGTGTTGTTTGGCGAGTTGTGCGGCGCGCCAGCGGCGTTCGCCGGCGATGAGTTGGAAATGGTCAGGTTTGGTGGGGTGTGGGCGTACGAGGAGGGGTTGGATCATGCCGTGTTGTTTGAGGCTTGCCGCGAGTTCGGCGAGTTCGGCTTCGGGGAAGTTGCGGCGGGGTTGCCAGGGGTTAGGTTCAATGTATTCAATGGCAATGATGCGGTCGGTAGCAGCGTTAGGGGCTGTACCGTCGCCGAGCAGTGCTTTGAGCCCGCGTCCCAATCCTTTTTCCCTTGGGCCTTTTTCCCCCAATCTTTTTTCGCCCAATCCTTTTTCATTAGGGTTGCGTTTTGTCCCAAAATCATTTTTCGGGGAATCATTTTTTTGGGAATCATTTTCCGGGGGGCTATTTTTTGGTGTTTTTTGCGTCATGTTTGCCTTCCTGTTTTGTGAATTCGCGGGCGAGGGCGATATAGGCTTCCGCCCCGCTAGAGTTTGCATCATAGAGCAGTACCGGCACCCCATAGGAGGGGGCTTCGGACACCCGCACATTACGCGGAATCAGCGTTTTATACACTAGTGCGCCCAAATGCGCGCGCACATCCGCCACCACCATCTGTGCTAGATTATTGCGTCCATCATACATGGTCAAGACCACGCCTTTGATTCCGAGACGCCGATTGAGCCCGCCGCGCACCAACTCTATGCTTTCCATCAGTTGCGACAAGCCTTCAAGGGCGTAATATTCGCATTGTAGGGGAATCAGCACCGAATCCGCCGCGACTAGTGCATTCACCGTCAGCAAACCTAATGAGGGCGGGCAATCAATAAAAATATATTGATAATCACTTTTCAACTTATCCAGCAGGGTTTTGATACGATGATTGCGGGTTTTTTTGCTAGCGAGTTCCAACTCAATCGCCGACAGGTCGGCGGAGGCGGCAATCAAATCCACGCCTTCGGCACTAGTCGGCATCAGCGCATCTTTGAGCGTAATCGCCCCAGAAATCAGCCGATAGAGGTCATGGGCGCGCCCATCCCGTTCCACCCCCAAACCGGTGCTAGCATTGCCTTGGGGGTCAGCATCCACCACCAAAACCCGCCGCCCCAACGCCGCCAAAGCCGTCGCCAGATTGACCGCCGTGGTGGTTTTCCCCACCCCGCCTTTTTGGTTACTAACCGCAATAATTTCGCAAAATTTCATTTTAAAATTCCAAATCCCTCGGGACTAAATCCCTTTAAGAACCAAACCCCTTTAAGCATAAAATCACCCCATCAGCATGCGTGCAACTCGGTGCGGTGGTACAGGTTATTTTGGGATAGTTTTTGAGGTGGGTCAATTCCTCATTTACTTTTTTTCCCTTCATAAAAAGACACGTCAAATCCGCATGATACTGATTTCTACTCCATTTCAGCAAAACCTCAAGCCCCGCCACCGCCCGCGCTAAAATAATATCGGGCTGACGCGGGGGCAAATCCTCAAACCGCGCCTGCACCACCACCGCCGGTGCCCGGGTCGCCTCAATCACCGCTTCAAGAAAGCGGCATTTGCGCCCATCCGCTTCCACCAATTCAATAGGATTTTCAACACTATCCCCCATAAGAATCGCCAACACCAACCCCGGAAACCCCGCCCCGCTTCCCATATCCATAATGCGCCCATTATTGGGGGAAATATTAGGAAGAATATACCCCCGCAACTGCGCCGAATCCAAAATATGCCGTTGCCAAATCTGCCCATGCGTCCCCGGACCAATGAGATTCACCCCCTTTTGCGCCTCCATCAGCAAAGCCACATACGCATCCAACCGCACCGCTTGTTCAGGCGTCGCCCCAAGAACCGCAAGCACAGCCTCACGCGAGGCATCAGGCGGCAGATGCGGAAGGGCATCAGGCGAAGCATCAGGCGGCAAATGTTTCACGTGAAACATTTTAAGCGGCACGCCGAATATGGCGAATCAGCACCAATAACGCCGCCGGTGTCAACCCCGGCAACCGACTCGCATGCGCAATCGTCTCCGGACGATGCCGCACCAAAATATCCACACTCTCCGCAGATAACCCACCAATTTGCCGATAATTCAACGCCGATGGAATCGCCAAAGCCTCATCACGACGCATCGCCTCAATATCAGCCCGCTGCCGCCCCAAATAAGCCGCATAACGACAATCAGTCTCAATCTGCGCATGATATTTCTCCGGAATCTCCGCAAATTGCGGACATAAAGGCAATAAATGCCGAATCCGCACATCATCACGCGCCAGTAATTTCCGAGGCGATTGCGCCCGCCCATCACGACTAGCCGAAATACCAACCTTGGCTAATTGCGATGGCGTCAAACGATAATGGTCCAACAAAGCCTCAGCACGCGCCAAATGCCCCCGCTTCTCCGCCCAAACCCGCGCACGAACCCCACCAACCACGCCAATGTCTATACCCAAATCCGTCAAACGCTGATCAGCATTATCCGCCCGCAACAACAACCGATACTCCGCCCGCGACGTAAACATACGATAAGGCTCCGGAGCACCACGAGTAACCAAATCATCAATCATAACCCCAATATAAGCAGAAGCACGGTCGAGAACGCACCGCCGAGCGCGCCACGGAGCGCCGTGGAGCGCATTTTTGGCGGATGCCGCAACATCTTGCGAATCACTTGCTAAATCATCGCCCCCATCATCAGCCGAGCGCGGAACGCCGCGCCGCGTATTTTTGGCGGATGCCGAATCACCCTGCGAATCACCAGATGAATCACGCCCCCAATCGCCAGCCGAATCACGCCACCAATCGCCAGCCGAATCACCCTGCGCCTCTCTTTTCAGCAACCGATGAACGCGGCGGGGCGGTTTATTGGCGGATGCCGAATCACCCCGCGAATCACCTGCCGACCACGGAGCGCCGTGGAGCGCATTTTTGGCGGATGCCACAGCACCATGCGAATCACCACCCCACTCACTAGCCGAATCACCCCGCGAATCACCTGCCGACCACGGAGCGCCGTGGAGCGCATTTTTGGCGGATGCCACAGCACCATGCGAATCACCACCCCACTCACTAGCCGAATCACCCCGCACCTCACTTGCCGAATCACCGCCCCAATTATCACCCCGCAAGTCATCGCCCGAATCATCGCCCCCATCATCAGCCGAGCGCGGAACGCCGCGCCGCGACCACGGAGCGCCGTGGAGCGCATTTTTGGTGGATGCCACAGCACCCTGCGCCTCTCTTTTCAGCAACCGATGAGCGCGGCGGGGCGGTTTATTGGCAGATGCCGAATCACCCCGCGAATCACCTGTCAAATCATCATCCCAATCACTAGCCGAATCACCTTGCGACCACGGAGCGCCGTGGAGCGCATTTTTGGCGGATGCCGCAACATCCCCCGCCTCACTTGCCGAATCACCGCCCCAATCATCAGCCAACCGCCGAACGCGGCGGGGCGCATTTTTGGCGGATGCCGCAACATCCGGCGAATCACTTGCTGAATCACCGCCCCCATCATCAGCCAAATCACGCCCCCAATCACTAGCCGAATCACCCCGCGACCGCCGAGCGCGGCGGGGCGCATTTTTGGCGGATGTTGTAGCATCCTGCGAATCATCACCCGAATCACTAGCCGAATCACGCCCCCAATCACCGCCCGAATCACGCCACCTATCGCCAGCAGAATCACCCTGCGAATCACCGCCCCAATCATCAGTCAAATCACGCCCACCCGAATCACCGCCCCCATCATCAGTCGACCGCCGAGCGCCGTGGAGCGCATTTTTGGCGGATGCCGAATCACCCCGCGAATCACCTGCCGAATCACCACCCCAATCACCCCGCAAGTCATCGCCCGAATCACTGCCCCCATCATCAGCCGACCACGGAGCGCCGTGGAGCGCATTTTTGGCGGATGCCGAATCACCCTGCGCCTCACCTGCCGAATCACCGCCCCAATTATCACCCCGCAAGTCATCGCCCGAATCACTGCCCCCATCATCAGCCGACCACGGAGCGCCGTGGAGCGCATTTTTGGTGTCTGCTGTAGCACCTTGCGAATCACTTGCTGAATCGTTGCCCCCATCATCAGTCAAATCACGCCCGCCCCTATCACCTGCCGAATCACCGCCCCAATCACGCTCCCGCGAATCACGCTCCCGCGCATCACTTCCAGCTGCCAATGCTGCGTTGATGCCGGCCATCAACCCTTGCGCGGCGGCTTCTTCGTAGCCGGTGGTGCCGTTAATTTGTCCCGCTAAAAATAGCCCCGGCAATGCTTTCACCTCTAGCCCTCGTGTCAAACCGCGCGGGTCAATATAATCATACTCAATCGCATAGCCATAACGCAAAATGCGCGTGTTTTCAAGACCTTCAATGGACGCAATCAACGCATCCTGCACAGATTCAGGTAGGCTCGTGGAAATGCCATTCGGATAAATTGTCGTATCATCTAACCCCTCTGGCTCCAAGAAAATCTGATGCGACGTCCGCTCCGGAAAACGCACCACCTTATCCTCAATAGACGGACAATAACGCGGACCCTGCCCCCCAATCTGCCCCGAATAAACCGCCGATAAATGCAGCGATTCGCGGATAATCCGATGCGTCTCCGCATTCGTGCGCGTAATGCCACACGCAATCTGCGGCACCGCAATCGCCTCCGTCAAAGTGGAAAACGGCACCGGCACCGCATCCGCCGGCTGATGCTCCAAACGCGCCCACGCAATCGTATCACCATCAAGCCGCGCCGGTGTCCCCGTCTTCAAACGACCAATCGCTAAACCCAAATCCGCACCCCTTAACCGCGCCGCTAAACGATTCGACGGCGCCTCACCAAAACGACCCGCCGCCTCACGCTTCGCACCCAAATGAATCACACCGCCCAAAAACGTCCCCGTGGTCAAAACCGCCGCACCAGCACGATATTCCACACCATCCTCACCAATAAACCCAGCAAAACAACCCCCCTCAATCATAATATCACCAATCATCGCCTCAATAATGTGCAACCCCGGAATCTCCGCCAAAAATTGCTGAATCGCCGCCTTGTAAAGACCACGATCCGCCTGCGCACGCGGCCCCTGAACCGCCGCACCACGCGACCGATTCAACATGCGAAACTGAATCCCCGAAACATCAATCGCACGACCCATCAATCCATCCAAAGCATCAATCTCACGAACCAAATGACCCTTGCCCAAACCACCAATCGCCGGATTACACGACATCTCACCAATGCTAGCACGAGACATCGTAAGCAAACCAACACACGAACCCATACGAGCCGCAGCAGCCGCCGCCTCAACACCCGCATGACCACCACCTACAACAATAATATCAAAAGAATTTGCCATGGATATGAGCATACTTGGATATTTGTCTTGGGTCAAATGTTTCACGTGAAACATTTTTTATTTTTTATGGGGGTTTCACCCCCAAACCCCCGAGCGCGGAACGCCGCGCCGCGAATTTTTGGTTTATGCCGTAACGAACTGCGCCCCATTCTTTTACAACCGATGATCGCTATGGATTCGTAAAAATTCCTCGCGGGGCGCGTGTTTGGGGGATCTTTCATTTTAATTTTGAAAAATCAAAACTTGCCATAAAGAAGGGGCGCAAGGGGGTATGGGGGCTTGCCCCCATCATAAAATTATATCAAGCGATCATCGGTTGTTGAAAAAAGGGCGCAGTGTGCCGTGGCAAGCACCAAAAATTCGCGGCGCGGCGTTCCGCGCTCAGGGGGTTTGGGGGGTGAAACCCCCATAAAAATAAAATTGTTTCACGTGAAACATTTTTACAAATCCATAGCGATCATCGATTTTTGAAAAAGAGGCGCGGGCAGTTATGGCATACGCCAAAAATTCGCTCCGCCGCGCTCGGCGGTCAGGGGGTTTGGGGGATGAAATCCCCCATAAAAAATAAAAAATGTTTCACGTGAAACATTTACTTGCCGATGCAGAACGACTTAAAAATAGCGTCTAGTACGTCTTCCACGTCTATTCTTCCGGAGATTCTGCCCAAGGCGGCGGCGGCGGTTCTTAGTTCTTCTGCTGTTAGTTCTGGGTTTTTATTTAGGTTTATTTTTTGTGCTTGTGTGAGTCGGGTTTGGCATTCTTTTAGTAGGTTTTGGTGTCTTTGGCGGCTGATTAGTGCTGATTCGTTGGTTTCTATTAGGGTTTCCATGATTTCGCTGAGTTTTTGTTGCCATTTTTCTAGTCCTGTGTTGTTTTTTGCGGATATTTTTGTCCAATTTTTTGGTGTTGTTTGGTTTTTTTGCAGGTCTGCTTTGCTGATTACTGGCATGATTATGGGTGGTTTTTTGGTGATTTCTGCTTGTTTTAGGAGTTCGTTTAGCGCGGTTTTTGGGTTTGGGGTGTTGGCTTCTATGAGTGCTACGACGATGTCGGCTTGTTGGGCGGCTTTGGTGGCGCGGCGGACGCCTTCTTGTTCTATAGCATTTTTTGGGGCGCTTTGGGTTGGGCGGAGTCCTGCTGTGTCTTTTATGTGGACGGCGTAGCCTTGGATGTCTAGGGAGACGTTTATGATGTCGCGGGTGGTGCCGGCTTCGGCGGATACGATGGCTTCTTCGCGTCCGGCTAGGGCGTTTAGGAAGGTGGATTTGCCGGCATTTGGTTTTCCTAATAGCACTATGTTGATGCCGTCTCTTATGATGGGTCCGCGTTTGTTTTCCTTTATTAAATCGTTGATTTCTTTTGTTATTTCTTTTAGTTCGCGGTTTAATGTGTCTAGGATATTTTGCGGGATTTCTTCGTCTGCGAAATCTAGCACTGCTTCTAGTTGTGCCATCATGTTTATGAGTTGTGCGCGCCATGTTTCGGTGATTTGGCTCAAGGGGGCGTCTAGGCGTGCCATGGCTTGGCGGTGTTGGGTGATGGTGTCGGCGTCTATCACATCGGCTAGGGCTTCGGCTTGGTCTAGGCTCATTTTGCCGTTGAGAAAGGCGCGGCGGGTGAACTCCCCTGCCTCCGCCAAACGCAAGCCCTCCAACGCCCCTAATGCCCCCAAAACCAAACGCGCAATTTGCGGGGCGCCGTGCAGATGCAACTCCGCATAATCCTCCCCGGTCGGCGAGGCCGGGTGCGGGAACCATACCGCCATGCCACGATCCAACAACGCGCCGTCCCCATCACGAATCGCCGTAAAACGCAGCATGCGCGGGGGCGGGATACCCCCTGCAAGCGCGCGCAAAGCACCCCCCGCACCCGCACCCGAAATGCGAATCACCTGAATGCCACCACGACCGCCCGCAGTCCCTAACGCAAAAATGGTCTCATCTTGACCCAACATAAAAATTTTTGCCCTAACATGAAATTATCAACCAAAACTCTTTATAGGATATAGCAATGCCAAGTAAAGTTTTGTTTGGTGATTCGCGGGGGCGCTTCGCCCCCCACACCCCCCGACCACGGAACGCCGTGGAGCGAATTTTTGGTTTATGCCATAGCGCGCTGTGCCTCTTTTTTAGCAACCGATGAGCGCTATGGTTCGTAAAAAATGGGGGCAAGCCCTCTTGGTAAAAATTAAAGCGCGCTCATCGCCATCAACATATAAGAGGCGCGGGATGTTGTGGCATACGCCAAAAATTCGCTCCACGGCGTTCCGTGGCGTTCGGCGCTTGACCCGACATAAAATTTTGCTCTAGCATGAAATTATCAATGCAAGTTTCTTTATAGGAGATAGCAATGCCAAGCAGAACAGAAAAAACGCCCTTCGGGGATATTACTATGACATCAGATGGCACCGCCATTACCAACATTACTTGGGCTAGTGATTCGCAAGCAGATGGTGGTAGTGATGCGATTTTGGATGAAGGATTTCGCCAATTAAACGAATACGCCCTCGGCAAACGCCAAGAATTTGATGTGCCAATCGCACTCACAGAATGCACAAAAGAACGCAGAAAATGGCTTGAAGCACTACGCCGCGTGCCTTACGGCGCAACACTAAGCTACGCCGAATTCGCCGAATCAGCCGGATTCTCACGCAAATCAGCACGCGCCGCCGGCTCCGCTTGCGCCAATAACCCAATACCAATTATCTACCCTTGCCACCGCATACTCCGGGGCGACGGAAAACTTGGAAATTTCGGGGCTTATCACCACCTTGCTACCGATGATGAGCGTAATCTTGCCGTTAAGGAAGGGCTTATCAAGCATGAGAAAAGGTTTTGTTGAGTTATTTATGGGGGCGCTTCGCCCCCCAAACCCCCCGACCGCCGAGCGCGGCGGGGCGGGTTTTTGGTTTATGCCACGGCACTCTGCGCCCTTTTCTTTTTTGAATGATGAGCGCGCTTTAGTGGTTATTTTTTGGATAGGCTGAAATTGACTTTATATTCGTAGAAATCTATGTTTCCAACGGCACTAAGGGCGCGTTCAAGACCTTTATTGTCTTCAAATGCAATAATGGCACCGCGCACTTTTTCTCCACGCATTGCCTCTGCTTCTTGAACATAATCCATGTATCTCAAAATCTGCCCAACTACTTTATCGCTTGCTTGACCTTTTTTTAATTCAATAACCAAAAACTCTTTTTTGTCTTTGCTAATTGCAAGAATATCGATGGGTCCCGTATCAGTTTGAAATTGCTGTCCGATAATCTCACCATCTTCTTCGTAAATGTCATATTTCTTCCCAAGTTCGGTTGATGCCCAATTTTTAACTAAAAAATCCTCAAGATGCTCCTCCAAAGCAAACTCGGAAGCATCTTCAACAGATTCATCGCTCGCGTTCAGTTGAGATGGCGATACGCCAGAAATGAATTTCTCAATCTCTTCGGCATATTTTGTAATATTGACATCTGTCTTAATAGAGCCAGCCGACCTTTTAAGTCCCAATGACATATCAGCATGTGCAACAAGTGCAGGAAACCAAGCGACTTTACGCTGATGGGGGAAGAAACTATCGGCTTCATACAAATAATCGCTAATGACTTCGCCAATCCAATATTTGCCCTTTCCGTTCGGACAAAGCACTATATCCCCTGTCTTTATTCCCTTAGAGACATTCCAATTTGTGCCACAGGCACGAGTAGCTGCACCTTTTGTTTTAGTTGGGTTACGTTCCAGAAACTTACTGCGGAATTTTTCAATAAAAACATTCCGATCTTCAGGAAGATCATAGGAAAGATCACCAAAAATGCCAGCATCAAGTACGCCAAAAAACTCGCCCTGATAGCATTTATCGGCATTCTTATGCCCCTTCCCTAGCCTGACCCGATAGTAAGATTTTTGCGTAGTCATAGGTAAAGTCCTCCATTTTTTTATTTCAATCAAGCGATCATCGGTTGGTGAAGAAATTGGCGCAGGGCGTTATGGCATAAACCAAAAATTCGCGGCACGGCGTTTCGTGCTATTGGTTCATTGATTGGAAAAAATCTTCGTTGCTTTTGCTTTGTTTTAGTTTGTCTAGTAGGAATTCCATTCCGTCTACTTGTCCCATTGGCATGAGAATTCGGCGTAATACCCACATTTTTGCTAGTGTGTCTTTTTCTATTAGCAGTTCTTCTTTTCTTGTTCCTGAGCGTGTTATGTCTATTGCTGGGAATACGCGTTTGTCTGATAGTTTGCGGTCTAGGATTACTTCGGAGTTTCCGGTTCCTTTGAATTCTTCGAATATGACTTCATCCATGCGGCTTCCGGTTTCTATTAGGGCGGTTGCTATGATGGTTAGGGAGCCGCCTTCTTCTACGTTTCTTGCCGCGCCGAAAAAGCGTTTGGGGCGTTGGAGGGCGTTGGCGTCTACGCCGCCGGTTAGCACTTTGCCTGAGGATGGGACGACGGTGTTATAGGCGCGGGCTAGGCGGGTTATGCTGTCTAGGAGGATGACTACGTCGCGTTTGTGTTCTACTAGGCGTTTGGCTTTTTCTATGACCATGTCGGTGACTTGGACGTGGCGGGCTGCTGGCTCGTCAAAGGTTGAGGAGATGACTTCGCCATTGACCGAACGTTGCATGTCGGTGACTTCTTCGGGGCGTTCGTCTATTAGTAGCACGATGAGATAGACTTCGGGGTGGTTGATGGAGATGGCGTGGGCTATGGATTGGAGCATCATGGTTTTGCCGGTGCGGGGGGGGGCGACTATGAGTCCTCTTTGGCCTTTGCCCATGGGGGAGACTAAATCTATGACGCGGGGGATATAGTCTTTATTTTCCGGGGTGTAGGGTTGTTCAAACTTGATGCGGGTTTGGGGATATAGGGGGGTTAGGTTATCAAAATTGATGCGTTGGCGTACGGCTGATGGGTCTTCAAAATTGACTTGTTCTACTTTTAGGAGGGCGAAATAGCGTTCGCCTTCTTGGGGGGCGCGGATGAGTCCGTCCACGGTGTCGCCGGTGCGGAGGCTGAAGCGGCGCACTTGGCTGGGGGAGACGTAGATGTCGTCGGGGCCGGGGAGGTAATTTGATTCGGGCGAGCGCAGGAAGCCGAAGCCATCGGCTAGCACCTCAAGGACGCCGCCGCCGTATATCGGCACGTCGTCCTCGGCGAGCTGTTTTAGGATGGCGAACATCATATCCTGTTTGCGTAAGGTAGAGGCGTTTTCGATCTCTAGCTCTTCGGCGTAGGATAGGAGTTCGGCGGGGGTTTTTTTCTTCAGGTCTTGCAGATTCATGGGTAATCGCCAATCGCAATGCGTCAAGGGTGATTCGTAAAGGAGAAAAACAACAGCGTGTTTTTATCGGGAAGGAATTTTGACATATACAGCAAATCTGCTGATTGTCAAGAACAGTTTATTAAAAAGGACGCACGATAACTAGGATGATGATGCAGACCATGAGTGCAGTCGGCACTTCGTTCCAGATGCGGTAGTAGTTTTGGGATTTTTTGGCGGTGCCGTTAATAAAAGTTTTGCGCATGACGGAAAATTTGCCGTGGATGCCGATGAGCGCCAGCACCAAAGCGATTTTTATTTGTAGCCATATTTGCGTCAGGAGCTGCGGGTTTAGGGCGATCAGCGTCAAGCCGGCGAGGATGGCGGTGATCATGGCCGGGGTCATGATGCGTTTTAGCAGGCGTTTTTCCATGAGGCGGAATGTGTGGTCTTGGCGGGAATTTTTGCGGGCGGTGCTGTGATAGACATAAAGGCGGGGCAGATAGAGCAGCCCCACCATCCATGATATGATGGCGATGATGTGGATGGTTTTTATCCATAGATAGAGCATTTATTTTTCTCCTTTTGGTGATTCGCGTTTTGATGTGCGTGTTGATGTGCGTGTTGATTCGGGGGCGCGGAGGAAATTGACGAGTTCTGCTACGTTTTCTGGGGGTGTGTGTTGCCCCATGCCGTGTCCTAAATTAAAGATATGCGGGCGGGTTTTGAACGCATCGCAAATATCTGCGGCGCATTCTAGCATAGTTTTGCCGCCGATTTCTACTGCCATGGGATCCAAATTGCCTTGGACGGGGATATTTTTGGGGAGCTGGGCGTTCAGCCATGCGGGGCAGATGGTGTGGTCTATGGCTAAAACATCGCATTTGGTGGTTTGGACGTAATCGGTGAAATTGCCACAAAAGCCTTTGGGGAAGGCGATGATAGGGGCGGTGATATTGCGCGCGCGTACGCCGGCGATGATGCGGGCGGTGGTCTCGAAAATGTAGGATTTTTGGTGCGCGCCCGGGACGATGCCGGCCCAACTGTCAAAAATCATCAAAATATCGGCACCGCTCCGGGCTTGCATGACCAAAAATTCAATGGAGTGGGTGATGAGGGCGTCTATGAGGTGGTTAAAATTGGGGCGGTTTTGCCAGAGGCATTTTTTTGTTTTGGTGAAATCGCGGCTGGTGCCGCCCTCTATGATGTAGGTGGATACGGTCCATGGGGCGCCGCAGAAGCCGATGAGTGCTTTATCTTTGGCTAGTTGGGTGCGGGTTTTTTTGATGGTTTTTCCTATGGGGGCTAGGCGGGTTTTTATGGCTTCGGGGGCGGTTTCGGGAATTTCTGCCGGGTTTTTTGGCGGGGTGAGGATGGGGCCTTTGCCTTCCTCAAAGCGCAGATCGTAGCCCATTGCCCATGGAATCAGTAAAATATCCGAGAAAACGATGGCGGCGTCCAAATCATAACGGCGAATCGGTTGCAACGTGGCTTCTACCGCTTTATCGCTGTCTAGGCAGTAACTGATGAAGTCGCTGGTGGTGGCACGCAAAGCCTTATATTCGGGTAGATAGCGTCCGGCTTGGCGCATAAACCAGATTGGGACACTAGTGCTATCAGTGCCAATATTGCCATTGATGGTATCAAGAATTCGCATTTGGGCATCTTTCAAATTTTTTATTTTAAAAAAAGGTTGTGGTAGTGGTTGGTGGTTGGGGAAAGGTGATTTCCAGTAACGCCAAAACTATCCCCATAGATATAAGCACGAATCAGATGAAAAATCACCCACAAAACAACTAGTAAAAAAATTATCCCCAAAATTCATGGTGCGGTGGTGGTGGAATTTTGCTTATGGTATAAATTTGTGGAAAGAATTTTGGTTGTGGTGATGGAATCAGTGCGCCGCAGAATTTATCCGCTATTTGCACATTTTTTCCACAAGATTTTTGGGGGAGAGGCGGATTATCCATTGCGTAAAAAATGCGGTCTGCTTTAATAGGGGATTATGAAGCGCAAAAAATCTATTCATCTACATCTGGTTTCGGATGCTACCGGGGAAACGACGCATGGGCTGGCACGGGCGGCGTTGGGGCAGTTTCCTGATGCGGTTGCGACCGAACATGTTTGGACTCTGGTGCGTACGCGCGCGCATCTGGATGCTGTGGATGCTATGATTGCTGAGGTCGGCGGGCTGGTGTTTTTTAGTGTTTCCAACCCCGAAATTCGCCGCGCGCTTGAAGAGATCTGCATCCGCCATCAAGTGCCGCATTTGGGGATTTTGGATCATGCGGTGCATATTTTGGCACAAAAACTTGGTAAGCCGGCGAGCAATATCGCTGGCGGGCAGCACCGCATGGATGAGGCGTATTTTGAACGCATGGAAGCCCTTGAATTTGCCGTGCATCACGATGATGGGCAGGCGATGGATACGCTCAAAGACGCCGATATTCTGTTGGTGGGGGTGTCGCGCAGCTCCAAAACCCCGACCGCAATCTATCTAGCCAATCGCGGCTATAAAGTGGCGAATTATCCGTTGGTGCCGGGGATTGCGCCGCCTTTGGAACAAATCACCAAACATAAGATTATGGTCATCGGTTTGATTAAAGAGGCGCGGCGGCTGTCGCAAATTCGTAAAAATCGGCTTGAGAGTATGAAAGATGCCGGCAATGTGCATTATGCGGATATTCGTGCCATCAATGACGAGTTAAGTGCGGCACGGCGGCTGTTTCAAGCACAAAACTGGCCGATGATTGATGTGAGCCGTAAATCTATTGAAGAAACCGCCGCCGAAATTATCAATCTTTATCAAGTTTGGCGTGAGACGCATGCCAACAACTAACGCATTATTTGCCCTGCCGCATCAGCATCTGATTTTGGCGAGTGCGAGTGCCGCCCGCCAAGCCATGTTCACTAATGCCGGGCTGAAATATGAGGCGCTGGCACCGCGCGTTGATGAAGAATCTTTGCGCGATGCCGCCGTGCATGATTCTTTATCCCCCGCCGATACCGCGACGATGCTCGCCGAAGCTAAAGCGCGCAAAATATCCGTGCGCCAACCCGATGCTGTGGTGGTGGCGTCGGATCAGCTATTGGTTTATGACGGCGCGATTTATGCCAAGCCGGCTTGCCGTGATGAGGCGGTGGCACGAATCAAAATGCTCGGGGGGGCTAGCCATGAATTGGTGACGGCGGGGGTGATGTTGCTTGATGGGCAACGGCTTTGGCATGTGGTCAAAACACCGCGTCTGACTATGCGCGCGCTTGATGCTGATTTTGCTGAAAATTATGTGGACATGCTCGGCGATGTGGCGTTGCAAACACCTGGCGTCTATATGATTGAAGGTCTTGGCGCGCAATTATTTTCCGCAATGGAGGGGTGTTTTTATACGATTATGGGGTTTCCACTGCTTGAATGTTTGGCGCATTTACGCATAATGGGATTGCGGTTGGAAAGGGGGGCGTCCCCCCATGGAAACTGATATGAAAACTGATACCATAAAATTGGGGCTGACCGGCGCGGTGGCTATGGGTAAATCTACCGTGGCGGCGCATCTCCGCACGCTAGCCCTGCCCGTGTATGATGCCGATGCCGCTGTGCATGCGATGCTGGCACAAGATGCCGACATTATCGCCGCCGTGCTGGCACAATTCCCCGCCGCCGCCGCCGCCACCAAAAATAAAGGCGCGATTGACCGCCAATTACTCGGGGCGGAAATTTTTGGCGATACAAAAAAACGCCGCGCCCTTGAAGCCATCATCCACCCGCGCCTCCGCCAACAACGCGAGCATTGGACGGAAAAAATGGCGCGCGCGAATCACCCCGTTATTGTCCCCATTATTGTCTATGATATTCCTCTCCTTTTTGAGACCAACGCCGATAATGAATGCGACTATGTGGCAGTGGTTTCAACCTCGCCCTACCTGCAGAAAAAACGCGCATTAGCTCGACCAAATATGGACGAAGCGCGTTTTAACCAAATCATCGCCGCCCAAATGCCCAACGCCGAAAAATGCCAACGCGCCGATTATATTATCCCCACAAGCTTTGGCATCACTGCTATGAAATGGTATATTGCACAAATGCTCAACGACATTACCCTCAGAGGCACAAACCCCAAAGGAAACCCCCATGCGTGAAATTGTTTTGGATACCGAAACCACCGGACTCAAACACGAAGAAGGCCACCGAATCATTGAAATCGGCGCGCTCGAACTCAATGACTATATCCCCACCGGTACCCACTACCATGTGCGCATCAACCCCGAACGCGACATTGATGCAGAAGCCAGCAAAGTCCACGGCATGACCGCCGAAAGCCTCAAACACGAACCCCTCTTCGCCGATATCGCCGACGAATTCCTCGCCTTTATCGGCGACGACCCACTCATTATCCATAACGCAGAATTTGATGTCGGATTCATCAATGCCGAATTGAAGCGAATTGAGCGCACAGCCATCAATATGGCACGCACCAAAGACACATTATTGATGGCGCGCAAAAAATTCCCCGGTAGCCCCGCAAGCCTAGACGCACTCTGCCGCCGCTTTGATATAGATACCGCAAAACGCCAACTCCACGGCGCACTCATAGACGTATATCTGCTCGCAGAAGTCTATATAGAACTCATCGGCGGCAGACAACTTAGCCTCATGGCAGACGACACAACGCCCACAACCACACCCGCACCCGAAGAACACGTGATGCAAAAACCTACCGCACCCATCAAATTGCGCGAATTTCCTATCAGCGAAGATGAACAGAAAGCACACGCGGAATTTATGACGCAGATTAAGAATGCTATTTGGTCTAAGTATTAGTTTATGGGGGCGCTTCGCCCCCCAAACCCCCCAACCACGGAGCGCCGTGGAGCGAATTTTTGGTTTATGCCACGGCACTTTGCGCCCCTTTTTCAGCGACCGATGAGCGCTTGGGGTGGATTTTATAATGGGGGCAAGCCCCCATACCCCCACTACATCAGTTGGGGGGAGCCCATTCATCATTTTCATTGAAAAGATTGCATCGTTCAAAACCAAAAGCATTCCAAAGAAAATGCATTTGCTCAGCCATCACCGATTCGTAGTCTTCGTCAGCGCGAAATTCAGTAATGACAGATGATGGCAGATGCAACACATCACGCTCATAGGATGGGGGGACATGATATGGATCATCTAATTTGATACCCATTTCAATCCCCTTTATCCCCATCATTGAAATTTGCAGTAGAATTGGCGGCATAATTTCGAGCGCATGCAGTCCTTGCATATAATCGTTGATTGCTTCGATTAGACTCAAAGGCAAATCATATCCACTAAAAAAACGCCAATTGCTTCTATCACGTCTGGTTGGGGCTGGGTGTATATAACGTTTAAATAAACTCGTGCTGGTGGCTTCTACCACACCATTATGGAAAATTTGCGTATAGGCTTGGCAGGGAGTGTCAGAGTGATAAATACAATAACCCTCCAAATTAATCCTCTGAGATCCCCAGCCGGGACTCTCTATCCGATTGAAATATGACTTTGCTTCCTGCAGTTCTTTAATCTTAACAACATCAATACGACGTTCCATGCCGAAATTGAGAAGAGGCACAAGATGCATGACAAGAGTCCCATTTTTTTCTGGGAGTGGCATGATGCCATCATTGGCTTGGATGCTCAAAAATCGCTGACCGACAAAAGATTTTGCGCGTTCTTCTATGCTGCGTCGCTCGCCGAATGCTTGCCGCAATTCTTCTAGCGATAACTGATGCACGCTAGATGAATTCCGCCCATAATATCGGTTGCTTCCCTTATAGATGACGCGATGCGGTGGATTGAAACTGCGGGGGACATGTATGATGATGATATTCTTATCATCGATATCAATAGGTTTTATGTCTAAGCCCAAGATAGGCGGTTCAATGCCAGTGCGCGCCATGTTTTGTAGTCGATCTGATTCTTTGTCAACGCTTTCCAATATTGGCTCAACCGATGCGGCGCCCCCTTCATTTTCACCTATCCCGATTATGAGATGCCCACCAAGAGTATTGGCAAAAGCGGAAATGTCTTTGAGAAATTCCTTCTTATCTGCATCCGTATTGCCGTAAGTCTCTCGCTTAAATTCAAGATGCACCGATTCACGCACTTTGCCATCAATCAACGATTTGATTGTATCGCCATCAATATTTTTACCAAGTAGCATGATGCTTCCTTATGTTTCGCCTAAAAAGTCAATTTAGTGTTGTGATTATTTTATGTCAAATTTAACCTATGCCTTGGCAAAAGAATCCAAAAAAACGCCCCACCGCGTTCGGTGGCGTCCTGCGAGGTATTTTTAATTCCCCCCAATAAGTTCGTCCTGTCAGAATCTAGCACCGCCCCCGACGGCAAGCCCCCATACCCCCACTGCTTCAGTTGCGCTCGGCATACTATCAATCATTTTCAGCGAAATAGAGGCATCGCTCAAGACCGAAAGCATTCCAGAGTAAATCCATTTGCTTTTTCATATCGGACCTATAGTTTTCGTCATCATTAAATTCAGTGATGACAGATGCTTGTAAATTCAATACATCTTTCTTATAGGGTATAGAAACATCAGATGTGCGACTAAATTTAGTTTGCATTTTAACTCCCTTTACCGACATCAATGAGATTTGCAATAAGACAGGTGTCTTTGCACCAAGGGTGCGCAATAATTGCATATAATTATTGAGCAGAATCATTAATTCATAAGGAAACCTGTCGGCTATAAAATATCTATCAGGCATTTTGATATGCCCGAATAAACTCGCATCGGTAGCTTCAATCACGCCATTACGAAAAATTTGCGCATAGCCACGGCAAATTTCTTCGCCATTATAGACGCAGTAACCATCCGAGTTGAATATTGACTTAGGAAAACCCGAATTTACCAGATGGAACTCGGTATGTTGCGGTGACAGCTCCTCAACTTGGCTTCTAATTTGACTAGCCTCAATTTCACGTCCTGCCTCAAAATCTTGAAGTGGCACAAGATGCATGACAAGAAGGGGTAACAAGGTTGGGAGTTCCATAGAGCCTTTATTGTCTTGGATACTCTTGAATCGCTGATTGATAAAGGCTTCAGCCTGCTCTTTTATACTGTTGTCGATGGACATGATATTTCCTCATTCTTCACTTAAACAATAATTGCCTCTTATTTATTGGGGAACAACGTAAAATTCCTCATTTGAATAAGGATTGTTAATGCTGTCAGGGCTATATGGATTTCCATATTTTCCATATGGATTGGAAGTTGAATCGGGGTCGTATGGATTTGTTGAAAGTCTTCCTTTGTAGTTGCCTTGGGAATCATAAATTTTGGGGGCATCGGTCGCGTATGGATTAGACCAAGACTTGTTGGAATACGGCGAGCCGTATTCACTATGGGGATTTAGCAAGCCATCAGGTTTATAGGGACTTCCAGCACCGTAGGGATTGTTCAAACAATCATGGTCATATGGACATTGACTATAAGCAACGCCTGCCCAAACTATTTGAGATGCAAAGAGAATAAAAAGAAAAGATTTTTTCATGAGTAAGTGCCCCTATTTCCAATCCGTTCGGTAAAGCCTAACATTTTTTGAAATGGTAGGTCAATTATTTTAAAGTGATAAAAACGCCCCGCGAGGTATTTTTCGAATCTTTTCCCAATAAGTCGTTCTGTCAGAAACAAGCACCGTGCGTGACGGCATACGCCAAAAATTCGCTCCACGGCGTTCCGTGGCGATCATCGGTTGCTGAAAAAAGGGGCGCAGTTTGTTGTGGCGTGTGCCAAAAATTCGCTCCACGGCGTTCCGTGGTCGGGGGTTTGGGGGTGAAACCCCCATAAAAGAATTTACCCCCTTAACCTTAACTAAACCCCCCTAAACCTTTAGCTAGTTGTGCCGCTGCTTTCTTGTTGGGCTGCTTTTTGTTGTAGGTTTGCTCTATAGAGTCTTATGAAGTCTATAGGTTGCAGGTTGATTGGCATGAAGCCGCCTTCGCGTGATATTGTTGCTATGATGGCTCGTGCGAAGGGGAAGAGGAATCTTGGTCCTTCTATCATGACGACGGGGTTGATGTTTCGTTCGTCCATTTCTGGTGCGACGGAGACTTCGCCGCCGTAGCTTAATTCTAGCACGAACATGGTCTCGTCACCGCGTTTTGCTGTTGCGTTTACGCTAAGCACTACCTCAAAATGTCGGTCGCGTCCTGGGACTGGTGCTGATGCCACGCTGAAGCCTACGGAGACTTCGGGTGTTGTCTCGCTGGGGCTGTAGATGGTTGGTGCGTTCGGGTTCTCGAAGGATAGATCCTTGATGTAGTGGTTATGGAACCCGATTTGCTGGTCTGGGGAGACCCTTTGTTGTTGGGTCTCGTCCTTTGCCGGCGTTGGCGCGGCTTGGGGTTTGCTTTCCTCGACGCTTTTGGTTTTTTTGGCTTTGCTTGCGTCGCCGTTGGCTTTGGTGTTTTTCTTGGCACTCATGGTGGTGTGTCCTTTCCGTCAAAAATTGCTACGGGTTGTTTTTATCATATTTTTCGTTTTCGTCAATATGTTCTGCTTCGCCGTCAATAATCATGTCGCTGGCGGCTTGGTTTTGGTCGTGTTCTGGGTGTTCGGGGTGTTCGGGCCTGTGCATATTGGCGTAGGAGAAGGCGAAATTTTGGGCACGGGCAGCCGGAAAACATTGGAATAGGAGGCGTCCTAGTATGTGTTCTACGCCGGGGATAAAGCATAATATACCAAAAGCATCGCTGGCATAGCCGGGAATCAGCAGGCAGATACCGCCGATGGTGATGCAGAGCACTTTGGGCATGATTTCGTGGGGGGGGCGGGTGATGGCACCGCTTGCTAGGAGAGCTAGCATTTGCGTGCGCATGAGGGATATGCCTAGAATGGCGGTGATAAAGACGCCGATGATGGTTAGGAACACGCCTATTGCCGCCCCGATGATGCCGAAAACGGCTATTTCAATGGCGATTAGGGCGATGATGATGCCCGAAACCAATAAACCTGTCATAATGGCTCCTAAAAGAATCTTGCCGTTTTACAATAATGCGTCTATCTCTTGGGGACAAGATGATTTTCGTGCTATTATGAAACGCATGGCATGCAACCAATAGGAGAAAATCTACGATGTTTAGCGCCCCTTATGTTGATATTATTATTTTTGCGATTCTGGCGGTCTTTCTCATTTTCCGTCTGCGCTCGGTGTTGGGACGGCGGGATGGTTTTGATGAAAAGCCCGATGATGAAGGCAAGCGTGCGGTGTTTAAGAAAAGCGACCCAAGCATCAAGGAGCTAGATGCGGTCTCGGGTGAGGGGATTGCGGCGGTGGTGGCGGCGGATGCACATTTTAGCCAGCAAGATTTTTTGGATGGGGCAGGGTTGGCGTATAGGATGATTCTTGAAGCTTTTGCCAAGGGGGATATGGACCAGCTCAAACCTTTGCTTGGTTATGATATCGCAACGGATTTCGGCGATGCCATCCGCGACCGCCGTAAAGCCGGCGAAGTGCTGACGATTGAATTGGTGGATTTAAGCCGGGTGGATTTGGTGCGGGCTTGGGTGGAGGCGGGGATTGCCTCTATTGCGGTGGAATTTCACTCAACGCAAAAAAAGATTCTGCGCGATGAGGCGGGGAAAATTATTGAGGGCAGTGATGAGGCGGAAATGTTTGTGGATCAGTGGGTGTTTGAGCGTGATATTAGTTCAAAAAATCCGAATTGGCTGTTGGTGGAAACGCAGATTGGGTCGGCTTGATATTCAAAATATGGGGCGTTTTATGACTGAGGGGAAAAACGATGATGCGGCGTTATGGGGGCGGGTGGCGGCGACGGTTAAGCCGTTAAAGCAGACGCATTTACCGCCTAAGCCGCCAAAACCACGTGCCGAATCACCGCCAAAACCCGCATCATCGCGGGGCGCATCATCGCCGGGCGAATCATCGCGGGGCGAATCAGGGGCGCAACGGCGGCGCGAATCACCGCCTATGGTTGCAGAAAAACCGCCCCCGAGCACTTTGCATAAACCGGCGGATTTGCGTGGGTCTAAAATTGGCGGCATCTCGCGGGGGGATGCGCGGCGGCTTGCTAGCGGGGCTATTGCTTTGACGGCGCGGCTGGATTTGCATGGCGAGACGCTTGCTGGGGCGTATGCGGCATTGACGCGGTTTATTGTTGAAAAACAACACCAAAAACATCGTTATGTGTTGGTGATTACCGGCAAAGGTGTGGCGGGGAAAGGGGCGTTGCGCACGGCGTTGCCGCGCTGGCTTGAAACCCCGCCTTTAGCAGAAGCGGTGGTGGCGTTTCATCCGGCACAAGGACGGCATGGGGGGGATGGGGCTTGGTATGTGCAGTTGCGGCGTTTGGGGCGTTTAGCATGACACCGTTTGGGGTGAAAATGCGGGCGTTGCGGCGGCAACACGCTATCACAATGGCGGCCATGGCGGCGGAATTGAAATTGTCGCCGGCGTATTTGTCGCAGTTGGAACGTGGGTTGCGGGGGGCGCCGTCCGCGGCGATGCTTGACCAGATTTGCGCGCTGTTTGGTTTGATTTGGCAAGATGCCGAAGATTTGAAACATCTGGGGCGCTTGTCGCATCCGCGCGTGGTGTTGGATGCGCGGGGGCTAGGCGTTGAGGCGGTGCTGGCGGCGAATCTTTTTGCGCAGCTTCTACCAAAAGTTAGTGCCGAGGAGGCGCGCCAGATGGCGGAATGGTTGGAACAACGTTTAGATGATACTTAGATGATGCTTACAGCATTATGCTTACTGACTAGCCAAACTGCCTTGATTTTGCTAGACAGCACCTAGCCAAAACCTATGGAGGTCAAAAATGGTTGCGAAAACATCGAAAGACGCGCGCCCGGACGCAAGAAAATCTAGCGTTACGCGTAATACGAATGAAACGCAGATTAGTGCGAAAATTAACCTTGATGGGTGCGGGCGGGTGCAATCTGCTACCGCGCTTGGTTTTTTTGACCATATGATTGAACAATTTGCCCATCATAGTTTGATGGATATTGAACTGGTCGCCAAGGGCGATTTGCATATTGATAGCCACCATTTGGTTGAAGATTGTGGCTGGGCGTTGGGGGCGGCGGTGCTTGAGGCGCTCGGCACCAAGCGCGGAATTACGCGCTATGGGGCGGCGCTTTTGCCTATGGATGAGGCTTTGAGCCAAGTCGCGGTGGATATTTCCGGGCGCCCACATTTGATTTGGCGCGTGGATTTGCCGAACACAACATTAGGGGCATTGGGGGGGGCGATGGATACCGAAGTGTTTCAAGAGTTTTTTCAAGCCTTTAGCCAAGGGGCGGAACTGACCCTGCATATCGAAAATTGCTATGGCACCAATACGCACCATATTATTGAAAGCATTTTTAAGGCTTTGGCACGCGCGCTTAAACAAGCCGTTGCTATTGATGCGCGCCTGATGGACAAAATTCCTTCTACTAAAGGTAGTATCGGTAAGCCGTTGAGCTGAGGCGCATTTTTTATGAATCTGGTGATTGTTGATTATGGCTCGGGCAATTTGTGTTCGGTGGAAAACGCGCTTCGGGCGGCGGTGGATGCGCACCAACTGCCCCATCGCATTAGCATCACCGAAAACCCTGATGCGGTGGCTAAAGCGGATTATGTGGTGTTGCCCGGGGTGGGGGCGTTTGCCGATTGCCGTGCCGGGCTTATGGCGCTTGATGGCATGTTGGATGCGCTCAATGAAGCGGTGCTGGTGCGGGGGATGCCGTTTTTGGGGATTTGTGTGGGTATGCAGCTGATGGCGGAAAAAGGCGATGAAGGCGCACCGAACGCGGTGGGCGGGGAGATTACACAAGGCTTTGGCTGGATAAAGGGGGTGGTGTCGGCGCTTGACCCGAATCAACAAGGCGTACGCCTTAAAGTGCCGCATATGGGGTGGAATGAGCTGATTGTGGGTGATTCGCCATTGGCGCGGCAGATTTTTGCGGGATTAGAGGGGGAGAAGTACGCCACGCATCGCGTGTATTTTCTTCACGGTTATCATCTCACTGGTGCTGATTCGCGTGAGATTCTTGCCACGAGTGTTTATGGGGGGCATATTGTTGGTGCGGTGGGGCGGGATAATTTTGTTGGCTTGCAATTCCATCCGGAAAAAAGCCAAGCGGTGGGGCAGATGATTCTCAAAAATTGGCTCAATATCAAATTGTGAAAAGGGGTTAGATGATGACATCCGCGACTAGAAAAATTGTGCGTTCGGTTGAAACCGCTAAATCCCTTACCAAAGGCGATCGGGTGGAGTTATGCGATGCGGCGATTGAAACGATTAAACAAAGTGGCGGTTTTGGCTGGCTGACCGTGCCGCCGCGTCATGTTTTGGATGATTATTGGAAGGGCGTCATGCTGATTCCTGAACGCGCGTTGATTATTGGGCGTATTGATGGGGTGATTAGTGCGAGTTGTCAGATTGTCCGCCCCCCACGCAATAACGAAGCACAGCAACGCAGCTGTAATCTCACCACATTTTTTGTTGCCCCATGGGCGCGCGGGCAAGGGCTCGCGCCTTTAATGCTTGATGAGGCGGCGGCGCTGGCGCGTAGTGAAGGCTTTAAGGTCATCAATTTGGATGTGCGCGCTACACAAACCCGCGCCATTCAACGTTATGAGGCGGCGGGGTATGTGCGGTTTGGCACGCACCCAAAATATGCTTTTGTTGATGGGAAATATGTAAAAGGGTATTATTATTTTAAGGAAATTACATGATCTATCCGGCGATTGATATCAAAACTGGGCAGTGTGTGCGCTTGCGCCATGGGGATTTTGCCCAGAAAAAAATTTATAATGAAGATGCGGGCGCGCAAGCGCAGCAATTTGTTGATGCCGGGGCGCGGTGGGTGCATGTGGTGGATTTGGATGGGGCGGTGGCGCAAAAGCCGGTGAATGTGGAGGCGGTGGCGGCGATTTTGGCGAGCGGCGCAAAGGTGCAGTTGGGGGGGGGGATTCGTGATATGGCGCAGATTGCGGGTTGGCTAGAACGTGGGGTAGCGCGGGTGATTCTTGGCACTGCCGCTTTGAAAAATCCGGCGTTGGTGCGGGAAGCGGTGCGCGAATTTCCTGAGAAAATTGTTGTTGGCGCGGATGCCCGCGACGGAATGGTTGCGGCGGAGGGCTGGCTTGAGACTTCGGAAATTTCGCTGTTGGATTTGGTGCGGCGGTTTGAGGATTGTGGGGTGGCGGCGGTGATTTTTACCGATATTGGCCGTGATGGCGATTTATCGGGTGCGAATCACCAAGCGACCTGCGAATTGGCGGAATCGGTGTCTATACCGATTATTGCTTCCGGGGGGGTGGCGTCTTTGGCGGATGTGGCGGCTTTTGCCGATACTGCCGTGGCCGGGGTGATTATTGGGCGCGCGCTTTATGAGGGGCGGATTGATTTGGCAGAAGCTATAAAAAAATATGGGGGGGCGAAGCCATGTTAGCAGCGCGGGTGATTCCCTGTCTTGATGTGCATGATGGGCGGGTGGTTAAAGGCATCAATTTTGTTGATTTGGTCGATGCCGGCGACCCGGTGGAACAGGCGCGTATCTATAATGATGCCGGGGCGGATGAGCTATGTTTTTTGGATATCTCGGCGAGTATTGAAGGGCGCAAAGCCATCTATGATGTCATTAGCCGCACGGCAGAGCAATGTTTTATGCCCCTGACCGTGGGGGGCGGGGTTAGTGAGGCGGAAGATTTTCGGCGGCTGTTGCTGGCGGGGGCGGATAAAATCTCGGTGAATTCCGCCGCCGTGCGCAACCCAAAATTGTTAGAGGAAGCCGCCGCGCGTTTCGGGCGGCAATGTGTGGTGCTGGCGATTGATGCGCGCTGGCATAGTGAGGGGCATAGTGAAGGGCATGATGAGGGCTGGTATGAGGTGGTGATTGAGGGCGGGCGTACGCCGACGGGGATGGATGCGGTGAAATGGGCGGTGGAAGGTGCGGCATTGGGGGCGGGGGAGATTCTTTTGACATCAATGGATGCGGATGGCACCAAAAACGGCTATGATTTGGTATTGACGCGTGCGGTCAGTGATGCAGTAGCGGTGCCGGTGATTGCCTCGGGCGGTGCCGGGTCGGCGGAGGATATGGCGGATGCGGTGCTGACGGGGCATGCTTCGGCAGTGCTGGCAGCATCCATTTTTCATTTCGGGCTGCTTGAAATCAATGCGGTGAAACGCGTTATGGCGGCGCGCGGGATTGAAATGCGGATTCTTTAGGAGGACACCAATGCCGAAGACACCAATGCCCAAAAATATGTCTAGTACGATTCTTGAAGAACTTTACGATGTGATTTTATCGCGGCGTGATGCCGACCCAAAAGTGTCTTGGACGGCGCGGCTGTTGCTTGAAGCCCCGCAACTGCCGGCACGCAAATTGGGCGAGGAGGCGACCGAGGCGATTATTGCTGCTTGTGCCGGCAATCGTGAGGAATTGCTAGCCGAATCCGCCGATGTTGTTTATCATCTCTTGGTTGTGTTGGCGGCGGCGGAAATTCCTCTTGACGAATTATGGGCGGAATTGGCGCGGCGGCGGGCGCAATCAGGCGTCGAAGAAAAAGCAAGCCGTTAGTCGCGGCGTGAATTTAATGGAGGAAACCGATGAATAGACCATACGACCCCGATAATCTTTTTGCCCGCATCCTTGATGGGCGTCTGCCGGCTTCGGTGATTGATGAAGATGCTACCAATCTGAGTTTTACCGATATTAACCCCCAAGCCCCGCAACATCATCTGGTGATTCCGCGTGGGTCCTATACGGATTTGAGTGATTTTGCCGCGCGTGGCTCCGATGCCGAATTGGCGGCGTGGGTGCGCGCATTGGCACGGGTGGCGGAGAAATCTGGGGTGGCAGATGCTGGCTATCGCGTTATTGTCAATAGCGGCGGTGATGGCGGCCAAGAAGTGCCGCATCTGCACGGGCATGTGTTGGGCGGGGCGCCGCTTGGTGCCATGCTAGGTGCATTGTTGGGGGCTAGCCCCCGTGGCACGGCTGGCTGATGCAAGCATCCATTTCTACTTTGGCGTTTCGTGGGCTTGAACCGATACCGGTGCAAGTGCAGGTGCATATATCTAATGGTCTGCCGAGTATGGCGATTGTTGGGTTGGCTGACCGCGCCGTTGCCGAATCAAAAGAACGTGTGCGCGCGGCGTTGAACTCGTTGGGGCTATCCCTGCCGCCGAAACGTATTGCCGTCAATTTAGCCCCTGCCGACCTCATCAAAGAAGGCTCGCATTTTGATTTGCCGATCGCCTTGGGGTTGTTGGTGGCAACCGGGGCGATTCCTTCGGATAGTGTCGATGGGCTGATTGCGATGGGCGAGCTGGCACTTGATGGCAATATTACCGGCGTCAATGGGGTGCTGGCGGCGGCATTGGGGGCGGCGGCGACTGGCAATGGCATTATTTGTCCCGAAGCCAATGGGGCAGAAGCCGCGTGGAGTGGGGATATTCGTATCATTGCCCCGCCTAGTTTGATGGCTTTGATTAACCATTTGCGCGGCGAACAAGTTTTGCCCGAGCCCAAAGGACATGTGGAAGAAACGCGCAGCGATTTTCCCGATATTGCCGATTTGCACGGCCAAGATATGGCGAAACGGGCGTTGCAGATTACGGCGGTGGGCGGGCATAACCTGTTGATGGTGGGACCGCCCGGGGCGGGGAAATCTATGTTGGCGACGCGCCTGGCCGGGTTGTTGCCGCCGATGCTGGCACAAGAATCATTGGAAGCGACGATGATTCATTCGCTGGCGGGGAATCTGGATAAGGGCGGGTTGATTGTCTCGCGTCCATTCCGCGACCCGCACCATTCGTCATCGGTGGCGGCGCTGGTGGGTGGCGGGGCGCGGGCGAAACCCGGCGAGGTCAGCCTTGCGCATGGGGGTGTGTTGTTTTTGGATGAGCTGGCGGAATGGCCCGGGCATCAGCTCGATGCGTTGCGCCAAACCATTGAAACCGGGCGGGCGGTGGTGAGCCGTGCCAATCATCATGTCACCTATCCGGCGCGCTTTCAGCTGGTGGCGGCGATGAATCCGTGTCGTTGTGGCTATCTCGGCGACCCCGGGCGGGCTTGCACCAAGGCGCCGCGTTGTGGGCGGGATTATATGGCGAAAATTTCGGGACCCCTGCTTGACCGTTTTGATATGATGATTGAGGTGGCAGAAGTGCCGATTGCGGTTTTGAACCAAAACACCACCGCGGGGGGCGCCGGCGCGGGGGGTGCTGAAACTAGTGCCGATATGGCGGCGCGTATTGCTGCGGCGCGGGCGCATAGTTTTGCGCGCGTACCGCAAGCCAAGGGCATTATTAACGCACAACTTGATGGGGCGATGTTGGATGAAGTCATGGGGCTTAATGCCGCGGATAAAGCGTTTTTGCAATCAAGTGCCGAACAGCTGCGCCTTTCCGCACGTGGGTTTCATCGGGTTATGCGCGTGGCACGCAGTATTGCTGATTTAGAAGCTAGTGCCGATGTGCAACACCCGCATATTTCGGAAGCGATGCATTATCGTTGGTTGCCCATACTGGCTTAGCCAGTAGCTTAGCTAGGGCTTAGTTTAGCCTAGTTTGGCGGTGATATTGTCCCAAATTTCGGCGGCTAGGTTGATGCCACTCAAAGCTTCAATTTCGCGTAAGCCTGTGGGGGAGGTGGTGTTGATTTCGGTCAAAAACCCGCCGATGACGTCAATGCCGGCAAAGAGGAGTCCGTGGGTTTTAAGGTAGGGGCCGATGGTTTCGGCTATGCGGAAATCGTCTGCGTCTAGTTCGGCTTTTTGGGCGGTGCCGCCTACGTGGAAATTGGCGCGGGCTTCGCCTTTTGGCGGCAGGCGATTGACCGCCCCTTTCGCCACACCATCAATGAGAATCACCCGCTTATCGCCTTGCCGCACGGAGGGGAGATATTTTTGTGCCATCAAAGGCACCGGGTCAAAATGTTGCATCATCTCGATCAGGGGGGCTAGGTTGCTGTCAGCGGCTTTGAGATAGAATACCCCCGCCCCGCCATTGCCGTGGAGGGGTTTGATGATGATGTCTTGATGGGTTTGGCGAAAAGCGCGGATGCTGTCTAGGTCGCGGGTAATCAATGTTGGCGGCATCAATTCGGGGAATAAGGTTGCGACCAATTTTTCTGGGGCATTACGCACGGAAGTGGGGTTGTTGATGATGAGGGTTTTTTCGGCGATAGATTCGAGTAAATGCGTGGCGGTGATGTAGTGCATGTTGAAGGGCGGGTCTTGGCGCATGAGGATGACGTCCATATCCGCAAGGTCTAGGCGTTCTTCGTGCAGAATTTTGACGTGATTGCCCGCCTCGTCTTTGACTTTGATCCAGCTTCCTTGTGCCGATAGGGTTTTGCCCGGCTGGAGGGCGAGGCTATCGGGGTGGTAGGTGAAGAGGTTGTAGCCCCTTTTTTGTGCCTCTAAGGCGAGCGCGAAACTGCTATCGCCGCGAATATCTATCGCTTCAATTGGATCCATCTGCAAGGCGATTTTTAGGGACATGAGCTTAATTGCGGGGCGTTAATTGCGCGAAACGCTAGCGAACGCTAGCGTTGGTCGTCGTTGATGCGGATGTAATTGACCACCTCGGTGCCGAAACGCAGGCTTTGGGCGTGGGCGATGACTTTATTCATCTCGTCCTCGGATTGGGCGATGCCGCTTAGGTAGATGACGCCGCTGACCACATCAATGCTGAAATTGAGCGAATGCACATCGGCATCGGTAATCAATCGCGTGCGTAATTCGGCGCTCGCCGCGAAATCTTTGGCGCGGTCTTTGAATGCCGGTTTGTCGCGTACGTCAATTTCGTCAATCACCTCAACGACGCCATGCACTTGCCATGCGAGCCCCACGGCATTGCTGACATCTTCTTGGTTTTGTACCGCCCCTGTGAGCAATACCGACCCTTGATTGACCTCAATATTGACATCGCCATAAAGCCCTAAATCATCTTTGAAATAGGTCTCGGATATTTTGGTGTGGATGAGGCTGTCATTGATGCTGGTAGCGAGGCCTTTTTCGGTGGTGCCGGCCGCGACCGCCGCCCCGCCTGCGGCTACCACAACCGGCGCGCAAGCCGATAGGGTTAGGGCTAACAAACAAGAAAGGGCGATAAATGCTTTTTTCATGGGATTCTCCGGATGGCTGGTGTTTTGCATCATATACCAGAAAAATCATCATAGATAAAGCGGATTCGCCCCCAGCGCCTGACTAATGCGACGACAAATGCCATTTCGTCTTCGGCACGTTGGGGATTTTCGGCGAGAAAATATTTGGCGGCGTTGGTGATGCGCTGTTGTTGGTGCGGGCGCGGGAGGATGGTTTCTAACTGGTCGGTTTGCTGGTCGGTTGCGCAGCCAACGGGCTGGGCGGTATATTTGACCTCAACGAATAATAGGCGTCCTTTTTTGCCCATAATCAGATCGATCTCGCCATAAGCACAGCGATAGCGGGTGGCTAATGGCGTCCAGCCTTTCAGCCATAAGTACCAACTGACCAATTGTTCGGCTTGGCGTCCGCGTTTTTCGGCTTTTTGGCGTTTATGGGGCGGGGTCATGGGGATTCTAGCCCCAACATCAACGTATAGACGCGCGCTTTATTGGTGGCGGTGGCGGCGGCGACTGCGCGCACAGCATCGCGGCGACTCACGCCTTTTTTGCGTTCGCTGCGTAATAAATCAATAAGGGCATCGTCGCTGATTTCGGGTTTTTCGTTAGGGGGCGGGGCGATGATGAGGACGACCTCGCCTTTGGGGTTGCCGTGATCTGCAAAATGTGCGGCTAGGTCAGCGGCACATTCTAGCCATGATTGCTCAAAACGTTTGGTCAATTCGCGCCCGACATAGCATAATCTATCTGGGGCAATGGACGCGATATCGGCAAGGGTGGCGGTGAGGCGTTTTGCTGATTCGTAGCAGATAATGCTGGCATCTAGTGGCATGAGGGTCGCAAGCGTGGTTTGGCGTTTTTTGCTTGTATGCGGCAAAAAGCCGGCGAAATAAAAGCGGTCGGTGGGTAGCCCCGATGTCACTAGCCCGGCGAGCAAAGCCGATGGTCCGGGGATGGCGGTTATGGGGATGGTGCGGGTGCGGCAGGCTTTGACTAAACGATAGCCGGGGTCGGAGATTAGCGGTGTGCCGGCATCGCTGACGAGGGTCACTGCTTTGCCGTCTTGCATGGCGGTGAGCAGTTTTTCGCGGGTTTGGGCGGGGCTATGTTCGTGGTAGGATTGCAATTTTTTTGGCACGATGCCTAGGCGTTTCAGCATCATGCCGGTGTGGCGGCTATCTTCGCATGCGATAATATCGGCGGTTTTTAGCGATTGGGCGGCGCGGGGGGATAGGTCGTCAAGATTGCCAATCGGCGTGGATGTGATGGTTAATCCCGGAATTTGATTTGGCATCTGGTTTGGCATTTGCTTTGGCATTTGCTTTGGCGGGGTCATGATTTTGCTCCCATATATCCTTGCCACTTTACCCGTGCATCGAATCATAATAGACTAAACGCCGTGGATTTGAAGCATGGATTTTATTATGTGCGCATTGAGGCGTTTTACTTTGCTCATAAGCGGGTTTTTTGACGGCATTGGTCTAAAATTAGTTTTGGGGCTGGTGCTGTTGGTGCTGTTGGCGGCGTGTGGTGCGCCTGCCGATGCCCCGGCGTCTGCCCCGGCGGCGGCGGCACCGAATTTGGATGTGCTTGATGATGAAGCGTTTGATATTGATGTCGGTAGCGGGTCGCCTTTGACGGTTTTGCCACCCCCTGATGCGCAAGATGATATTGATGTGGTGGTGGATTGGCTTTTTGATGCCGAAACGCCTATCCCCGAATCACCCCCCCCCGAATCACCAAAAACCTCCGAAATTTTAGCACTGGCCCCGCCACTAGCACCAAAAACGGCACTGGCGCCCTCGCCAGCGCCAGCGCGCTTTCCTCAAAAAAATAGCGAAATTCAGCGCGCCGCCGTGCTACTGCCTTTGACTGGGGCTTATCGGCAATTAGGGGCGGATTTGCAAAAAGCCATCAATCTTGCCGTTATCAGCCTCAACCGCCCGCAATTTGAGGTGATTTTTGTTGATGCGGGTGCGGATGCGGATGCGGCGGTGCGGGGGGCAGAGGAGGCGGTGGCGGCGGGGGCGGATGTATTTATTGGTCCGCTTTTTTCCGGGCAGACCGCCGCGATTGCCCCGATTGCCCACGCCCACGATATTCCGGTGCTGTCGTTTTCCAATCATAGCCCTAATCCTCTGCCTAATGTGTGGATTTTGGGACAGCAGCCTGAGCAGGAATTGGAGGTTGTGCTCAATTATGGTTTGGCGTCGCTTACTGCCATTGATGGCATTGCGCGCCAAGATATTCGTGTTGCCGTGGTTGTGGATGATAATAGCTATGGGCATAATCTGCGCGATTTTAGTTTGGATTATCTTAATGCCGCTGGGGTTAGCCGCATATCGCGTTTGCTTTTGGATGATGCGGTGCTTGATGATGAGGCAGAACTACGTGCCAGCATTCGCCAATTTGCCCAGTGGAGCGATGACAATCCGACGCCGATTTTTGATATGGTAATCATCTGCGGTGATGCCGATTTTACTTTGCGCGTGGCACCGGTGTTGGTTTGGCATGATTTAGACCCGGCATCTATACGTTTTATCGGCTCATCGCAATGGAGCCGTGTTGAAACCATCAACGAACCCTCGCTTGAAGGGGGGTTCTATGCCGCCGTGCCGAACGCCCGCCATGCGCGGTTTCAAAGCATCTGGCAACGTTATTTTAATAGCCCGGCGCATGCTTTACTGCCTTTGGGTTTTGATGCGGTTGCAGTGGCGAGCCTGCTTACCGCCGATAAGACCCCTGAGGAAGTGTTTTTGCGTCCTACGGGATTTGCCGGATTTAGCGGCGTGTTTCGGCTCTATGCCGATGGCAGTAATCGCCGCCAATTTGAAGTGCGGGTTATCCATGATGGGCAATCAACGCTAGTGCAAAGCGCGCCTGATAGTTTTTGACTGACTTAGTCAGTTTTAATTGAGTTAGTTTTGATTCGCCTATTTTAGTAATTGTTCAATGATGCTGTTCATCAAATGCCAGCCTTTTGGGGCTATGCGTAAATTGTCATCCGTTTTGATTAATAGCCCTTCGGCGGTGAGGCGGTTTAGGGCGTCGTCATTGAGCCAATTTTTGCGGCATCCTGTGCGTGTGGCGATTTGGTTGAGGGCGACGCCTTGGGTGAGGCGCAACCCCATCATCAGCATTTCGCTTGCGTAATCCGCCGCTACCTCGCTGTGGGTGCTGGTGATGCCGTGTCCTAGATTGCTGACGTCTTGGCGCCAGCTTTCGGGGGATTTACGCGTGCGGGTTTCTATACGCTTTTTTTGGTGGCAAAAGCGTCCTACTGCCCCGGGTCCTATGCCTAGCCAATCGCCCCCTTGCCAATAGATTAAATTATGACGGCATTGTGCGCCCGCTTGGGCGTGGTTTGATACTTCATAGGCGGGTAGGGCGTGATGCGCGCATAATTCTTGGGTGTATAAAAATTGTTCCACCGCCTCGGCATCGTCTAGCATGGTGAGTTTGCCGCGTTTTTCTAGACTATAAAAAGCGGTGCCTTGTTCAAGGGTGAGTTGGTATAGGGATAGATGTGTGCAGCCTAAATCTAAAATTTGTTTCAGCTCCTCTTGCCACGCTTTGAGGGTTTGGTTTGGCAGGGCGTAGATGAAATCTGCCGAAACACGTGCAAAAATATTTTGGGCGGTTTTTAGGGCGTTTTGTGCTTCGTGTGCGGAATGTTGGCGTCCTAAAAAGGCTAGATTGCGGTCATTGAGCGATTGGATGCCCATGGAGAGGCGGTTGATGCCGGCGCTGCGGAACCCTGCCAATTTTTTGGCTTCTAGGGTGGTGGGGTTGGCTTCTAGCGTGATTTCGCAAGTGGCACCCACCGCACAAGCGGTTTCTATGGCGGTTAGGATGCGTTCCACCATGGCGGGGTCCATCAATGATGGTGTGCCGCCGCCGAAAAAAATGCTGGCTAATGCGCGGTTTTCAAAACCGAATCTTTGCACCATATAATTGAGTTCGGTGATGAGGGCATGGGTGAAGGCGCTTTGGTTGATGTTTTTTTGCGTGTGGCTGTTGAAGTCGCAATAGGGGCATTTTTTCTGGCAGAACGGCCAGTGGATGTAGATGCCAAAGGGTGCTTGCGCCATATTTTTATCTATTTGCATTTTGGCGTGTCACTCTTGGAGTGTCATTAAAACATTGGGCGATTAGTTTTGCGAATGCCTTGGCGCGATGGCTATTTGCGTGTTTCCATGCGGGGGTGCATTCGGCAAAAGTTTTGTCGCATCCTTCAGGTTGAAATACGGGGTCATAGCCAAAACCTTTTTTTCCTCGTGGCGGCCAAATGAATGTGCCGTCAATATGCCCCTCGGCGGTGATGCAAAACCCGTCCGCCCAACATAATGCCAAGGCGCAGACGAAACGGCACGAAAAATCGGTGCTTTTGCTGGCGATAAGGTCGTTATGCAACATTTCACTGGCGCGGGTGAAATTTTTATCTGCCCCGGCTAGCCGTGCCGAATAAATGCCCGGCTTGCTGTCTAAACTGAAAATTTCAAAGCCCGAATCATCTGCCAATGCCGGTAGTCCGGCGGCTTGCGCGGCGGCTTGCGCCTTTATTATGGCGTTGGCTTGATAGCTGGTGCCGGTCTCGTCGGGTTCGGGTAGGTTGAGATCGCTTGCGCTCAAAATTTCAATAGCATAGGGGGCTAGATAGGCGGCGATTTCGCGGCATTTGCCTTGATTGTGGCTGGCGATGATGAGGCGCGATTCGGTAAAATTGCGGCTCATGATTTTAACATAGCTAATGCGGTGCGTTGCTGGGCGAATAATTTTTTTGCGCCTTTCTGTGCTAGGGTGAGCATTTCGTTTAATTGGCTGGGGGGGAAGGGGTCGACTTCGGCGCTGGCTTGGATTTCTACGATGGTGTCATGGTCGGTTAGCACGAAATTGGCATCAACCTCGGCAGTACTGTCTTCGTCATAATCAAGGTCAAGTAGGGCGTGTTGTTGGATGATGCCGCACGATATAGCGGCGCATTGGGCTTGGATGGGGTTTTTGGTGATGGCATCGATGCTGATAAGGGTTTCCACCGCCCCCATCAAGGCTACCCATGCCCCGGTGATGGCCGCTGTGCGTGTGCCGCCATCGGCTTGCAACACATCGCAATCAATTTTGATTTGCCTCTCGCCCAAAGCATTGAGGTCGGTGATGGCGCGCAAGGACCGCCCGATGAGGCGTTGGATTTCTTGGGTGCGCCCGGATTGCTTGCCCGCCGCCGCTTCACGATTGGTGCGCTGATGCGTGGCGCGGGGCAACATGCCATATTCGGCAGTGACCCAACCTTTGCCGGTGTTGCGCAGAAAGGGCGGCACCCTGTCGCCAAGGCTGGCGGTGCAGAGCACATGCGTATTGCCGAATTGGGCGAGGCACGACCCTTCGGCATGGCGCGCATAGCCGGCGGTGAGGGTAATTTTGCGCAGTTCATCATCTTGGCGACCCGAGGGGCGGGAAAAATTTTTGTTCATGCTTGCATCCATCTAAATAAGGTTGAAACGCATCCTAGCACAATTTATGGGTTATGGCGATTGACCTTTATTCTTGTGGGGGCGGTTTTTTTGAAAATTTTTTTTTATTAATTTTCACCCGCCATCTTGCGTAATGTAGATTTGTTGCTTACATAAGCCCCGAATCAATTAAAGGATGGTAAAATGATGGATGATACCCCTGAGAAAAGCCCTCCCGAGGGTGTGCCTCAAGAGGATGCGCCCAATGCGGATGCGCCTAATGCGGATGCGCCCCCTGAAGGGCTGGATGGATTGGGGGTTGATGGTGGCTCTGATGTGGTCGGAGGCTCTGAGGGTCTTGGCTCTGAGAGTCTTGGCTCTGAGAGTCTTGGCCCTGAGGGTCTCAATCTGGATGATATTCTTGACCCGCTTTCTAATCTACAAGCCGAATGTGATGCGCTCAAAGACCAGATTCTTAGGAGTGCGGCGGAGGTGGAGAATACGCGGCGGCGGGCGGAACGTGATGTTGCACAGGCGCGTAAATATGGGCATACGGCTTTTGCGCGCGATTTGCTGGCGGTGGTGGAAAATATCAATCGTGCCGTGGAAAGCCTGCCCGAACAACGCGATACGCTGGATGAGGCGGTTAAAAATTTGGTTATTGGTGTGGAAATGGTGTCGCGCGAATTGGATGCGGTGCTGGGGCGTCATGGCATTACCCGCATTATGCCTTTGGGCGCAAAATTTGACCCGAGCCAACATCAGGCCATGTTTGAAGTGCCTACCGATGAAGCCGAACCCGGACAGATTGTGCAAGTGGCACAATCGGGATGGATGTTGCACGACCGCCTTTTGACCCCGGCTATGGTGGGGGTGGCGAAGGCCCCGAATGGCGAAAAGGGGGATGGCGCAAAAGGCGCAAAGGGCGGGGGAAAATAGCGCATAAAGGGTGGAAATGCGTAAAATTTGCGCCTTGGACTTGTAAAAATTGGTTTGACGCTTATATGAAGTGCAGAATGATGACTAGGTGCGGAAATAAAACATGTTTCTGCACATAACGACCCGCTAACGATATTATGTGGCGGCATTTGAAGAAAGGATTTTTTGATATGGGCAAAGTAATCGGTATTGATCTCGGCACCACCAATTCGTGTGTTGCTGTGATGGATGGGAAAGACCCCAAAATTATTGAAAACGCTGAAGGCGCGCGCACCACCCCGTCTATGGTGGCATTCACCGATGATAGCGAACGTCTGGTCGGGCAAGCGGCGAAACGCCAAGCCGTGACCAATTCTGAAAATACCCTCTATGCCATCAAACGGCTGATTGGACGCCGCCATGATGATGCGGCGGCGAAGAAATTTGCCAAATTGATGCCCTATAAAACCACCAAAGCCGACAATGGCGATTCTTGGGTGGAATCGCGGGGGGAAACGTATTCGCCTAGCCAAATTTCCGGCTTTATCCTGCGTAAATTGAAAGAGGATGCCGAAGCCTATCTCGGCGAGAGCGTCAGCGAGGCGGTGATTACCGTGCCGGCGTATTTCAATGACGCCCAACGCCAAGCCACCAAAGATGCCGGCAAAATTGCCGGGCTGGATGTGTTGCGGATTATCAATGAGCCGACAGCGGCGGCGCTCGCCTATGGGCTGGATAAGAAAGAATCCGGCGTCATCGCCGTTTATGACCTTGGGGGGGGGACGTTTGATGTGTCCATCCTTGAAGTCGGCGACGGCGTTTTTGAAGTCAAAGCCACCAATGGCGATACCTTCCTTGGGGGTGAGGATTTTGACCAACGCGTCATCGATTTTCTGGCGGATGAATTCAAGAAAGAAAACGCCATTGATTTGCGTGAGGATAAATTGGCACTCCAACGCCTCAAAGAAGCTGGGGAAAAAGCCAAAATTGAATTATCGAGTAGCGCGCAAACCGAGGTCAATCTGCCGTTTATCACCGCCGACCAAGCCGGGCCTAAACATCTCAATGTCAAATTGACGCGGGCAAAACTGGAAAGCCTTGTCGATGATTTGGTGGAACGTTCGTTGAAGCCGTGCAAAGCCGCGCTCAAAGATGCGGGCATTAAGGCTAGTGATATCGATGAGGTGATTCTTGTGGGCGGTATGACGCGCATGCCGAAAATTATGGAAAAAACCCAAGAATTTTTCGGCAAAGAGCCGCATCGCGGGGTCAATCCCGATGAAGTGGTGGCGGCCGGGGCGGCGATTCAAGGCGGCGTGCTGAAAGGCGATGTCAAGGATGTGTTGTTGCTTGATGTGACGCCCCTATCGCTCGGCATTGAAACTTTGGGCGGCGTATTTACGCGGCTGATTGACCGCAATACCACCATCCCGACCAAGAAAAGCCAAGTGTTTTCTACGGCGGATGATAACCAGCCGGCGGTGACCATCCGTGTGTTTCAAGGTGAGCGCGAAATTGCCGCGGATAATAAATTGCTCGGGCAGTTTGACCTCACCGAGATTCCGCCCGCCCCGCGCGGTGTGCCGCAGATTGAGGTGACCTTTGATATTGATGCCAATGGCATCGTTAATGTCAGCGCCAAAGACCAAGCCACCGGCAAAGAACAGACCATCAAAATCCAAGCATCGGGCGGACTCAAGGATGATGAAATTGAACAAATGGTCAAGGATGCCGAAGATAATGCCGAGGACGACAAAAAGCGCCGTGAGAGGATTGAGGCACGCAATCAGGCTGAATCTTTGGTGCATGGGGCGGAAAAACTCCTTGGCGATTTGGATGATAAGGTTGATGATGAGGCGAAAGCCGCTACCAATGAGGCGATTGCCGACCTCAAAAAAGCGCTTGAGGATGATGATGACGATGCCATTACCGAAAAATCGGAAGCCCTCAATGCTGAGATGATGAAAATTGGTGAGGCTGCTTACGCCCAACAACAACAAGAGGCTGACGCCGGCGATGATGGCGATGATGCTGGCGGTGGCGACGCCACTGATGATGAGGTTGTTGATGCTGAATTCACCGAGGTGGATGAAGCCGATGATCACGACGATAAGAAATCGGCATCATCGTAGGCACCTCGCGCCACCGCACCTTCCGTCCTCCCGCCCTCTTATTTTGACCCTCTTATTTTGATTTGGTGCATCCATGGCAAAACGCGATTTTTATGAGGTGTTGGGGGTGAAGAAAGGTGCGGATGCGGCGAGCATTAAATCGGCTTACCGCAAACTTGCCATGAAGCATCATCCCGACCGCAATCCCGATGATAAAAAGGCGGAGGAAAAATTTCGTGAAGCCACCGAAGCTTATGATGTGCTGAAAGATGACCAAAAACGCGCCGCCTATGACCAATTCGGACATAGGGCGTTTGAAGGCAATAATGGCGGCGGTGGTGGTGGTCGCGGACGCGGACGTGGTGGCGGCGGGTTTTCAGGATTTTCTGGGGGCGGTTTCAGCGATATTTTTGATGATATGTTTTCCGATTTTATGGGCGGCGGCGGACGCGGGAGGGGGCGTGGGGGACAGCGACAACAGAATCGTCGGGGCGAAGATTTACGTTATGATCTTGCGGTGGATTTAGAACAAGCCTTTCAAGGTTGCAGTGAAAAAATATCCGTGCCCATTCCTAGCACTTGTGATGCGTGTAGCGGCACCGGGGCTAAAAAAGGTAGCCAACCCAAAACCTGTTCAACTTGTGGCGGGCATGGCAAGGTGCGGGCGCAACAAGGATTTTTTTCCATGGAACGCAGCTGCCCGAAATGCCACGGGCAGGGCGAGATTATCAGCAACCCTTGTACGAGTTGTGGCGGCCAAGGGCGTGTGCAGAAAAATAAAGCACTCAATGTCAATATCCCCCAAGGCGTGGATACCGGCACACGCATTAGATTGGCGGGCGAAGGCGGGGCGGGGTTGCGTGGCGGGGACGCCGGCGACCTTTATATATTTGTGCAGGTAAAACCCCACGAATTATTTGCGCGTGAGGGCAATAATCTTTTTTTACAGATGCCGGTGTCGATGTTCAAAGCCATTCTTGGGGGTAATGTGGATATCCCTAGTCTTGATGGCAAAATGGCGCGGGTGACATTGGAGGAAGGCACGCAATCGGGGCATCGTTTGCGCCTCAAAGGCAAAGGCATGCCGGGATTGCAAGGGCGCGGACGCGGCGATATGTATGTGGATATCCATGTGGAAACCCCGGTCAATCTTTCCACCAAGCAAAAGGGGCTGCTTAAGCAAATGGAACAAGCCGGTAAGAATCAAAATCCCGAATCCGATTCCTTCGTCAATCGCATCAAAAAGATGTTTGGCGAAAATTAAAATTTTCCGTTATCATTAGCAATCACGGCATAAGGGGGCATCAGTGATGGCTGAATTAAATCCGATTCGTATTGCGCTACCCGGGGCGTCGGGGCGGATGGGGCGTATGCTGACGCGGCTGGTGGCAGGCGATGCTGGGCTGACGATTGTTAGTGCCACCGCCGCCCCTGATGATGCTATGGTTGGGCAGGATTTGGGGTTGAATAATCATTTAGCTGAGATGGGGGTAGTCGTTGGCGATAAGGCGGAAGATCTATTCGCACCGAAACCGCAATTATGTATTGATTTCACTATCCCCGAGGCTAGTGTGCGGCATGCCGAATTGGCGGCGGCGCATGGGGTGCCTATGGTCATTGGCACCACCGGGCTTAATGACGAACAGCGTCAGGTGATAAGCGCCTGTGCGAAAAAAATCCCGATTATGATTTGTGCCAATACTTCGGTGGGTATCACCTTATTGCGTCAGCTGGTGGAACAGGTGGCGGCACAGCTGGTTGCCGGGTGGGATATTGAAATTGTTGAAACCCATCATAAGCATAAAATTGATGCGCCCTCGGGTACGGCTTTGGCGTTAGGCGCGGCGGCGGCAAAAGGGCGCGGGGTGTTGCTCGGCGATGTTGCCTCCATGAATCGTGAAGGCGCACGGCTTGCGGGCAATATCGGGTTTGCTGTGATGCGGGGGGGTAATGTGGTGGGCGAGCATAGTGTGATTTTTTATGGCGATTCGGAACGGGTGGAATTGACGCATCGGGCCACGGACCGCGTTATTTTTGCACAAGGGGCGGTGCGCGCTGGTGTCTGGGTGGTGGGGCAAGATGCTGGGCTTTATGCTATGGATGATGTGTTGAAGGTCTAGTATGTCCGCCCCTTCCCCAAAAATGCCTCCCCCGAAAATGTCTCAGACCGATATTGATGCGGTGTTTGCGCGTTTTGCCGAGGCGATGCCCCGTGCCGCCACCGAATTGCATTTTACCAACCCCTATACATTGTTGGTGGCGGTGGCGCTGTCGGCACAAGCTACCGATGTTGGCGTCAATAAAGCCACCAAAAATCTTTTTGAGCTGGTGAAAACGCCCGATGATATGCTGGCTTTGGGGCATGATGCGTTGGTGGGGCATATTAAAACCATCGGGCTTTATCGCACCAAAGCCAAAAATCTCATCGCCATGGCGGAGATGCTGATTCGCGACCATAATGGCAAAGTTCCCTCAACACGTGAAGCACTTGAAGCCCTGCCCGGGGTTGGGCGTAAAACCGCTAATGTGGTGTTGAATGAGGCGTTTGGGCATCCGACTATTGCTGTGGATACGCATATTTTTCGTCTGGGCAATCGCACCGGTATGGCAACCGGCAAAACGCCTTTGGAGGTGGAACAAAAATTGCTCAAAGTGGTGCCGGCGCACGCCAAAAAATCGGCGCATCATTGGTTGATTCTGCATGGGCGTTATTGTTGTGTGGCGCGTAAGCCCCGTTGTGGTGCATGTTTGATTGCTGATTTATGTGGCTATGGTGCCAAAAGTGTCTAAGGCTTGGTTTGGCGGTTTTCTAGGTCGCTTGTGCAGGCGGCGCTGTCAATATCTTCTGTTTGCTGGCGACTGCGCCCGTGCCAGGCGATGACTTCAAGCTGCGCGCCTACCGGGTAAAGTGTGAAATCAATGATGCAATGCTCTAGGCGGTATTGATGCACCTCGCCGACGCCATCTTGGCGGATGTAATCGGCTTCACCGAAAATTTTGGTTAATTCGGCGCGCTTCCAGCCTATGCTATTGGCGGGGGCATTGCGGGGGGTGGCTGCCTTAGGCACTGCCTGAGGCGCTGCCTTAGGCAGTGGTTTTGGCGGCGGGGCTAGGTTGCCTGTGTCTAGTAGGGTGAGGCTTGATTCGGGTATTTCGGCGGCGATGTGGGTCGGCAGGGCTGTGGGCGGGGCAAAAAACGGGCACGCCGACAACGTGCCCAATAAGAACACCGCCCCTAAACCTCTAAACATGGTTAATTTTATGCTCATGGGGTGAAATTATATTGGTGCGGGCTATATTTCAACATGAACATTGATTATGTTTGTTCTTTTTCGCAAATTTTTGGGGTAAAGTCAGCGTGAAACTTATAGAGATGCTTATGCCAACAAAAAATCCATCCTCCCCAGCACCGCCATCGCCGCCTGCGCCTCCATCGCCTGATGGTGATGATGCTAATCTAACGCCGGTGATGCGGCAATTTTTAGAGGTCAAAGCCCAACACCCGGATAGTCTGTTATTCTATCGTATGGGCGATTTTTATGAGTTGTTTTTTGCCGATGCCGAAATTGCCGCCGCCGCCTTGGATATTACCCTAACCAAACGCGGTAAAGCCAATGGCAAGGATATTCCTATGTGCGGGGTGCCGTTTCATGCGGTGGATGCCTATATGGCACGGCTGATCAAACGCGGTTTTCGCGTGGCGATTTGCGAGCAGAGCGAAAGCGCCGAGGACGCCAAATCACGTAAATCCAAAGCCCCCCTCAAACGCGATGTCGTGCGCATTGTCACCCCCGGCACTTTGGTGGAGGATGCCTATCTGCCCCCGCGCGCGCATAATTATTTGATGGCATTATTTGAGGCATCGGAGGCTATCGCCATGGCGGCGGTGGATTTGAGTACGGGCGATATTTTTGTTGAGACTCTTGAACAAGGGGAACAAGGGGGGGCGGGGCAGGTAGCGGATGCGTTGGCGCGTTTGAATCCTGCCGAAATAGTGGTCAGCGATGCGCAGGAAGCATTGCATCAACGTTTAGGGGCGCAGGATTTATGCATCAGCATCCGTCCGGCGCGGCATTTTGATAGCCAATTCGCGCAAAGACGGCTCCAAGAAATTTATAAAATCGCTACATTGGAATCAATGGCGGAGCTGGGCCGCGCGCAATTAGCCGCACTTGGCGGGGTGATTGCCTATCTTGATGACACGCAAAAAGGGCGCGATTTGCATCTCAAACCCGTGCGCCATGTTGCCAATGCCGGCTATATGGAAATTGACCCGGCGACGCGGCGGTCGCTGGAATTGACGCGCACTCTGGGCGGTGAGAAAAAGGGCGCGCTTTTATCCGTGATTGACCGCAGTTTGAGTGCGGGCGGGGCGCGCGAGTTGGCGGTGCGCCTGACTATGCCCCTCAAAAATAAAGCCGAAATTGAGGCACGGCTGGATTTAGTGGAGCTGATGCTGGGGGAGGCGGTGCTGGCGGATGCGGTGCGGGATGCGCTCAAAACCATGCCCGATTTGGAACGCGGATTGAGCCGATTGGGATTAGCGCATGGGGGGCCGCGCGATTTGGCCGGGGTCGCCAATGCCATCACCGCCGCCAATTTAATGGCAAAGGCGCTGAAAGCGCGCCAAAATACGTTGCTTGCCGAGGTGCAATGTGCCGCCTTAATCAAAACCTTGTCGGCTTGTGCGGAATTGGCGGGACGGCTCAAAGCCGCGCTTGCGGATGAACTCCCGCATTTAGCGCGCGATGGCGGTTTTATTCGTCAAGGTTTTGATTCGGTGCTTGATGAATTTTTGGTGCTGCGCGATGAATCGCGGCGGCTGATTGCCGCATTACAGCAACGCTATGTGGAGGATACGGGGATTGCTAGCCTTAAAATCAAGCATAACAATGTTTTGGGCTATCATATTGAGGTGCGGAACACCCATGCCGATAGGTTGATGGGGGATGAAACCTATATCCACCGCCAAACCACCGCGCAAGCCGTGCGCTTTTCTACGGTGGAGCTGGCGGATTTGGAGGCGGCGATGCTCAATGCCGTCAATCAAGCAACGGCGGTGGAATTGGAATGGTTCGCCCGGCTTGTGGATGAAGTGCTGGCGGAACAGGAGGCTTTATTGGCTTTAGCCCATGCGGCGGCGCAGTTGGATGTAGCGGTCGCCGGGGCGCAACTGGCGGCGGAATGGCGCTATTGCCGTCCCGAAATTCGCACCGCAATCGGTGATGATGCCGGCACGGGTGCCGGCACCGACGCGGTGTTTGAGATTGAGGAGGGACGGCACCCGGTGGTGGAACAAATGCTGGCTTCTGCGCAAGAGGATGGCTTTGTTGTTAATGATTGCCGGTTGATGCAGGATGACCGTATTTGGTTGCTGACCGGGCCGAATATGGCCGGGAAATCTACATTTTTGCGGCAAAATGCCCTGATTACCATTATGGCACAGGCCGGGTTTTATGTGCCGGCAACGCAGGCGGTCATCAGCATGGCGGACCGCGTGTTTTGCCGGGTTGGGGCGTCCGATGATCTGGCTTCGGGGCGTTCCACCTTTATGGTGGAGATGGTGGAAACGGCAACCATATTAAATCGTGCGACCCCGCAATCCCTAGTGATTTTGGATGAAATTGGGCGTGGCACCGCCACATTTGATGGGCTGTCGCTGGCTTGGGCGGTGGTGGAACATCTGCATGAAGTGGTGGGCGCGCGGGTGCTTTTCGCCACGCATTATCACGAATTATCGGCGCTTGAAGCGCGGCTTGATGCGCTCAGCTGCCACGCTATGCGTGTGCGCGAATGGCAGGGGGATATTGTGTTTCTGCACGAAGTCGGGGCGGGGGCGGCGGATCGGTCTTATGGGATTCATGTGGCACGGCTTGCTGGGGTGCCGGCTTTGGTGATTGCGCGGGCGGAGGAAATTTTGGCGATGTTGAGCCAAGAAAAATCCCCCGAAAGGTTGGGGGAGGAATTGCCGCTTTTTGATGCTAATGTTGCGCCGCCCCCGCCTGCACAAGGAAGCAAGGTTGAGGAAAATTTGCGCGACATTAACCCCGACCAACTGACCCCCCTTGAGGCACTCAATCAGCTTTATGCGTTGCGCGCCTTGCTCCATGATGACGAAACATAGACAGGGGCGGGCTAGGTCGGCTATATTGGATGAAGTGATGCGCGATGATAAAAAAACATTACCTGATTGGATGCTGGCATTTCAGCCCCTAAACTATGTGCACGCCATGTGTGGGGAGGGGGGCTATGCCTCTATTAAGAAAAAACACGCTAATGTGTTGGCACAACCTCTTAAACGCCGCCCCGCGCTTTTAGGCATACTCAAAACCATGCTTGGGGAAGGGCGGGGGCGATTAAAGGCGGCTTTTATGGAAAGCAATGATGGGGCGCTGTATTTGGGGCTGCATACGCTTTTGTTGGATGATGTGGTGCGGCTGATTTATGACAGCGCCTGCCGTATTTATGGGGCGGATATGCGCCTTTCGGTGCTGGCGACCGGGGGTTATGGGCGCGGCGAGCTTTGCCCGCATTCGGATCTGGATATTTTATTTCTAACGAAAATCAAACCCAAACGCCACGAGGCGGAAGCGATTTCGTTTATGCTTTATCTGCTTTGGGATTTGGGGTTGAATGTCGGGCATGCTAGCCGTAGTTTGCGTCAGGCTTTGCGCGCGGCGGGCGATGATTTAACCATCCGCACCGCTTTGCTGGAAAGCCGCCATGTTGTTGGTGATACGGATTTATCGGCGGAGCTGATGGCTATGTTTCGGGCAGAGATTACCCCGGCTAAAGCCAAAAATTTTATTGCCGAAAAACTTGCCGAGCGCGATGTGCGCCATGCGCGTAGTGATAGCCGCCGTTATATGCTTGAGCCGAATATCAAAACTGGTAAAGGCGGGTTGCGCGACTTACAGACGCTATTTTGGATTGCGCGTTATAGTTTTGATGCTGACACCAGTGCTGGCACTGTCGCCGCGCTGATAGAAAAGGGGTTTTTGACCACCGCCGAGGCGCGCAGGTTTTCTATGGCGCAACAATTTTTATGGAGCCTGCGTTGCCATCTGCATCTGCGGTGCGGGCGTGAAGATGACCGCCTCAGTTTTGATGCCCAGATGGATATCGCCCCCCTATTCGGCTTTCGCGCAAGGGGGGGGCAGAAAGGCGTTGAAGCTTTTATGCGCCGTTATTTTCTGGCGGCGACTAGCGTTGGCAATCTCACGCGGATTTTTTGCGGGGCGATTGCCGATGATTTGACACCAGTGTCGGCACCGGTGCGGGTGCAGGAATCCGTGCGGGTGCAAGCACGGGCACCGGTACCCTTTCTATTGTGCGGTCGGCATCTATTGTTTGACCCCAACGAAAAATTATCTGAGCATCCCAATGCATTACTGGATGTGTTTTTGCTGGCACTGGAAAAAAATTATGAAATTCATGCGACAACCTTACAACAAATCACGCGCAAATTGCGCCTTATTGATGATGCATTTCGTGGGGACGCGGAAGCGAATGCTACGTTTTTGGCGATTCTTACGCACAAAAAAAATCCCGAACGTATTTTGCGCTTGATGAATGAGGTCGGGATCTTGGGGAAATTTCTGCCGGATTTCGGGCGTATTGTCGCCATGATGCAATTCAATATGTATCATAGTTATACCGTGGATGAGCATACGATTTATGCCTTGGGGGTGTTGCATCAAATTGAGGCGGGGGCGCTGGTGGATATTGCCCCGGTGGCATCAAATGCGGTGGGGAAAATTAGCGAACGCACGGCGCTTTATGTGGCGTTATTATTGCATGATATTGCTAAAGGTCGGGGGGACGACCATTCTACCTTGGGGGCGGAAGTGGCGCGGCGGCTCTGCCCGCGCCTCGGGCTGGATGATGCTGCGGTTGAGACGGTGGCTTGGCTGGTGCAGAATCATCTTTTGATGAGTGAGACAGCATTTCGCTATGACCTCAATGATGCGGCGACCATTGACCGCTTTGCCCAAATCGTGCAGTCGCCTGAACGCCTCAATTTATTATTGGTGTTGACCGTGGCGGATATTCGGGCGGTGGGACCGCATGTGTGGAATGGCTTTAAGGCGGGGTTGATGCGCGAATTATACGCACGGACATTAGCGGTGCTTGTGGGGGATGAAGTCGTCGCTGGCGGACAACAGGATGCCTTGCGCCAAGCTTTAACGGGGCGCGATGCTTATTGGGATGATGCGCGGGTGCAGGCGCATATTGATATGTTTTATCCCAATTATTGGGCACATTTTGATTTAGATGCGTATTTGCGCCATGCCGATATGTGCCGCGAATATAGTGTCGCAGACACACGCACTGCTAAATCTATCGGCATCAACATCATGCCCGACCAAGCGCGCAATGCTACCGAAATTGCCGTGCTGGTTACGGATCATGCCGGGGTGCTGGCGCGCCTTGCTGGCGGGGTGGCGGCAAGCGGGGCGAATATCGTTGATGCGCGGGTGATCTCGCGTAAAGACGGGCTGGCGCTGGATGTGCTATGGGTGCAGGATGCTACGCGCCAAGCCATTACTGATCGGGGCGCGTTAGCCCGCCTGCATACGAATATTGAAAAATCTATGTTTGGTCATTTGGATATTGATACGGCGATGCGCGCCCGCCTACGCGCGACCCCGGCGCGCATGCGCCGGATTGCTGCCCCTTCGCGCGTGCTTATCAACAACCAAATTAGCCCAACGCATACGGTGATAGAAATCAATGGCAAGGATGCGCCGGGCTTGCTCTATCGGCTGACCGGTGCGCTTGCCGAAATGGGCGTGCAGATCCAAATGGCGAGCGTGTCCACCTATGGCAATCGTGTGGTGGATGTGTTTTATGTCAAGGATAGTTTTGGTCTAAAATTGGAAGCTAAAGCGCGGATTAAAGCGCTTGAGGCGGTGCTATTAAAAATCGTTGAAGATAGCGACCCAAGCAAGCGGGTGGCGGCATAATGGAAAAAAATTCGGGAAAAACATTGGGATTGCTTGGGGCGGTGAGCCGAATCAGTATCTTTACGGGGATGAGCCGTATTCTGGGTTTTGTGCGCGATATTTTATTGGCGTCGGTGTTGGGGATTGGGCCGGTTTCCGATGCGTTTTTTGTCGCTTTTAAACTGCCTAACCTGTTTCGCCGCATCAGTGCCGAAGGGGCGATGACGAGCGCCTTTATTCCCAATTATACGCGCATCAAACAACGTCAAGGCATCGGCGCGGCACAAAAATTAGCCAGCGAAATGCAGGTAATTCTGGTGTGGGGGTTGGTGGCTATTGTTGTCGTGTTTGAGTTGTTTATGCCTTATGTCATAATCGGGCTTGCCCCGGGATTCGCTGGCGGTGATGCTGGGCGTTTTGCGGGTGCTATTTTTATGGCGCGGCTGACCATGCCTTATTTGCCGATGATTTCGCTGTTGGCTCTGTGGATTGCTATCGGTAATGTTTTTGGGCGGTTTTCGTTGGGGTCGGCGATGCCGATGCTGATGAATGGGGTGATGATTGGGGCGGCGTTGGCGGTGTGGCTGTTATCGCCCGAATTTGACCAAGGCGCCCTCGGCTATAAGCGTGCCAATTTTATTGCCGCGGCGGTGGCGTTGGGGGGGGTGTTGAAATTGCTGGTCATCGGGGTGAGTTTGCGGCGGTTGGGGTATTTACCGCATGTGCAGTTTTACCCGCGCCTAAGCCCCGAGGGGCGGCAATTGTGGCGGCGGTTTTGGCCGGCGGCACTGGGGTCGGCGGGGATGCAGCTCAATCTTTTGGTGGATACGATTCTGGCGTCCATTTTGGCGGTGGGGGCAATCTCGCAGCTTTATTATGCTGACCGCGTGGCACAGCTGCCTTTGGGGGTGGTAGGGATTGCCCTCGCTGTGGCGCTCCTGCCAAAATTGTCGCAGTTGGAACAGGCACCGAAACTTGATGTCGGGGCTGTGCGCCACGTGTTGCGGCGGGCGGTGTTGTTGGGGATGTTGGCGGCACTGCCGGCGCTGGTGGGGATTGTCGTGATTGCCGAAGACATTATTCGCGGGTTGTTTGCTTATGGGGCGTTTGATAAAAATATGGTCGCCCCGACCGCGCATGTGTTAATCGCTTATGGGCTTGGTGTTCCTGCTTTTATTTTGGTAAAGATATTTCAGCCGGCTTTTTATGCCGCCGGCGATACCATCACGCCGTTGCGGGTGACGATATTATCGGTGCTGTGCAATATCATTCTGAGCATTTTACTGATGCAGATTTTAGGCGCGGCGGGGTTGGCTTTGGCGACGTCGTTGAGCCTCTGGGGGAGTGCGGTGATTTTTATGTTTTTATTGGTGCATCGGCGGCGTTTTGATGTTTTTGTTGTGGTGCCTTTGCTTAAAATTCTATTAGCATCATGCGTCATGGGCTTGGCGTTGCTGGCGGTGCGGTTTGGGCTGGCGGGGTTGGTGCCTTGGCAGATTTTGCTGGTGCTGATGGTGGTTTCGGGGGCGGTCTATGTGCCGTTGATTTTTCTTTTTGGCGTCTGGCACGAGGTGTCTAGTTAATGTGGAAGGGACAAATATAATGAAGCGGATTTTTTCAGGCATTCAACCTACGGGCAATCTGCATCTTGGCAATTATCTGGGCGCGATTAAAAATTGGGTGGCATTGCAGCATCAATTTGATTCGCTTTATTGCGTGGTGGATTTGCATGCGATTACCGCCCCCCAAGACCCGGCGGTGTTGCGCGCCTCTACGATTGAGGTCGCGGCTAGTTTGCTGGCGGCGGGGATTGACCCCGGGCGGGCGATCTTATTCAACCAAAGCCGCGTGCCGCAACATAGCGAATTGGCGTGGATTTTTAATTGTGTGGCACGGCTGGGCTGGCTCAATCGTATGACGCAATTTAAGGAAAAGGCCGGGAAGAATCGCGAAAATGCTAGTGTTGGGCTGTTTGCTTATCCTACCTTGATGGCGGCGGATATTTTGGCGTATAAAGCCACGCATGTGCCGGTGGGGGATGACCAGAAACAACATCTGGAATTGGCGCGCGATATTGCTGGGGGGTTTAATGCGCTGGTGGGGGCGGAATTTTTCCCCCTGCCCGAACCACAAATTTTGGGTGCGGCGACACGGGTGATGAGTCTGCGTGATGGCACGGCGAAGATGAGTAAATCGGATGCTTCGGATTATGCGCGCATCAATTTGAGCGATGATGCCGATACGATTGCGCAAAAAATCCGCAAAGCCAAAACCGATGCCGAACTTCTGCCGGCGACTATGGAGGAATTGGATAGCCGTCCCGAAGCACGCAATCTGGTGGTGATTTATGGGGCATTAGCAGAAAAATCTGCCGAGGCGGTGCTCGCAGAATTTTCGGGGAAGGGGTTTGGTGTGTTTAAGCCTGCCTTGGTGGAAGTGGCTGTTGAACATTTGGCGCCGGTGACGCGGGCGATGCGTGATTATCTTGATGATGAAAGCCATGTGTTGGCGGTGTTGGATGATGGGGCAAGGCGCGCGCATGCCATCACAAAACCGATTATGGCGGAAATTCGGGAACATCTTGGGTTTTTGGGGGATAGTTTGGGTTAAAAATGCGCGCATTTGCTCCGCATTGAAATACCTTGCTTAATCTGTATAGGCATCCTATATTTATAGGCAAGGAGATGGTAAAATGTTTATTCAAACCGAAGATACCCCTAATCCGGCGAGCTTGAAATTTATCCCCGGGCGTGAGGTTATGGGGGCTGATAGTGCCCAGTTTTCTGCTATTGATGAAGCGTCCGCATCGCCATTGGCGCGGCGGCTCTTTGCCGTGGAAGGCGTGGCGGCGGTGTTTTTTGGCAGTGATTTTATTTCTATCACCAAAGCCGATAGCCACGATTGGTTCACCATAAAACCCGGGATTCTGGCGGCGATTATGGAACATTATGCTAGCGGCATGCCGATTATAGACAATGCCGATGGCGACAGCGATAATGCCGCTGGCGACACCGGTGCCGATAGCGAGACTGTGCAACAAATCAAACATCTTTTGGATACGCGGGTGCGTCCTGCCGTGGCTATGGATGGCGGTGATATTGTTTTCAAATCGTTTGAAAATGGCGTGGTGACGCTCTATATGCGTGGGGCTTGTGCCGGGTGTCCTAGTGCCGGGGCTACTTTGAAAATGGGGATTGAAAATCTACTCCGCCACTATATCCCTGAAGTGCAGGAAGTCCAAGCCGATGAGCTGGTCTAATGCGCGGGGCTTGGCTATCAAAAACAATGCCAAAAGCAATACCTAAGGTATTATTGGCGGCGGTTGCCTTGCTGATTCTACTACAGGCTTTTGTGGTTTTATTTGGCGGTATGAAATATGTCACCATCCCTGCGGGGCATTATCAGCCCCCTAACCATACTAGTGCAAGCGTCGATATTAGCCCGCAACGCCGGGCTTGGTTGGAACAGCAATTGTTCCCGGCATCGACGCCTATCTGGTCGGCGCTCCTGCCCGAATTGGCGCCGCGTCTGCCCGATTTGCGCGGGTTTGATGTGGAGATGCGCAAACGTCAATTTATTGCGACAATTTTGCCGCATATTGTGCGGGCTAATGAAGCATTGCTCCAACGCCGCCAACGCATCCGCGCCGATTACGAATCGGGGAATCTGCGGCGGTTGCGCCAATGGGCGGAGTTTTATCGCCTTGATGATTTAGACCAAGATTTGGCGCATCTTTATCAAGCCTTATTATTGCGCGTGGATGCGGTGCCGGTGGCTTTGGCGCTCGCACAAGCGATTGTTGAAAGCGGTTGGGGGACATCGCGTTTTGCCCGCCAAGGCAACGCGCTTTTTGGGCAATGGGCGTGGTCAAAGGGTGCGGGCATTAAACCCCTTGATGCGAGCAATAGCCGTGCGGTTATCCGTGCCTTTCCGACTTTGTTTGATTCGGTGAAGACCTATATGCATAACCTCAATACGCATTATGCTTATGGGGCTTGGCGGGTGGTGCGCGCCCAGAATCGGCATTTAGAACCGGGCCAACTGGCACTGCGCCTCATCCCGCATCTGGGGGCGTATTCCGAAACCCGCGAGGTGTATTTCACAAAATTGACGCATATTATCCGCGAAAACCAATTGCACCAATATAATAGCGCACATTCACCCCCCCTAGCCCCATTCCCATTAGCCCCATTAGCCCCACTCCCGCTAGCCCCACTCGCCCCGCTAGTTCAATAAAAATTGCCGACCATACCAGCGAAAACGTCCGCTGTTTTTACCATGTTCTATCAAAGGCACGGTGCAATTGACGCGGCTGCGTGTTGCCGTGATGGCTTGGGGTAGGCGGATTTCTACGCGCCGACCCGTTATAGCTACCTCCAGCTTGCCCATATTGGTGGCGAAACAGGTTAGTTGATCCAAAGCTGCAATATCATCATCCACGCTAAAAGCCAAAATGGGGGGGTTGCTGGCGACTAGCATGGATGGGTTGGTGATATCGGATACGGGCAGGGCGCGTGCCTCTACGGCGGTTTTGAGGCGTTTTATAGTGCCATAATGTGCATTGAAGGCGAAGCGCGGATATTCGTAAATATGCGTGCTGGTATGGGCGACGCCTGAGGCTTGCCCGAACGCGGCTTCAAAGCCTAGATCTGCCAACATATCGCGCACGGCTAGATTATATTCGCCATAAGGATAGGCGAAATAGCGGGGGGTGATGCCGAGTTCTTGTTGAAAGCGGGCGTTGGCGGTGGTGATTTCTTGGCGCACGGCATCGGGGCTGAGGCGGTGTAGATGCGGATGCGTGTGGCTTTGTGAGCCGATCTCAACGCCGTGCGCGTGCATCTCGCGGATTTGTTCCCATGACGCATAGGCTTTGAGTCCTTGGTCGATGGCTTGGGTGGCGACAAAAATGGTGAAAGGATAGCCGTATGCTTTAAGGCGGGGGAAAGCCGCGCTATAGACCGAAAGGAACGCATCATCCACGGTGATGGCGAGGGCTTTATCGGGAATTTTGGCGCCGGTTTTGAGGCGGGTGATGAGGTCGTGTAGGGGCAGAACTTTCCAGCCTTCGGCTTTGATGGTGGCTAAATGTGCGTCAAATACATCTAGGGGAATGTTGGTTGCCGGGAGGTTATCTTCGCCAAAGCGGTGATACATGATGATGGTGGCATCGTCGCTGGCTGCTGCCTCGGGCAGTGCTGATGCGAGCAAGCTCGCCGCTAATAGCGCGCCAACGGCTAGGCTAGCGAGATGGTGGTAAATTGTGGTAAATAACCTACACATCCAAAAGGCTTTAACATAATGCGGGTGAATAATAAAGGCGGGGAGATATGGTGATTCTTGGTATTGAGGCTAGTGGCAATAGCGCATCGGCGGCGGTGGTGGATGGCGGTGTGTGTCGTGGCACTATGCGGTTAGAGGCACGTTTTGGGCATGCTGGTGTGCTCACCGAAAAGATTGATGCCATGCTGAAAAAGGCCGGGGTGGATTATGCGGCGTTGCAGTATCTAGCTGTTGGCTGTGGGCCCGGGTCTTTTACCGGCATTCGTGTGGGGTTGGCGGCGGCGGTGGGTTATGGGCTGGCACTGGGGGTGCCGGTCTATGGGGTGTCGTCGCTTATGGCATTAGCTGGATATGAGGCTGGCATCTGTGTGGCTGGGCTCAGTCTGAGTCTGATGGATACGCGGCGGGGGGGGGTTTTTGCGCAAATGTTTGAGGATGGTAAGGCGGTTAGTCGGGTGTTTGATGCACCATTAGCAGAATTGGCAGTAGAATTTTCGGGGCAGAAATTGGTGCGGATTCGTGGGGCGGGGGCGCGCGAATTGGGGGCTTTGTTGGGGGTTAGCGATTGCCCTGAAGACGACCATAATGGCGAGTCTGATGGCGCAATGGTGGCGCGGGTGATTGCGGATGCGCTCAAAAAAGGCGCGGATATGGCGGATTTTCCGCCTAGCCCACGCTATCATGCGGCACCGCTTTTAGGGGGGGTAAAGGGATAATGAATGTGGTTTTGCGTCCTCTGTTGGTGGCGGATTTAGCGGCGGTGCAGGCGTTGGGGGGTACTGCCTTGTCTGATGGCTTGATTACGCAAAAAGCCTTTGTGGGTTATATGGCACTGATGGAGGCGGAGGTGGTTGGCTATATTGCTGGGTTTTCGGTTGCGGGCGCCGGGGAGATTATTGATGTTGCTGTGGCCGAATCTTGGCGGCGTCAAGGTATTGGGCGCGCGCTGGTGGGGCGGTTTTGTGCGGAATATGGGCAGGTAGCGACGCATTTAGAGGTAGCGGCGGATAATGTGGCGGCGCGGCGACTTTATGCTGCGCTCGGTTTTTATGAAAATGGTAGACGGGCGCATTATTATGGGGATGCGTCCGCTTTACGTATGATAAGGCGGGGGCTTGACACATAATGCTGGCGTGTTAAGGATATAGTATATGCAAAAGAAACTTCATATCAAAACTTATGGCTGTCAGATGAACGTCTATGATTCGGCGCGCATGGCGGATAGTCTTGCCCCCCTTGGCTATGGTGCGACGCCGCAGCTTGACGATGCCGATATGGTGGTTATCAATACGTGTCATATTCGTGAGAAAGCCGCCGAAAAAGTGTTTTCTGAATTGGGACGCCTGCGCAAAATCAAAAATGCGCGCATGGAGGAACATGGGCGCGATATGGTGATTGTGGTGGCGGGCTGTGTGGCGCAAGCGGAAGGCGAGGAAATTGCCCGGCGCGCGCCTTGGGTGGATGTTATTGTTGGACCGCAAGCTTATCAGAACCTACCGGCTTTAATTGGGAAAATAGACCCTTCTTCGCGGCAAGCGGTGGTGGATACGGAGTTTCCTGTTGCCGATAAATTTGACCTGCTCCCCACCAATGAAAGCCCGCGGGGGGCGGCGGCGTTTTTATCGGTGCAGGAAGGGTGCGATAAATTTTGTAGCTTTTGTGTGGTGCCTTATACGCGCGGGGCGGAATTTTCGCGTCCTGCCGATAGTATTATTGCTGAAGCGCGGAGGCTGATAAAGGGCGGGGCGGTGGAATTGACGCTGCTCGGGCAGAATGTTAATGCTTGGCACGGCGAGGGTTTAGATGGGCGCGTTTGGGATTTTGGGCGGTTGTTATTTGCTTTGGCGGAATTATCTGGGTTGAAGCGTCTGCGTTATACCACCTCGCATCCTTTGGATATGCACGAGGCGCTTTATCAAGCGCATGCCGAAATTCCGCAACTGATGCCGTATTTGCATCTGCCGGTGCAATCGGGGTCTGACCGCATTTTGAAGGCTATGAATCGCCGTCATAGCCGCGATGATTATTTGCGTATTATTGACCGTTTGCGTGATGTGCGCCCTGACCTAGCGTTGAGTGGCGATTTTATTGTTGGCTTCCCTAATGAGAGCGATGGCGATTTTGCCGATACGTTGAATTTAATCGCGCGCGTGGATTATGCCTCCGCCTATTCGTTCAAATATAGCCCCCGCCCGGGCACCCCTGCCGCCAACCACGACGGGCAAATTGATGAAGCGGTCAAATCGGCACGGCTTACTAGCCTCCAACAGCTCATCAGCGCGCAACAGCAGAAATTCAACCATTCCAAATTGGGGGCGGTGATGGACGTGCTGGTGGAACGTCCGGCTAGCAAAGCGGGACAAAAGGCCGGACGCTCGCCGTGGATGCAGGCGGTACATTTCCATGCGGCATCGGGCGAAATTGGTGATATAATCCCCTTAAAAATTGTTGGCGCGCATCAAAATAGTCTTGCTGGATGCGTGGCGTCCTAAAAGGAAGAGGAAAGAAGCAAACGTGAAACCCGACCCTGCCCAAACCGCCGCACAAACCCCCACATCTGAGGTGTTAGATAGCGTTGAATTTGATGATAATCAGTTGTTGCCTTTGCTTTATGGGCATCACAATAGCAATTTGGCGCATATTGAACGCGAATTGGATGTGCGTCTCGATTCTTTTGGCAATATCATTCAGATCAGTGGTAGCCACGATAATATCGCTATCGCTAAAGCGGTTTTGGAGGCGCTTTATCAACGTTTATCTAAAGCATCATCGGGGGCATCATCGGCACAACTGTCATCGGCACAAGTGTCTGAGACACAAGTGGCGGATGCGTTGCGTTTGGCACAGAATCCTAAAGCGATGCGCCGCTTTATTGACAATGCTGATGCTATTACGAGCTGGAAAAAATCCGTCAGTGCCAAGAGCGCGACACAACAGAATTATTTATGCGCTATTGATGCCAAAAATGTGATTTTTGGTATTGGTCCTGCGGGTACTGGCAAAACTTATCTGGCGGTGGTGAAAGCGGTGGAGGCTTTGAAAACGCGGGGCGTGGAACGCATTATCCTGTCGCGTCCTGCCGTAGAGGCCGGGGAACGTTTGGGGTTTCTGCCCGGGGATATGAAAGAAAAAGTCGATCCCTATTTGCGCCCGCTTTATGACGCGCTTTATGATTTGATGCCTATGGATAAAATGGAACGTATGTTGGCATCGGGGGCGATTGAAATTGCCCCGCTTGCTTTTATGCGTGGGCGTACATTATCGCAAGCCTTTGTTATTATTGATGAGGCACAGAATACGACGCCGATTCAAATGAAAATGGTGTTGAGCCGTTTGGGCGACCATTCCAAAATGGTTATCACCGGCGATTTGGGGCAGGTGGATTTACCGCCCAATCAACTGGCGGGGCAGGTATCCGGATTAGCCGATGCGGTGGCTTTGCTTGAAGGCATTGAGGGGGTGGCAATCACGCGCTTTAGCCGTGGGGATATTGTGCGTCATCCTGTTGTCGCACGGATTTTGCGTGCCTATGATGCGCGCGAGGCGTGTGATGCGCGCGAGGCGTGTGATGAAAAGGAGGCGCGATAATGGAGGCGGGGGGGCATATAGTGATTGCTATTAGCGACGGCATGGCGGCGGAATTTATCTTAGAAGATGCGCGCTGGCACGAGATTGTGGCGGGACAGCATGGGGTGATTGCTGAAGCGTTGCGGCTTGCGTTAGAAGCGGGGGAAATGCCGGCATCGCCTTTGGAACTGGGAATTTTACTGACTGATGATGCGCGGATGGCGGCACTTAACGCACAATTTCGTGGGCGTGATGGGGCGAGTGATGTATTGTCATTCCCCGATTTGGCAAAGGGGGCGTATCTGGGCGATATTGCCTTGGGTTATGAGATTCTAGCGCGCGATGCCGGGTTGGCGGGGAAAAACCTGTTTGCGCATTTTCTGCATCTTTTGGTGCATGGGGTGTTGCATCTCAAAGGCTATCAACACCAAAGCGGCGCGGCGGCGCGTGCGATGGAAAATGTTGAGCGCGCGATTTTGGCTTCATTGGGGTTTGGCGACCCTTATTCAAAATTCCAATTTGCGTGAGGCTTAAATGATGATGAGAATCAAAAAGATTTTAGAAAAAATTTTGCGGCGCCAACCCCGCGAGGAAATCGCCCAACTATTAGAAAAATCGGCTAGTGGCGGTTTTGATAGCCAAACCCGCGCGCTGTTACGCAATATGCTCGGCTTGCGGGATATTAAGGCGACCGATGTGATGATTCCGCGCGCCAATATCTCCTATGTGGACCGCACCGATAGCCCCGATAATGTGCTCAAAAAAATAGCCAAAGACGGGCATAGCCGTGTGCCGGTGGTCGCCGGAAATCTTGACCAAGTTGAGGGGATTCTGCATATCAAGGATGTGTTGCGCCTCGTGCAGGATATGCAGGACACGCAAAAACAAAAAACCGATTGGACGCCGTTATTGCGTCAGGCGATTTTTATCGCCCCATCTATGCGTGTGTTGGATTTACTCCAAGAGATGCGGATTAAACACCTGCATCTGGCTTTGGTGGTGGATGAATATGGCGGCACCGATGGGCTGATTACCATTGAAAATTTGGTTGAGGAAATTATCGGCGAGATTAAAGATGAACACACGCTCTCCCCGCAATTTGATATCGCCGATGATGGCACAGCACTAGCCGAAGCCCGCCTTGAAATTGCAACATTAGAAGCGGCGGTGGGGCGGTTTTTGAGCAAACCGGCGCGCGATGAAATTGATACCCTCGGCGGTTTAGTGATTGCGCTCGCCGGGCGGGTGCCCGGGCGGGGCGAAATTATTCGCCATCCGTCAGGATTGGAATTTGAAATTGTTGATAGCGACCCCCGCCATGTGTCCATGGTGAAAATTCGCCATCTCAATCGTGTCGGCGGGGCGTTGGCGCCATGAGGCAATTATTGCGCCAATTATTTGACCGCCCCTTGATTCGCGCGATATTAGCCGGCGGCATTGCTAGCCTTGCCTTGCCGCCGATTCATGCCTTGCCGTTGATTTGCGCGCTGTCGGTGGCGGCATCTTCATTACTCAAAGCCACCCGTAAGCGCGAAGCGTTTTGGCTCGGTTGGGGGACGGGATTTGGCTGGTTTTTTGTATCATTCTACTGGCTCGCCAATGCCCTAGTCACCGGCGGGCCGGCGTTTTATTGGATGATTCCTTTCGCGGTGCTGGCTTTGCCGATGGGCTTGGCATTATTTTGGGGGCTCGCGTTTTTGCTGGTTTGGTGCTGTTTTAGCCGCGCCCCGGCGCGCCTCGCCGGGCTTTGTTTTTGGCTGATGGTGATGGAATGGTTGCGCGGCATCATCCTCACTGGCTTCCCGTGGCAGCTGCCGGGGATGCTATTCGGCTTTGCGCCACTAGGATTTGATTTGGCATCTATTTTGGGCGTCTATGGGTGTGGGGTGGTGGCGCTTTGGCTGGCAATTTTGCCCATCGCTTGGCGGTGCCATCGCGGATTTGCCTCTATGTTGGCGGTGCTAATCGCGCTCGGTTTTGGCTTGGCGTATAGCGTCTCGCACCGCCCCCTTGAAACTAGCACCGCTAGCGGACTCGCCGTGCGCCTCGTGCAACCGAGCATCCCGCAACACGAAAAATGGGCGCGCAACCACCGCCCCAACCACCTGCAACAATATCTTGATCTCAGTCTAAATGATCGTCTGGGCGATACCAATGCCCCTATCCCCGAATTGATTGTTTGGGGCGAAACCAGCTATGCCGGACGCGCCCAAGCCGACCTGCCACAACTCAAAACCTATCTCACCACCATCAGCCGCCACCAATCCGCACTCATCATCGGTAGCATCCGCCGCAACCAAAGCGGACAATATTTCAATAGCGCCTTCCTCCTAGACGCCAACGCCAATATCGTTGAACATTACGATAAACGCTTCCTCGTGCCATTCGGAGAATTCGCACCATTCCGCAAAATAATACCCGCTATCGCCGCCCTCGTCAGCACCACCGATTTCTCCCCCGGAGACACACCAACACAACTCCCCCTAACCCGCAACAATGGACAAATCGTACACATCGCACCCCTCATCTGCTACGAAATTATCTACCCAACCAATACCCGCAAAATTAGCAAAAATGCCGATGTCATCGTCAATATCACCAATGACGCCTGGTTCGGAAATAGCCTCGGACCACGACAACACCTCGCTATGACGCAAATGCGCGCAGCCGAACTCGGACTGCCAATAGTGCGTGTCGCCGGAACAGGAATCTCCGCAGCCATAAACCCCTACGGCAAAATAATCACACGCATAAATTATCGTGAAATCGGGGCAGGGGACGCAGTGTTATCCGGACGCACTACAACGTTTTATGCGCGCTGGGGGGAGGCGGGGTTTATTTTGGTGCTTTTAATGAGCCTCGGTTTGGGATTTATTTTTAGGTGGCAGATTGGTGATGAAAGATGAAGAAGAAGATATGGGGGCGCTTCGCCCCCCAAACCCCCCGAGCGCGGAACGCCGCGCCGCGATTTATTGGCGCGTGCCACAGCGAACTGCGCCTCTTTTTTCAACAACCGATGAGCGCTATGGATTCGTAAAAATTCCTCGCGGGGCGAGAGTTTGGGGGATGCTTTCATTTTAATTTTGAAAAATCAACACTTGCCATAAAGAAAGGGCGCATGGGGGTATGGGGGCTTGCCCCCATGATAATTACATTTACCAAGCGATCATCGGTTTTTGAAAAAAGAGGCGCGGGCAGTTACGGCATACGCCAAAAAAACGCGGCGGGGCGTTCCCCGCTCGGGGGGTTTGGGGGGTGAAATCCCCCATTGACCTAAAATTATTGTTGGTTAGAATGGCAAAAAATTTTCATTGAAAGGGTTTTCATTCATGCGTCATTTATTCACTAGTGAGTCTGTCTCTGAGGGGCATCCTGACAAGGTTTGCGATCGTATTTCTGATTCGGTTGTTGATTTTATGTTGGGCAAAGACCCGGAGGCGCGGGTTGCTTGTGAGGTTTTTGCGACGACTAATCGCACGATTATTGGTGGTGAGTTTCGTTGTTCTGTGCCGTTTGAGGTGGGTGAGATTGAGGCTCTAGCGCGTGGGGCGGTGCGGGATATTGGTTATGAGCAGGATGGGTATCATTGGCGTGATATGGTTGTGGAGAATTTGTTGCATGCGCAGTCTGTGCATATTGCGCAGGGTGTAGATAGTGGTGCTGGCAAGGATGAGGGTGCTGGTGATCAGGGGATTATGTTTGGTTATGCTTGTTCGGAGACGCCGCAGCTGATGCCGGCACCGATTCATTATGCGCATCAGATTCTGAAATCTTTGGCGGAGGCACGGCATGGGGGGGATGCGGATATTTTGGGTCCTGATAGTAAGTCGCAGATTACTTGTGTTTATGAGGATGGTGTGCCGGTGCGCGCGGCTAGTGTGGTGGTATCTACGCAACATAGCGACGGTAGTGGGGGGCAGGTGCGGGAGCTGGTGCGTGCGCATGTGGAAAAGGTGTTGCCGGCGGGGTGGATGTGTGATGATGCGGATTTTTATGTTAATCCTACGGGGAAATTTGTCATTGGCGGTCCTGATGGCGATGCGGGATTGACGGGGCGTAAGATTATTGTTGATACTTATGGCGGGGCGGCACCGCATGGGGGCGGGGCGTTTAGTGGCAAGGACCCGACTAAGGTGGATCGTTCGGCGGCTTATGCGGCGCGTTATTTGGCGAAGAATGTGGTAGCGGCGGGGTTGGCGGAAAAATGTGTGTTGCAGGTATCTTATGCGATTGGGGTTTCTAAGCCGCTGTCGTTTTATGTCAATACTATGGGGACGGGGGCGGTGGAGGATGCGCGTTTGGCGGAAATTTTACCGCAGCTGATGGATTTATCGCCGCGGGGGATTCGTGAGCATTTGGGGTTGAATGCGCCGATTTATGCCCCTACCGCCGCTTATGGGCATTTTGGGCGTGAAGTGGGTGAGGCGGGTGCGGGGAGTTTTTCTTGGGAAGCAACGGATTTAGTTGATGCCATCCGCCAAGCCGTCAAGTGAAAAACCGCAATTTTACGGACGCCGTTTGGGGCGGAAATTGCGCCCCAAGCAACAGCAGCTTTTGGAATGGGGGGTGGGGCGGTTTGGTATTACGGCGGCGGCGTTGGCATCGGCGTCCGCTGATTCGCTGCTTGACCCGCGGGATTTTTTTGCGTCCCCGCCGGAATCTATTGCTTTGGAGATTGGTTTTGGCGGCGGGGAGCATTTGGCGGCTTTGGCGGCGCAATATCCTCAACGTGGTTTTATTGGTGTTGAGGTTTTTGTTAATGGCGTTGCGAGTCTTTGTCGTCATATTGAGGCGCAGAATCTCAGCAATATCCGCATTTGGGGGGATGATGTGCGTCTGTTGTTGCCGTTCTTGGTCCCGGCCGCATTTGATGAGGTGTTTTTGTTATTTCCTGACCCGTGGCCGAAAGCACGGCATGCGCGGCGGCGCATTTTGGAGCCGCCTATGTTGGATGTGCTGATGCAGAAATTGCGCGTGGGCGGGGAGCTGTTGGTGGCGTCCGATGATGCTACGGCGCAATCTTGGGCGTTGGCGGCGTGTTGGCGGGAGGCACGGCTTGAATGGCTGGCACGGCAGGCGGCGGATTGGCGGTTGCCCCCACGCGATTTTCCCGGCACACGCTATATGGCGAAAGCCGAAAAAGCCGGGCGGCGGGTGGCTTGGTTGCGCTTTCGCCGATGTGATGGGGGGCGCGATGGGGGGCGGGATGTGTAAAAGCGCTTGTCAAATTGGTGCGGGGCTGCTATAAGGGGTGCGAACATTATCGGCACTTTGATGATGGGCCTTCCCGAGATGGGGAGATGCCCATTTTTATTTGCCGAAAAAAGCCACGGAACGCCGTGGAGCGACCACGGAACGCCGTGGAGCGACCACGGAACGCCGTGGAGCGAAATGATATGCCGAAAAGGGGCGGGGTAAATGATGGCGTCGGCTTTAGAGGAACGTTTGGATGTTTTGTTGCGTGGGGTGCTTGGCGCATTGGGCTTTGATTTGATTCGGGTGCGTTATCAGGGCAACTGTTTGGAAATTATGGCGGAGCCTTTTGATAGAAACCTTGAGATGCGTGTTGAAGATTGTGCGCTGATTTCGCGCAAAGTGTCGGTGCTTTTGGATGAAGCTGACCCCATCTCGGCGGAATATCGCCTTGAAGTGACGTCGCCGGGGTTGGCACGGCCTTTGGTGCGGCGTGCGGATTATGCGCGCTTTGCTGGGGAGATGGTTAAAATTACCTGCCGCGAGCTGGTTGAGGGGCGGCGGCGCTTTCATGGGCGTCTGGTTGGGCTGTCAGGTGATTCGGCAACTGATTCGGCGGATGCGGATAAAATTGATATAGATACCAGTTTTGGCAGGGTATCGTTGGATTATGGGTTGGTGGAAGCCGCTAAACTTGACCCGAATGAGATAATGGCGCGGCGGCACAAAAGCAAAGGATGAAACTGATGGATATGTCTCAAATTTCAAGTAGCGAGCTGTTGCAGGTCGCTGATGTGGTGGCACGCGAACGCGCGATTGACCGCGAAGAAGTCATTGATGCCATGGAACAAGCGATTCAAAAAGCCGGGCGGTCGCGCTATGGGCAGAACCGCGATATTCGCGCGCATATTGACCGTAAATCCGGCGAGATTACGCTTGAACAATTTACCGAAATCGTGGAAGTCGTGGAAGATGACGACACGCAAATGACGCTGGAAGAAGCCAAAAAGCACGATGCTTCGCTGGAGATTGGCAGTTTTATGCGCCAGACTTTACCGCCGCTGGAATTCGGGCGCATCGCCGCCCAGACGGGAAAACAGGTGATCTCACAGCGGGTGCGTGAAGCCGAACGCGCGCGCCAATTTGCCGAATATCAAGGGCGCGAGGGCGAAATTGTTAGCGGCACCGTCAAACGCGCCGAAAGTTATATGGTCGTGGTGGATCTAGGGCGCGCCGAGGCGGTGATTCGCCGCGAGGATATGATTCCCAAAGAAATGACCAAACAAGGCGACCGCATCCGCGCCCTCATCAAAGAAGTGCGCGAAGAAGCCAAAGGCCCGCAGATTTTCCTCACCCGCGCCGGCAATGATTTTATGGGGGCGCTGTTCACCCAAGAAGTGCCCGAGATTTATGACGGCATTATTGAAATCAAAACCGTGGTGCGCGAACCCGGAAGCCGTGCCAAAATCGCCGTCTATTCGCACGACCCGAGCATCCATCCGGTGGGCTCGTGCGTCGGCATGCGTGGGAGCCGTGTGCAAGCCGTGGTCAATGAATTGCAAGGCGAGAAAATTGAAATTATCCCGTGGTCCGAGGATATCGTGGTGTTTGCCATCAACGCCCTCGCCCCCGCCGAAGTCGCTAAGGTGGTGATGCACCAAGATGATGGACGGCTTGAAGTGATTGTGCCTGATGACCAATTAAGCCTTGCTATTGGACGGCGCGGGCAGAATGTGCGGCTGGCATCGCAACTGACCGGCTGGTATATTGATATCCTGTCGCAAGCCGAAGAATCCGAACGTTTCCATCAACGCTCCGAACGCTTTATGGAATTGCTGGATATTGATGATGTCATTGCCAATCTGTTGGTGGCAGAAAGTTTTTTCACGATTGATGATGTGGCGGCGGCGGAATTGGACGAATTGCTCGCCATCCAAAGTTTTGATGAAAGCATTGCCGAAGAATTGCGCAAACGCGCTGGCGAATGTGTTGAACGCGAAAAAGCCCGCGTGGATGCCGAAATGGCGGCGTTCAAAATTGCCGATGATTTGAAGGAATTTGCCCCGATTAACGCGGCGATGCTTCTAACCTTGGCACAGGGCGGGATTTTGACCCTGGATGATTTGGCGGATTTGGATAGCGAAGAGCTGATGGAATTATTGCGCGAACATGGCATCAGCAGTGAAGCCAAAGCCGGCGAAATCATTATGGAAGCGCGCAAACATTGGTTTGATGACGACGAATCCCCAAATGAAAATGCTGAAACGCCCCCCGAGGCAAATGCCGATAGCATCTCAGATGGCATCTCAGATGCAGAAAGCGAAGGAGATGGCGAATAAACCTACCACGCTTAAGCGTGCGCCCGCGCCTATTCGTGTTTGTGTAGTGACAAAATATCGTGCGCCGCAAACGCAGTTGTTGCGGTTTGTTGTTGATGCGGATGGGGTGGTTTTTCCGGATATCAACAATCGTGCTGGCGGGCGGGGGGCTTGGCTTAAAGCCGATGCGGCGGTGCTTAAAGATAGCGGTGATGCGCTCAAAAAAACCCTCAAAGCGCGCGCGGTAGTTGATGATCTATCTGTTTTAGTGGAACGGCTTTTGGTGGGGCGGGTGCAGGAAATTTTGGCGCTGGGACGGCGCGCCGGGGCGGTGATTGGCGGGGCGGGGAAGATTCGCATATCTGCCGAAAATGTGGCGCTGTTGTTGGTTGCCCATGATGCGTCGCTACGTGAAGCCAAAACTTTGGCAAATGCGTGTGGGCTATCTGGGATGCCATTTGGCACCGTTAATATATTGCGGGGGGAGGAATTGGGAAAAGTTTTTGGGCGCGAATCACTGGCTTTTGTTGCTTGTTTGGGGGGGCATGCTGGCTTAATCGCGCGCCTGCATGACGAATTGACACGGCTACATGGAGTGCGTCAGGGGGTGCGCCAAACCTAATTGCTTGCCATTTAGGGCGTTTGCGGTGTAAAACTGCCCCCTAAGTGATGATATGGGCGATGATATGAGTGAGATTATGGGTGATGATATGAGTGAACAGGGCAAAAACAAAACTTTGAGTTTGGGCGGTAGCAAACTTGCCGTGGGCGGTGGTGCGTCTGCACGTGGCACCGCACGGGGACGTGCGCGGCCGGTGCAGGTAGAAGTCGTCAAAAGCCGTACGAATAAAGCCCGTCCCCCTGCCCCCGAAGCCGATAGCGGTAGCACCGAAGCGGCTGCGCGCAAACGCGCGCTCATTGAAGGCTATCAAGCCAAAAGCGATGCGCCGCCCCCGCATGATTTGGATGTGGATGCGCCCGAAACTGCGCCCGATGCCGCGCCTGAATCTGCGCCTGAAACCACATCTGAAAAAAATACATCGGGGCAGACACCACGCGCGCGCCAAGAATCACAAAAAATTGCCGCCGAAGCAGAGGCGCGCCGTGCCGGAGAAACACAAAAAACCAAACCCGCCAAACCCGCCAAACCCGCCCCTAATCAAACCCGCGAGGGTGATGAGGCGGCGGGGGAAGGGCGCCATTCCGCACGGCGCAAACCTGCCCCTGATGCCCCCAAACGCAGCCAAGCCAAACGCGCACAAGAACACGAAAGACGCCGGGGGAAAATCACCATCGCCGAAGCCCTTGATGGCAATGAAGGCAACCGCCAACGTTCGCTCGCCTCGGTGCGGCGGGCGCGTGAACGTGAAAAAGCACGGGCGCGCGAATTGCTCAACCAACCCGCCGCTAAACAAAGCCGTGAAGTCATTATACCCGATGCCATCACCGTCCAAGAATTGTCTAACCGCATGGCCGAACGCGGGGCTGATGTCATTAAAGAGCTGATGAAATTGGGCATTATGGCGACGGTGACGCAAACGATTGATGCCGAAACCGCCGAATTGGTCGCCCTAGAATTGGGGCATAAGCCTACCCGCGTTTCCGAAGCCGATATGGATTTGGTGGAAGATGAAGCCCAAGATGACCCCAAGAGCTTAAAACCGCGCCCGCCGGTGGTGACGATTATGGGGCATGTGGATCACGGCAAAACCTCGCTCTTGGATGCTGTTCGTAGCACCGATGTGGCGGCGGGCGAATCCGGGGGCATCACCCAACATATTGGCGCGTATCAAGTGCAGACTAGCGGCGGCAATCGCATCACCTTCATTGATACCCCGGGACACGAAGCCTTTACCGAGATGCGTATGCGTGGGGCGCATATCACCGATATAGTCATTCTGGTGGTGGCTGGCGATGATGGCGTCAAAGAACAGACCATTGAAGCCATCAACCACGCCAAAGCCGCCAACTGCCCGATTATCATCGCCGTCAATAAATGCGACAAACCCGAAGCTGATTCGCAAAAAACGCGCAATGAATTGCTGTCCCACGATATTATCACCGAAGATTTTGGCGGTGATGTTTTATGCGTGGATGTGTCGGCGCATAAAAAGACCGGGCTGGATAAGTTGGAAGAAGCCATTATGTTGCAAGCCGAGCTGCTTGAACTCAAAGCCAATCCTGCGCGTGCTTGTGAAGCCATTGTCATTGAAGCCAAGGTGGAACGGGGGCGCGGTTCGGTGGCATCGGTGCTGATTCGCAAAGGCACGTTAGAGGTGGGGCAGGTGTTTGTTGTTGGCGCCGAAACCGGACGTGTCCGTGCCATGAAAGATGACCGCGGACGCAATGTCGCAAGTGCCAAGCCCGGGGATGCGGTTGAGGTATTGGGACTTAATGGCACACCCATGGCGGGAGACCGCCTATCCGTGGTGGAAAACGAAGCACGCGCGCGTGAGATTTCCGCTTATCGCACCCGCCAAATCCGCCAAAAAGAAGCTTCTATCGGTGCGCGCGGCACCGTGGAACAAATGCTCTCCGCCATCGCTAGCGGGGCGGCGATGGAACTGCCCCTGATTATCAAAACCGATGTGCATGGTTCATTGGAAGCCATCAAAGTTGCCTTGGATAAATTAGGCACCGAACAGGTTAAAGTGCGTATATTGTCATCGGGAGTCGGGGCGATTAGCGAATCGGATATCGGGCTTGCCGCCGCCTCGCACGGGCTTGTGCTTGGCTTTAATGTGCGCGCCAACCCGCAAGCGCGCATCCAAGCGAGCCGCGATGGCGTGGATATTCGCTATCATTCTATCATTTATGAGCTGATTGATGAGATTAAGGGCGCGATGAGTGGGTTATTGGCCCCGCAGACGCGCGAGAATTTTATTGGCTATGCCAAGATATTGGAAGTCTTCCATATCAAGAAACTGGGCAAAATTGCCGGCTGTATGATTACCGAAGGCACGATTAAACGTGGGTGCAAACTGCGATTGTTGCGCGATAATGTCGTCATTCATGAAGGCAGTCTCAAAACCCTCAAACGTTTCAAAGATGAAGTCAAAGATGTCAGCGAAGGCCAAGAATGCGGCATGGCATTTGAAAATTACGGCGATTTAGAGGTTGATGATATGATTGAATGTTTTGAAATTGAGGAAATTGCGCAAAAACTATGAGCTTAAGGCTCTAAAATAAGGGGCGTGTTATGCAGGCATCTATCAAAACGGCAAAATCCCAACGCCAACTCAAAGTCGGTGAGGAAGTGCGCCATATCCTGTCGCAGATTCTTATGCGCGGCGACCTCCACGACCCCGATTTAGAAGGCGTGTCCATCACCATCACCGGCATCTCGCTCAGCCCCGATTTCAGCAATGCCCGCGTCTATTTCACCCCCCTTGGCGGCGCGCCTGCACGTAATGCCCCCGCACATAATGATTCAGTGCTGGCGGGATTGACGCGCGTGACACCTATTTTGCAACACGAATTATCCAAAAAACTCACCACCCGCCGTTGCCCCAAATTGCGCTTCCTATTGGATACGAGTTTTGATACCGCCGGACGCGTCGCCGAACTCATTGAAGAAAATCGCCGTGCCCCCAAAAGCCAACATAAAGATTAAACGCCCGAAACCCCCGCACCCACCTAAACGCCCGATTTCGGGCTGGCTGGTGCTGGATAAACCCGTTGGTATGACCTCAACGGCGGCAGTCGGCGCCCTCCGCCGCCTCTTTCATCCCCAGAAAATTGGGCATGGCGGCACCCTGGACCCCCTCGCTAGCGGCATCCTGCCCATCGCGATGGGCGAAGCCACCAAAACCGTCCCCTATATTATGGACGCCACCAAAGATTACACGTTCACCCTCATCTGGGGACACGAAACCACCACCGATGACGGCGAAGGCGAGGCAACGCACCATTCAGACCTCCGCCCGGATGCCGATATGATTCGCGCCATCCTGCCGCAATTTCGTGGGCGCATCAGCCAAATCCCCCCCCAATATTCCGCCATCAAATTAGGCGGCAAACGCGCCTATGACCTCGCCCGCGCATCCCAAAATATCACTATGCCCCCGCGCCAAGTCGATATCCACGCCCTTGAAATACTATCCCACGAAGGCACCGAAACCCGCTTCACCGCCACCACCGGCAAAGGCGCCTATATCCGCGCACTCGGCCGCGATATCGCCCGTGCCTTGGGCAGCGCCGGACACATCAGCCAACTCCGCCGCCATCGTGTCGGAAAATTTTGCGAGAAAAATGCGAATTCACTGGATTTTTTGCAAAATATCGCGCATAATCCCACATTACTCGAAACCCTGCTTCCGTTGGAATCAGCACTGGACGACATCCCGGGCTTGATTCTCAACGACAGCGAAGCACAACGGCTGCAATGCGGTCAACAGATTGAAGTGAATGTCAAAGATGCCATGCATCTCGGTTTCCACCACGGCAAACCCCTCGCACTCATCCGCGTGATTGCCAATAAAGGACAACCAACACGCATCTTTAATCTGCAAAAAGGAGACGGATGATGTCGATTACAAAAAACCGCAAAGCGGAACTCATCGCCGAATTCGGCACCGATAAAAAAGATAGCGGCAACCCACAAGTCCAAGTCGCTATCCTCAGCGAACGCATCGCTAACCTCACCGAACACATGAAAACACATAAACACGACTTCGGCTCACGACGCGGATTACTAACCATGGTCGGCAAACGCCGACACCTGCTCGATTATATCAAAAAAGGCGATAAAACCGCCTATGAAGCACTTATTAAAAAATTAGGGCTTCGTCGTTGAAGGGGATTTTTTTTATGGGGGCGCTTCGCCCCCCAAACCCCCCGAGCGGGGAACGCCCCGCGGCGAATTTTTGGTGCTTGCCACGGCACTCTGCGCCCCTCTTTTCAAAAACCGATGATCGCTATGGATTCGTGAAAATACCTCGCGGGGCGCGTGGGGGTATGGGGGCTTGCCCCCATCATAAAATTAACCCAAGCGATCATCGGTTTTGAAAGAATAGGGCGCGGTGCGTTACGGCATACGCCAAAAATCCGCCCCGCCGCGCTCGGCGGTCAGGGGGTTTGGGGGATGAAATCCCCCATATCTTTTACTTTTGTTTCCTTGACTTCTTAAATGCACTTCATTAATGACTAAATCAACATTTATGAAGGAGATATAGACAAGATGTTTGAGGTATTTAAGAAAGAGTTAGAGTGGGGCGGTTGTCCTTTGTGTTTTGAGACGGGCAAGGTTGCACGGCAGGCTGATGGTGCGGTTATGGTTAGTTTAGGTGAGACCACGGTGTTATGCACGGCGGTAGCGGCTAGGCAGGCGAAGGCGGGGCAGGATTTTTTCCCGTTGACTGTCAATTATCAGGAGAAGACCTTTGCTGCCGGCAAGATTCCCGGCGGGTTTTTTAAGCGTGAGGGGCGTCCTAGTGAGAAGGAGACGTTGGTATCGCGTTTGATTGACCGTCCTATACGTCCGCTTTTCCCGGAGGGGTTTAAGTGTGAGACGCAGGTGATTGCCACGGTGTTGTCGCATGATATGGAAAATGACCCTGATATTGTTGCCATGCTTGGGGCGTCGGCTGCTTTGACGCTTTCGGGGATTCCGTTTTTTGGGCCGATTGGTGCCGCACGCGTTGGCATGATTGGCGGCGAATATGTGTTGAATCCATCGCTGGCGCAGATGAAGGACAGCGTGCTTGATTTGGTGGTTGCTGGCACTAGTGAGGGTGTGTTGATGGTGGAATCCGAGGCTAGTGAGTTGGATGAAAAGACTATGCTTGGGGCGGTTAGTTTTGGGCATAAGGCGATGCAGGAGGTCATTGAGGCGATTATTGCGCTGGCGGAACGCACGGCAAAAGACCCGCGTCCGCTACCTGAAGAACCTGCCGAAGCGGCGGGGATTGCTAAGGTGTTTAAGGGCTTTAATAAGCCCCTGACCGAAGCCTATAAAATCGCCAATAAGACTAGCCGTCAGGAGGCGATTGCTGAGGTGAAAAGCGATGCGCTGGAAAAATTGGATGAAGATATTGATGCGGTGTTGGCGGGCGGTATTTTCAAAAAAATGGAAGCCGAAATTGTGCGCGGGAGCATCTTAAAGACGAGCAAGCGCATTGATGGGCGCGAGCTTTCCACCGTGCGTCCGATTGTTGCCGAAGTGGGGTTATTGCCGCGCACGCATGGCTCGGCGCTATTCACGCGGGGGGAAACGCAAGCGCTTGCTGTGGCGACCCTTGGCACGCTCCAAGACCAACAACTGGTTGATGCGCTTGAAGGCGAATACCGCCAAGATTTTATGCTCCATTACAATTTCCCGCCCTATTCGGTTGGTGAAGCCGGACGCGTTGGCTCGCCGGGACGCCGCGAGGTTGGGCATGGCAAATTGGCATGGCGCGCCATTAACCCGGTGCGTCCTTCCAAAGATGATTTCCCCTACACCGTGCGCGTGGTTTCGGAAGTTACCGAATCCAATGGCTCGTCATCTATGGCGACGGTGTGTGGGACATCGCTGGCACTGATGGATGCCGGGGTGCCGTTGCCGCGTCCGGTGGCGGGGATTGCTATGGGGCTGATTAAAGAAGGCGATAAATTTGCTGTGCTGTCGGATATTCTTGGGGATGAAGACCATCTCGGGGATATGGATTTCAAAGTCGCCGGCACCGCCGAAGGCATCACGGCTTTGCAGATGGATATCAAAATCACCTCCATCACGCCGGCGATTATGGAACAAGCACTTGACCAAGCCAAAGCGGGGCGGTTGCATATTTTGGATGAGATGAACAAAGCACTCGGGCATGCGCGCGATGCCCTCGCCGAAACCGCACCGAAAATTACCACCATATCTATATCCGTGGATAAAATCCGCGACCTTATCGGGCCCGGGGGTAAAGTTATCCGCGAAATCTGCGAGACGACCGGGGCGAAAATTGATATTGAAGATGACGGAACAGTCAAAATCGCCGCCGCCGATGCCTCGGCTAGCGAAGCCGCACTCAAACGCGTGCGCGATATTGTCGCCGAACCCGAACTCCATGTCATCTATGAAGGCACCGTCGTCAAAACGATGGATTTCGGCGCGTTCGTCAATTTCATGGGCGCACGCGACGGACTCGTCCATATATCCGAACTCCAAGAAGGACGAACCGAAAAAACTACCGATATCGCCAAAGAAGGCGACCGCGTGAAAGTTAAAGTCATCGGCTTTGATGATCGTGGGAAGATTAAACTGTCTATGAAACGGGTTAATCAGGAAACCGGGGAAGATTTGGAGAAGTAGTGGGGGGTTTCACCCCCCACCACGGAACGCCGTGGAGCGATTTTTTGGTTTATGCCACGGCACTCTGCGCCCCTTTTTCAGCAACCGATGAGCGCTCTTTACGACTCTTTGAATAGTTTGAAATTGACTTGATAGCGGTAGAAATCTATATTGTTTGTGACGCTTAGGGCGCGTTTTAGGCGTAGGTCGTCTTCTAGGGCTATGATGACGCCGCGGACGTTTTGGTTGGGTTCGGTTAATTCTTCTTGGACATAGCCCATGTATCTCTGCACCTGCCCAACCACGACATCGCTTGCCCTTCCTTTTTTTAACTCAACAACTAGAAGTTCTTTTTTGTCTTTGCTGATGGCGAGAATATCAATGGGCCCGGTATCGCTTGGAAATTGTTGCCCGATAAGCTCGCCATCATCTTCGTAAATGTCGTAATTTTGTCCAAGCTCGGTTGATTCCCAATTTTGAACCAAGAAATCTTCAAGATGCCTTTCTAAAGCAAATTCAGAAGCATCTTCAACGGATTCATCGGTAGAAATTAGTTGCGGTCTTGATGCGCCTGAGATGAAGCTTTCAATTTCTTCGGCATACGTTGTAATAGTTGCATATTTTCCAGGGCAACCAGTCGAGTTTTGGAGTTCCTGTGACATATCCGCACGTGCGATAACCTCAGGCGACCAAGCCACTTTACGTTGATGGGGAAAAAAGCTATCGGCTTGAAATACATAATCGCTAATGACTTCGCCAACCCAATATGCGCCCTGCCCATTAGGACAAAGAACGATGTCGCCTTTCTTTATCCCTTTACAGATAACCCAGACAGTAGCACAGGCGAGACCAGCCGCAATTTTGGCTTTATCTGGGTTGTTTTTTAGAAACGTATCGATGAATTTTGCATTGAAATCACGCCAATTTTCGGGAAGCTCATTGGAAAGATCAAAATCAAAACCATAATGCGTACCAACAAACTCACCCTGATAGCATTCGTTGGCATATTTATGACCCTGCCCAAGTATGATTCTGTAATAGGATTTCTGGATAGCCATATTAAAGCCCCTTCAATTTTCCTCGCTTCTATAGCGCAAAATTTAACCAGCCAAGCCCATTCCATAGCGCTCATCGGTTGTTAAAAAAAGAGGCGCGGAGTGTTGTGGCATAAACCAAAAAATCGCCCTGCCGCGCTCGGCAGTGGTGCCCAGGGGCGGATTCGAACCACCGACACGCGGATTTTCAGTCCGCTGCTCTACCAACTGAGCTACCTGGGCGACTTGGTTTTTTTTAGCCTATCTTATTGTTTTTGTCTAGGGGAAGAAATTTTAATTTTTTGTGGGGGCGCTTCGCCCCCCTACACCCCCCGAGCGCGGAACGCCGCGCCGCGTTTTTTTGGTGCTAGAAATTACAGCGCGCTCATCTGCCATCAAAAAAGAGAGGCGTTGCCCGTTATGGCATAAATCAAAAATTCGCTCCACGGCGTTCCGTGGTCGCCCCGCCGCGCTCGGCGGTCGCTCCACGGCGTTCCGTGGTTTTTAGTAATCCTGCTGATTTTAGTAGTTGTCCGGTTTCTGCTAGTGGCAGTCCTACTATGTTTGAGTATGAGCCGCTTATCCAGTCTATCCATAGTGCGGCGATGCCTTGGATGGCGTAGGCGCCGGCTTTGTCTTTCCATTCGTTGGTGTCTAGGTAGTATTTTATGGTGGCGTCGTCTAGGCGTTTTAGGCGTAATTTTGATGTTACTATGCGGTTTCTTGTTTTGCCGTCGGGGGTTATTAGGGTTATGGCGGTGAGTACTTGGTGGCGGCGTCCGGCTAGTAATTTTAGCATTTTTTCGGCATCGGTGCTTGTGGTTGCTTTGCCTAGGATGCGGCGTCCTACGGCTACTATGGTGTCGGCGGCTAGGATGGGGGTTTTGGGGTGTTGTTTTGCTATGGCTTCGGCTTTGGTTTTTGCCATGCGTTGGACATAGATGCGGGGGGGTTCGTTTGCTTTTGGGGTCTCGTCTATGTTTGCCGGGGTGATGGTTTTGGGGGTTATGCCGACTTGTTTTAATAATGCGGCGCGTCGGGGCGATGCCGATGCTAGGATGAAATTATTGGGTGCGGGGCGTTTTTTGGCTGGCATATTGCCCTCTATTTATAGCGGAAGGTGATGCGACCTTTGCTGAGATCGTAGGGGGTCATTTCGACATTGACGCGGTCGCCGGCTAGCACGCGGATGCGGTTTTTGCGCATTTTGCCGCTGGTATGGGCTAGCACTTCGTGGTCGTTGTCTAATTTGACGCGGAACATTGCGTTGGGCAATAATTCGGTGACTATGCCTGAGAATTCAATAAGGTCTTCTTTCGCCATGCGTTTTTCCTTCTGGGTTGTAAAATTGTGGCATCATCTACGAAACGGGGGCTCGGGGTCAAGTGATTTATGCATCTTTTATGTGTCGGGTGTGCCAAAACGTTCTATGAGCATGGTTTTTATGGTGTCGCGGATGTTGCGGTAGGCGTCTAGGCGTGCGTCGCGCGCCTCGGCGATGAGTTGCGGGTCGTAAATGGGGCAGTAGATAATTTCGGCTTTATCTAGGGCGGGGATTTGGTTGGCGGTCTCAAAACTGGCTTCGGAAAAGCAGATGACTAGGTCAATTTCTGGGCTGGTGCGGGCGGTGAAGGATTTGGGGGTGTGGTCTAGTAAATCAATGCCGATTTCTTGCATCACCGCTATGGTGAAACCATCGCCGATGCCGCCGCCATCATCAATGCCGCAACTATCTATATGGGCGATTTTGGTGGGGTACATGGCTTGCATGAGGGCTTCTGCCATGGGGGAGCGAATCTTATTATGCGTGCAAGCGAAAAGAATGTTCGGCAGGGGGGTGTTGGTGCGGGTCATAAGCGTGTTCCTTGTTTGAGCACAAAAACTAAACTGAATAAGCGTCGTGCGGTGGGGTGATCCATTTTGATTTTGCCTTCTAGCCTTTGTTGGAGGATTTGGGCGCCTTCATCGTGGAGGGCGCGGCGCCCCATATCAATGGCTTGGATTTGTGATGGGGTTTTGGTGCGGATGGCTTGGTAGTAGCTGTCGCAGACCATTTGGTAGTCGCGCATGACGCGGCGTAAGGGGCCCATGGCGAGTAGAAAATTGGCGCGGGGTTGGTTGCTGTTATCGCGGATTTCAAAATGGATGTGGCGGGCATCGGAGCTTAGCCCCAAAATGTAGGGGCCGTTGTACGAATCGGCGGCGGCTAATGCGAAAAAATTTTCTTCAATGAGGTCAAAAATGGCGACTGAACGTTCTTGTTCGTGGTCGGCACTGAGGCGCGGTTGGTTTTGCGCGTCTAGTTGGATTTCAATGATGCGGTGATGCTGTGCGGTCATTGTTTTAGACGTTTCGTGATGCCCCCCGTGAGGCGTTGGGTGATGCTTTGGGCGTGGGCGTCTAGCCCTTCGGCTTCGGCTAGGCTGATGGCGGCTTGGGCGAGGGGGCGGAGGCTGTCGGCGGTGCATTCTAATAGGCTGGTGCGTTTCATGAAATCTGCCACCCCGAGCCCTGATGAGAAACGCGCGGTGCCTGCCGTGGGGAGGACGTGGTTGGGGCCGCCTATGTAATCGCCGATGGCTTCGGGGGTGTAGGCGCCGATGAAAATGGCACCGGCATGGCGGATTTGTTGGCTTATTTGTTCGGCATTTTCGGCGGCGATTTGTAAATGTTCTGGGGCGCGGCGATTGACTAGGCGCGCGGCTTCTGCCCAATCTTTGACGATAATGACCCCGCCGAAAGCGCGCCACGAAGCGGCGGCGATGTGTTTGCGCGGGAGGTTTTTTAATATGTGCGCTACCGCTTGCATGACGGCTTCGGCGAATTTTTGATCGTCGGTGATGAGGATGCTTTGGGCATTTTCGTCGTGTTCGGCTTGTGCCATTAAATCCATGGCGATCCAATCGGCGTTGTTTTGCTTGTCGGCTAGAATCAGCACCTCGGACGGGCCGGCGATGGCGTCGATGCCTACCTGTCCAAAGACCTGGCGTTTTGCCGTGGCGACCCATGCATTGCCGGGGCCGGTGATTTTATCCACCGCTTGGATGCTTTCGGTGCCATAGGCGAGGGCGGCGATGGCTTGGGCGCCGCCGATTGTCCAGATTTCGCTTACGCCTGCGAGATGTGCCGCCGCCAATACTAAAGGATTGGCATCGCCTTTGGGGGTTGGTGTGGTTAGCACTAGGCGTTTGACCCCGGCGATTTTTGCTGGGAGGGCGTTCATCAGCACCGATGATGGATAAGCGGCACGCCCCCCGGGGACATAAAGCCCTGCCGCATCAATCGGCGTATGGCGGAAGCCTAAACGCACGCCACCTTCGTCATGCCATGTTTCGGATGTCGGGATCTGGTGCGTGTGATAGGCGGTGATGCGGTCGGCGGCGAGGTTGAGCGCGGTTTTCAAATTTTTATCAATTCCCTGATAGGCTTTGGCGAGTTGGTGCGTGGGGATTTTTAGGGCATGCATATTTGGCGCATCAAAGCCGTCCAATTCGCGCGTTAGTTCTAATAAAGCACTATCGCCCTCGTTGCGTATGCGGGCGATGATGGCGGCGACCTTGTCATCAATACGCGCGAAATCTGCGCGCACGGCGTTGAGTAGCGCATCTAATTTTTCTGCCCTTTTTGGGTCATTTAGGGGTATGTATTGTGCCATCAACCGCCTCACTGAACCGCCTGACCCAATCGCTTATGCTGTCTCGGCGTGTTTTCCATGCTACTCGATTTACCGCTAATTTGCTGGTGATTTTTGCGATTTCTTCGACCTCAACCAAACCATTGGCGCGTAAAGTTGCCCCGGATTCTACCAAATCAACAATGCGCCGACATAGCCCTAGATTCGGGGCGAGTTCTAGGGCGCCGTTTAATTTGAGGCATTCTGCCTGTACCCCCCGTGCCGCAAAATATTTGCGGGTGAGATTGGGGTATTTGGTGGCGACACGCACATGGCTCCAACTGCGGGGGTCTTCGGCGGCGATGGTGGCGGCTTGGCTGGCGACGACCATACGGCACTGACCGCAATTTAGGTCTACGGGGGCGTAAATATCCGGGTGGTCAAATTCCATCAATATATCGGCGCCGGCGATGCCGAGCTGGGCGGCGCCATTGCTCAAAAAAGTGGCGACATCAAAACTGCGCACGCGGATGATGTCTAGCTGGGGGTCGTTGCTGGTGAAGCGCAAGCGGCGGTCATCCGCATCAAAAAACGCCTCTTCAGGGATGAGCCCGGCGCGTGCCATAAGCGGGCGAATGGCGGTGAGAATGCGCCCTTTGGGTAGGGCTAGAATCAGTTTATTGGCGTTTTCGCTATCGCCCGCCGCTTGCCAGTTGGTATTTTGCCAGTTGGTGTTTTGTTTTGTCATATCTTGCCTCTACTTACCATCTGGATGGTCATCTGGATGGTTGGGTGTGAAATGCGTTGCCCAGCCTTCGTCTAAATCGCTGGCGAATATTTTGAGCGTGGGGGTTTCTAGTTTGAGCTGTGCCGCCCCCGAAAAAATGAGATCTATTGACATACCCGAAAATGTGATGCTGAGCAAGGATAGCACATCGGCGCTCCGGCGCAAATCAATGCCGTGGCGGCGCACGGCCGTGATGCCGGCGCAATGTACCCCCATCAAGCGCCGCCGTTTCTGCCCATCCGCTAGCGTGAGAAAGCGCGCCGCCACGAATAGGAATTGTTGGGCTTCGGCGTCATAGCCCATATCGCCGACTAATAGGGTTGCGTCTTGTAATAGCGATGAGAGGATGGTGAGGTCGTCATTGTCATGCACGGCTAATTTTAGGTTTTTGTTCATAAGATTATTCCTTGATGCGCGAAATGCGCGCACCGCAAGCGTTTAGTTTTTCTTCTAGGCGGTCATAGCCGCGGTCGAGGTGATAGACGCGCCCTACTGTTGTGCGCCCCGCTGCCACTAGCCCCGCCAATACTAATGATATGGAGGCGCGTAAATCGGTTGCCATGACTGGTGCGCCGGTGAGCGCTTCCACCCCTTGCACCTCTGCCACCCCCCCCGATACACGAATATCGGCGCCCATGCGCATCAATTCGGGGACATGCATAAAGCGGTTTTCAAAGATGGTCTCGCTGATTTGTGAAGTGCCGGTCGCTATACACATCAACGTCATGAATTGTGCCTGTAAATCCGTGGGGAAGCCCGGATAGGGTTCGGTGGTGATATTGACGGCTTTAGGACGATTTTGCATGCTGATATTGATGCTGGTTGTGTCGGTTTTGATTTTTGCACCGGCTTGGGTTAGGGCTTTGAGGAGCGCATCTAGGTGGTCGGCGTGGGCATTTTTTAGGGTTAGCGCGCCTTGCGTTATGGCGGCGGCGATGGCGAAACTGCCGGCTTCAATGCGGTCGGGGATGACTTTATGGCGGGCGCCGTGTAGGGTATCAACGCCTTGGATGCTGATGCACCCGCTGCCATGCCCTTCAATTTTTGCCCCCATGGCGATGAGGCATTCGGCAAGGTCAATAATTTCCGGCTCGCGGGCGGGGTTTAATAATGTTGTCTCGCCTTTTGCCATGCTCGCCGCCATTAGCGCGTTTTCGGTGGCACCGACGCTGATACTAGGAAAAGTGATGCGGTTGCCTGATAAGCCTTTTTTGGCATCGGCTAGCACATAGCCGTCTTCTAGGCGTACATGCGCGCCCAATTTTTCCATGACCATAATATGTAAATCCACCGGACGCGAGCCGATGGCACAGCCGCCGGGGAGCGATACTTTTGCCGTGCCTAGACGTGCCAAAAGCGGTCCTAGCACCAAGATGGAGGCGCGCATTTTACGCACTAAATCATACGCGGCGATGGGGTTAATGGCGCCGTTTGCGCGTAAAGTTAGCGTGTCGCCATCAATGGCGGTACTCATATTGAGGCTTTGTAATAGCGCGTTCATGGAATGCGTGTCGGCTAGGTTTGGCCAGCCCTCCAAGGTGAGGGTGTCATCGGTGAGAAGCCCGGCGCACATCAATGGCAGGGCAGCGTTTTTGGCACCGCTTACCGTTATCGTGCCGTTTAGTGCGCCATTAGGCTCTATTTCAAGATAATCCATTAGTTGCGTTCCTTTTGCGGTTTTGGTTGTGGCGCGTGGGCACTGAGTGTTTGGTTTCTGGCGCGGGTTTGGGCTTTGCGCTTTTGTAGATTGGCGCGCAATGCTGCCTCTTGCCGTGCCGTGCGTAGCTGTTCGGATTTGGATTTTTCGCGTTTCATCATCGCCTATTCTAATCGGTTTGCGCAGAAAATATAAGCAAAATTAGGCAAGAAAATGATGATTCGCATGAGATGCCAAAGCGTGCTATGATGATGCTTTGGTTTAGGAGGTTGTAATCTCATGTCTGATTCATCAATAACGCCGAATTCGGTTAAGCGGTTTGTGCCGGCGGCGATTCTTATTGTCGGCATGCTGGTGCTATTGGCTATCATGCGCCATTATGATATCCGCCTTGATGAAAGTTTTTGGCAACGTCTGGCGACGCATCATGCGCTGTTGCAAAGCTGGATTGAGGCGTATTTTCTGCTCACCGCGCTCGGATTTGTGCTGCTTTATGCGTTGGCGGTGGCGTTTTCGCTCCCCGGGGCGTTGTTTTTGACCTTGGCTGGCGGGGCGATTTTTGGCTGGCTCGGGGTGGTGCTGGTGGTGGTGGCGGCGACTTTTGGTGCGCTATTGGTGTTTTTGGCGGCGCGGGGGGCGTTGGCGGATTTCTTTCGCCGTTCAGGTTCGGGCTTTATTGAAAAATTGCGGGGGGGCTTTGACCGCTCGCCGTTTTTTTGGCTGTTGGCGTTGCGGTTGATGCCGGTGGCACCGTTCTGGGTGGTCAATATCATCCCCGCCATGTTGGGGATGCGCGTGGTGCCGTATATTTTGGCGACGTTTTTTGGTATTATTCCCGGTAGTGCGGTGTTTGTCTATACGGGGATTGGGTTCTCGGATGTTTTAGTGACCGGGGAAGCCCCCGATTTGTCGGTGCTATCCGACCCAAGTTTGTTGGGTCCGATTCTGGCGCTGTCGGTGTTGGCGCTCATCCCGGCGATTGTGCGTTCGCGCCAAAAGAAGGGGGCCAAAGAAAAGGGAGGAAGTCATGACACCACTTGATAGCGATATTTGCATTATTGGCGGCGGTTCGGGCGGGCTATCAGTAGCGGCGGGGGCTGTGCAGATGGGGGCCAAGGTGGTGCTGTTTGAAGGGCGCAAAATGGGGGGGGATTGCCTCAATTATGGCTGTGTGCCATCAAAAGCGCTCATTGCCGCCGCGAAAATGGCGCATCACGACCCGCGCCACAAAATAATGGGTGTGCATGCCGAAAAATCCGTCAATATGCCACAAGTCAAAGCGCATATTGATGATGTCATCGCCGGCATTGCCCCGCATGATTCGGTGGAACGTTTTACCAATCTAGGCGTCAAAGTCATTGAAGCCGATGCGCAGTTTGTTAGCGCACGGGTTATTGAAGGCGGCGGCTATCGGGTTAAAGCGAAATTTGTTGTTATTGCTACGGGTTCGGTGCCGTTTGTGCCGCCGGTGCCGGGTTTGGATAAGGTGCCGCATTTTACCAATGAGACGATTTTTACGCTTGAAGAAGTGCCTGAACATTTATTGGTCATGGGGGGCGGGCCGATTGGTATTGAGATGGCGCAGAGTTTTCGGCGGCTAGGGGCAAAAGTCACGGTGCTGGAAGCCGCCAAGATTTTGAATCGTGATGACCCCGAATTGGTGGAAATCTTGCGGCGGCGGCTCATTGATGAGGGGCTAAATTTGCGCGAAGGCATGGCGGCATCGGCGGTGAAAAAGGATGGCGATGGCATTGCGGTGACCTTATCGCCACTTGGCGACAATGCTAAAAATAATGAAGAAATAATAAAAGGCTCGCATTTATTGGTGGCGGTGGGGCGGCGTCCGCAACTCGCGCATTTAGGCTTGGAAAAAGCCGGCATTAAATTTACACCCGGCGGCATCGAAACCGACCGCCGTCTCCGCACCAGCGCCCGCCGTGTTTTTGCTATTGGCGATGTCGCCGGACGCCAACAATTTACCCATATCGCCGGCTATCATGCCGGGATTGTTATCCGCAATATGCTGTTCGGTCTGCCCGCGCGCGTGGATGATAGCACCGTGCCATGGGTGACCTATACCGACCCCGAACTCGCGCATGTGGGTATGACCATGGAAATGGCGGAATCGGCAGGGCTTGCCCCGATTCGCCTGACCGCATCCCTCGCCGACAACGACCGCGCCCGCGCCGAACGCCGCACCGAAGGCATGGTCATCGCCATCATCACCAAAAAAGGACGCATTTTGGGGGCAAGCATCCTCGCCCCCCATGCCGGCGAGATGATCGGGGCGTGGTCCATCGCCATCGCTACCAAAGCCAATATCAAAACCATGGCAGGCTTCATCGCCCCCTACCCCACCTATGGCGAAGCAAGCAAACGCGCCGCCGGCGCATTCTTCACACCAAAACTATTCTCCGACCGCGTCCGCCGGGTGGTGCGGTTTTTGTTGAAATGGCGGTGAGATGCTGGAGTCACTAAAAAAATAAGCACATCCCATTACGGCATAAGCCAAAAAACCGCCCCGCCGCGTTCGGCGGTCAGGGGGTGTGGGGGATGAAATCCCCCGCGAAAAAACATTCTTGGATATTTGGTCTAATATGCTATAAGATGTCGGTATGCATAATGCTGCTGTAGCTCAGTGGTAGAGCACTCCCTTGGTAAGGGAGAGGTCGGAAGTTCAAGTCTTCTCAGCAGCACCATTTTTATTGAATTTTTATGGGGGCGCTTCGCCCCCCATACCCCCCGAGCGGGGAACGCCCCGCCGCGAATTTTTGGTTTATGCCGTAACTGACTGCGCCCTTTTATGAAAAATTATGGGGGGCAAATTTAAGCCCCCCATTTTTTTGTGTGCCTCTCGCCTACAAGAAGCGGAAGACTATTGGGCAGTTCACTACGAAGCCGGTGGAGCCGTATTTGGCACCGCCCGGGCCGGTGATCCAGCCTTGTTCTACTAGACCGAGAATTTGGAATTCTTCGGATACTCTGGAACGGATACCTTTATTGATGGCTTCTTTTGTCCATTCGCCGGCATTGACGTCCCATAGCGGGCTGTAATCGGTGGCTATGGTTGGGATGCCCCCTAGCACATTTAGCGGTGAAGTGTGGTCGGAAATTGCCGAGTTTAGCCCTTGGCGTTGGGGGTTGCCCTTGCCGGTGATGCCGTTGATCATCACGAAAATACGCTCAACGGGGCTGAAAAGGCTATCATCGCCGCCTACTACAATATCGCCCAGTGCTGGGGTGTAAGTCGCCCCCTCCAAAGTTGCTGGCACCGGATGATTGGCGTCCGTGGAAATATACAACACTGGCCGCGCGAAACTAAAGCCCGGGGTGAGTTCAATCACTACCTCCGCCTCATCGGGGCAGATGGATAGCACTTTATCATGCACCAGCTTATAGTCGGGCTCCTTATGGCAATAGCGTTGCAATTCATCCGCATCAACGTCAAAAGCAATCACCGGGGCGTTATAGATATGCCCGCCAGCATTGGTGATTTTTACCAAAGGCGAGTAATCGGCATCGCCTACCGAGCCGGGATGCGCTTCTTTAGGCGGGAAGAAATTGGGTGCATCCCCGGGGACTACCTTGCGTTCCGGGGCGAAATCCACCTTGCCATTGGCAAAGACTAGGGTGAAATCTTTATCTAGGCGGGCTTGCCGCACCGCTTTGCCGACATTGGAAAATGTCAATTTCGGCGAAAAATTTAACCCCAACGCATCGGCATTGCCTTTATCATTGGTGTCGGTGACGATATACCAAACGCTTTCGCCACTTTCCATGCGCCCTTGATATAAGGGCAGGGTGATGGTGCCGGCGTCTAGGTCTACACGCCCGGCGCGCAATAATTTGTGCGGGCCGACCAATTCTTTCTGCACCTCAGACGGCGCCGGACCAAAATAGGTCAAAGGCACATCCGCACCAATAGACGGCGGGGCAGGACGCGCATTGTCGTCAATCTCCTCGGCTTGTGCTAATGATAGATTCGCCAAAGATAGACCTAAGATGAAACTGAAACTCGCCGCGATGACTAGCCCCAGAATGGTAACATACTTGTTGTTTTGTTTCGTCATGTGAAACTCCTTTCAAAGTCTGTGACCCTAGCAGATAACAAAATCTTTTGCAGGTGAAAAGTTAGACAATGGCATCATCTACCCCTCTATTGGGTTATTAGCGTTGGCTAACGCTGGCGTTTTTGCCAGTTTTTTGGTGTGTGAGGCTCTAAATTTAGAGGGGCTAGGGGCGCGTGTCCCAAAATATGGTCTGCCGCTTTCTCGCCGACCATGATTGATGGCGCGTTGATATTGCCGTTGGTGATGCGCGGGAAAATGGAACTATCGGCAACGCGCAAAGCCTCAACGCCGATGACGCGGCATGCGCTATCCACCACGGCTAGCGGGTCATCGGTGCGCCCCATGCGGCAGGTGCCGCAGGGGTGATAGGCGCTTTCGGCGCGGGCGCGGATAAAAGCGTCAAGGGCTTCGTCGCTGGTGATATGTGCGCCGGGTTGAATTTCAGCACCGCGATAGGCATCCATGGCCGGCTGGTGCAAAATTTCGCGCGCCAAGCGGATGCATTGGCGGAATTCCGTCCAATCATCGGGGTGGGTCATATAGTTGAATTGAATTTTTGGTGGGGTGGTGCTTTCGGGTGCGCGAATCTGCACTGCCCCCCGCGATTTTGACCGCATGGGCCCGATATGTAGTTGGAAGCCATGCCCATCCGCCGCCGCTTGCCCGTCATAGCGCACTGCCGCTGCTAAAAAGTGGAACTGCATATCCGGGTAGGCGATGCCTTTATCGGTGCGGATGAAACCTAGTGTGTCAAAATGGTTGCTGGCACCTAACCCTTGGCGGCGCAGGAGCCAATTTAAGCCGATGCGCGTTTTTGATAATATGCCGAAATGCGCGTTGAGGGTGATGGGTTTTAAGCATCGCATTTGTAGATAAATTTCTAAATGGTCTTGTAGATTGGCGCCAACGCCCGCGCGGTCGCATAATGTTTTTACCCCGGCTTGTTGGAGTATTTTACCGTCGCCGATGCCTGAACGTTGGAGGATGGTGGGGCTGTTGATGGCGCCGGCGGCTAGGATGATTTCGCATTTTGCCTGCACGGAAAATGTTTTTTGACCCTGCGTAAATATCACGCCGATGGCGCGTTTATTATCAAAAATAATGCGATCCACGAGGGCGTGTTTGATCAGGCGCACGCCGTATTTGCGGATGGCGGGTTTGAGATAGGCATCCGCCGCCGACCATCTTTTGCCGCCCCAGATGGTGCGGTCGGCGGCACCAAAACCTTCTTGGCGCAAACCGTTATAGTCGGCGGTGGCGGCGTAGCCTGCCTCAATGGCGGCGGCGGTGAAGGCGTGGTGGAGGGGGTTGTCGCGGGCGGTTTGGGTGATGTGTAAGGGTCCGGTTTTGCCGCGAAAGCCTGAATCTTCCCCCGCATCCCCGTGCCAGTTTTCCATGCGTTTGAAATAGGGGAGGACATCGGCAAAGCCCCAGCCATCTGCGCCTTGGGCTTGCCAGTGGTTGAAATCTTCGGCGTGTCCGCGCACGTAAATCATGCCGTTGATGGAGGACGAACCGCCGATGACTTTGCCGCGGGGGGTGGCGAGGATGCGGTTGTTGAGCGCGGGTTCGGGCGCGCTTTGATAGCCCCAATCGTAGCGGTGCATCCGCATCGGCATGGAAAGCGCGGCGGGCATTTGGATAAAGGGCGAGGCGTCGGCGCCGCCATATTCTAAGACTAATATTGAGTGTTCGCCATGCGCGCCGAGGCGGGCGGCGATGGCGCAACCTGCCGAGCCGGCGCCGATGATGATGTAATCGGCAGGGGGGATGGCGCGGGGGTTTGTGCTCATGCTTTTAGGCGTTTGGCGTGCCAGTCTATGTGGCCGGCGATGAAACTGGCGGCGAAATAATACGAATGGTCGTAGCCTTCGTGTTGGCGGAGCGTTAGCGGGATGTTGGCGCGCGCGGCGGCTTCGGCGAGGAGGTGCGGTTTTAGATGTTCGTCTAAAAATTCATCTTCTAGTCCTTGGTCTATCAAAATGTCGCTATGCCAGCCTCGGCTTGCCATGAGTAAAGTGGCGTCATGGGTTTCGTGGTTTTTTGAATTTTTGCCCAGATAGGTGGTGAGGGCTTGTTGTCCCCATGCGCTTTGGGTTACGGAAGAAATCGGCGACATGGCGGAAAGCGAGGCGAATTGCGCCGGGTGCTTCATCGCCAAAGTCAGCGCGCCATGCCCGCCCATAGAATAGCCCATAATCCCCAATGGCGGCAGAGGCTTGCCGATGGCTTCGGCAAAGAGCACCGGCAGGTCGCGGGTGATGTAAGATTCCATAGAAAAATGCGGCGCCCAAGGCGGTTCGGTGGCATCAACATAAAACCCAGCGCCTTGCCCGAGCCAAAATTGTTCGGCATCGGGGACGCCGTCCCCGCGCGGCGAAGTATCAGGAAAAATCAGCGCCATATTCGCCCGCGCCGCATGAATCTGCGCCCCCGCCTTGGTCGTGGCGTTCTCCCAAGTTGAGGTTAAACCCGAGAGGAAAATAAGACAAGCATCAGGCGCATTTCCGTGCGGGATAAAAACCGCACATTCCATCGGGCATTGGGTCGCCGGGCTATGGTGGCGGATGTGTTGATGCGTGCCAGCGAAAAGTTTTGATTCAGCTATGATTTGCATGGGGGGTGTTCCGTTGTTCTGTTGGGTTATTTTTTATCCCAACGCACATTTTTTTCATTTAAGCCAGAAGCATCAAGCAAGGCATTAAAAATAAAGCGTTGTCCACCAGCACCGGGTAAGGCTTGATTTACTTGGAATGTTTCATCAGGTATTTCCAATTTTTCAAAGAATTCGTTAAAAACATCCTGTTCGATCATGCCATTCGGGGGCTTGGCGAGATGCTTATAGGCAAATTTGAAGAATTGCATGAAAGCCATAAAACCATTTGTTTTGTGTAATACCCAGCCAGATTCGGTTTTTTCCCAAACATGATTCCATCGTGCTTTGACGGCTCTGAAATAGCGGATAATCAGAATCGCTATATCTGTTTCACGTTCATCTATGAAAAACTTTCTCAAAACAAAATTTTCTTCATCGTCTTCATAGGTAGAAAATTTAACTTTAGCACCAAAAAGAGATTCTCTTTTACCTACACCGACATCTTTGCCAGCGGCGATATCTTCCATAAGCCTATTTTTATGTGTGATATGAGCAAGGAGGGCTTCAACTACGGCAGCTTGCGTTAAGGTTTCGCCCTGCACACCGGGGGTTTTGATTCCCAAGCGTTTTATCTTTTTTTGGAAGGGGCTGTCTTCAGCTTTATTCAGTATCACAGTGATTCTATGAGCTGAGCGAATAGGGCTTTTATATTTGCTGTAATCTTGCAAATCATAAGCAAGGCTTCTATTGACTTTAGTCTGGCTCAAATTGACATTAGCAAAGATCATCGCTTGGTCAGATAGATCCATGCCTGTAAAAATAGTCACATTGACCTGAAAATTTTTGACTTTGCTTACTTCCAATCCTTTCAAACGGTGTTGACCGTCAAGAATGCGCGCAAGCGACCGAAATGCTTTAGGATCGTCGTTTTCATGGTCTTTCGGTTTATTGCTTATTATCATGCTAGATTCTTTGTCATCAACAGTGACATAAGGCTCATCAATGGCAATGATAATTGATGTTGGAAAAGAAGCGTCGGGTAATTTAACAAATTCGCTAATTTCGGTGACTCTGCTATTGTCGAGAGATCTCTGCACTCCAATATATTCTTCAATAGTTGCGCCTTCTATTTTTTTTCTAATATCAAAATCACATATTTTTAGTAATTCTTTATAATCCATAGAAGTAATAAAAAACACACCAATTGGCTGTTCAACCTGTATGACATTTAAGCGAAGGCTTTTTTCATCCTCGCCTTTTGCTAAGTTTGTGGCTATTTCTGAAGTAATTTGGTCATTCATGATTACAATTCCTCGTTCACTTTGTCTATTTGTTCGTCAATCTCTTTGTTTTCCGACATATTCAGTGGAAGTGTTTCTTTTTCTGGGAAAGCATATGTGGTAGCAAGTGAAAGTAAATATAGCACACCAGTAGCAATTGCTGGCATCCACATCAAGTCAATCTTATCTAAACTTCCGTGGTTTTTTGCTAAAATATCATTAAATTTTGCCGAAGTTTGAAAGTTACAACTTTGAAGCAAGAAGCATGCGATAAGCAGGATTATAAGAGTGATAGGCATGTATCGACCAAAAAATGATTGCTGGTCGCTCAATAGTGTAAAAGACGTACTCAGATGATTTACTGCTTGATATATCAATAAATTGATACAAGTGAGCCAGAATATCGGGAGCGCCCAACTCCATGATATATTGAGCGGATTATAATATCCCGCCACCCATAATGCTATAAATTGAAATATAAACATAAAAAAGAGCATAAGAAGCCCTAGGGGTATTTGCTCCCTAAGTGCTTTGTTAGCATTTTTAAATCTGTTCTTTTGCATTGCAGACCGCCATCATTGATGCATTCCACATAACCATAACATTATGGTAGCCTAAAACCAAAATCAAGCAAATTTTTTACCCCCCTAAAACACCACCACCGAACGGATGCTTTCGTTCGGCGATTTGCCTATTTCATCAAGCGTGTTGCTTTCCCGTAGACAGTTACATTTGGCTTAAATGATGCCGATGTATTTATGTTGCTTTGTAGAATTTTCATCATTGCTGGGGCGTTTAGTCGGAATTTCATTTCTCTATAATGTTGCTGGCTGTCGTGGCGGTCTTCTATTTCGCCTATTTGTTTGCCGACGCATTTAGATTTGAGGACAATTTTTTGTTCGGATGTCTCGTTTTCGTTTCTTGCCTTTGAATTGGCGAGGGTTACATCATTTTGTAGGGCGTTGATGACTTCATCTTTGTGAAAAATATGGAAATGTTTTTTGTTTTTTGGGTCATTTGCCGCGCTGGGATAAATTGACAGGAAGTCAGCTTTGCCGCCATCAAATAATGCCTTATCAAGAAACGCCCTCAAGATGTTGGGTTTTTGTAATTCGGCTAGTAGGGCGCGCATATGTGGGCGCAAGCCTTGTTTGGCGGCTTTTTTGTTTTTTTGATATTCGGCGAAACTTGGCGGGTAGGCGTTGAGGCAATCCAGCATGATATTGGCTACATTGCCCATGCCTTGAAAAATACTGTTGGTTTTTAGGCGTTCCTCGCCGTAAAGGAATATCTGCCACCACGTTCCGGCTTTTACTGAGTGCGCCCTATCTTGCTTATCAATGACATCCTTTTTATCCGTGTGCGCACCCGCCTGAATCCGCCCGCCTATGGCATCGGCAAAATGTTCCTCATTTTTATGACCGCTTGTTTTTTTTAGGCTTGCGGTTTTGCTGTCCATTGCTCGTTTTGCCATTTACGGATGCCTCACTATTAAGAGTTCATGAGATTGCTTTACATGGTGTTTGGAGCCGTTTTCAACGCGATTTTTGCCGATGCGGGTTTCGCCTTGCCCCATGGTGTATTGCCACGCAACATCAACGATATCAAAATCCGCATACCACTCTCGAATCGTTGAACAATCATTATACGACAGCACCCAACCGCCTTGATGCGCTTTTAGCAAGTCGCGTAGTTTGGCGTGGTCAAAGCCGTTATGATGAATGGGGAAATTGCGTTGCGGATAGATGCCCCGAAACATTTTGCTATCCGCATCCAAATAATAGGGCGGGTCGCAATAGAGAAAATCAGTGCTATGGCGGGGGATGGTTTTTTCAAAACGTCCGCTGGCAACGCTAAGCCCGGTGATTTCAAAATGCCGCACCTTATCAATGAGCCGTTTGGTGCGGTTTTCGTCCTGATAAATTTTGGACATCCAGCCCAAAAAGCCCGGTCCATAGGATAGGTTGTGGTTGAACCAATAATGTGCCGCCAATTCTAGCTTGTCATCAATAAGGGCTTCGTTCGTCCAATGTTGTTTTAGGCGCGCTTTGACGGCACGGTATACTTCATCGGTTGGTACCCATTCCTCAATGCGCGCGGCTAGTTTTTTTGGCTGGGCGATTTGCACCTGCCAATAGTTGGTGAGAATATCAAAAAGATCGTAGCCTTTGACCTTTATGCCGAGTTCACGAACGCACGCAATTTCCACCGAACCGCCGCCAAAAAAAGGCGAGACAAGATGGGTTATATTGTCGGGAATATGTTCAATGATATGCCCAACGGCGAGGCTTTTGCCCCCGGCATAGCGCAAGGGAAGCCCATTATAGCGCGCATATTTATATTTGCCATCAGAACGCAGAGCGCTCAAAAAACCCTGTTTTGACAGTGGCGGGATAATGTCAAATATCGGCGTAGCATCATTCATCCCAATACCCTTTCGTTATCCTTCAGTATATTGTGGTTTTTTGTCAGATTCAACAAAAAATGACACAAAATGTAGTATTTTTTCCCTAAAACACCACCACCGAACGGATGCTTTTGTTCGCGCGCATGAGCTCAAAGGCTTTGTTTATGTCCTCTAAGGGCATGGTGTGGGTTATCATTGGGTCTATTTTTATTTTGCCTCCCATGTACCAATCGACTATTTTTGGTACGTCGCTGCGGCCTCTGGCGCCGCCGAAGGCTGTGCCGCGCCAGCTGCGGCCGGTCACCAACTGAAATGGGCGGGTGCTGATTTCTTTTCCGGCGCCGGCTACGCCTATGATGATCGATTCGCCCCAGCCTTTGTGACTGCATTCTAGGGCTGTGCGCATGATTTCGGTGTTGCCTATACATTCAAAACTGTAATCGGCACCGCCTTTGGTTAGTTCTATCAAATGTGCGGTTAGGTCGCCCTTTATTTTTTTTGGATTGACGAAATGCGTCATGCCGAAATCTCTGCCCCATTGTTCTTTCGCGGGGTTTAGGTCTACGCCTACGATCATATTCGCACCGATTAGCCTTAGCCCTTGGATGACATTCAACCCTATGCCCCCTAGCCCGAACACTACGGCGTTGCAACCTGCTTCTGCTTTTGCTGTGTTGATGACCGCACCTATGCCGGTGGTGACGCCGCAGCCTATGTAGCAGACTTTATCAAAGGGGGCGTTTTTGTCTATTTTGGCGCAGGCGATTTCGGGGAGCACTGTGTGGTTGGCGAAAGTGGAGGTGCCCATATAATGATATAGCGACCTGCCGTTCAGCGAAAAGCGTGAGGTGCCGTCGGGCATGACGCCTTGTCCTTGGGTGGTGCGGATGGCTTGGCATAAATTTGTTTTTGGGTGGAGGCAGTAATCGCATTCTCTACATTCGGGGGTGTAAAGCGGGATGACGTGGTCGCCTATATTTAGGGACTTGACGCCTTTGCCGACTTCTACTACTACGCCTGCCCCTTCGTGTCCTAATATGGAGGGGAATAGGCCTTCGGGGTCGGCGCCGGATAGGGTGAATTCATCGGTGTGGCAGATGCCGGTGGCTTTGATTTCTACTAGCACTTCGCCTTGTTGGGGCGGGGCTAGGTCTACTTCCATGATTTCTAGGGGTTTGCCTGCCTCTAGGGCTACGGCGGCACGGGTTTTCATAATATCCTCCTTTTTTGCGATTGCGTGCTTTTATGTTATAGGGGTGGGGATAAAAGGCAACTAGATATTTTGGGGAGGGTTTGTTTGTTTTTACCTTTGCATGATTGGTTGATTTTGACCCTGACCTGCCTTGCCGGGGCGGTGAGCCCGGGGCCTAGCGTGGTTTTGCTTATTCGTCATGTTAGTGCCTCCGGGGCGGGCGTGGGGGCTGGCATCGTTTTTGGTTTCTGTCATGGTTTTGGCGTTTTGTTTTATGCGGGGTTGGTGGCGTTTGGTTTGGCTTCGGTTTTGCTTGTGGTGCCGGGTTTGTTTTTGGGGGTGCAACTGGCGGGGCTTGGGTTTTTGTTGTGGATTGGTTGGGGGATGTTTTGGCAGGGTTTGCGTGACCCCTTCTTGGCGGAGTCGGGGGGCGGGGGTTCGCGGAGGTTGGGACGCAGGCTAAGCCTGTGGCGGGCGGGGCTTGATGGGTTTTTGGTCGCCATGCTTAATCCCAAAGTTGCGGTGTTTTTTACCGCTATTTTTAGCCAATTCCTCACCCCGCATCAGCCCCTGACTATGCGTATGCAGATGGCGGCGACGGCTTGGCTTGTTGATAGTTTTTGGTATATTTTTCTGGCGGTTTTATTTGGCATGCCGTTTATGTTGCGGGGGTTTCGTGCATTTGCGCCGCGCCTCAATGTGGTTATGGGGGCGGGGTTGATGCTGTTGGCACTGATTATTGGCGGGGGGGTTTTGCGGGGTATTTATGCCTAAAAATGCTTTTGTTTTTGGGTGCGCTCGGTTTATGATGGCTTGAATGTAATTATGATAAAGGAATGGTATTATGAATAACCAAAAGAATTTTAAGGCACTTTTATTGTCGCGGGATGCTGATGCGCCGATTTCTGCCGATATTGTTGAATTGACGGCTGATGATTTGCCGCAAGAGGGCGATGTTTTGGTTGAGGTTGCTTATTCGGGGCTTAATTATAAGGATGGGTTGGTGCTGGCGGGCAAGGGCGGGCTGGTGCGCAATTATCCGCATATTGGCGGTATTGATCTCGCCGGGCGGGTTGTGGAATCCGCCGATAGCAATTTTAAGGCGGGCGATGAGGTGGTGCTGACGGGCTGGCGCGTTGGTGAGGCTTGGTGGGGGGGCTACGCACAGCTGGCGCGGGTGAAAGGCGACTGGTTGTTGCCTTTGCCGCACGGGTTTTCGTGTCAAACGGCGATGGCGATTGGCACGGCTGGGGTGACGGCTATGCTGGGGATTTTGGCTTTGGAGGAGCATGGTATTAAGCCTGATAGTGGCACGATTTTGGTTACTGGTGCGACTGGCGGTGTGGGTTCGGTGGCGGCGATGCTTTTGGTGCGGCGGGGCTATCAAGTGGCGGCGGTTAGCGGTAAGGCGGACGCAGAAAAATATCTGGCGCGCTTTGGTGTTGAGGAGGTGATTGCGCGTGAGGAACTGGCGGAGGCGATTGACCGCCCGATGGAAAGCGCGCGCTGGGCTGGGGTGATTGATAGTGTTGGCGGTGAAATGCTGGCGCGGGTGTTGGGGCAGGTCAATTATGGGGGTTCGGTGGCGGCGATTGGTAATGCTGGCGGGGTGATGGTGCCGGCATCTATCATTCCGTTTTTGTTGCGTGGGGTTAATTTGTTAGGCATTGATAGCGTTATGCAGCCTATTCCGCGGCGGCAGTTGGTCTGGGAGGAATTGGCGAAGACGTTGGATTTTGATGCGCTGGATGCCATTACGAAAACCATTGCTTTGGAAGATTTGTCTGAATATGGCGCGTCTATCCTCAAAGGCGGGGTTAGCGGGCGTGTGGTTGTTGCGCTGGCTTAAAATTTTTAGAAAGTGCCAGGGAGGGAGTGTTTGGGATGTCGTTTTCCATTGCCATAGGACCTAGAATCCGTAAATCGCCGTTTTTTGACTGCACGGTGGCGGCGGGGGTGACGCATTTTAGCACCTATAATCACATGTATATCCCCGTCAGTTATGGCGATGCTTTGGGGGAATATGAACAACTGATTCAGCGTGTGGATTTGCGCGATGTCGGCGCACAGCGGCAGTTGCGAATCAAGGGGGCGGATGCGGCGCGGCTCGTGCAGATTCTGACCCCGCGTAATTTGGCGGGGCTGACGATTGGCAAGGGGGCTTATGTGCCGATTTGTGATAGCAAGGGGGCGTTGGTCAATGACCCGGTGTTGTTGCAGCTGGGGGCGGATGAATATCTGCTGTCGCTGGCGGATAGCGATACGTTGATGCTGGCGGAGGGGATTGCATTCGGGCTTGGCTTGGATGTGGATGTGTCGGAGCCTGATATTGCACCCTTGGCGATTCAGGGGCCGAAATCGCATTATGTGGTGCGTGATTTGCTCGGGGCGGCGCCGTTGCACCTGCCTTATTTTGGTTTTTATGAGACCGAATTGGCGGGGATTCCGCTCATTGTCGCGCGTTCCGGGTGGAGCAAACAGGGGGGGTATGAATTTTATTTGTGCGATGGCACTAAAGGGCGGGCGCTTTGGGATTTGGTGATGGAGGCGGGGGCGGATTATGGTATCGCCGCCGGTGCGCCGAATTATATTGAACGTGTGGAAAGCGGCATGATTTCTATTGGGGCGGATACTGATGCCGAATCGAATCCGTTTGAGATGGGGCTTGGGGGGATTTGTGATTTGGAACAGGAGGCGGATTTTATCGGTAAAGATGCGTTGAAGCGCATTAAGGCTAATGGCGTCAAGCGGGCGTTTATGGGGCTTTTTATGGATGGCGCGCCGTTTCCTGCGGTCAATGAAAATCGCTGGGGGATTTATCGTGGGGGGCGGGATGGACAGCGTGGCGCTGAGTGTGACGCTGAGTGTCTGGTGGGGCAGGTTACGGCGGCGGCGTTTTCGCCGCGTCTGGCGCGCAATATCGCCACTTGTTTGATTGGGCGCGACCATATTGATGCCGCCGATTTGCTGGTGGAAACGCCTTTTGGCGCGCGCCATGCGACCACCACCCCCTTGCCTTTTCTGCCGCCTTCTACCAAAGTGCCACAAACATTATTGGAGGATTCTTTATCATGAGTAAATCATTGCGTTTTGATAGTCTGGCTTTGCATGCGGGATTTACCCCTGATGCGCGGCATGGGTCGCGGGCGGTGCCTATCCATCAGACGACTTCATATATGTTTGAGAATAGCGAACACGCCGCCGCGCTCTATAATTTAGAGGTGGGGGGGCATCTTTATTCGCGTATTTCTAACCCCACGGTGGCGGTGTTGGAAAATCGTCTTGCCGCATTGGATGGCGGGGTGGCGGCGGTTGCCGTTTCCACGGGCATGGCGGCGGTGTTTTTGTCGGTGCTGGCTTTGACGGCACAGGGCGACCATATTGTTGCCTCCTCACAGATGTATGGGGGCAATATCAATCTGCTTGAACATACTATGGCGCGTTTTGGCGTTAGCACGAGTTTTGTTAATCCCACCGACCATAAAGCTATTGCTGATGCGATAAAACCTAATACCAAAATGATTTTTGGTGAGGTGATTGGTAACCCGGGGCTTGATGTGCTGGATGTGGCTAAGGTTGCCGAAATCGCACATAAAGCCGGGGTGCCTTTGGTGCTTGATGCCACCCTCAACACGCCCTATTTGATGCAGCCGATTAAGCATGGGGCCAATGTCGTCATCCATTCTTTGACCAAATGGATTGGCGGGCATGGGGTGGCTATGGGGGGGATTATTGTTGATGGGGGCAATTTTGATTGGGGGCAGAATGACCGCTTCCCCACGCTGACCGAACCGCATTTTGCTTTTCAAGGAGTCAATCTTTGGGAGGAGTTTGGGCCGTTGGCGTTTGCCATGCGTGTGCGCAGTGAGGGCATGTATAATATCGGGGCATCCCTTAGCCCGACTAATGCGTTTTATATTCTGCAAGGGCTGGAGACGTTGGGGATGCGCATGCAACGACACCTAGCTAATACCGCCGCTTTGTTGGAATTTTTGCAGAAACATGATGCGGTGGCTTGGGTCAATCATCCGAATTTGGCGGCGCATCCCGGGCATAAATTGGCACAAAAACAAATGCCTAAAGGCGCGGGGTCTATTATTACTATGGGAGTTAAGGGCGGGCGCGCGGCTAGCCAAGCCTTTATTGAAGCGGTGGGGTTGGCGTCGCATCTGGCTAATGTGGGTGATGCGCGGACTCTGGTGATTCATCCGGGAAGCACCACGCATTCGCATATTTCTGCCGAAGCGATGGTCGCGGCCGGGTTGCGTGATGATTTGGTTCGTATCTCTGTGGGGTTGGAAGATATCAGCGATATTACTGATGATTTTGACCGTGCGCTCAAAATTGCCATTAAGAAAAAAAAGGGGGGGTGAGTGATGTATGTTGAAATAGATGATGCGCGGATTTTTGTCTCTACGGGTGGGCGTGATTTCGGTGTCTCAGACACCGCCGCGTTGCCAACTATCCTATTTATTCATGGCAGTGGGCAGAGCCATCTCACTTGGCTGTTGCAGGCGCGGTTTTTTGCTAATCGCGGTTTTGGCGTGGTGGCACCTGATCTGCCGGCGCATGGGTTGAGTGGCGGGGTGGCATTAACTAGCATTGAGGATATGGCGGATTGGTGTGCCTCGCTGATGCGCGCGCTTGGCATCAAAAAAGCCGTGGCTGTGGGACATTCGCAAGGCGGGCTAATAGCACTCGAATTGGCAAAGCGCCATAGCGCCCATATCGCCGGGCTCGGGTTGATTGCGACCGCCGCGGAAATTGCCGTCAATGATGCGCTGATTGCTATGGCGGACCATGATGAACCCGCCGCCTTTGATGCCATGACCGCGTGGGGGCATGGGCGCATGGGGGTGTTTCACGACCATAGCATGCCCGGCAATAGCCATATCCATATCGGCAAACGCATTATGGGGCAGAATCCGCATGGGGTTTTGGCGGCGGATTTGCGGGCTTGTGCCGCCTATAGCGGCGGGATGGATGCGGCGGCTTCGGTGCGGGTGCCGGTTATGGTGCTGTTGGCGGGGGCGGATCGCATGACGCCGCCGGCGCTTGGGCAGAAATTGGCTGAGGCGATTAGCGGGGCAAAAGCGGCGGTGATTGCCGGGGCGGGGCATCTAGTACCGCTGGAATATGGCGATGAAGTCAATCGGCATTTGCGCGCATTATTTACCGATATAGAGGCGGCGGTGCTATGAGCCAAAAAATACCTTTTCAATCTATTGCTGTCATCGGGGCTGGCACCATGGGGCGTGCGATTGCTGGGCAGATTGCTAATGCTGGGCTGGATGTGTTGCTGTTGGATATGCCCGATGATGGCGGCGGGGATGTCAATGCGCGGGCAACCGATGCGGTGGCGCGCCTTAAAGCATCGGAGCCTCCCGCCCTCTTTTCTAAAGACGTGGCGGCGCGTATTGCTGTGGGCAATATCCGTGATGATTTGGGGCGGCTCGCCGATGCCGATTGGGTGATTGAGGCGGTGGTGGAACGGCTTGATGTCAAACAAGCACTATATAAAGATTTGCAAGATGTGATTCGTGATGATGCGGTGGTGACGTCCAATACTTCAACGATTCCGATTAGCGTTTTGATGGCGGGGATGCCCAAAAATTTTCGCCGGCGTTTTGCCATTACCCATTATTTTAATCCCGTGCGTTATATGCGGCTTTTGGAATTGGTGGCGGGGGATGATAGCGATGGCGAGGTGATGGCGCGCCTCAAGGATATGAATGACCGCATTTTGGGTAAGGGCGTGGTGGTGTGCCGTGATACCCCGGGGTTTTTGGGCAATCGTGTTGGTGTATTTGCGTTGCAGGTGGGCTTGGCGGAAGCACATAAACACGGGCTTTCTTGCGGGGTTGCTGATGCGGTGATGGGGCGGCCAATGGGTTTGCCGAAGACGGGGATTTTTGGGCTTTATGATTTAATCGGCGTGGATTTGATGGCGGATGTGGTGGCGACACTAGCAAAAATTCTCCCCGCCGATGATGCGTTTCATGATGTTGGCGCGGAGGCTAATCCAGTGGCACCGCTTATTGCCGACATGTTGGCGGCGGGGCATAAGGGGGATAAATCTGGGGGCGGGTTTTATCGTGAGGGCAAACGGCGCGCGGTCAATTTAACTAGCGGGGCGGTGGAGGATGTCGGGGTTCTGGCATCGCCTTTATTGGTGCGCGCCAATGCCATGTTGGCGGCGGGGGACGACCCGCTGCCTTTGATGATTGCCCCGCCTGATGATGCAATAGACGCGCCTTTGGTGGCGTTTGCCCGGGAGGTGTTGGCGCGGATTTTTGCTTATGCGGCGGGGTTGATTCCGCACGTCACCAATACGCCCCAAACTATTGATGATGCCATGAAACTGGGGTTTAATTGGCAACGGGGGGTGTTTGAGATGATGGATGCTATCGGGCATGATACGGTGGAAGCCATGATGGTGGAGGCGGGGTTGGATGTGCCGCCAGTGCTTACTGCGATGGCGGGGGAGGCGTTTTATCGCCCCGAAAAAGGGGCGCTATTGGTGGCGCAATTTGATGCGGGGACACCAGTGTCAGCACCTAAGATGGCGCCTATCAATCTGCCGCCTAATACGATACGCTTGCATCAGTTGCGCCGGTGTTTGACGCCGATTTTGCGGAATCGTGCGGCGAGTCTTTACGCGTTTGACGGCGATGTGCGTTTGGTGGAATTCCATTCCAAAGCCAATGCCCTCACCGATGATTCTATGGCGGTGGTTGCCGCCGCCGCTAGCGACCATGGGCGCGGGATTATTATCCATAATGACGCGCAACATTTTTCGGCGGGGGTGGATTTGGCGGCGGTGCTGGCACTGATTCGCGCCCAAGATTGGCACGGCATTGATGGATTTTTACAGCGGTTTCAACATGCGGTACGCGCGTTGCGTGATGCGCCGGTGCCGGTGATTGCCGCACCTTCAGGGCTGGCGATTGGCGGCGGTTATGAGGTGATTTTGCATGCCGACCAGGTCATCGCGCATGGCAATTCGGTGTTTGGTTTGGTGGAAGCCGGGGTGGGGTTAGTGCCCGGCGGCGGCGGCGTCAAGGAAACTTTGCGCCGTTGGTTGGATGCTTGTGCTGATGCCGAAAAAGCGGCTTGGGAGACGTGGATGCAAATCGGCTATGCGCGCACGGGAACTAGCCCTGCGCTGAGTGCGCGTTTGCAGTATTTTCTGCCCGCACGTGATAAAATGGAAATGAACCGCGATAAGCTGCTGGCGCGGGCGTTGGCGGCGATTGAGGCGTTTCATCAAGCCGGCTATGTGCCGCCCCCTGCGCCTGAATTGCGCTTGCCGGGATGTGCTTTGCTTGAACGCATGGAGGATTTTATGGATGAAGGCGTTGCCAAAAACATGTTTTCGCCGCATGATAAGACGGTGGCTATGGCGGTGGGGGGTATTGTTGTTGGCGAAAATGCCGAGGGGGCGGTGGTTGGTGAGGATGAATTTTTTGCGCGCGAACGCCGTGCCTTTTTGCAACTGGCGCAAACGCCGGAAACTTTGGCGCGCATTGCTAATTTGATGGAAGGTGGTAAAGATGGAGATGGTGGATCATGAAAAATCCTTATGATGATTTTGTTAAAGATGCGGCGAATTATGTGCCTTTATCGGTGTTGTCGTTCCTGCCACGTGCCGCCGCGATTTATCCCGATTGTGAGGCGGTGATTCATGGGGCGCGGCGCTATAATTGGCGCGAGGTTTTTTTAAGGTGTCGGCGTCTGGCATCGGGGTTGGCGCGTCTGGGGATTGGGCGCGGCGATACCGTGTCTATTTTGGCCCCGAACATTCCTGAGATGGTGGAAGCGCATTTTGCTGTGCCTGCGTCTGGGGCGGTGTTGAACGCCATCAATACGCGCCTTGATGCCGAAACCATGGCGTATATTTTGGAACATGGGGGATGTAAATTATTGCTGGTGGATCAAGAATTTGCCGCGGTGGCGCGCGAGGCTTTGGGGTTAATGCCGAAAAATCTTGCCGAGAAAATTATTGTTGTTGATATTATGGATAGCGAATATGCGGGCACGGAAAACCCGATTGGCGCGCTGGATTATGCGGCGCTTCTGGCTAAGGGGCGGGAGGATGCGGATTGGAATTTGCCCGATGATGAATGGGATGCGATTACGCTCAATTATACTTCCGGGACGACCAACCGCCCCAAGGGGGTGGTCTATCATCATCGCGGCACTTATTTAATGACCACTGGGACAATTAGCGATTGGATGCTGCAACGCCAACCCCGCTATTTGGCATTGGTGCCGCTATTCCATTGTAATGGCTGGGGGCATAGTTGGACGGTGGCGGCGTTGGGGGGGGTGATTATCTGCACGCGCGCGATCAATGCCAAAGTGATTTTTGATGCGATCGCCGACCACGCCATCACGCATTTTGGCGGGGCGCCGATTGTGCTGTCCATGATTGTTAATGCCGAGGCGGATGAGAAGCGCGAAATCCCCCGGGGCATTCAGGTGATGACCGCCGGGGCGCCGCCGCCGCCTTCTATTATTCGTGAAATGGAGGCGCTTGGGTTTGATGTGTTGCATGTTTATGGGCTCACCGAAACTTATGGGCATGTGACGTTTAATGCTTGGCAAAAAACATGGGATAAAGATGAAGATGCCGACCGCGATTTGCTGTTGGCACGCCAAGGCGTAGCGATGACGATGATGGAAGCACAGGACGTGGTGGATAGCGCGACTATGCGTCCGGTGCCTCCTGATGGTGAGACGATTGGCGAGATTGTTTTTCGCGGCAATACCATTATGAAGGGCTATTTTAAGAATCCCGAAGCCACCGCCGAAGCGTTTGCTGGGGGGTATTTTCATTCGGGGGATTTGGCGGTGAAACATCCCGATGGCTATGTGCAGATTAAAGACCGCCTCAAGGATATTATTATTTCTGGGGGCGAAAATATATCTTCGGTTGAGGTTGAGGCGACCTTGCATAAACATCCGGCGGTTGCCTTGGCGGCGGTGGTGGCGCTGGCGGATGAGAAATGGGGTGAGGTGCCGTGTGCGTTTATTGAATTGAAACACGGCAAAAATGCTAGTGAAGAAGAATTGATTGAATTCTGCCGTGATAATATGGCGGCGTTTAAACGTCCTAAAAAAGTGGTTTTTACCACGATTCCGAAAACGGCGACGGGGAAGATGCAGAAATTTGAGCTGCGCCGCCGTCTTAATGCCGGTGAATTTTAGGGCAGGAGGGTTAGCCCTAGAGCGTAGCTTGCGGGTAAAGTTAAGCCGTTAAGGAAAAGGGATGTGGGTAGGGGCGTGGCGGTGTTGCCGACACTATCGGTGATAGTTTCGGCGGTGGCTAGGGCGGATTCTATGCGGTATTTGTTGGCGGAGGCACTGATGCGGAAACTATCGTTTGGTTGGGGGATTTCGCGGTAGTTTTTGGGGAGGGGTTTTTGGTGTGCGCCTTCGCCACGGTCAAGGCGGGCGCGGGCAACTACTAATAAAAGCGGTAGGGTTGAGGGCGCATCGTCTAAACGTTGCGAACGTTGCGGACGTTTTGTTGGGGGTGCCCATAATAGCGCGCGCATTTTTATGTCTTCGTGTAGGCGCAATGTTGTTGTGCCGTCGCTGTTGATAGCGGTGTAGTTTCCTGTGGCTTTTGTTGCCGATAATCCTCCTAGCATCCATGTCCCTCCTGCTTCTAGGCGTGCTTTTGCTAGATGTAAAATATCTTCTTGGTCTAGGGGTAGGCGTAGGAATTGTGTTTTTTTATGTGCCAATTTTTTTGGGATTTTTTCCCAGATGGTTTTACGGGTTTTTGCGTCTAAGGTGCGCCAATTTTCAACGTCGTTATGGCGGCGTTGGCAACCGCTACAGGCTTGGGTTGCGGTGTGGTCGCAAATGCCTATACAGGGGCTGTGGTCGCTGGCGGTGTATTTTAGGGCTTCGGTGAGCATGGCGGTGAAAGGGTCCATTATGCTTCCTCGGCTAATATGGCTTTTAATCCGGCTTTGTAATCGGGATAAAGTAAATCTAACCCCAATTCGCGTTTTATTTTTGACGCATCTACGCATCTTGCGGTGGCGTAAAAACTGCGCGCCATTGCGGACATTTCGGCATCGGCAAAATTGACCGAAGGGGGCGGTTCTACCCCTAGCAATTTGGCGGCTTCGCGTATGACGGCGCCAGATTCCGCCGGGGTGCCATCGGCGCAATTTAGGATGCGCTTGCGGGCGGGGTTGTCCATCGCTGTGCTGATGATGCGCACCAAATCATCTACATGGATGCGATTAAAGCGATGCCCGGGTTTGACGATGATGCGGGCGGTGCCAGCGCGCAAGGCATCAAATGCTGAACGGGTTTTGCCGTAAATGCCTGCCGCGCGAAAAATCTCTGCGCCGGTGAGGTTTTGCCAGTCTTGTTCGGCTTGGCGGCGCAATGCCCCGCGTTTGGATGTTGGTTCTGTGGGGCTGTCTTCGGTGACCCAACCGCCATCTGCTTCGCTATAAACGCTGGTGGCGGAAATGTAGCCTGTCCATGCGCCCATCTCGGCTAGGGCGGTGCCGTGTGCCGCTAATACCGGGTCGCTGCCGTTGATGACGGGGATGGTGGAGATGATGTGGGTGATGCCGTCCATAATTTTGGCGAAATTTTTGATGCCGCCACCGGCTTTGAATTCATAAATGCCTGCCGCTTCATCGGCGTGTCTTTGCGTTCCCCGCACTTGCCAGCCTTGTGCGCGTAATGCTTTTGCTAGTCTGGTGCCGGTGAAACCTAGCCCGAAAATAAATGCCCCTGCCATGGGGGTAGAGATTAACGCGATTTATTGGCTTGGCAAGATGAAATTGGTGTTTGCGCCTTGGCGGGTGGGAGGCTATGAAAGGGAAGCCATGAAAAGGGGGGTGCGATGCGCGCGCAAAATAAGCGACATATTATTGTGGTTGGTGATGGGATTGCTGGCTTGGCGATGGCGGTGGCTTGTGCGTCATTGGGGCATCACCTGACGCTCATTGAGGGGGCCCTCAATGAGGGGGGTGAATCTTTACCCAAGGCGCATTTAGGCGGGGTGCAGATGGCGGCGAATGGTTGGGGGGCTTTGGAAGTTTTGGGATGTGCGGAGGCGGTGCAGGGTCATACATTACCGCTTATGGCGATGCGGTTTTTGGCTTTGGGGCGGGGGAATACTTTGCTGCATATTCCCCTTGATGACGCGCATAAACGTCAGCCTTATGGGGCGGTGTGTCGGCGGGGGTTGTTGGCGGCGTTGCGCGCACGCCTCAACGATTTTGATGATGTTCGTGTTGTTAAAGATATAGCGGTGGGGGTTGAGAACCGCAACAATGGCGCGCAGGTTAGTCTTAAAGATGGTGGGGAGATTGATGGCGATTGGGTGTTTGGTGCTGATGGTATGCGCGGGGTGTGTCGGCAATTTATTGATGGGGGGGAATCCATAAAACCTTTGGCTACACCCCGTTTTGCTTGGCGGTTTGTTTTGCCTTTGGGTGATGATATAACGCCGGTATTGGCTTCGGCTTCAACGAGTATTTGGCTTGGGGATGGCGGGCATATTGTCCATTATCCTTTGAAGGATGGGCATTTGAATTTGGTGGTGGTGGGGGTTGATGAGGAGGCGGGCGCGCGGAAATTACTGGCACAGCATCCCTATCTTGCGGATGTTGCGTTGCCGCCGGTGGATGCCGTGCCTCTGCCTATCTGGGCGCGCTGTGATAGTTGGATGCGCGGGCGGGTGGTGCTGACCGGCGATAGCGCGCATGCTATGCCGCCGCATCTCGCCCAAGGTGCCGGGCAGGCTTTGGTGGATGCCGCGAGTCTCATGAGTATGGGGGCGGGGGGGGATGATTTGGAAACTACCATCCCCTTATGGGCGGCGATGCGCATGCGTAAAATTAGGCATATTCTTGATTTAGCTAACGCCGCCGGGCGGGTGTTTGCGCCGCCGCGTGGTTTGGCACGGCTCCGCAATGCCGCGTTAGGAATCGGCGGTATGCGTGTGCTACCGCCGATTCTTGACCGTCTTTGGGCGGAGGATGGCTAGCCGTTCGGTTACTCGCGGTTGCCGATGAGCTGTAATAGGAACATGAACATGTTGATGAAATCCAAATACAGCCTTAGCGCGCCGTGGATGGATTTTTTCGCCATGGCACTGCGGCTATCCGATGCTAGATACATGAGCTTAATCGCTTGGGTATCATACGCGGTCAGCCCGGCGAAAATCAGCACCCCGCCAACGCAAATCAGCAGGTCAAAGCCGGTGCTACCAATGAACATATTGACAATCATCGCCAGCAATAGCCCGACGACACCAATCACCAAAAATGCCCCCAAAGGTGCGAGATTGCGTTTGGTCGTATAACCATAAAGGCTCAAGCCAGCGAAAGCCCCTGCCGTGATAAAGAAGGCACGTGCCACGCTTTCGCCGGTATAGGCAATCAGCACGGCGGATAGCGATACCCCCATCAATGCGGCGAACGCATAGAAAAGCCCTTGGGCTTTGCCGACGCTCATGGCATGCAGACGCGCCGATAGCCAGAACACCATGCCTAGCGGTGCGAGTGCTACCACCCAATGTAGTGGCGTTGTGTAAAGCATCACCCCTAAAGGCGTTAGCCCGGCATCGGAAACGGTCAGCATTTTCGTGCCAAAAGCGGTGAGCCCGGTGACGGCTAAAGCGGTGGTCATATAATTATAGACCCCTAGCATATAGGCGCGTAAGCCTTGGTCAAACACGGCTTGATCGACTGCCGCGGTATTCATATAGCGTTGATTGTTCATCATTGTTCTCCTATGTTCTCTCGTGTGGGCATTGGAACAAAATTGCACTTATACTTAATGTAGCGATGTTTTGTGGCGAATTCAAGGCATATCGTTAAATTTATGCAAGTTGGCGTTTTGGCGGGCGTTGTGAGGCGGTTTTGAGCTGACCGCACGCCGCCAAAATATCATCGCCCCTTGGGGTGCGCACGGGGCTGGCATAGCCGGCTTTCATGACAATTTTGGCGAAATTTTCTATGCGTTCAGGGGCGGCGCATTGATAGGGGCTGTTTGGCCATGGGTTGAATGGGATGAGGTTGATTTTGGACGGAATCCCTTGAATGCGCTGCAATAATGCGCGCGCATCGGCATCGCTGTCATTGATGCCGTCAAGCATGACATATTCCCAAGTGATGCGCCGTGCGTTGGATAGGGCGGGGTAGGCACGGCACGCCTCAATCAGCATATCTAGGGGATATTTGCGGTTGATTGGCACCAATATATCGCGCAAAGCATCGGTACTGGCATGCAGTGATATGGCTAGATTGACCCCTAATTCGGTGCCGGTGCGGGCGATTTCTGGGACGATGCCCGATGTGGAAAGCGTGATGCGCCTTTTGGAGATGCCGATGCCTTCGTTGCTCATGATGATGTGCATGGCTTTGGCGACATTGTCATAATTGTAAAGGGGTTCGCCCATGCCCATGAGTACGATATTGGTGAGGCGGCGTCCGTGCTGGGTTGCCGGCCATTCGCCCAAGGCGTCCATGGCGATCAGCACTTGTCCGGTGATTTCGCCGGTGCTTAAATTCCGCACTAAACGTTGGGTGCCGGTATGGCAGAAGGGGCAGGTTAGGGTGCAGCCGATTTGTGAGGAAATACATAGCGTGCCGCGGGTGCTTTCGGGGATATAGACGCATTCCGCCTCATGCCCATCGCCGAAACGCAATAGCCATTTTATGGTGCCGTCACGCGATTGTTGGCGGGTGCTGATGCTGGGGCGGGTTATGCTGAGATGTTGGGCTAAGGTTTGGCGGGTTTCTTTACCTAAATCGGTCATATCGTCAAAACGTGTCAGCCCGTGCCGCCATACCCAACGCCAGATTTGCCGTGCGCGAAATGCCGGGAAGCCTAGTGTTTCCACATGTGCCGTTAGTTCCGCCAGATCAAGTCCGGTGATGTCAGTTGGGGGTGCCGTGCTTATTTGGGGCATAATTTTCCAATCGCCGCATAGGCGGCGGTGAAGCCTGATAGCGAATAGATATCAATGGTCGTATTGCCGCGACTGGAAATGCCGGTGACGGTCAATTTGTGCCCGCGTTTCATGGCTTTGATGATGGCGGGGCCTTGGTTTTCAAACCCCCACGCATAACTGCCATCAATGTAAAGTTTGAATTTTTTGCCATCAATATCAAATACCACTTCGGAATTGGCGCGGTAGCGATAGCCGGCAAAAACGCTGATTTCATCGCGGAAATTAGCACGATGCGTTAGGTAGACGCGCGTCTCATCGCGGTTGTTGCGGTCGTAATCGCCTTTTAGGGTTTTGGGGGTGCTGGTGATAAAACATTGTCTATTCGCGCCCTCATTATAGACATGTGCCTCCCAATCTTTATGGGTGCTGGCGGGGGCGCTGGCTTGGGCGTGAGCGATGCTTATATTGATGCCTATGGCGAGTATCAGCATCAGGGTCGTGCGCCAAAATAATGGCAATATGTTTGTTGTGGTTTTCATGTTTCTAGAATCGCAAAATAAGCGCAAAAACGCAAGCCCCTTTTATTGATTTTGTGTGCGTTTTTTGTCTTTGCGCACCCATAAGGGCGCACCGAAGGCTGGTGGCGGGTCGCTTGCTTCTAGTATCCCGCCTGCCATAAGGGGACGTGGGGCAAAACGTTCGAGCATCTGTAAGCGGTCATATAGCACCAATGCCCCGGCTACCGCTAGATTGAGCGAAAAGCGTGTGGGGATTTGGATAATATGGTCGCAGCGGGCTAACATTTCGGTGCTCAAGCCTAGACGTTCGGAGCCTAATATGTAGGCGGCTTGGCGGGGATGGCGGAAACTTGGCAAAATTTCGGCATCGTCGGTGATTTCAATGCCGACTAAGCGGCAGGCTTGGGGCAGGAGCATGCTGTCGGCACTGGTGAAATGATAGAAGGGTAGTTGCGCGCTGGCTTTGGAGGTGTCGGTTTGGGTGATTTCGTTTTGGCTGAATTTACCGCCGACGACAAAGGCGAAACGCGCCCCAAAAGCGTGGGCGGTGCGGATGACGGCCCCGGCGTTTCGCATTTTGCTCACGCCTTCTACCCCTAGCGCGCTATAACCCCGCATTACTCTATCCCCATTTTTGGCCCCATTTCAGCATAAAATTGATCCATTGCTTGTGCCATTTTGATGTCTAACGCGCTCAAGCCTTTGACCGCATGCGTGGTTAGGCGCACAGCGACGCGGGCATAGTTATTTTGCCATTCGGGGTGGTGATTCATTTTCTCCGCCAATAATGCCCCCCGCACCATGAAGCCAAAGGCTTGGTTGAAATTGCCGAATTTGAAGTCGCGGCTGATGCTGCGGCGTTCGGGGCATAGTTCCCATGCGGGCAATTTTGCTAGCGCGCTGTCAATAGCGCTGTCGTTGAGGCGTTCGGTCATGACTCCCCCTAGTTGATTCGCATTCTTGATTGCTTCATCTGTTGGAATCATCTATACATTAGGCGTTATGGATAAGCCAGCGATAAAAAAAATTGTTCTCGCCTATTCGGGGGGGCTTGATACTTCGGTGATTCTGCGGTGGTTGCAGGAAGAATTGGGCGCCGAGGTGGTGACCTTTACCGCCGATATCGGGCAGGGCGAGGATATTGAACCAGCACGCACGAAAGCCGAAGCACTGGGAATCCGTGAAATTTATATTGAAGATTTGCGCGAGGAATTTGTTAGCGATTATGTGTTCCCGATGTTTCGTGCCAATGCGCTTTATGAGGGTGCGTATCTTTTGGGGACGGCTATTGCGCGCCCTTTAATCGCCAAACGCCAGATTGAAATCGCCCGCGAGGTGGGGGCGGATGCGGTGAGCCATGGGGCCACGGGCAAGGGCAATGACCAAGTGCGCTTTGAGCTCGGCTATTATGCGTTGGCCCCCGATATTAAGGTGGTGGCACCTTGGCGTCAATGGGATCTCACCTCGCGCACGCGCCTGATTGAATATGCCGAACAACACCAGATCAGCATCCCCCAAGATAAACGCGGGGAAGCGCCGTTTAGTGTCGATGCGAATCTTTTGCATATCTCGGCGGAGGGTAAGGTTTTGGAAGACCCTTGGCTTGCCCCGGAAGAATATATTTTTACGCGCACCACCGCACCGATGGATGCCCCCGATAAAATCACCGAAATCACCATTGATTTTGTTGAGGGCGACCCGGTGGCGATTGATGGCAAAGCGTTGTCGCCCGCAAGCCTTTTGCACGAGTTGAATCTGCTTGGGGGCAAAAATGGTATTGGGCGTTTGGATTTGGTGGAGAATCGCTTTGTTGGCATGAAATCGCGGGGGGTCTATGAAACCCCCGGGGGGACGATTTTGCTCAAAGCACGGCGGGCGATGGAATCGCTCACCCTTGACCGCAACGCCGCCCACGCCAAAGACGCGCTGATGCCCCGCTATGCCGAGTTGATCTATAACGGCTTCTGGTTTGACCCTGAACGCGAGATGTTGCAAGCCGCCATTGATGCCAGCCAACATAATGTTAGCGGACAGGTGCGGGTGCAACTCTATAAAGGCAATGTCATCATCTGCGGCCGCCAAAGCCCGCAATCGCTCTATCAGCCCGATTTAGTCACCTTTGAAGAAGGCACGGCGGATTACGACCAAGCCGATGCCGAGGGTTTTATTCGCCTCAACGCGTTGCGCTTGCGCGTCAATCGCCTCATTACTGGCGGTAAGAAATAAAACCCTATTGGTCGGTGCCATCAACGCAAGCGGGCAAGGTCACCGAACCATCGGTATTGACTTGCTTTAATGTGATTTTGTCAAAAGGCGCGTAGGCATAACCGCTGGAATTGACGCCGGATTTGCACCGAACCGTGATGAATTTATATTCCGCCATACCGTTGCTGTGGCGCGCAAATTCGCGGTATGTATCCGATGTGCCTACCGCTATAAAGGCGATGAGTAAAAGAAAAGGCATATGAAAAATCTCCTCATAGTAAAGATGTGTTGTGCAATGCATGCTATTATAGCATCATCTATTATGCTTTTGGCAAATTTTTTTTCAAAAGGTGGTTTTTTTATGCTGTTTTTGCCCTATAATGAAAGCCACGCCTTAACAATATGCGACCTGGAAAATATGCGACCTGGAAAATATGCGAAAGGAAACCGCTATGTCTTTTACACTTCCCGACCTGCCTTATGCCTATGACGCGCTGGCGTCTAAGGGGATGAGCCAAGAAACCCTTGAATTTCACCATGACCTGCACCACAAAGCCTATGTGGATAATGGCAATAAATTGCTCGCCGAATCCGAACACAAAGAAAAATCGCTTGAGGAGATTGTTGTGGCTACCTATGTATCCGGGGCATTGGTGCAGTCGGGGTTGTTTAATAATGCTGCACAACATTGGAATCATATTCAGTTCTGGGAGATGATGACGCCTAATGCGAATCATGGGGGGGGGGATAAGATGCCTCCCGAGTTAGAAAAAGCCCTAGTTGAGAATTTTGGTTCGGTTGATGCGTTCAAGTCCGAATTTGCCGCCGCTGGGGCTGGGCAGTTTGGTTCCGGCTGGTGCTGGTTGATGAAACAAGCCGATGGCGCCCTCGCCGTCACCAAAACCGAAAATGGCGTCAATCCCCTTTGTTTTGGGCAGGTGGCGTTGCTGGGCTGCGATGTGTGGGAACATTCGTATTATATTGATTTCCGCAATAAACGTCCCGCCTATTTGGATAATTTTCTCAATCATCTGGTGAATTGGGAACGTGTCGCCGGGTTGCTTTAAACCTTGAGGCTGAGCCTCCGCTTTATCCCCTCTTTCATAATGGAGTTTGATGATGCAACTTGCTGACGCATCTTTGTTGAAAAGTGATGCCTATATTGATGGGCAATGGGTGGCGGCGGAAAAACGCTTTGCTGTCACTAATCCTGCTACCGGGGCGGTGATTGCTGAGGTTGCTGATGCCGATGCGGCGATGGCGCGCCATGCTATTGAGGTGGCGGCGAAGGCACAAAAATCTTGGGCGCGCGAGACCGCCAAAACCCGTGCTATGATTATGCGCGACTGGTTTAATTTAATTATGCAAAACCAAGATGATTTGGCGCAGATTCTCACCCTTGAGATGGGCAAGCCCCTCGCCGAAGCCAAGGGGGAAATTGCTTATGGGGCTAGTTTTATTGATTGGTTTGCCGAAGAAGGACGGCGCATCACCGGCGATATTTTGATGCCGCATCAGCACGATAAACGGCTCATGGTGTTGAAACAGCCGATTGGTGTTTATGGGGCGATTACCCCTTGGAACTTCCCTAATGCGATGATTACGCGCAAAGTCGCCCCGGGCATGGCGGCGGGATGTGCGGGGGTGGTTAAGCCGGCGCAACAGACGCCGCTTTCGGCTTTGGCTTTGGCGGAATTGGCGCATCGGGCCGGGGTGCCGGCGGGGATTGTCAATATCATCACGAGTAGCGATGCCGCCGCTATTGGTGGGGAGTTATGCGCCAATGCTCTGGTGCGGAAAATTAGTTTTACCGGTTCCACCGAGGTTGGGCGGCGGTTGATGCAACAATCGGCGGAAACCGTGAAAAAAGTCAGTATGGAATTGGGGGGGAATGCGCCTTTGATTGTTTTTGATGATGCCGACCTATCGGTTGCGGTGCCCGAAGCGCTGGCGTCTAAATTCCGCAATGCTGGGCAGACTTGTGTTTGTGCCAATCGGATTTTTGTCCAAGATGGGATCTATGATGATTTTGCCGCCGCCTTGACCGAGGAAGTGAAGAAGATGCGTCTCGGGGATGGGATGGAGGCGGGGGTGACGATAGGGCCGCTGATTGATGCGGCGGCGTTGGAAAAAGTTGCGGAATGTGTTGAGGATGCGTTGGCACACGGGGCTGAAGCGGTGGTTGGCGGCAAACGTGCCGATTTGGGTGCTGATTTGGGGGCTGGTCTGGAGACCACGTTTTTTGAGCCGACTATTTTAACCGATGCTACCCCAAAAATGCGGGTGTTTCGTGAGGAGATTTTTGGCCCCGTCGCCCCGTTATTTCGTTTCAAAAGCGAAGATGAGGTGGTGGGGCTGGCGAATGATACGATTTTCGGGCTGGCATCATATTTTTTCGCGCGCGATATGGCACGCGTGTGGCGGGTGGCGGAACAATTAGATTATGGCATCGTGTCGGTGAATACCGGCATTTTTTCCAATGAGATTGGACCTTTTGGCGGCGTTAAGCAATCAGGGGTCGGGCGCGAGGGTAGCCGCTATGGCATTGATGAGTATCTTGAAATGAAATATGTCTGTCTTGGGGTATAGTTCCGCACATGACCGACACCCCCGATTATGATGTTGAAATTTTGATCCCCGAAGCGGAAATCGCCGCACGTGTCGGGGCGTTGGCGCGTGAGATCAATCTTTTTTACAAAGATAGTAAAAAATTGGTGGTGGTCGGGTTGTTGCGCGGCTCGTTTATTTTTATCGCCGATTTAGTGCGCCGCCTCGACCTGCCCGTTGAAGTGGATTTTATGACCGTATCAAGCTATGGACGTGCGATGCAATCTAGCCGCGATGTGCGCATCTTAAAAGATTTGGACGGCGATATCGCCGAGGCGGATGTGCTGGTGGTGGAGGATATTATTGATAGCGGACATACATTAGCCCAAGTCGTAGAAATCCTAAAAACCCGCCAACCGCGCAGTCTCAACCTATGCTGCCTGCTCAACAAACCCGCCCGCCGCGAAACCGAAGTAAATCTACGCTGGGTCGGCTTTGATATCCCCGATGCTTTCGTCGTCGGCTACGGCATAGACTACGCCGAAAACAACCGCAACCTCCCCCATATAGGCTGCGTGCGGTTGCGGGGGTAGGGGTGGTTATGTGCTGAGTGGTTTTGGTAGGATTCCTTTACTTAAAAGACTGGTATGATACTTAGCGCTTGTAAATTTACTCAGAAGGGTTTAGTATGATAGCCTGAGCATACGAAACAGGCTTTTGGAGAGTAAAATGGTTGCATTACGCAAAAAAGATTTGAGAAAGCCGTCTGCACCAAAAGCAGATGCCACTACTCGTGCGGATAAAGCGGCGCATGATGCGAAAGTCAAAAGGCAACTTGAAATTGCTGAGCGCATTATGGAACGCGATAAAAATATCCTTGCCGCCCTCGCTAAGTAGCAGATTTTTTATAGATGGCTGATATAGTATGGGAGTGGGTGGAAGAGGATGTTGTTCATCCTGTGCATGCGCGGCAAATTCGTGAGCATGGGGGGCTTGAGGGAGTTCGCTATTTGGATGGTCTCAGAACCGCGCTGGCTTCACCTGAACAGCTGGCGCATTATGGGCATCCCGATCTGGCGGATTTGGCGGCGAAATATCTTGTGGCAATCGCTAAAGCCCATGCTTTTGTTGATGGCAACAAGCGCACAGCGTGGGCTGTTGCGAATCTTTTTATTGGGGACAATGGCGGTGTTCTAGATTATAAAGAACACGAAGCCATCGCTTTTGTTGAGGGGGTTGCTTGTGGTGATATTGACCATCCCGCCGCCGCCGTTTGGTTTCGGGTGCGTCTAGCCCCCCAATAACCGTTTATCCCATGGGTAGTTGGTTAGGTTTTCTACGCCATCCTCGGTTACTAGGAGTTGGTTTTCTAGTTTTATGGAGAAGGGGCCGCCGTCTCGGGCTATTAGGGCTTCTACGCAGAGTGTCATTCCTGTTTTTAATTCGTAATCAAACGCACCTTCTACGAAATCTTGGGGGTAGTCTATGTGGGGCCATTCATCGCATAAGCCTACCCCGTGGAAACGGCACGAATATCTTGCCGCTAGGTAATTATCTGGGAGTTGGTGGCCTTTGAAACTTAGGTCGCGCATAGTTACCCCCGGGGCTACTAGGGCGGTGTTTTCTTCTATGTGGGCTACGGCTAACCTGTAGTCTTCAATCATTTGTTGGCTTGGTTTGCCGTCGCCTAGAAACCATGTGCGCGAAATATCGCTGCACATCCCATAGACGCCTATCAAATCGGTGTCAAAGGCTAGGATTTCATTGTTCTGCACGATCCTTGGCCCGCATTCTTGGAACCATGGGTAGGTGCGGGGGCCGGAGGCTAATAGTCTGGTTTCAATCCATTCCCCCCCGCGTTTTATGTTTTCGGCGTGGAGATATGCCCATATTGCATCCTCGGTCATGCCCGGTTTGGCTTCCGCCTCCATCACCGCGACCGCTTGCTCGCAGGCGTGCATGGCACAGCGCATGGCGCGGATTTCTTCGGCGCCTTTGATGGCGCGGCAATGTTCCATTAACTCCTCGCCCTCTGCCACCGTAAATCCGGCTTCCTTTAGGGCTTCGTAGCCGTGAATCATGATTTTATCCACCGCTAGGCGTCGCCCTTTGCCTATTCTTGCGGTTAGCACTGTTTCTACGTCTTTTACGAATTTCTTGGCGGCGTCTTGGGTGCGGTCGCCTTTGGTGAAATAAAACATGGATGCCCCTGACCGCACCTCGCGCACTAGGGGATTAAATGCGCACAAGAACGGTGCGTTTTTATATTCATAAACCACCATATAGCCATCGGCGCAGACCAAGCAGGCGCGGAACGGGTTGTGGGTGTTCCATACCTGCATATTGGTGGTGTCGCTGGCATAGCGGATATTGAGGGGGTCAAATAATAACACCGCATCTAAATCGCGTTTTATTAAACCTTCAATGATGCGGTTGAGGCGGTATTGGCGCATGGATTCTAAATTTGGCGGGGTTAAGCCTGCCTGTTCCCATTCCGCAAAGGCTAGGGGGGTGGGGCCGATTTCAATGCGGTTATCATCATCGGGTGTGCCATCAGCGCGGCGTTTTATTGATGGGTCAATTTTTCGACTATCGCGGTAATGTTGCATGATGTCCTCCTGTTAAAAAGCCATCCTAGAACGCCATCCTAGAATGACAGCGATAAATCCCGATGCACCGCTAGGCAGGTGGAAATTTTGCGGGCTATATGTCGGGGTAGTTTTTCTTGGGCTAGAATGCCGAAACTATCGTACCAATCGTTCTCAAATGCTTGCAATTTTTCTGCTAATAGTGGGTCGCGCGCACGGGCTTTTTCTATGGTGGTGACGATAGTGCTGAAGGCGCGTTCTGCCGTGCGTTGATAGAGGCGCGTGGCTTTGGTTAGGTCGCGGTCTAATTGTTGATAGGTTTTGGCGCGCACATCCCAATCGGCGGGGATGCTGGCTTTTAGGGCTTCAATTTGTGCCATGATGTTGGTTTGTTGCGATTTTAATGTGGCTTCCTGTGGTGTGCCTTTTGCGCGGCGGAGGTCGGTTTTTATATGTTTCATCTCGCTTTCAAGCCGTCTTATATGGCGTTCAATTTTGCGCACATTTGTATGGATGGGGCGGTATGCGGCTTGTTGGTTTTTCAGCGTGGTTTGAAGCGCGGTGATGGTCTCCACTTGGTCTAAAGCGATGGGCACATTTTTTAGGGCTTTTTGTAATTTATTTTGCGCGCCTTCGTCTAATCTACTGAGATCCATGGCAGCAATAGCGGCGGCATCGGCGCGGATTTGGCTTGCGGTGATTTGGTATTTGGCAAAAATATGTTCGTTGAGGCAGACCTGTAATCGGGGGTTGCGTGGGGGCGGTGATGTCTCGCTGGTTAGATAGTTGCGGGTGGGCAAATAATTGACTAATTGCGGATAAAAGCCGACAATCACTAGCCCTAATAATTGCAAAATAATGAATGGCACCACGCCTTTATAGATGTCAATCGTCTTGACCGCCGCACTCGCCACCCCGCGCAAATAGAATAATGCAAAACCGAAAGGCGGCGTCAAAAATGATGTTTGAATGTTCAAGCCAATCATCACCCCTAACCACACTGCCGTCACATTCGCCGATGGGTCGGCTAGCAAAATTGGCGCGATAATCGGCACCACCACCACGGCGATTTCAATAAAATCTAGGAAAAATCCTAAAAGAAAAATCACGCACATCACCACGATAAATTGCGTCCAAAACCCCCCGGGTAGACTGCCTAGCCCGTGGCGGACGATTTCCTCGCCGCCAAAAGCACGGAACGCCGCCGTCAGCATCGCCGCACCTAGCAGAATGATGAACACCATTGATGTCGTCTTGGCGGTTTCTAGCATGACATGGTGGAGCGTGTTTTCAATGCGGTGGCACCGCACCAATGCCCAGATAATCGCCGCCACCAACCCCGCTACGCCAATTAGTGCCAATGCCAAGCCGATATAATCTTTGCTGGTGGTAATAGTCAAAATCTTCAAATTGAATCCCGCGAAAATCAACCCCGCTAATAGCAATAATGAGGCGCCTAGTAGAATCACCGGATAAAATGCGTTTTTATGATTTTGGGTGAGGCGGTAGCTCGCCATCATCGCCGCCCCAATCGCCCCAATCGCCCCGGCTTGATTGACCGTAGCAATGCCGGTGAGGATAGAACCCAACACCGCGAAAATCATCAGCAAAGGCGGAATCAATGCCAACAAGACCTTGAGGATGAAGCCCCTTGTCATAATCGGCACCTCGGACGGCACGGCAGGGGCGGTGCCCGGGCGCAGGAGCGCGCTGGCAAAAATGTAAAGCATATACAGCACCACCAATAAAATCCCCGGCAAGAACGCCCCCAAAAACATATCCCCGGCACTGGTGGAGATGATTTCTAAATGCGACGGCATGCTGAACTCGCCGGTGGTGGCTTTGTAGAGGGCTTTTCTTTGGCTGGAGGCTTGGTCTACCGCATTGGATAATTGGTCGGCTAGGATGATTAGCACAATGGATGGCGGGATAATTTGTCCCAAAGTGCCTGACGCACAAATCGTCCCGGTGGCTAAAGGTTTTGCGTAATTATTGCGGAGCATCGCCGGCAAGGAAATCAACCCCATCGCTACCACCGTTGCCCCGACTATGCCTGTGGTCGCCGCCAGCAATGCGCCGACAAATACCACCGAAATGCCCAAACCCCCGGGAACCGGGCCGAATAATTGTGCCATGGTCACTAGTAAATCTTCGGCGACTTTAGACCTTTGCAACATGATGCCCATGAAAATAAATAGCGGGATGGCGATGAGCGTGTCGCGCTCTACCTCCCAATAAATGCCGCGGAAATTCGTCACCCCCGCCGTTAGCCATTCCACCGGACCATCGCGGACAAAATATGCCCCGCTATCCCCCGCTATGCCTGCCCCTACCAATCCCGCCAAGATAATGGTGAAAATCGCCGCCCCCGGCAAGGCAAACGCCACCGGATAGCCCGAACCAAGCGCGAACATCATCGTCAAAAATAAAATCGCTAGAAATAAAAGTTCCATTATCCGCGCCCCGCATCGCGCCCCGCATCAGTAGAACGCAGAATATAACTTGAAAATTGCAACAACATCGTCAGCGCGAACATCAACAAAAATCCTGCCATGAGATATTTGACGTATAACCCATAGCCACTCATAGAGGTCTCAAAATTCAATAACGGGCTATTGATGAGGCTACTCTTGCCCGCCAACCCCCGCCACAATACCACCCAACATAGGGGCAGACCCAACAACATACTGCCCCAAAAATTGATACGTGCCTTAGTGTTCGGGGCCAGCCCCGCATAAAGCACATCTACCCGCACATGCGCATCCTGTGCCAAAGTTAAAGCACTCGCCAACAAGAACAGCGCCGCATACCAAAACCGCACCAAATCACCCATAAATGTCTGCTCATACGAAAAAATGAAACGCGCAATGACTATAAATAATTCCGCCAAAACCACCATCAACGTCAGCCAAATTACCGATACATTGCGCTTCCATAACGCCACCACCGCACCCGCAATAATCACCGGAATATGAACCGCCTTACCCCGCAACGCCGGCTGATTTAATGTATTGGCAAAATCTTCGGAAAATAACACATTATGCAAATTCTGCACGCGCATAAACGAAATCCCCGCATCTACCAAACCAACCAACAACACTACCCAAAATGTCGCGCACACCAAATAGCCGTTAAACGATTCCAATAACCGCACATCATCCGCCATCACCCGCCGCCGCAACCATAAAAATACCGCCGCTAATGCTAGGATGTAAAAAGATGACTGAAAGACACCCGCCCAACCGAAACTATGGGTCAGGAAGTTGTTTATGACGAAAACTAAAGCGAAACTAACATTGGCTAGAATAAATGTGCGGATGAGATTCATTTGACCTCCAGAAATGAATAGGTGCTATTACAAAGTAAGATGAGGTAAAGGTCAATTAGATTCGTTATTTTTTTATGTTTTATGGGGGATTTCATCCCCCAAACCCCCTGACCGCCGAGCGCGGCGGGGCGAATTTTTGGCTTATGCCATAACTAACTGCGCCCATCTTTTCAGCAACCGATGAGCGCTATGGTTTGCAACATACCTCAGCGCGATCATCGGTTGCCAAAGAAAAAGGCACAAAGCGTCGTGGCATAAACCAAAAATTCGCTCCACGGCGTTCCGTGGTGGGGGGGCGAAGCGCCCCCATTTTTTATTAGTTTTTTAAAAATATTGAGTTTAATATGACATATTATCTTTGGGGACATTTACGCATGACAAAAACCGAATCCATCATCATCATAGGCGCGAGTCATGGGGGCATTGCTTGTGCGGAGCGTTTGCGGAAATTGGGGTTTGACGGCAAAATTACGTTGATTGATAGGTTAGCGGGGTTGCCGTTAGAGCGTCCGCCTTTGTCTAAGCAATTTTTATTGGCGGCGGGGGAGGCGGATGATTCGGGGTTTCTTTTGCGTTCTGCGGATTGGTTTGATGAGAATGGGCTTGATTTAATGGCGGGGGTTGCGGTTGCGTCTATTGATGTTGGGGCGAAGACTTTATTATTGGATACGGGTAGAAATCTAGCATGGGATAAGTTGGTTTTGGCGACAGGGGCGCGTCCGCGGGTCTTGGAATTGGGGGCTTTGTCTGTTGGCGATGCGGAGGGTGTTGTTATGTTGCGGCATGGGGATGATGCGCGGGTTTTGCGCGCACGGCTTCGGGAGGCGCGGCGGGTTGTGATTATTGGCGGGGGGTATATTGGTTTAGAGGTTGCGGCGAGCGCGCGCAAATTGGGGAAATCTGTGGTGGTGCTTGAGGCGGCGGCGCGCCTGTTGGCGCGGGTTGCGAGTGTTGAGGCATCGGCATTTTTTGCTGAGTTGCATCAAAGTCAGGGGGTGGATGTTAGGTGCGACCAGCAGATTGCGGGGGTTGATTCGGGGCGTATTGTTTTTGCTGATGGTGGTGCTTTGGATGCGGATTTGGTGGTGGTGGGGATTGGTGTGATTCCTAATACTGAGCTGGCGGAGGCGGCGGGGTTGGCGGTTGGTAATGGCATTTTGACTGACCGCCATTATCGCACTAGTCATGCGGATGTTTTTGCGATTGGTGATGTGGCGTTGGCGGCGGATGGTTATACGCGCGGGGGCTTGCGGTTAGAATCGGTGCATCACGCGCAGATGAGTGCGGATATTGCGGCGGCGTGTCTGATGGGCGAGACGCCGCCGCCACATGAGGTGCCGTGGTTTTGGTCAGAGCAATACCATATCCGTTTGCAATCGGCGGGGTTGGTGCCGCCAGATGCCCAGAACTCCCAGAACTCCCAGACCATTACGCGCCATGGACGCCGCGAGGGGCAAATTTCTTTTTGGTCATTCGCCCAAGATGGTGCGTTGGCGGCGGTAGAAGCATTAGGCGACGCGCAAGCCTATATGGTGGGACGGCAATTATTGGAAAAAGGTGTTGCTATCTCTCCGGAGGTGATTGGCGATAGCGACACTGACCTCAAAACCCTCATTAAAGGTTAGAAACCTCGCATAATTCCACCCCTGCTTTTTGCATAGTTTGGGTAGCCTGTGCCAATGAGCCGTCCAAATCAATAGCCCGCGTAGCATCCATGACCACTTGGCAGGTAAAACCACAACGCACGGCATCCAAAGCCGAAAACGCGACACAAAAATCCGTAGCCAACCCCGCTAGCACCACATGCGAAAAGCCGCGCTCGCGCAGATAACCGCTTAAGCCGGTGGGGGTGGTGTGGTCGTTTTCAAAAAAAGCCGAATACGAATCTATTTCACGCCGATAGCCTTTGCGGATAATTAGTTCGGCGCGCCAAATTTCAAGTTTTTTATGAAATTCGGCGCCATGCCCCCCTTGCACGCAATGGTCAGGCCAAAGTGTCTGCGCGCCATAAGGCATCGCAATATTATCAAAAGCCGCACGCCCCTCATGTTGGCTAGCAAAACTCAAATGGTCAGGCGGGTGCCAATCTTGCGTCAGAATCACATGGTCAAACCGCCGCATCAAAGCATTGATAGCCCCCACCACCGCCCCGCCATCAGCAACCGCCAAAGCACCCCCGGGGCAGAAATCATTTTGCACATCAATGGCAATAAAGGCTGTGGTCATCTCGTACACCTCTCTTTCAATCGCATCATATCGCTAGCACATAACAGATGCTACCCTATATTTAGGCTTGACGCGGAGCGATTCCTACTTTGTAATAGCACCATTGCAACACGATAATAATTTGGGAGATATACATTATGAAACGTCGTGATTTTATTACAAATGCTGGCTTAGGTGGCGTTGCTGCCGCTTCGGCATTAGCTACGCCGGCGCTGGCACAAGAGCGCATTGAAATTGCTATGGTATCTACGTGGCCACGGGATTTTCCCGGGCTTGGCACCGGGGCGCAACGTTTTGCGCAGTCGGTTACCGATGCGAGCGATGGGCGTATGCAGGTTACTTACTATGCCGCCGGCGAGCGTGTGGGGGCTTTTGATTCGTTTGATGAGGTTGCTTCGGGCAACGCACAGATGTATCACGCCGCCGATTACTATTGGAAAGGCAAACACCCGGCTTGGGCGTATTTCACCACCGTGCCGTTCGGCTTGACCAATACCGAGATTGATTCGTGGATGAAATGGATGGGCGGACAAGAGCTGCACGATGAACTAGCCGGGCAATTTGATCTCAAATGCCTACCTTGCGGCAATACCGGCACACAATGGGGAGGCTGGTTCAACAAAGCCATCAATTCGGTTGATGATCTCAAAGGACTCAAAATGCGCACCCCAGGACTCGGCGGCGATGTCCTAGCAAAATTAGGCGTATCGCCAGTATCACTCCCGGGCGGGCAGATTTACGAAAACCTTATCTCAGGTGCGCTAGACGCCGCCGAATGGGTAGGTCCATGGAACGACGAAGCCATGAAATTCTACGAAGCCGCAAGGTATTATTACTACCCCGGCATCCACGAACCCGGCGCACAACTATCCGTAGGCATGAACGCATCATTCTGGGGCGGGTTAAAAGAATCCGACCAGCTGTTGCTCAAACACCTAACCGCATCCGAAAACGCCAACATGATGGCAGAATATAACGCCAAAAACGGCGAAGCCCTAGTGCGCCTACAACAAGACCACGGGGTGGAAATCCGCGAATTTAGCGATGAACTCTACCTAGCCTTCGGACGCGCAACAGACGAAGTCTTCGCCGAAGTAACAGGACACTCAGAACTCGCACAACGGGTGCACGAATCATTCCTCAATGCACGGAAAACTGTTGGGGATTATCTAGTGCTCAACGATGTCGCTTATATCAATAAGCGTAGTAAAGTGCTGAGCCAGTAATAAAGGAATGGGGGGTTTCACCCCCCAAACCCCCTGACCGCCGAGCGCGGCGGGGCGGATTTTTGGCGCAGGATGTTGTGGCATAAACCAAAAATTCGCGGCGCGGCGTTCCGCGCTTGACCTTTACCCCCTCTTGCTTCGTAATGGTCCTCATTTAACTTAAAGGAGGATTATTATGAAACGTCGTGATTTTATTACTAAAGCTAGTTTAGGCGGTATTGCTACTGCTTCGGCTCTATCTACGCCGGCGCTGGCACAAGAGCGTATTGAGATTGCTATGGTATCCACGTGGCCGCGGGATTTTCCCGGGCTTGGCACCGGGGCGCAGCGGTTTGCGCAATCGGTTACCGATGCGAGCGATGGGCGTATGCAAGTCACCTACTACGCCGCCGGTGAGCGTGTCGGGGCTTTTGATTCGTTTGATGAGGTTGCTTCGGGCAACGCGCAGATGTATCACGCCGCCGACTATTATTGGAAGGGCAAGCATCCGGGCTGGGCGTATTTTGCTACCGTGCCATTTGGCTTGACCTTTACCGAAATGGATTCGTGGATGAAATGGATGGGCGGTCAGGAATTGCACGATGAACTGGCAGAACCTTTTGGCATCAAATGCCTACCTTGTGGCAATACTGGTGTGCAATGGGGGGGGTGGTTCAATAAAGAAATCAATTCGGTTGATGATCTCAAAGGACTCAAAATGCGCATCCCCGGACTCGGCGGCGATGTTATGGCAAAACTAGGGGCATCGCCGGTATCACTCCCGGGCGGGCAGATTTACGAAAACCTAGTCTCAGGTGCGATTGATGCTACCGAATGGGCAGGTCCGTGGAATGACGAAGCTATGAAATTCTATGAAGCCGCAAGGTATTACTACTACCCCGGCATGCACGAGCCAGCAACGCAATTCTCACTAGGCATGAACGCATCATTTTGGCACGGGTTAAGAGAATCGGACAAATTACTGCTCAAACACCTAGCAGCATCCGAAAACGCCAATATGATGGCAGAATACAACGCCAAAAACGGCGAAGCCTTAGTGCGCTTGCAACAAGACCAAGGGGTGGAAATCCGCGAATTCAACGACGAACTCTACAACGCTTTCGGGCGTAGTGCTACCGAAGTATTCGCCGAAGTCACAGCACATTCCGAACTCGCCGAACGTATCCATAAATCATTCCTAAACGCACGAAAAACCGTCGGCGACTTCCTAGTGCTCAACGATGTTGCTTATATCAATAAACGGAATAAGGTGCTTGGTAAGCAATAAAGGAATGGGGGGTTTCACCCCCCAAACCCCCCGACCGCCGAACGCGGCGGGGCGGGTTTTTGGTGCTTGTGTCGGCACCCTGCGACCTATAATCACATTGACAAGAGTAAGCCGTCTGTGGTTCACTATGGGCTTACTTGCGATGGGGAATTAAAATGATTATGGATTCTGAAGAAATTGAGGCTCTACAAGCAGAAAATGAGAAACTCAGGAGGCAACGTGCTGACCTTACGAGGCTTCACAACCAAAATCACCCTAACAAAACGTCTTTTATTTTTGAATTGCTACAAAATGCCGATGACGCATTAGGGCAAATTGATGCAAAAAACAGCGAGGTAAAACTCACTCTTCAAGAGGATAAATTTATCATATCGCATTATGGCAAACCCTTTGATCAAGATGATGTAGATAGTATCTGCGATGCCTGTAGAAGCACAAAAAGCAACGATGAAAATACGATTGGAAAATTTGGCATTGGCTTCAAATTGGTTGGCGTTTTTACCAATTCCCCGCAGATTTTTTCTGGCGATAAGAGTTTTGAAATTAAAGATTTATATGAATATTTTCCGATTAAACCGCTAGCTGATTTGGCAAAAGGCGAAACACGCATCATCTTACCATTTGAAAACCCCGATGATGCCTTTACTACGATTAAAGACGGATTGAACAAACTTCGGGCGCGCGATATTCTTTTCTTGCGCCATATTAAAGCCCTTGAATGGCAGGTGGAAGGGGATGTTTTTCGCATTACCCAAGAAGAAAAGCAAGAGGGTATGGCGCGATGGGTTACCATAACCGAACATGATGGCACAAAGGAAAGATGGCTTATATTCTCTCAAGGCGAGGACACAAAAACCCGCGTTGAAATTGCCTTTCTATTAAAATTTAACCCAAACGCTGAGGCATGGAACTTTGCCCCATATGAGGGAGGGAAAACCCTTTATTGCTATCTTCCTCTTGCTTCACAACAGACGGATCTAAAATTTCTAGTGCAGGGAGCGTTCAAAACCATACCATCACGCGCAGAGTTAGCAGAAGACGACCATAACAATACCCTCATAGAACGTGCGAGCGAATTGCTAATTGAAATTTTATTTTGGTTTAAAAAGCATGAAATACTAAATTGGCACATTTCTGATTGGGGCATTTTTGATTTCTTACCCATAGAGAATGTTTTTTTTGATTCCGAACATCTCTTTTCACCGATGGCAGAAAAAATACGCGATGCTTTGTACGCTGAAAAATTACTACCCACAAACAGGGGCTTTATCACGGCAGAACACGCCATATTCAGCAACGATGACCAGTTGAGGAAAATTTTTAACAATAAAAAGATTTGTGAAATTTTTGGCGATAAAACGTTGCGTTGGCTTAAGACTGTTTCATCCGAAAAAGTGGAAAATTTTTTAAGTAGGCATCTGGGCATCCGAACACTAAGTATATATGACATCATGGATGAAGAATACATCACCGAAGCATTTATGGAAGACCAAAAAGATAAATGGATTGAAAAACTTTACACCCTTCTTAATGAAATTGATGAATTTAATTGCGACTTTGACTTTGATTTTGATTTTGACATACTCAAAAAATTACCCTTGATTCGCCTAACAGATAAAACAATTATATCCTCGCATGACGAAGACGATGAACTGCAAGTTTATTTATCGTCAACTAAACATTCCGCAATCATCAAATCTGAAACAATACAAAAAAAATCTGCCGAAGAATTTATCAAAAAATTGGGAATCGGAAGCTACGATGACATAGATGGATTTATTGATGAAATGCGAGGTAGATATAACCAATCCAATGCCCCTGATATTTCAGAGAAACAATACAAAAAGGACATTAAGAGAATTATTGCGTTTCAGAAAAATGATGAGATAGGTGAAAATAAAAAAAGAGCATTATGCGTCATTAGATTTGTGAAAGCTAAAAATATGATGACTGGAAAAACTATTTGGGCATACCCCGATACAGTTTATGCTAGTGAAAATTTCAAGGCACTTTTTAGTGGCGTTGAAGTCTATCTTGTCGACGATGGTTTGATGGAAAAAGACACTATGGCGATGCTCATTTACTATGGGGCAAGAGAACGTCTCCAAAAACCCGATGGAGTTTATCAATGCCACTTGCCCGAAGCAGAACAAAAAAAGAGACTTAGAGAAAGAGGTGATGACGCATCAGACATAAAGCCATCACAAAGCATATCAAATAAAAACCACGATATTCAATATTTAGACGATATCCTCGCATCTTTTGGCGCAACACCCAAAAAGAAACGAAAAAATAAAGCTAAAGCACTATGGGAAGCATTAGGACAAATGGAACCCAATATTTCCGAATATGCTGAGGCGAAAACCTTTTATACTTATGACCGATTTATCAAGCATAATGCAAAATTTATTGACAGTTTGAATGATGCTGAATGGATACCCGCCCCTGACGGCACGCTCAAAAAACCAGAAGACGTTGTTTTCGATAGTTTAGGCTGGGATGATAATAAACTCCTACGCGAACATATTATATTTAAGCCATCTGACCTCGATGAAAAACGTCGAGCCGTTGGTCTTTCTGAAGATGGACATAAGAAAGGAAAAACTTATCAAGAAATCGTAGAAAAAAAGAATAATGGACTGCCGCTAACCGCCGCCGAAGAAAATCTTCTTGAGGCGAATGAGGCAGTGGAGGAGGAAAGGAGCAAAAACTCACAACCATCACCGGAAGAAATACCCCTTGAGGAAACAGACGCACCACCAGAAGAATCGCAAGATGCATTAGTTGAAGATTATGTGCTAGATGAAGACGTAGAAATATCTGTTATAGACCATCGCCCCGACCTCCCCGATGATACGCCCACACTGCGCGATAGAAGCGCAAGCCAACCCAACATCTATACAACAGGCACTACCTCACCGCCATCGCCCTCGCCCGATTCTTCTGACAAAATGAATCAAGATGATGTGGTTGCTAGAACTCATGTAGAAAAAGCGGCGATTGCGGTGGTATTAAGGAAATATCCTAATTGGAAAGATGCAAATATCGACCATCCCAACAATCCCGGTTATGACCTTTACGAACTAGATGAAGACAACAACCAATGCAGATGGATTGAAGTCAAAGGGCTAGCGTTAGGGCTTACTGGAAAACCAAAGATGTCAAACACGCAACGCGGTTTTGCGTTAGGGCTTAAGGCAGCGGGAAAAGGGGATCAATATACCCATATAACCGTTGAATACGCCCACACAAAAACCCCGCAAATTATTCGCTACGACAATCCAACGGCAGAACCCCATCGCCTTGTTGGTGACGACGACGACTAAAAAACAGAAGGGCGCAAAACGCAACCCCACGCACCAAAAATTCGCTCCACCGCGTTCGGTGGTCGGGGGTTTGGGGGTGAAACCCCCATGAAATTGACAAAATCATCCTTATCATCCATAACTAGCCTTGCAAAACATAGGATTCATTATGGCAAAGCAGGATAAAAAAGATGCGTGGGTAGATTTACTTCCTGAGCATGCGCGGAAATACATTCAGGGTCGGCGGTTGGATGAGGTTGAGTGTTTGTTGGCGGATCTTTCGGGGATTGCGCGGGGGAAGGCTATGCCTGCGGGGAAGTTTGTTAATCAGGATTTTTTCTATTTGCCTTTATCTATTTTTGCGCAGACGATTACCGGGGATTGGTTGGATGATTCGTTGGCGACGTCTATTGAGCCTGATTTGGTTTTGCGTCCTGATTTTGCTACGGCGAGTGCGGCGCCTTGGACTGCGGATGTGACGTTGCAGATTATTCATGATGCTTATGATCAGGAGGGGGCGGCGTATCCGGTGGCGCCGCGTAATGTTTTGAAGCGGGTTTGTGCGCTTTATGAGGAGCTTGGGTTGCAGCCGATTGTTGCGCCGGAGATGGAGTTTTTTCTGGTCGCACCGAACACCGACCCGAATCAGCCGATTGAGCCACCGATGGGGCGGTCCGGGCGTCGGGTGGCGGCGCGGCAGGCTTATTCTATGTCGGCGGTGGATGAGTATGGTCCGGTGATTGATGATATTTATGATTTTGCTGAATTGCAGGGTTTAGACATTGATGGGATTATGCAGGAAGGCGGTTCCGGGCAGGTGGAGCTTAATCTGCGGCATGGCGCACCGATTACGCAAGCCGATGAGATTTTTTATTTCAAGCGTCTGATTCGTGAGGCGGCGATGCGGCAGAATTGTTTTGCTACCTTTATGGCGAAACCTATCCAAGATGAGCCGGGGAGTGCTATGCATTTGCATCATTCGGTGGTGGATATGAAAACGGGCAAGAATATCTTTGTCGATAGTCAGGGGGCGCATAGTGAGGCGTTTTTGCATTTTATTGCCGGGTTGCAGAATCATATGCCCGAGGTGATTGCGTTATTGGCACCTTATGTGAATAGTTATCGGCGTTATGTGCGCGATTTTGCGGCACCTATCAATTTGGAATGGGCGATGGATAATCGGACTACGGGGTTTCGTGTGCCGGTGTCGGCACCGGAGGCACGGCGGGTGGAAAATCGTCTGCCGGGGATGGATGTGAATCCGTATTTGGGGATTGCGGCGTCGCTGGCTTGTGGCTATTTGGGGTTGATTGAAAAACGAGGCCCCCGCGATGCTTTTACGGCGGATGCTTATGATTTGGATGAGGAATTGCCGAAAAATCTGAGCGATGCGTTGGATTTATTTGATGATGCTAGTGCGATGCATGAAGTTCTACATCCTGAATTCGCGCGCGTCTATTCGGCTGTGAAAAGGCTTGAGTACACCGCCTACCAACAGGTCATCAGCCCGTGGGAGCGCGAGCATCTCTTGATGAATGTATGAACCTGCTCAACATAAATGATGAAGCCGGGCAATACCCGCCTAGCTGGTATGATGCGACCACCGAAAAATTGCCTCTGCAAGCGGCGCTTATTGGCGATGTGCGCGCGGATGTGGTGGTGATTGGCGGCGGATTTACAGGGCTTACGGCGGCGTTGCATTTGGCGGAAAAGGGGGTGGATGTGCGGGTGGTGGAAGCGCATCGGCTCGGCTTTGGCGCATCCGGGCGCAATGGCGGGCAGGTGGGGTCGGGGCAACGGCTGGAACAGCATGTGCTGGAAAAACAATATGGGCGGGATATGGCGCGGCAATTATGGGATTTGGCGGAAGAAGCAAAGGCGGAGGTGGCACGGCTCATCAAGGCGCATCGGATTGATTGCAATTATCGCGCGGGGATTGCGCATGCATGTTGGCGGGCGGGGGAAGTGCCGGTGCATCAGCGCTATGTGGAAACATTGGCGCGCGATTATGGCTATGACAAAATTGAAATTTTGGGGCGTGCGGCGTTGGCGGATTTGCTTGGCACCGAGGTCTATCATGGGGGGACGCTTGATGAAGGGGCGGGGCATCTCCATCCTTTGCGCTATGTGTTGGGGCTGGGGCGGGCGGCGTTGGCTGCCGGGGCGGTGATTTATGAAAATACTATGGTGGTGCAAGTGGAGGAAGGGGTGCGTCCGCTTATCCATACCGATAAAGGGTGCATTAGTGCCGAACATGTGATTTTTGCGTGTAATGGGTATTTGGGGAGGCTCAATCGTCAAGTGTCTAGGCGGGTGATGCCTTTGAATAATTTTATTGTGGCGACCGCGCCCCTAGATAGCATCAATGGGGTGAACCCGACTATATTAAAGCGCGATATTGCGGTGGCTGATAGCCGGTTTGTTTTGAATTATTTTCGCCGTAGCCATGATAATCGGCTGTTGTTTGGTGGCGGGGAATCTATGCGTTTTCGCTTTCCCGCCGATATTCGCGCAGTGGTGGCACCGCGGCTTTTTGCCATTTACCCGCAATTGAAAGGTATTGATTTGGATTATGCTTGGGGCGGGACTCTGGCGATTACGCTGAATCGGATGCCGTGTTTTATGCGGCTTGGGAAAAATATGGTTTCGGCTTCGGGGTATTCGGGGCATGGGGTGGCACTAGCAACATTGGCGGGGCGGTTGCTGGCGGAGGCCACTATGGGGGAGGCTGGGGGGTTTAGTGTTATGGAAAAAATTAAAAAACCGCCCTTTCCCGGGGGTGTTTTGTTGCGCCATCCGCTTTTGGTTTTGGGGATGAATTGGTATATGTTGCGCGACCGTTTGGGGTTTTAGTTTGATGATTCGTTCTATTTTGATGGTATTTGGCGCCTGACCTGATATGATAACATGATTTATTTGAACGAGGAGAATATGATGCCGAGAATTGAAGATATTACCATCGAGAATCGTGGCGGCGATAGGCTTGCCGCTAAACTTAATCATCCTTTGGGGGCGAAGCGGGGGTGGGCTATTTTTGCGCATTGCTTTACGTGTTCCAAGGATACGCTTGCCGCTAGCCGTATTGCTGGCGAGCTGGCGGCGTTGGGGATTGGGGTTTTGCGCCTTGATTTTACCGGGCTGGGGGCTTCGGAAGGGGCTTTTGAGGATACTAGTTTTAGCTCAAACATAGAGGATATTGCGGTGGGGGCGGAATGGCTGGCGGCGCATCATGGGGAGGCGCGGCTTTTGGTTGGGCATAGTCTTGGCGGGGCGGCGGTGTTGGCGGCGGCGGCGCGGCTCCCCGAAATTAAGGGGGTGGCGACGATTGGCGCGCCTGCCGACCCGGCGCATGTGCAGCATCTTTTTGACGGGGCTTTGGATACGATTATGGCGGCGGGGGTGGCTGAGGTGGATATTGGCGGGCGCACCCGCAAAATTGGTAAGCAATTTGTTGAAGATCTAGAAAAACATAATCCGGCGCAAAATTTAGCGGCACTTAAAGCCGATGTGTTGATTCTGCACGCGCCCACGGATAATATTGTTGGTATTGATAATGCCGCACAGATTTTTGCCGCCGCCAAACATCCTAAATCTTTCGTGTCGCTTGACCAAGCCGACCATCTTTTGACCCGCGATGGCGATAGTTATTTTGCCGCACAGGTCATTAGTGCTTGGGCGCATCGCTGTTTGGGGCGGGAGGCGCAAATTAAGGCGGATGCTGGCGGGAAAATGCTGGTGCAATCGTCGCATGATGGGCTGTTCGCGCATGATATTGTCGTGCGCGACCATTATGTGCGCGCCGATGAACCTGTGGATATGGAGGGCGGGCTGGATAGCGGTATGGCGCCGTTTGATTTTCTGCAAGCGGCCCTTGGGGCTTGCACGGCGATGACTGTGCGTATGGTGGCTAATGGCAAGGGCTGGGCGCTTGAGGATTGCCGTGTGCGCCTCCGCCACCGCAAGGAGGATGGCAAAGATTATTTTGAGCGTGAATTGGAATTGATTGGCGCACTTGATGACCGCCAACGCCAAGAATTATTGCGAATCGCCAATAAATGTCCGGTGCATTTGACGCTTGAACGTGGCTCGGAAGTGGAGACGTTGTTGTTGGACGCGCAATAATTATCGGCGATAAATGACACTTTCAAAAACAATTTGTGCGTGCTAGTTTTGGCGCATGATGGGCATTACTTTATGGAAATGGTGGGCGGGGTTGATTGCCCGGGGGTTGATTGCCCTATTAGCGGTGGTTTTGTGCTTTGAAGCCTCTGCCCAAAAACCGCTTAAAGTGGTGACTAGTTTTACTATTTTGGCGGATATGACGCGCCAAGTTGCCGGGGATTATGCTGAGGTGGTGTCTATCACGCGGGTGGGGGCGGAGATTCATGGCTATCAGCCGACCCCGCAAGATTTGGTGGCGGCGCTGGATGCGGATTTATTGCTGTTCAATGGGCTTAATTTGGAACAATGGCTGGGGCAGTTTTTGGCACAACTTGGCGATATTCCCTCGGTGCGTTTGAGCGACGGCATCACGCCTCTGCCGATTCGTTCCGGGCGTTATCAAGGCAAAGCCAATCCGCATGCGTGGATGGGGGTGGAAAATGCGGCGATTTATATTGATAATATTGCGCGGGCGTTGAGTGATGCTGACCCCGCGCATGCGCCGCAATATCGTGCCAATGCCGAGGCGTATAAAGCGCGCATCCGCCAACATATTACGCCCCTAAAGGCGCGGATTGCCGAAATTCCGCCTGATTCGCGGTGGTTGGTGAGTTGCGAGGGGGCGTTTAGTTATCTTGCCGCCGATTTGGGGATGCGGGAACTTTACCTATGGCCGATTAACGCGCATCAACAAGCGACACCCCGCCAAGTGCGCGCGGTGATTGATGCTGTGCGCGCGCATCAAATTCCGGCGGTGTTTTGTGAGAGCACCGTCAATCCCGCCCCGGCTATGCAAGTGGCGCGCGAGACCGGGGCGCGTTATGGCGGCGTACTTTATGTGGATAGTTTGAGTGAAGCCGATGGGCCGGTGCCGAATTATTTGGAACTGATTCGCGTCAATGTCGCGCGCATTGCTGATATGATGGGGGGCGGATGATGACGACGCAACAAATCGGTATTGAAGTTAGCCACGTCACCGTCACCTATCCTAACGGGCATCGGGGGTTGTGGGATGCGAGTTTTACCCTGCCGCGCGGGACGGTGTGTGCTTTGGTGGGGGTCAATGGGGCGGGGAAATCTACGTTATTTAATGCGATGATGGGTTTCGCGCGGCTGGCACAGGGGCAGATTTTTATTCTTGGGCACAGCGTCAAAGCGGCGCTTTCGGCTAATTTGGTGTCTTACGTGCCGCAATCCGAACAGGTGGATTGGAATTTTCCGGTGCTGGTGGAAGATGTGGTCATGATGGGGCGCTATGGGCATATGGGATTTTTTCGCATCCCGAGCCAAGCCGACCATGATGCCGTGGATGATGCGCTTGGGCGTGTCGATATGGCAGAGCATCGGCGCGCACAAATTGGCGAATTATCAGGGGGGCAGAGGAAGCGCGTGTTTTTGGCGCGCGCCTTGGCGCATGATGGGCAGGTGATTCTGCTTGATGAGCCTTTTACTGGCGTTGATGTGCAGACCGAGGAACAGATTATTAAATTATTGCTGGCGCTCAAGGAAGAAGGGCGGATTATTTTGGTTTCTACGCATAATCTCGGCTCGGTGCCGGAATTTTGCGACCGCACGATTTTAATCAAAGGCACGGTGTTGGGGGCTGGTACTACCGAGGCGACCTTTACCCAAGCCAATTTGGAAAAAGCCTTTGGCGGGGTGTTGCGGCATTTTACTTTGAGTGGGGCGACACTGCACGAGGATAGCGATAGCCGTGCGGTGACGATTCTGACCGATGATGAACGCCCGCTTGTGCAGTATGGCGGCAAAACCAAAACGATTGACCAAAAGCCTGATGGAGAAGGCGGGGGAGAAAATTTATGATTCTCTTAGAGCCTTTTGGGTATCAATATATGGTCAATGCCATTTTTGTCGCTAGTTTTGTTGGGGCGACCTGTGCGTTTTTATCGGCGTATTTGATGTTGAAGGGCTGGTCTTTGCTTGGTGATGCGCTGTCGCATTCGGTGGTGCCCGGGGTGGCGGGGGCGTATATGTTGGGCTTGCCTTTTGCGCTGGGGGCCTTTGTTGCTGGCGGGTTGGCGGCGGGGTCTATGCTGTTTCTGTCCGCACGGTCGGGGCTGAAAATTGATACGATTATTGGCATTATTTTTACCGCATTTTTTGGGCTGGGGCTGTTTATGATGTCGCTGGTGCCGATGGGGGTGTCCGTGCGCACCATCATTTTTGGCAATATCTTGGCGATTACGCCGTATGATTTGGTGCAGTTGATTATTATTGCTGGCGTCACTATGGCGTTATTATTGGCGCGGTGGAAAGATCTCATGGTGGTGTTTTTTGATGAAAACCATGCGCGCAATATGGGGTTGCGTCCTGAACGTCTGAAATTGCTATTTTTCACGTTGCTATCGGCTTCGGTGGTGGCGGCGATGCAGACGGTGGGGGCGTTTTTGGTCATCGCTATGGTCATCACCCCTGGGGCGACGGCGTATCTGTTGTGCGACCGCTTCCCGCGTTTGATTGCTACCTCGGTTGGTATTGGGGCGGTGAGTTGTGGGTTGGGCGCTTATCTTAGCTATTTCGTTAATGGTGCTACGGGTGGTTTGATTGTTAGTTTGCAGTTATTGATTTTTTTACTGGTGTTTATTTTTGCCCCAAAGCATGGGTTATTGGCGTCACGTGTGCTACGCAAGGGGCAGGGGTGATGGATTTTTGGTTTTTGCCTTTTGAATTTGCCTTTATGCAGAAAGCCTTTTTGATGGCGGTGCTGATTGCGCCGCCTACGGCGTTGCTGTCGTGTTTTTTGGTGATGAAAGGCTGGGCGTTGATGGGGGATGCGGTGAGCCATGCGATTCTGCCCGGGGTGGTGCTCGCCTATGTGTTTGGCTTGCCCTTATTATTGGGGGCGTTTGTTGCCGGGATGGTCTGTGCGCTGGCGACCGGCTATATCAGCGCCCATAGCCGTGTGAAACAGGATACCGTCATGGGGGTGGTGTTTTCGGGGATGTTTGGGCTGGGGATGGTGCTTTATGTGGCGATTGATAGCGATTTGCACCTAGACCATATTTTGTTCGGCAATCTTTTGGGGATTGATCGGGGGGAATTGCTGACCACGGCTTGGTTGGCGGTGCCGATTACGCTGATTCTGTTGGTCAAGTGGAAGGATTTTATGCTCCATAGTTTTGATCTGCGCCAAGCCCGGGCGAGTGGGCTGGCGGTGGGGTGGATTCATTATGGGTTGCTGGCGATTCTGTCCCTAACCATTGTGGCGGTGCTGGCGGCAAGCGGGTTGATTCTCGCCATCGGTTTGCTGATTGCGCCGGGGGCGATTGCGTTTTTGCTGGCACGGCGGCTGGCGACCATGTTGTGGCTGGCGGTGTTGATGGCGCTGATGGCGATGCTGGGGGGGATTTATCTCAGCTTTTTTATCAATAGCGCCCCCGCCCCAACGATTATTTTGCTGCTGACTTTTATGTTTATTTTGGCGTTTTTCTGGCGGTTATGGCGGGGTTATGGCAGGATTTTGGGCGATGTTTAATAATAGACTAGACAAAAGCGAATAGATTCGCTTTAATGCTACCAAGGGATGACCGCTTTATCTTTTGGGTCATCTGAAAACTGGTTCATTAGCGTGAGGAGAAAATCTAATGAAAAAATTACTAACTTTTGCCATTGCCGCAGGGGCGATGGCTATCACTGGTCTGGCATCGGCGGCAACGCTTGATGATGTGCGCACGAAGGGCTATGTCCAATGCGGCGTGAGCCAAGGGTTGCCCGGCTTTTCCAATGCTGACGATAGCGGCAACTGGACGGGTATTGATGTGGATTTATGTCGGGCGGTAGCGGCGGCGATATTCGGGGATGGCGACAAAGTGCGCTTCACACCGCTTTCGGCAAAGCAACGTTTTACCGCATTGTCTTCGGGCGAAATTGACATTCTGTCGCGGAATACCACTTGGACGATGACGCGCGATACGCAGTTGGGGCTTAACTTTGCTGGCGTCAATTACTATGACGGGCAAGGCATGATGGTGCCGTCGGGTCTGGGTGTGAAATCGGCGATGGAGCTGGATGGGGCGAATATCTGCACCAATACCGGCACGACTACCGAGCTGAATATCACCGACTTTTTCCGCAGCAATAAGATGAGCTTCAATCTCGTGGCTTTTGAAAAAGCCGATGAGGTTGTCGCCGCGTATGATGCGGGACGCTGTGATGTTTATACCACTGACCGTTCGGCTTTGGCGGCACAACGCACCAAACTGACCGACCCGAATGCGCATAAGGTTCTGCCGGAAATTATTTCCAAAGAACCGCTAGGGCCGGTGGTGCGTCAAGGTGATGACCAATGGTTCAATATCGTGCGCTGGACGCTTAATGCGCTGATTAACGCCGAAGAACTTGGCGTGACTCAATCCAATGTGCAGAGCATGAAGAACTCCGACAACCCGGCGATTAAACGGCTCTTAGGCACCGAAGGCAATTTTGGTGAAGAACTAGGGCTTGAAAATAATTGGGCGGCGAACGCGATTCAAGCCGTTGGCAATTATGCCGAATCCTACGAAAAAACGGTAGCCCCACTTGGGCTGGCGCGTGGGGTCAATGCTTTGTGGAGTGCGGGCGGGATTATGTATGCGCCCCCGGTTCGCTAAAAGTGCGTTAAGCACGGACAACGAAATTGAGAGGCATCCACCCGCGTGTTTTGGCGGATGGGTGTCCTCTTGATTTTTTGATTAGTAAAATGCTGATTTCCGTAGGGGGGCTAGGATATAGGCATGAAAGAACATAGTGTTTTTCAATTTGTAAATGATGCGCGGGTGCGGGGGATTCTTGCACAAGTGGCGTTGCTGGCATTTGCCGTGTTTTGCATCGGCTGGCTGGTGAGCAATACAGCACAAAATTTTGAAGACCAAGATAAATCGCTCGGCTTTGGCTTCCTTGTGCAAGCTGCCGGGTTTCAGATTGCCCCGACCCTTGGTACGTGGCTATTTGATTATGAGGCGGGGGTCTCTACCTATTGGGATGTTTATTTTATTGGTATTGTGAATACGCTCCTCGTTGCGGCGTTGGGGGTGGTGGCGGCGACGATTATTGGCTTTTTGATGGGGGTGATGCGCCTATCGCAGAATCTCATCTTGCGGAGTTTCGCCACCGTCTATGTTGAGGTTTTGCGGAATATCCCATTATTATTGCAGTTATTTTTTTGGTATTTCACGGTGTTGCGGGCTTTGCCTGATAAGCGGGGCAAGGTGGAATTGCTTCCCGGGGTGGTTAGCGTCAATTTGGAAGGGCTGTTTCTGCCCTATCCCATCTGGCAAAGCGGGGCGGGGGTTGCTGGGGTGATTATGCTGGTGGCACTGGGGGCGATTTGGGCGGTGAACCGCCGCTCACAGCAGCGCCAATTATTGACCGGACATCCGCTACCGTTTTGGCGCATTGCTGGGGGGATTCTTTTGGGCGCGCTGGCGGTGATTTGGCTCAGCGTTGGTGTGCCGTTTGAATGGAGTCTGCCGGTGTTCAAAGAAACGGGACCGATTCTGCGGCGGGGCTTTCAGGGCGATACGGCGATTGTGGTGATTCCTGAAATGCTGGCGGTGTGGTTTGCTTTGACGCTTTATACGGCGGCGTTTATTGCCGAAATTGTGCGCTCAGGGATTATGGCGGTGAGCAAGGGGCAGTCCGAGGCTTCGGTGGCGATGGGCATGACCCGGGGGCAGACATTGCGCTTGGTGGTCATCCCGCAAGCCTTGCGGGTGATTATCCCGCCACTGACGTCGCAATATCTCAATTTGACCAAAAACTCGTCGCTTGCCGTGGCGATTGCCTATCCCGAATTGGTGTCTATTTTTGCCGGCACGGCGATGAATAATGTGGGGAAAGAAATTGAAATGGTCGGGATGATGATGTGCGTCTATTTGACGTTTTCGTTGCTGACTTCGTTTTTTATGAATTGGTTTAATAAACGTGCAATGTTGGTGGAACGCTGATGGCTAAAAAATCAGATATTGTTTTTGTGCGTGAAAAAGACGCGCCTTTGCTTGCTCCGCCGCTTTTGGAATCTGGGGCGTTTGGCTGGTTTCGCCAAAATATCCTCAGCACCATGAATGATTTTAGCAGTGTTGGCGGGGCGGTGCGCTCGCTGATTATGGCGGCGGCGACATTGTTTATTTTTTATTATTCGGTGAATATCTTATGGGCTTTAATTGATTTCACGCTGATTGAGGCGGTGTGGTCGAACCCCCAAGGATTAAAGCGCGAATTATGCACCACCGCCCTTGCCGGCGGGGTGCAGCATGATGGCTGGCACGGGGCGTGTTGGCCTTTGATTTTTGCCAAAATTAAATTTTTGACTTATGGTGCTTATCCTTTTGAAGAATTGTGGCGGGTCAATCTGGCGGGGGTGATTTTAATCGCTGGGCTGGTGGCGTTGATGTTTGAACGCATGCCTTACCGCATCCATATCGGGCTATTTATGTTGGTGATTTATCCGTTTTTGGCGTTTGCTTTGCTTTATGGCTTAGGGGATTGGGCGGGGTTGCCGTTTGTTTATACCTATGATTGGGGGGGGATTTTGGTGACGCTGGTGGTGGCTTTGACGGGGATTGTTGTCTCCTTGCCCCTTGGGATTGCACTGGCATTGGGACGCCAATCAAAAATGCCGGTGATTCGCGGATTCTGCACGATATTTATTGAATTCTGGCGGGGGATTCCGCTTATTACCGTGCTGTTTATGGCTTCGGTGGCATTGCCACTCTTTCTGCCCAAGGGCGTCAATATTGATAATCTTTTGCGCGCGCTTATTGGTGTGACGCTGTTTGCTTCTGCCTATATGGCGGAGGTGATTCGTGGGGGGCTGCAAGCCATTGATAAAGGGCAGTATGAGGCGGGCACGGCATTGGGGCTCAACTATTGGAAGAATATGCGTCTAATTATTCTGCCCCAAGCCCTCACCTATGTGATTCCGGGCATCGTCAATACCTTTATCGGGCTGTTTAAGGATACGACGCTGGTGGCGATTATTGGGCTTTTTGATCTGCTCGGGGCGGCACAAGCTGCCGTCAATGATGCGTCTTGGTCAACGCCGGTGCAAGCCATCACGCTTTATATCTATGTCGCCCTCTTTTATTTCATTTGTTGCTTGATTATGTCGCGTTATTCTATGCGACTTGAGCGCAAATTAGCCAAAACGAATGATTAAATTTTTCAAACAAACGGAGTATTGTTATGGTGCGTAAAACCAAAAAAACCCCCCAAAAAACCATGAAGGTCAGCGATGAGCTGCTCATCAGCATGCACAATGTCAGCAAATGGTTCGGCTCATTTCAGGCGTTGCGGGAGATTAATCTCAATGTCTATAAGGGCGAGCGCATTATTATTTGCGGACCGTCAGGTTCCGGGAAATCCACGCTGATCAGATGCCTCAATGCGCTGGAACATCATCAAGCGGGAGAAATTAAAGTTTTAGGCAATGTGCTGGATAACAATATCCGCCACGTGGAAACCATCCGCCGCGATGTCGGCATGGTGTTTCAGGATTTTAATCTTTTCCCGCATTTATCTATTTTGGAAAATTGTATTTTGGCACCGATCTGGGTGAAGAAGATGCCCCGCGCCGAAGCAGTGGATTTAGCAATGTCTTTGCTTGAGCGCGTCAAAATCCCCGAACAAGCGAGCAAGTTTCCCGGGCAGATTTCCGGCGGACAAAAGCAACGAGTGGCGATTGCCCGTGCCCTCTGTATGAATCCACAAGTCATGCTGTTTGATGAGCCAACCGCATCGCTTGACCCGGAGATGGTTAGTGAAGTGCTGGATGCGATGGTGGAGCTGGCGGAATCGGGAATGACGATGATTTGCGTGACCCACGAGATGGGCTTTGCGCGCAAAGTCGCTAACCGCGTCATCTTTATGGATGAAAAAGGGCAGATTGTTGAGCAGAACGAGCCTAACGCATTTTTCGATAACCCGAAATCCGAACGCACTAGACAATTCCTGTCGAAAGTTTTGACTCACTAAACCGCCGATTTTTTGCTATGCTGGAGCGGTGTTTTTTGAGGAGCGCCTATGCTTACGGCACTTTTTTTCGCACAGCTGCCTACGCGCTACGCGCTTTTGGTGGTGTTTTTGGCTACGTCCATTTGGGGGGTGTTGTGGATTCCTTTGCGCTGGCTGGATGCTATCGGCATCCATGGGTTATGGGCTAGTTTTACTTTTGTTGCTGTGCCGGTGTTGCCCCTTTGTTATTTTGGCTGGCACCGCATCGTTGCGCGGTTGCATTTATGGCGCGTCTATCTGTTGGTGGGGGGATTTATTGGGGCGGGGTTTTGTCTTTACTGCACCGGGTTGATTGTTGGGTCGGTGTCGCGCACGGTGTTGCTGTTTTATTTGACGCCAATTTGGGCATCTATTCTGGGGATTTTGTTTTTGCGGGAACGCGCGCGTCTTGGGCGTTGGCTGGTCAATGCGCTGGGGGTTGTTGGTTGCGGGTTGGTGTTGGGGATTAGTGGCGCGCATTTGACGCTGATGGCAAGCGATGCGCTGGGGTTTTTTTCGGGTGTGGTGTGGGCGTTGGGGATGGTGTTGATGCGGCGGTTTCCTGATGCCGATGCGCTGGGCTTGGTGTTGAGCCAATATATGATGGGGACGCTGTTGATATTGGCGGCGCTGGCGGTGATTGGCACGCCGGCACCGACTTGGGAGGCGTGGCAGCAGGGCTGGCTTATCGCCGCCATCACCGCCGCCGTGTTTTTGCCTAGCATGATGCTGATATCGCGCATTAGCCAATATGTGTCGCCGGGCTTGGTGGGGTTGTTGATGCTCTCGGAAGTTTTGTTGGCGATGTTGTCCGCCATGCTGTTGCTGGGGGAACGGCTCACTGGGGCGCAATGGGTGGGGGCGGGATGTATTCTATTGACGGCACTAGCGGCGGCGTTTCTGCCCGAACAACATTATTCCGATGAATAGGGCGGAAAGCGCGTTTTTGTTGCTGTTTCGGTCCAATCCATGTGGTTGCGGACATATTCTTCGGCGGCATTGCGTGGGGGGTTGTAATCCCAATCCGTGCGCGCGCCTTTCTGCATGGCTTCGTAAATGGCGCGGCGTTGTTTCTGTTTGGCTAACACGTCGCGGCGGATGTTTGCCATATCCCATCTCTTAGCAATTTCATCGGCGAAATTTTTGGCTAAATCGGCTTTGGATGTGGCTAGGTTGGTGCGCTCCAGCGGGTCGTTTTTGATGTCAAACAGCATGGGCGCATCGCGGTCGCAATGGATATATTTATAGGCACCGCGCCTAATCATAATGACCGGATGGTCGGTCATCTCCGCACAATATTCGCCTATGGCTTCGCCCATGGCTGCGCTATTATCTTCTTTGCCTGTCTGTGCCATTCCCCAAAGTGAGCGTCCGTCAATCGGTTGCCCCAAGGGTGGCGGTGGGGTGTCTTGGGTGCTTGCCATATCTAGCATGGTTGGCAGTAAATCCACTAGCGAGCAGGGGCTGGATGCGGTGCCGTGCTTGACGCCGGCGCCTGCCATAATTAACGGCACGCGTGCCGAATGTTCAAAAAAATTCATTTTGTACCATAGCCCGCGCTCGCCTAGCATATCGCCGTGGTCGGCGGTAACTATAATAATGGTATTATCTAGCTGGTCGCACTCTTCCAATGTTTGTACGATGGTGCCGATTTTGGCATCAAAATAACTGGTATTGGCATAGTAAGCATGGCGGGCGTTGCGTACCTCATCGGCGCTGGGGGTGATGGTTGTGGCTTCGATGCCGTCCATGAGACGTTTTGAAAACCCATCTTGTTCGGCGTAGGGAATCGTATGCGCGGGCATATCAATGGCGGCGTGGTCGTACAAATCCCACCATTCCGGGCGGGCTACATAGGGGTCGTGGGGGTGGATGAAACTGGCGACCATACAGAAGGGCTGTGTTTGTTCGGCGGCGTATTCAAATAATTTGCGCCTTGCGAAAAACGCGACTTCTTCATCATATTCAATTTGGAATGTGGTTTGGGCGATGCCGGCTTCGCGCACCGAATCCATATTGTGATACCATTTATCAATGCGCTCATCGGGCAACTCCCAATCCGGCGTCCAAGCAAAATCCGATGGGTAAATATCGGTGGTGATGCGCTCGTCAAAGCCGTGGAGCTGGTCGGCGCCGACAAAATGCATTTTCCCCGAAAGACAAGTGCGATACCCCATCTGGCGTAGATAATGCGCGAAAGTGGGGATGGAGGACGGAAACTCGCTGGCGTTATCATAGGCGGCGATGCGCGTGACCAACTGCCCCGACATGAAACTAAAGCGCGACGGCGCACAAAGCGGGGCGTTGCAATACGCCGCATCAAAGCGCATCCCCCGCGCCGCTAACGCATCCATGTTGGGCGTTTTCACTAGCGGATGCCCGTACGCCGAAGTGAATTGCGGGGCGAGCTGGTCCGCCATGATGATGACTAGATTGGGTTGTGGGGATGGCATAGTGTCTCCTTTATTTATCACAGGTGATGAAGGCTTGCGCGATGCTCTCATAAAGCGCAAGCGGGTGGCGTGTGTCGCGGGGTAGTTGCGAGCCAAGCGGATCCATGACCCCTACCGCAATCCCATAATCATTGGCGATCTGGGCGACAATCGGGGCGCTAAATTGCGGTTCGGTGAAAAGGCAGGCGATGTCCCCCGATGCCAGAATATTGCGTAAATCATTGAGTTCATGCACGCCCATACCGCCGTGGGTTTCGCTGGCGACCACCGCCGGAATATCAATCTGATAGTGGGCGGTGAAATAGCTGAAGGCATCGTGGAACAAAACATATTTTTTGCCTTTGGTGGCGGCGAGTTTTTTTGTTAGGGTGCGGTCGAGGGCGCGCATTTGCCCGGCGAGGGTTTTGGCGTTGGCGGTAAAAGCATCCGCATGGGCGGGGGCGATTTTGCCTAAAACGTGGGCTAATTCCATGGCGATGGTGATGCTGTTATGCGGGTCTAGCCATAAATGCGGGTCGAGGAATTTGTCAGCATCCTGATGCGCGTCGTGGTCATCATGTTTGTCGTGATGCGCGTCGTGGTGGTGTTCGTCATGGTGGTCGTCATGCGCATCATCATGATGTTCGTCATGGTGTCCGTGATGATGTTCTTCTTCGGTTTCTAGTAAGGTGAGTCCGTTCAGTTTTGACAGCACCAGCACTTGTTTTAGTTGCGGGATGAGGCGGGTCATAAATGGCTCGAGGCTTGGGTCAACCATCAGCACCAAATCGGCTTGGTTGAGGCGTTGGCGGTCTATTGGTGTCAAGCGCAGATCGTGCGGGCTGGTGCGCCCATCGCCTAAAGTTTCCACGCTGATATGGGTGCCGCCCACCGCGCGCACTAAGCCCTCAAGGGGCAGGATGGTGGTGACGATTTGGGTTTCCGCACGTGCCGCGCTCGCCAAAATAAACATACTAAAAAAGACAAAAACTAGTCGCAACATGATTCATTCCTTGATTGCCCCCTTGATTATTGGGGCGTTATCGGGTTATGTCATGGGGCATCTTACCAAGAGAGGTTTTTGTAATTCCCTGAGTTTATCCCCTGAGTTTATTCCCATGACGCTAATTGACGCTAAAAATATCACGCTTTGCTATGATGGCAAGACAATTCTTGACGATGTGTCGTTAAAAATTGGTGCCGCCGATTTTCTCACCATTATCGGGCCGAATGGGGCGGGGAAATCTACTTTGCTCAAAGTGATGATGGGGTTGGTGCGGGCAGGGTCGGGGGCGGTGGTGCGGCAAAAAAATCTACGGATTGGGTATATGCCCCAAGGGTTTCGGGCTAATCCGTCTATGCCGATTAGTGTGGCGCGGTTTTTGGATTTGACTGGTGCGGGCGCGGGCGCGGGGGCGGGGGCGGAGTCTGGGACGGAGTTTGAAACTCTGGCGGAGCTGGCGCAGATTGAATCGCTTTTGGACAAACCGTTGCAGGCACTATCTGGGGGCGAACGGCAACGGGTTTTGCTGGCACAAGCACTCGCCGCGGCACCGCAGTTGTTGATATTGGATGAGCCGGCGCAGAACCTAGACCTGTCCGGGCAGTTGGCGTTTTACGCGCTGCTAGATGCCATCCACCGCGATACCAAAACGAGCATTTTGATGGTGTCGCACGACCTGCACATGGTCATGGCATCAACGCGCAAAGTGGTGTGTTTGTATCGGCATATTTGTTGTTCCGGCGAGCCACAAATGGTGGCGCGCGACCCCGAATTCCAACGGCTCTTCGGCGATAATATGGCGGAGATGATGGCGGTTTATCATCATCAGCATGACCACACACACAGCGTGCCACATGGTGCGCACGGGGAGGATGCGTGATGGATAATCTGTCGTTGTTATTTGAGCCATTTATGGTGCGGGCGTTGTTGGGGGCGGGGGCGGCTTCGGTGCTGGCGGCGGCGTTGGGGTGCTTTGTCGTCTGGCGGCAGATGGCGTATTTTGGCGACTCGCTGGCGCATAGTTCTATGCTAGGCGTGGCGTTGGGGGCGGTGTTTGGGTTTAGTGTCAATTTGGGATTACTAGGCGTAGCGGTGGTGTTCGCGCTGATGCTGTTTGCCATGCAGTTGCGGTGGCGGGTTGAAATGGATACATTGCTAGGGATTTTGGCGCATGGCGGGTTAGCCACGGCGCTGGTGTTGCTGGCAGTATGGCGGCGGCGCATTGACCTGCACGCCTATCTTTTCGGCGATATTTTGGCAGTGTCGTGGGGCGAGGTGGTATTGATAGCGGCAGGGGCGGTGTTCGGGTTAGGGGTGCTGGCGGTGCTATGGCGCGGGCTGGTGTTGCTGACGTTGGATGAAAATCTAGCAAGGCTACACGGGATAAAATTGCGCGCCCACCAACTATCATTTTTAGTGTTGATGGCATTAGCGGTGGCGTTATCCGTGCGCGTAGTCGGGGTGCTGCTCATCACAGCATTATTAATTATCCCCGCCGCCACAGCAAGACTAGCAGCACGCTCCCCCGAAGGCATGGCAGTAAGGTCAGTGATGCTGGCAGTGTCCGGGGTAGTTTTCGGCTTAATAACATCAACAACCCTAAACGCCCCCGCCGGACCTAGTATAGTGATGGTAACGGCGGGGCAGTTTTTTGTTGGGTTGGCGGCGGTTAGGGTTTTGGGTCGGTAGGGGGAGGCTGGACGTTTTTGGCGACATTATTTATTTGCTCAAATTGCGGTAATTCGGGTTTTTCGGCAGATTTATTGGCGAGGCGGATTAGGGTTTCGGAAGGATTGTTATACATCCAATAGGTCATATATTTCTGGGCAAATTCTTGACGGTCAGTGCTGACAAAAAAGCGTTGCAGATAGAGTTCGACGGTGTAACGACCATAATAATCTTCTCTCAGGGTGAGATTTCTTTCAGCTTCTCTAATATTGATGCGGATGAGCCAAATAAACGGCGATAGAATGGCGAAAAGCAAAGCAAGATAAGGAAGCAGATCGAACGGACCGGATAAAACAATGTAAGAACATACGATCATCAAAATAAGGGCAACAACATAAACAATAATGATGCCAACAACGCCAATAAAAAGCCACCGGCGGTGCTTAATGTTGCGTTTGAAATACTTGTCAAATTTGTCTGATTTTGTTGTTAGTCGTTCGTGATATTCTTTCGCCTTTTTGCGTGTTTTTTCTTCTTCCTCAGCTGCAACAGCCAATTGTCTGTTGTTTTGAGCTACTTCATTATGTGACTCTATTTTCAATACTTTGTCATAATCTTTGATAGCATCGGAGTATTTACGCAAACGAAATTTTGCCCACCCTCGGTTATTCCATGCAATGACATATTTAGGGTCAAACTTAATAGCCTTGCTGTAATCGTCAATCGCGCCTTGGCTGTCATCTAATTCGCTTTTTGCAAGTCCTCGGTTGCACCATAAAATGGCGTTTTCGGGTTCAAGTTCAATCGCTTTGCTGTAATCGCCAATCGCATCTTTATGATGACCTAAATTGGCTTTTGCAACTCCCCGCCAAGACCATGTTCTGGCATTACTTGGATCAAGTTTTATTGCCTCTTCAGATTTAGGTAAGGTGTTTTTAGCCCATGCCGTTCTTTCTTGAGCGTCTTTTGCTTCATTATAGAGACGGCTTGCCTCATCAACAAATTCTTGTGCCTTTTGCTTTTTGGTTTTTCTTGCCATGGGTTAGTCCTCCTTTGTGTTGCTCTTGGTGAGACGTTCTAGCAGGTTTTTGATTTCTTGCAATAGGGTTTCGTTTTTGGGTTTTTCGTTGGCGGCGGATTTTTTGCGCCGTAAGGCAACTAATCGGTCAGCGGGATTGTTATTCATCCAATCCTTCATATAGCTGATAATAAAATCATTGCGCTTGTTGCCTAGTTCGCGCTGATAATATCCAATACTGTTCTCAGTGTTAGCGCGGCTAAAAATATCCCATTTGAGCGTTTCTGCACGTTCAATCCCGAGATTGAGTAGTCGAATTCCCCAAACAACAGGAAAAATGATAATACTAAGGGTGCTAACGCGTGAAACAATGAAAAGAAAGTCACTGAAAGAGGTTGGTTCGGAACGGAAAATTTCATTCAGCGTAGTGGCGAGATCGTGTAAATTAGGCAAATTTGGAAGATATGAGAAAATAACAAACCTCCCTGACCAATAGGCAATAATCAAGTCAAAAAGGAAGGCAAATAAAACGATTCTTGCTACCCGATAGAAAAAAAGAGAAAATTGCAGTGTGTGCAATTCAAATTTTAGTCGTCTTCTGCTTTCCTTTATCCTTTGCTGCTCAAATTCACCAGATTCCGCGCGCAATTTTGCAATTTCTATCCCTTGGCGAAGTTGTTGGAATTGGATTTTTGTCGGGTCTAATCCTAGTGCTTCATCAATATCCTTAATAGCATCGTCATAATAACCCAAACGGAATTTTACTAACCCTCTATTACCCCATGCCCCAGCATTTTTCGGATCAAGTTCAATCGCCTTGGTGTAATCAGCAATTGCGCCTTGATGGTCACCTGATAAATTTTTTACAAGTCCTCGACCATTCCATAATGTGGCGTTTGTAGGGTCAATTTCAATCGCCTTGGTGAAATCTTTAATCGCGCCTTGAAGGTCGCCCAATTCTTTTTTTACCATCGCTCGGTTGATCCATAAGTTGACTTCTGTAGGATTAAGTTCACTCGCCTTGGTGTAATCAGCAATCGCGTCTTGATGATTATCTAATGCGCTATTTGCAATTCCCTTCAAAAACCATGCCTCAGGGTTTTCTGGATCAAGTTTAACCGCTATTTTCATCTTCGATAAGGCAATTTTCGGCCATGCTTTTTTTTCTTGCTCGGTCTTTGCCTCATCATAGAGGCGTTTTACCTCATCAATGAGTTCCTGTGCCCTCTGTTTATTGGTTTTTCGTGCCATGGGTTAGTCCTCTTTCGTGTCGCGTTTGGTGATTTGTTTTAACATTTTTTTGATTTCTTGCAAAGACGATTTAGAAACGATTTTAGTTCTAATATTAGTGATACGCTAAAACCTAATATGGCATCGCCATATTTGCCCAAACGGAATCTTGCTGTCCCTAGGTTATGCCATGTGGTGGCATTTTTGGGGTTAAGTCTAATTGCTTTTTCATAATCATAAATTGCGCCTTTGTAGTCATCTAAGGCATCGGCCATTTTCTCCATACCCATTTTGCTTTTTGCCAATCCTCGGTTGTTCCATGTGGTGGCATTTTCGGGGTCAAGTTCAATCGCTTTGGTATAATCATCAATCGCGCCTTGATGGTCGCCTAATTTGTCTTTTTCAAATCCTCGGCTATGCCATGCGGCGGCATATTTTGGGTCAAGTACAATCGCTTTGTTTAAATCAGCAATAGCGCGTCGAAATCGGGCGGATTTGTGTGGTACACGTTCCCGATATTTTACAAATGCCCGAAGATGCCATGCGGTGGCATCTTTTGGGTCAAGTTTAATCGCCTTGGTGTAGTCTTCAAATGCGCCTTGATGGTCGCCTAATGCGTATTTTGCCAATCCTCGGTTGTTCCATGCTGTGGCATTTTCGGGGTCAATTTCAATCGCCTTGGTGCAATCGTCAATCGCGCCTTGATAGTCGCCTAGTGCGCATCTTGCCAACCCTAGGGTGCTCCATGCTGTGGCATTTTCGGGGTCAATTTCAATCGCCTTGGTGTAATCATCAATCGCGCCTTGATAGTCGTTCAATGCGTATTTTGCTGTCCCTCGGTTGTTCCATGCTGCAACCTTTTTGGGGTTAAGTTCAATCGCCTTGGTGTAATCATCAATCGCACCTTGATGGTCGCCTAATTTATTTTTTTCAAGTCCCCGCTTATTCCAAGTGGCGGCATTTTCTGGATCAAGTTCAATCTCTTTGGTGTAATCATCAATCGCGTTTTGATAATCACCTAATTTGTTTTTTGCGCCTCCCCTATTACTCCATGCATCGGCATATTTTGGGTCAAGTTCAATCGCGCCTTGATGGTCACCTAATTCATTTTTTGCCAACTCTAGGGTGTTCCATGCTGTGGTATTTTCGGGTTTAAGTTCAATCGCCTTGGTGCAATCGTCTATCGCGCCTTGAAAGTCGCCTAAGTCATATTTTGCTAATCCTCGATTGTTCCATGTTGCAAACTTTTTGGGGTCAATTTCAATCGCCTTGGTGTAATCATCAATCGCGCCTTGATGGTCGCCTAATTTATTTTTTTCAAGTCCCCGCTTATTCCAAGTGGCGGCATCTTCTGGTTCAAGTTCAAGCGCTTTGGTGTAATCATCAATAGCACCTTGGCGGTCGCCTAATGCGTATTTTACTTCCCCTCTATTTTTCCATGTGATGGCATCTTCGGGGTCAAGTTCAATCGCTTTGGTGCAATCATCAATCGCGCCTTGATGGTCGCCTAATGTGCTTTTTACACTTCCTCGGTGACTCCATGCGCGGGCAAATTTGGGATTAAGTTCAATCGCTTTGGTGAAATCGTCAATCGCGTGATAGTCGCCTAATTCATCTTTCGCAAGCCCCCGACAGTACCATGACCCGGCGCGATGGGGGTCAAGCTCAATCGTTTTGGTGCAATCATCAATCGCGCCTTGATGGTCGCCTAATTCATTTTTTGCAAACCCTCGGCTGCTCCATGCGAAAACGTTTTTTGGGTCAAGCTCAATCGTTTTGGTGTAATCGTCAATCGCGCCTTGATGGTCGCCTAAATCATCTTTTGCATATCCCCGAAAAATCCATGCCCCAGTCTTTTCGGGGTCAAGTTTAATCGCCTCATCCATTTTGCGTAAGGTATCTTCCGCCCATGCCCTTAGTTCTTGGGGGGTCGTTACTTTATTACGGAGGCGAACTACCTCATTACCGAGTTCTTTCGCCTTTTGTTTGTCGGTTTTTCGTGCCATTTTTTAGTCTCCTTAACGCTACCTTCCCCCACATACCAAACCCCACCAAAAAAGTCAAGTTTTTAACTTCCGCCAGCTCCCTTCTGCGCCCTCAAAAAATAATAGCCTAGTGATGCTATCACTATTGCTGAACCGAGTGCCATTAGGGGGCTTGGGCGTTCTGTTGTTCCTAGCCATACCCATAGGGGGCCCATTATGCTTTCTGTTAGCATTATTAGACCTACGGTGGTGGCGGTGGTGTAGCGGGGGGCTACCATTAGGGCGAAGAAGGCTAGGGGGAGGACTATTGTTCCCATTATCATTAATGATGTTAGGGCTAGGGGGGTTTCTGGTAGGGTTGGGATTTGTTGTCCTAATATGCCCCATGCTAATATCACGCTGATTATGTTTGCCCAGCCTGCTGATAGTAGGATTGGTAATTTTGGGTTTTTGCGTTTTAGTACCATTGTTAGACCTAAACCTGCCGCCGCTGATACGCCTAAAAAGCCGCCTATTATAGGGCTACCCTTGGGTGCGCCTATGGCTTGGTGTCCGCTTAATACCACTATCAGAATCCCAAACATACAGCAGATTACGGCTAACCATGTTTGCCAATTTGGACGCTCGCCTAGTATTGGGATGGAAAATAGGATGGTGAATAATGGCATGGTTGCTAGGCCGGTTAGCATGACTACCGCTGAGGTCATGGTTATGCCTATGGCGAATGCTATCACATTTATAACATGGACAGCCACAAAAAACAAACCGATTGGTGATAATATCACCGTCCAATCTTGTTTTGCTTTTTCGCCGCTAAAACACATCCATAGAATTAGCAACGTGCCTCCCGCTAGTAAGCCCCGCCAGAATAATAATGCTATGCCGTCCAAGCCGCTGAATCGGATAAGTAGCGCATCGGGAGCTAATAATATGACCCCGAACCATGCTAATAGCGTTCCGTTGGTTTTGAGTTTATTATACATTTAAGAATCCTTTTTTGTATTTTTTATAGTTGCATTTGGGATGGCTTTGATTAGACGTTTTGTTGCCGCATGGTTGGGTTTGTTAAAAATGTCTGAGGTTGCGCCCATTTCAACTATCTGTCCGCCGTCCAAAACCATGACACGATGACAGATTGCGCGGATGACCGCAAGGTCGTGGCTTATGAAAATGGCGCTGAGTTGGTGCGTCTCTAAGAGCTGCGTGATGAGTTCTAGGACTTGGTGGCGGCTGCGGCTGTCTAGGCTGGATACGGCTTCGTCAAAAATGATGACCTCGGGGCGGGTGATGAGGGCGCGGGCGATGGCTATGCGTTGGCGTTGCCCGCCGGAAAACTCGTGGATGTAGCGGTGCATGCTTGTGGGGTCTAGCCCGACTTGGGTGAGGGCGGTGGCGACCGCATGCGTGATGGCATCGGGGCTGATGGCATTTGGGGTTTGGCGTGTGGGCATTGTGGGCATTAAGGTTTTGGGCATTAGGGTTAGGGGTTCGGCTATGATGCGGCGGATGCTGTGGCGGGGGTTGAAGGCGGTGAAGGGGTCTTGGAATACGGCGCTTAACTGGCGGCGTTGTTGGCGGGGGATGGTACCGAAAATGAGGGGGCGTCCGGCTAGGGTGATGCTGCCTTTTGTTGGCGCCTCAAGCCCTAATAATAGGCGCGATAATGTGGATTTGCCGGCGCCGCTTTCGCCTACTAGCCCTAAACATTCGCCCTGATTTAGCTGGAATGAAATGTTTTCTAATATGCGGTTTTGTTTGCTCGTTCTGCCGAAAAAATTCCAACCTGCCCCCGCGCTTGCCGGGTAGGATTTTTCCAAATTTTCGGCGATGAGGAGGGGTGGGGGTTTTTTGGTAGCGGGGCTACTGGCGGCGGGTTTGCTGGCGGGTTTGGCGGGTAGCTGTGCTGCCTTTAATAAAGTTTGGCTGATGGGGTGGGTCAGTTTTTTGGCGCAGTTTGGGGCTTTGGCTGCGTCTATGATGGCGCCTTTATCCATGACTAATAGGCGTTTTACTTCGGTGCTGATTAGGGCTAAGTCGTGGCTGATGAGTAAAATGGCGGTGTTGTTTTGCTTGGCTAGATTTTGCATTAGTGCCAAAATTTCTTTTTGTGTGACCGTGTCTAGTGATGTGGTGGGCTCGTCGGCGATGAGTAGGGCGGGGCGGGCTAACATGGCCATGGCAATCATGACGCGCTGGCGTTCGCCCCCGGATAATGTGTCCGGGAGGCGGTCAAAAACGTTTGATAATCCTACCTGTGCTAGGGCTTCGCTTGCCATATTATAGGCGTCGGTGGCGGTGGCTTTGGTGAATTGGATTGCCTCGGTTAGTTGGGTGCCTATGTTGCGGATGGGATTTAGGGCGGGTTCTTGGAATACCAGCGCCATATCGCGCCCGCGATGTTGGCGCATGGCGTTGTCGTTGTTGAGGTCTAGTGGTTTGCCGTTTAAGCGCACGGTGCCGCTTGCCGAAAACCCATCGGGGAGAAGCCCCATTAGGGCTAGTGCTAACATGGATTTTCCCGCCCCGCTTGCCCCGATGAGTCCCAAGCACTCGCCCGCCTCTATATCAAAGGATAGCGACGATAGAATCGGTTTTTTGTTGAATGCCACCGATAGATTCTTTGCTTGAATTAGCGCCATGCTTGCCCTCGTCCTAATAGGTTTTGTTGGCGGGGGTCTAGGCGTTGGCGCAAGCCTTCGGCAATGAGATTGATGGCAAGCACCGTCACCACAATCACCACGCCCGGGGCAATCGCTAGATGTGGGGCAAGCCCCATGAGCGTCTGGCTATCGGCTAGCATGCGCCCCCAGCTTGGGGTGGTGGGGCTGGCGCCTAACCCTAGATATGATAGTCCTGCTTCTGCCAAAACCCCTAGCGAGAATTGGATGCTGGCTTGCAGGATGAGGAGCGGGGCGATATTCGGAAAAATATGTTCTATGGCGATGCGCGCGGTGGATTTCCCCGCTAGCCGTGCCGATTGGATATAGGTGCAGTGGCTCTGCCCGAGGGCGCCGGCGCGTGTCACCCGCAAAAATACCGGGATGTTGAAAAAGCCGATGGCTAATATGGCGACCCATGCGCCGCCGCCAAAACCGGCGGTGATGAGCATCGCCATGATCAGAATCGGAAAAGCGAAAAATACATCGCCCCCGCGCATAAGAATCTGTCCGATTAGGGGGCGGGGCGTTAGCGCGGCGGTTAATCCTAGTGGCACGCCGCCAATGAAACCGATGCTGACGCCGATGAATGCTACCGATAATGTTAGCGGGGTTGCCGCCATGAGCCGTGCCAAAATATCGCGCCCGAAATGGTCGGTGCCTAGCCATGCGCCGGCGGAAGGCATCTGCATGCGTTGGTTGATTGCCATGGCTAGGGGGTCGGCGGGGGTCCAGATTAGCGATAATAGCCCCGCCAAGATGATCGCCCCTAGCACTACGCCGCCGATGATGATTTGGCTTTGTCCGCGTTTCATGGGCGTTGCCTCCGCAGGCGTGGGTCTATTGCGCCATAGAGTAAATCTGTGAGGAAACTGACGCTGATGACTAGGGCTACCATGAGCAAGATGATGGCTTCGGTTAGGATGAGGTCGCGTTGGTTGATGGCTTGGACGATGAGGCGTCCTAGCCCCGGCAGGCGGAATACGTTTTCAATGATGATGGCACCAGCAATTAAAAACGATAACTGCATGCCCAAAATCGTTAGCACGGGAATTAATGCGTTGGCAAAACCGTGACGCCACAGGGCTTGGTCGCGGCTTAAGCCTTTGGCGCGGGCGGTGCGGATGTAATCTTGGCGCGCGGTTTCAATGAGGGCACCCCGCATGACGCGCAATAAAATGCTGGCTTGGGGGAGGGCTAAGGCGATGGCGGGTAGGGTTAGGTGGGCAAGCCCTTGGGCAATGCCCGCCTCCCAGCCGTCAAAGCCTCCTGCGGGTAGCCAGCCTAAATTGAGTGCGAAAATTAGAATCAACATCACCGCGAACCAGAAATTGGGTAGGGCGATGCCGAACTGACTGGCTAGGGTGATGAGGCGGTCGGCGGCTGTGCCTTCGCGGGTGCCGGCAAATGCGCCGAGGGGGAGGGCGATGCCGATGGTTAGTATGAGTGCGTAAAGGGCTAGGGGTAGGGTGATGGCTAGGCGTTCGGCGATTAGTGTTATGGCGGGGGTGCGGTAGGTGTAGGATAGCCCAAAATCGCCTTGGCATATGCCCCCTATCCATGCCAGATAACGCCTCACGCCCGATTGGTTGAGGTTGAGTTCGGTGCGTAATGCCGCGACCGCTTCATCGCTGGCATTGAGTCCTAGCATGGTGCGCGCTGGGTCGCCGGGGATGATTTCAACCATGGCGAAAATCGCCAGCGAAGCGACAAAAAGCGTCAGCAAAAATACGCACGAACGGCGCAAGAAAAATCTAACCATACCCCATCATATACCCGATTTTTATAGCAATGTGTCAGTTTTTCCAATAAATGCCGGTGATATCTAGGGCTTGGGTCGGGGCGTGTTGCCATAGCCCCATTAGCTGGGCGTTGCGGATGCCGGCATTGGCTAGTTGGAATAAAAATACATTGACTTGGTCATCGCGGATATGGCGTTGGGCTTGGTGTAATAATCTGGTGCGGGTCTGTGGGTCGCTGGCGGATTTTAGGTTGCGCATTATCGCGCGAAATTGCGGGCTGTCATAGCCGAAATAGTAATCTTTGCGCGCGTAAATGCCGATGTCAAAAGGTTCGGTGTGGCTGATGATGGTTAGGTCGTAATCTTTGTTGCGGAAAACATGTTCAAGCCACGCCGCCCATTCTAGGGGTATCAGCTGTGCGGTGATGCCGATATTGCGGAGCTGGGCGGCGATGATCTCGCCGCCGCGCCGGGCATAGCTGGGGGGGGGGAGGCTGATGGTTAGGGTGAGTCCATCTAGCCCGGCTTGTTTTAAGATTTTTCGTGCGGTTTCGGGGTTATAGGGCGGGGTGTTGGTGAGGTCTAGATAGGCGGGATGGTGGGGGGCGAAATGTGTGCCTATCGGTGTGCCATAGCCGAACATGGCACCGTCAATAATGTCTTGGCGGTTGATGCCCATGGCGAGGGCTTGGCGGATTTCTAGGCGGTCAAAGGGCGGGCGTTGGTGGTTGATGGCTAAAATGGTCTCGCCTTCGGTGGTGCCATTGATGAGGGCGAACGCCGGATTTTCGGCTAATTGTGCGAGGGTTTCCGGGGCGGGGAAAGCCGGGAAGGCATCCACCGCACCTGCCTGCACCGCCGCGCGCGCCGCCGCCGCATCGCTGATAAAACGGAAGATCACCGATTCAAGGGCGGGGGGTTTTCCCCAATAATGATGATGGCGCGTCAGTTCAATGCGGTCGCCTTTGACCCATTTTGCTACTTGGTAAGGGCCGGTGCCGATGGCTTTTTGGCGTAAATCATCTACGTTATGGGGGGCGATGATGACCGCATCCCCCCATGCTAGATTGAACAGAAATTGTCCGTTTGGTTGTTTGAGGCGGATGGTGAGGGTTAGCGCATCGTGGATGGTGATGCTTTCAATATCGGTGAAAAGGGCTTTTTGCGCGTTGGTGGAATTTTCGGTGCGCGCGCGGTTGAGGGCGAATTGCACCGCCTTGGCGTCAAGCGGTGTGCCGTCATGGAAATGCACGTTTTCTTGCAGTGTGAACGTGTATTCTAAGCCGTCGGGCGCAATTTCCCACGATTTTGCTAGTTGCGGGGCGATGGCGCCGTCTTCGTTAAAACGTGTTAGCCCTTGATAGACATTGGCGTAAAGCACTTGGTCAATGGCACCCGCCGCCGCGCTCGTTGGGTCAAGATGCGGGGGTTCTAATTGTAAGCCTATTACCGCATCGGTACGCACCGCATGCGCGGAACCTGCCCATAGTAGTAATAGCACTGCCCATAATAGTGATGTTTTTTTCATGGTTTGACCTTTTAGCGTATTTTTGCGGACAGGGAAGCGATTTTTTGCTAATGATGGTTGGTGAAAGTGAGGATACAATGCCAGAGAAAAAATATCATCGTTTATTACTGACCGGTGCCGCCGGGGCTTTGGGGAGCGAATTGCGTCCGTTAGTGCCTGATTATGCGGAGAAAATTCGGCTGAATGACCGCGACCCTGTTAAAGATTGCCAAAGCCATGAGGAATTTATAGCTGCCGATTTGGGCGATATGGAGGCGATGTGCGCCTTGACTAAAGATGTCGATGCGGTGGTGCATATGGGCGGGCAGAGCCGTGAAGGGGCTTGGGCGGATGTTCTGAATTCCAACATTGTTGGCATGTATAATCTTTATGAAGGTTGCCGCAAGAATGGCGTTAAGCGTGTCATCTGGGCGAGTTCGGTGCATACGATTGGTTTTTATCCGCGCACCGAAATTGTTAATCCGCAATCACCGACGCGCCCTGATAGTAATTATGGTGTCTCCAAAGTCTATGGCGAGGCGGTGGCGCAATATTATTGGGATAAATACGGCATTGAAAGCGTGTCCGTGCGCATTTATTCGTGTTTCCCCGAACCCCTTGACCGCCGCCAACTGACCACCTGGCTTAGTTATAATGATTTGCGCCACCTAATCGGGCAGTGCCTATGGGCGCCTTCGGTACGCCATACGATTATTTACGGGGTGTCCAATAATCCGGCGGTGCTGATTGATAATCGCCTTGCCGCGCATATTGGCTTTCATCCGCAAGATACCTCGGAAATTTACCGCGCGAAAGTGGAAAGCAATTCTCCCGAACCTGACCCTAAAAGCGATGTGCTGGGGCGGCATGGGGGGCAGTTCACCGTGGATCAACATTTTGATGATTAGGCATCTTGATGCTTAGGCATCTTGGTGCTTAGCATCTTGATGCGTGGTGAATTTTGGTGCGGGGATGCCGTCAATGATGATGTTGATGAGGCTGGTCTCGTTGGCATTTAAGGCGCTATCCAATGCGGGGCGAATTTTGCTGGCTTCGCTGACATAATAGGCTTTTGCACCAAAACCTTCGGCGATTTTATCGTAGCGGGTTTCGGCGTCTAGGGCGCATGAATGCACGCGCGCCGTGCCATAATCGCGGGCTTGGATTTCCGCCTCCGCCCCCCAACGATAATCATTGCCAACAATAAAAGTAATCGGCAGATTTGCGCGCCGTGCGGTTTCAATTTCGGCGATGTGAAAGCCGGCACTGCCATCGCCCATAAAGGCGACGACATGGCGTCCGGGGTTGGCGATGGCGATGCCGATGGCTTGGGGGATGCTGCCGCCGATGCCCCCTCCCGCGCCATTGGTGAAAATATGTTTTGCCATATCGGGTGCCGGGGGCAGACCGCTTTGCGCCCATTGCCCGAACTCGCCACCATCGCAAATAATGAGTGGCGGGGCGCCCAAGTCAATCGTGTCAATGGCTTCAATCGCCTCGCGGAAATGTTGCATGACTAGCGGTGCGGTGATGCGGGTGGTGTTGGCGTCGGGCATCGCTGGGCGATTGCTTAGGCGGGTTTTTACCGCATTTAGCCATGTTTCGGGTCTTTGTTTCAATTCGGCTTGGGCGATGGCGGTGATGCTTGCCATCGGGTCGGCGACGCATCCCCATACCATATTGCCGAAAAATACCTGATTTGACCGCGTCACCACTGCCGAATCGGCGGCGCAAACGACGATGTGATTCGCTGGAATAATATGGCGCGCACCAAAGCCTAGAATGAAATCGGGTTTTTTGTCCAAAAGCACAACATGGTCGGCTTCGGTGAGAATGGTTTGGATGTCGCCCAAGAGGGGGTCGGCTAATCCCCGCGATGCTGTCATGGCGATGACCGGGATATGGTGGCGGCTTTGGATGGTTTCCACCATGGCGCTGTTGCGGTTGGCGGCGAGGGTGGCGCCGGTTAAGATGAGGGGGCGTTCGGCACCGTCAAGGGCTTGGATGATGGCTTTCAAATCGGCTTGGTTGATGGGGTCGTGGGGTTCATCAATGATTGGCGGGAATAGCGGGTTTTGTGCCGGGGCGGTGAGGATATCCTCGGGGATGGCGATATGGACAGGTCCGTGGCGCCCGCTGCGCGCCAAGCGCATGGCTTCATGGATGGCGCTATTGATGTGGCTTTCATTGGTGAGGCGCCAGCTTTCTTTGACCAAAGGCGCGCTGATGGTGGTTTGTGCCAATTCTTGAAACGCCCCTTGCCCGTCTAGTTTGAGGGGCGAATCACCGGTAATCAGCAATACTGGCGATTCCGAAGATTTTAGCGGGAACAATGCCCCGAGCGCGTTGGTGAAGCCCGGTCCTGCCGTGCATAATGCCACACCGGTGTGCTGGCTGGCGCGCGCATAGCCATCTGCCATAAATACGGCGGCGGATTCGTGGCGGGCGTGGATGATGCTGATGTCTTGGTCTAGGGCGCCATCATATAGGGACATGATCTGATTCCCCGACAGGGAAAACAACGTCTTGGTTCCAGCCTCAATGATTGAGGAAATGACTAAATCAGCAACGCGCATGGGTAGAGATAACGACTTTCAAATGGTTTTGCTTTATCTATACTAGTTGCGTTTATTGTCAATCATATTACGCTTAACGTTTTTGGGCGATGGTGATGCCGCTGAAGACGAATAGCAGTGATAGGAGATGGTAAATCCCGACCATCTCGCCCAAAATGACTATGGCTAATAATGCTGCGAATACTGGCACTAGATTGGTGAACATACCCGCCTTATTTGAGCCGATGCGGTCTATGCCCATGATGAAAAATACTTGTGATAGGAATGAGGGGAATAGCGCGATATAGAGCAGAATCAGCCAACCTTTTATGCTGGGGAATAATGCCGTGCCTGAAGCGACTTCACCTAGGGCGAAGGGGAGCGATGTCAAAAATGCGAAAATGGCGAGCACGCCTAGCATGGTGATGCTATCCACCGGCGGACGCCGTGCTAGCCCCAACGCATAACCCGCATAGCAAAAGCATCCCGCCAGCATCAATAAATCGCCGTGGTTGAAACTTAAATTGATGAGCGTCCCTAGCGCGCCTTTGGTGATGACCACCACCGCCCCTGCCATGGCTAACACCAACCCGAGCAGCTGCAACGCCCCTACGGGCGTGCGTAATACCACTAGCCCGACGCCGATGATGAGGGCGGGGATGGTGCTTTGAATCAGCCCCAGATTGATGGCGCTAGTGCTGTGGGCGGCGCTGTAGAGTAAAATGTTGAAACTACTGAGCCCTGCTCCCATCAGTATCAGCCACCGCCAATGTTGGCGGTTTTGATAAATGGTTGCGATAATGGCGCGCGGGCGCAAAACTAACACGAGGACGCATACCATTGCCCAACGGATGCTCACCAATAGCATCGGCGACACCTCACCGATGGCGAGGCGGGCGGCGATGGCATTGCTACCCCAACCGAGCGCGGCTAGGGTTAAGAGTATGGGCGCGCTTAATAAAAATGCGCAAAAATGCTGGCGCATCATGCCCCCATTTCTACGCGTAGGGCGAGGGTTAGGGCTAGGGTTTCTACCTCCTCTATAAAGCCATCATCCCATGCGCCGTGGCAGATTAAAATCGGGTTCATCAAGCGCCAATTTAGACCGCTTAAAATGCCTTCAAGGGCGCGTTTGGTGCCGGTGCCGTCTAGCCCGGCGCGAATGTAAATGGCGCACGCCTTGCCGCCGCTATTATCAAGCAGGGCCGGGTAGGCGCGGTCAAAAAAATCTTTGGTTAATCCTGCCATATAGCCGATATTTTCCGTGGTGGAAATCAAGATACCATCGGCTTTGAGCGCGTCCTCGGCACTGGCTTCAAGGGGGGGGTTGCGAATCACCTTCACGTCGCTCCCCGCCTCCATGGCGGCGGCGGCGGCATCGGCGAGCCGCCGTGTATTTGGCGATGGGGCGTGGTCTAAAAACAAAATTTGGCGTGGCATCAAACATTCTCCTGCCCCTAGATATTAGGGCTAGATGGCGCGTATAGCAATAAACAACAAAATAAACCTTGATTTTATGTGCGACTGCGTCCAAGCCTTAAAGGTAAGAAAATGATGATGGGGGTTTTTACCAATGCTACACCCGATACGTGATGTGTTTATTACTTGTGCAGTGACTGGGTCCGGCGAGACGACCGCGAAATCTGAATTTGTGCCGGTCACGCCCAAAGAGATTGCCGATGATGCGATTGCCGCCGCCAAAGCCGGGGCGGCGATTGCGCATTGTCATGTGCGCGACCCTGAAACTGGTGCGCCTTCGCGTGATGTCGCGCTCTATCGTGAGGTGGTTGAGCGTATTCGCGGGGCGGATACGGATGTTGTCATCAATCTCACCGCTGGCATGGGCGGGGATTTGATGATTGGCGATGCCGAAGCACCCCTGCCTTTGGGGGCTGGCACCGATATGGTGGGGGCTAGTGTGCGCGTGGAACACGTCACCGAATTATTGCCCGAAATCTGCACGTTGGATTGTGGCACCATGAATTTCTCACATGGCGACTATATTATGGCGAACACGCCGTCAATGTTGCGGGCGATGGCCGGGTTGATGCAAAAAGCCGGGGTGCGTCCCGAAATTGAGATCTTTGATAGCGGGCATTTGGTTTTAGCAAAACAGCTTATCAGCGACGGGTTGATTGATGCGCCGGTGATGGTGCAATTATGTATGGGGATTCCTTATGGTGCGCCGGCGGATGTGAATAGCCTGTTGGCGCTGGTGAATAATATGCCCGATGATTGGATTTTCTCGGCTTTTGCTATCGGGCGGGGGCAACTGCCTTATGTGGCATTGGCGCCGATTGTTGGCGGGAATGTGCGCGTGGGGTTGGAGGATAATCTTTATCTGGAATATGGCAAATTGGCGCGCAATACCGATTTGGTGGAACGGGCTACCACGATTTTAGGGGCGATGAATGTCAATATCCTTAGCCCCGCAGATGTGCGGAAAAAACTCAAATTGACGAAACGTTAATCGGGGGATGGAATGGCACGGGGCATAAGCAAAGCGGCGGTCATTGGTGGCGGGGTTATTGGCGGCGGTTGGGTGGCACGCCTCATCAATGCCGGCTGTGCGGTGTCGGTGTTTGACCCCAATCCCGATGCGGCGGCGGGGATTGAGGCGGTGCTGGCGCGCAACCATTCGGCACAATTACGCCTCTGGCCCGGGCAAGCCCCGCGCCGGGGGAAAATCCATTATGCTACGAGTATTGCCGAGGCGGTGGCGGGGGCGGAGCTGGTGCAGGAATCGGTGCCTGAACGTATGGAGCTCAAACAAGCCGTGCATGCGGAAATTGGGGCGGCGTTGGAAGCTGGGGCGGTGGTTGGTTCTTCAACCTCGGGGCTTTTGCCGAGTATCATCCAAAAAAATATGCCCAATGGCGACCGCATGCTGGCGGCGCATCCGTATAATCCGGTCTATCTTTTGCCGGTGGTGGAAATTGTTGGCGGCGATAGGACCGCCCCCGATGCAGTGGCGCGGGCTTTGGAGATTTACACCGCAATCGGTATGGTGCCGGTGCATATTAAAAAGGAGATTGATGCCTTTGTTGGCGACCGCTTGCTTGAGGCGATGTGGCGCGAATCTTTGTGGCTGGTGCGCGATGGTGTTGCGAGTGCGGGGGAGATTGATGATGTTGTGCGTTATGGGCTGGGGTTGCGCTTTGCGCAGATGGGGCAGTTTATGACGTATCGACTTGGGGGCGGGGCTGGGGGGTTTCGGCATTTTCTGGAACAATTTGCACCATCGCTCACATGGCCTTGGACGAGGTTGATGGATGTGCCTGAATGGAATGATGCGCTGGTGGAGCGCATTGTGGCAGAAAGTGATGCGCATGCGGAAGGGTTGAGCGTGGATGAATTGGAACGCATCCGTGATAATAATTTGGTGGATTTTCTTAAAGTTTTGGCGGCGAATGATTGGGGGGCGGGGCGGGCTTTGCAGAATCCGGTAGCGGCATCCCTAGATGAAAAAATGCCCGAAACAATGTTGGAAGAAATGTTTGATGGCGATAAGTTGGTGCCTTGGCGGGGACGGGTGGAGGATGATTGGACCGACTATAATAACCACATGACCGAATATCGCTATCTGCACGTGTTTAGTCTGGCGACCGATGAGTTGTTGCTGGCTTGCGGCGGCGGGGCGGGGTATGTCGCCCAAGGATTTTCGTTCTATACGGCAGAAACGCATATCCGCCATATTGATGAAGTCGCGGCGGGGGCGGAGATTTATGTGGAAACACGGGTGTTTAGTGATGGCGGTAAAAAACTGCATCTTTTTCATGCGATGTATGCGGTAGATGGGGCGGGAGATGGCGGGCATCTGTTGGCGACGGGCGAGCATTTATTGTTGCATGTGGATATGGCGGCGGGGCGGGCGGTGCCTATGCCCGCCTCTATTGCCGAGGCGTTTGTGCGTATTGCCAAGAGCCAAGCGGGGCGTGATTTGCCGCAGGGCATGGGGGCGGGGATTTCTATGAATAAGACTAAAAAAGCGACTAATTAAAGGAGGTGTTTTATGGATTTTGGACTTAGCCAAGAGCAGAATATGATTGTCGATACCGTGCGGAATTTCGTGGAAAAGGAAATTTATCCCCACGAACAGCAGGTTGAAAATCTAGGTTATGTGCCGAGCGAAATTGCCGATGATATTAAAGCCAAAGTGTTGGAGATGGGATTTTATGCACCGAATTTTCCCACGGATATTGGCGGCGGCGGTTTGTCCCATTTGGATTTTGCTTTGCTTGAACGCGAGCTGGGGCGCGGGTCTATGGCTTTGACGCATTTTTGGGGGCGCCCGCAAAATATCCTCATGGCGTGTGAAGGCGCACAGCGCGAACGCTATCTCATCCCCGCCGTCAAGGGCGCGCGCATGGATGCGCTGGCGATGACCGAAGCTGATGCGGGCTCGGATGTGCGCGGGATGAAAACTTATGCTAAAAAGGATGGGGGGGATTGGGTTATCAATGGCAGTAAGCATTTTATTTCTGGGGCTTCGCACGCGGATTTTTTTATTATTTTTGTAGCAAGCGGTGAGGATGAAACGCCTAAAGGGGTTAAAAAACGCATCACTTGTTTTTTGGTGGATCGCGGCACCAAAGGCTTTGCGATCAGCCCCGGTTATGATTCGCTGTCGCATCGCGGCTATGACAATATGATTTTGACATTTGATGATTGCCGTCTGCCCCAAGAGCAAGTTTTAGGGGCGGTGGATGGCGGCTTTGATGTGATGAATAGTTGGCTTTATGCGACGCGCATCACCGTGGCGACGATGTGTGTCGGGCGGGCGCGGCGCGTATTTGATTATGCGTTGAATTACGCCGCTACGCGCCAACAATTCGGACAGAATATCGGCAAATTTCAAGGGGTGGGATTTAAACTCGCCGATATGATTAGCGAGATTGATGCCGCCGATTGGCTGACCTTGGCGGCGGCTTGGCGGCTTGACCACGGGCTTCCCGCCAACCGCGAAATTGCCTCGGCGAAACTTTATGCGAGCGAGATGCTGGCGCGTATCACCGATGAGGCGATTCAAATTCATGGGGGCATGGGGTTGATGCGCGACCTGCCCCTTGAGCGATTCTGGCGCGATGCACGGGTGGAACGCATCTGGGATGGCACGTCTGAAATTCAACGCCATATTATTAGCCGCGATTTATTGCGGCGACTGGGGGGGTGAGGGCGATGCGCGCCACCGCCGATAAAAGCCGTCTGCAACGGCTTTTGCGTCCGTCAAGCATCGCGGTGCTTGGGGGGAAATGGGCGGAAAATGTGGTGGTGAGCTGCGGCGAGATTGGCTTCAAAGGCGATGTTTGGGCGGTGCATCCCCACAAGGAAAGTCTTGGCGGGGTTAAGGCTTATGCGGATTTGGATGCGCTTCCTGCCGCGCCTGATGCGGTGTTTTTGGGGGTCAATCGCCATGCTAGTATTGATTTGGTTGGCAGATTATCGGCGATGGGGGCAGGGGGGGTGGTGGCGTTTGCTTCGGGATTTGCTGAGGTGGAAGATGGTGCGGTCTATCAGCAAAAATTAATCGCGGCGGCGGCGGATATGCCCGTCTTGGGACCGAATTGTTATGGCTTTATCAATTACCTTGATGGGGCGTTGCTGTGGCCCGATGTGCATGGGGGTAAGGCGGTGGCGCAGGGGGTGGCGATTATTACGCAATCTTCCAACCTCGCCATCACTTTGACCATGCAACGGGGGGGCTTGCCGATTGCCTATATGTTAACCTTGGGCAACCAAGCGATGATTGATATGGCGGCGCTGATTGAGATTCTGGCGGCGGATGACCGCGTCACCGCTATCGGGTTGCATATTGAGGGCATCAATGACGCCGCTGCCTTTGCCGAATCTGTGCGCGCGGCACAACGCCAAGGCAAAAATCTGCTGGCATTAAAAGCCGGTTTGAGCGCGGCGGCGGCGGATATGACGATTTCGCATACGGCGTCACTAGCCGGGGATATGGCGGCGGCGCGGGCGTTTTTTGCCGCGCTTGGGGTCGGTGTGGTGGAAAGTATTGAGGCGCTGATGGGGGGGCTGGCTTTGCTCCATTGCTATGGCCGGGTGGATGATGCGTCTTTATTGACGATGTCGTGTTCTGGGGGGGAGGCGGCGTTGGTTGCTGATGCGGCACTGCGTGGAGGGGTGGTGATGCCTGCCTTATCGGATGCGGCGGCGGCGCGAATTCGTGCGACCGTCAATCCCCTCGTCAGTGTCAGCAATCCGTTTGATTATCATACATTTGATTGGGGAGATGGGGCGCGATTGGAGGCTAGTTTTGCCGCGGCGATGCGTGCCGGGATGGGTTTGACGGCTTTGATTATTGATTTTCCGCGCGGCGAGTTAGGGCGGGCGGAGGCTTGGCAGGTGGCGTTGGAAAGCTTGGTGGCGGCACAGCAAAAAACCGGGGCGAAAACTATGGTGCTGGCGAGCCATATTGATGGGATGCCCGAGGCGTGGGCAGAGTGGTTGATGGCGCGCGGGGTGCCGGCATTGCGCGGATTTGATGCGGCGATTGCTGGTATTAAGGGGGCTTATCAGGCATCGTTGGCACCGGTGCCTCCCCCCGTGCCACCGCCATCGCGCCCGCAAGATTCCGTTTCGTCTGAGTATTCGGGGGGGCATTCAGGGCTTTTGGATGAGTGGCAGGCTAAACAGGTTCTGGCAGAGGCGGGGGTGGCTATTCCTAAAAATGTGTTGGTGGAAACGCGGGCAGAGATTAACGATGTGCCACTGGGTGGTGCATTAGGGGGGCGGGTGGTGATGAAGGCTATTGCGCCCGCATTGAATCACAAAACCGAAAGCGGCGCGGTGCTTTTTGGGGTGGAGGGGGCGGCGGAAATGTTGGCGGCTTATGATGCGCTCGCGCCCATCAGCGCGCGTGTGTTGGTGGAAGACATGATTGGCGATTATGTCGCCGAAATTCTGGTAGGGGTGGCGCGCGATGCGGTGGTGGGGCTTTATCTGGTGGTGGGGGCTGGCGGCGTCATGGCGGAGTTGTGGCAGGATACGGCGACACTTATTTTGCCGAGTCCGCCTGATGCCATCCGTGATGCGCTCAACAATCTAAAAATTGGCGCGGTGTTGGCGGGGTGGCGGGGACAGCCCCGAGGTGATGTGGAGGCACTAGTGGCGGCGGTTTTGGCGGTGCAGGATTTTGCGCTTGCCCATGCGGCGACGCTGGAAGAATTGGAAATCAATCCGTTGCTGGTGCGTCCGTGTGGGCAGGGTGCGGTAGCGGTTGACGCGCTGATGCGTTTTCGTCAATAATGGGAATTATGGCTGATAGCATTAAAACAAAATCTGTGAAAGGCGTGTTTGAGGTGGTGCTTGACCGCCCGCCGGCGAACGCGATTGACCTTATCACGAGCCGTGCTTTGGGGGAGGTTTTCAAAAATTTCCGCGATGATGACGCGGCACGCGTTGCTATCCTCCGCACCACCGGCGCGAAATTTTTTTGTGCGGGTTGGGATTTGAAAGCCGCCGCCGCCGGCGATGCCGTGGATGGCGATTATGGTGTTGGCGGCTTTGGCGGTATCCAAGAATTGCGCGGACTCAATAAACCCATCATCGCCGCCGTTGAAGGCATGGCGGTGGGCGGCGGTTTTGAGTTGGCGCTTGCGTGCGATTTGATTTACTGCACCGCCGAGAGCCGTTTTGCCCTGCCGGAAATTAACGCCGGCACTTTGGCGGATGCGGCGACCATCAAATTGCCGAAACGCATTCCGTATCATGTGGCGATGGAAATGCTGTTGCTGGGGCGGTGGATGGATGCCGCCGAAGCCAAGCATCATGGGCTGGTCAATGATGTGTTGGGGGCGGATGCGTTGATGGCGCATGTTTGGCACGTGGCGGAAGCATTAGCAGCGGGGCCGCCTTTGGTTTTTGCCAGCATTAAGGAAGTCGCGCGCGAAGCCGAAGGGGCGCGCTTTCAAGATGTTATGAATCAAATTACCAAACGCCAACTCGCTAGTGTGGATGTGCTTTATGATAGTGCGGATAATTTGGAAGGCGCGCGGGCTTTTGCCGAAAAACGTGCGCCGAAATGGAAAGGGAGATAAGGGCGCTAAGTGTGCTATTGGCGCGCATTTAATGTTTTGAGCATGGATTCGGCGGCGGGACTTAAAGGCGGATGCTTGCTCGTGGTGGGGGGTTCTATGCGCGCATCGCTTGCAACCGCGACCATATAAAGGGGCATATCAATGCGCGTAATCGGCCCCAATTTTAATGCTTTGCCTTTCAAAAAAATTTCGCTGAATTCGGTTTTGATTAGCGGGGCGACTTGTTCCTCATCGCGCAACCACGGGCGCTGTTGATACGGAATGTCGCACAAAGCACCCAATTTTTCGCCGAGCCACCACACCATAATCGTCCCGGCACGGTCGTTCTTACGCACCAACATCAAACGCCCACTGCTCAAAGAAGCAAGGCGCACCCAATTACGCGCTAACCCCAAAATCGTCGCATCAAGTGTCGTTTTGCGACTCGTGATAAGGCGGAAATCTTGACGCGGAACAGGACGCCGACGATGCATCCCCGATAACGCATCCGCATCAGGCAAATCCAACAAAACCGAACTATCCAAACGAGTCGGATTATCAACCAAACCAAAATCAACCCGCAAACCACCCCGGCGCGTAGGCGCTATCAGGCGATCATGAAAATAAACACAAGCCCGCCGACCAACCTCCGCCAAATACGGATCAAGATCACGAGTGTAAAATAGCAACATGATGAAACCTCATATATTGTTGGGGTAGTTTAAAGGATGAAGTGGTGATTTTGCAAGGGGGTGGGCGTGTTTTTTTGTTTTGTCGTGGGGGCGCGGTGGGTTTTGTAGCGGGGGATGTCATCCCCCACACCCCCCGAGCACGGAACGCCGTGCAGCGGTTTTTTGGTGCTATTAAAGCCCAAGGAATTTCTTGACTGCCTCGATCACTTTTTTAATCAGAGTATTTGCAAATGAATCCCCTACCCCTGCCTGCGTGACATTCCCGTCGCCAGTCGCATTGATGTTAGTGACGCTGTTTGCATAGATGTTTTGCTGAATAATATTGCTATCGGCATCGCTCTCGGTAGCCGACACCTCAGCATCTTTTTCACCAATGTCAATATTGACGTCCCTTGGCATCTCTTTCCCAATTTTTGAAATTAAATCCAAAGCCTTGGCACGAACTGCTTGTTGGATTTTAATACAGCCACTAGCATTAAAGATGCCCCTGATTTCACCGAGGTTTATTTCCTTTGACTGAAGAAGCAAATTAAGATCGCTAGCGTCTATGTTAAAATGTTTGTTATCCATATTTTTCATCATCCAGTCAATTTCTGGAAGGCTGTATCTAATATTCTGTTCCAGCCATTCCGCCCCTGCGTATTGCTCGATTAGAGCACGAGATACGGGAGCATTTTTGTATTGGTGGTGAAAATCTACGTAGTCTCTTACGTAGATGATTTGCGCCTTTCGATAGTCCGGAACAGGCGCACCCTTCGGATATCCTTGAATTTCGTGTGTTACCCAATCCTCAAGAACATCCGCTTCAAGTTCAGACGCCAAAGCCTTGAGTTTACGCAGGATAGAGCCAACGTCTTTCTCATCGTCAAGAAGTTCTGATCTAATGTCAATAAGTTCCGATCTAATGTCGTGGATGAGAGCCATGAGACACCTATAAAATAGTTACGCAATGCAAGCTATTACACTGCACCTTTTCTGCGGTTGCAGTCAGCACATAACATTTGGCAATTTTCTGATATAGTTTTTCCATTCTTGCTCCATGGGGTTATATGGTCTGCGTGCATTTCATCTGGGGTGCATTTTTTGCCTTTTCTTGGGCAGTTTTTTTTGTTGGCGCAAATTCCCTTTTGCTTTTTATAGGCTTGTGTTTTTTGTCTCCTGTCAAATAGCCTTATATTTAGATGCCTCTCATCACCATCTAAAACATAAGGATAAATCCCGCTATATTTCTGCACATCGTCATCTAGGAAAAGTTCGGCAACCCTTTTCTGTATTTTTTTCGCATCCAGCGTCTTTTTGCCGTATTTGTTAAAAAGTTCGCCCCACGCAACATTTTTCATCTCGTTGCTATAATCTTCGTTTTCATCGCTAATAAAGGTTGCATTTATCCACGCAATCATGTTTTCCCAATAAAGCCAGAGTTCATTGCAATCGGTGTCTTTTGCGTGTTGATTCATATATTCGGCAATGTCGTCATTGCTAATCCATTTTAGGGCAAGTTCCAAATACTCTTGACGAATAGGCGATTTGCCATTTGGAACAAATTTGTGTCCTATTTGATATGCAGGGCAACCTGTTTTAGAAAATTTTATTTTGGCTTCAGCTGTCCAAGGTCCAGCATAGATAGCATTACGCATTTCTTGCTTTGTGAGTTCTACCCCTGCCATATTGATAATCTTAAACCACTCAAGCCTTTCGCTTTCGGGTCCTTCACATACATAAATATCCAGTGGATACTTTAGGATTTTATCCTGTATGTCATCAAATTGCCTGCTAAAAACTTTCTTGTTAAAGCTAAAATTACCATGAACATATTCGCAAATTGAAATTGTCCGCTGCTGTCCATCAAGCACTTCAAAACTTCCATCGGATTTTTTGTTCCAATACATGATATTCAAAGGATAGCCTTGAATAATGCTGTTTATAACCGCATCTCTTTTGTCGTCATCATAGACAAACTCCCTTTGATATGGCGGGCGAATATCTAGCTTGCCGCCATAGCCGACAACACCTTTTTCGGCGTTATTTACATAATCCTCTTTAAGGTCTTTTACGGTGATTTGCTTTTTTTTGATTTTCATAACCATGATTACCTCCTCTTTATCACAATGCGCACATAAGTGGGTTTGCCATTAATAGTGCCGTCTGTGTCCTTGATAAGCCCATGGGGTTTTTGAGGGACACGGTCATTTACCCGTATATCGTTTGCGTTGACAATCTCAAATTCATCGGGATTATATTTATCTAGGAAAGAAATCGGCACGCCCATTGCTCCCCCGTAGTTCACTGGAATCTCTTTTGTTTTATTAACATTTATAGCATCATAGTTGTCATATTTTGGGTAATCTGCGTCATTATACTCTTTGTATAGATAGGATTCTAGTTTTTCATGACGTTTTTTGATATCCAGATTCGTGAACCAGCACGTGTTCCCCATTTTTGTATAGGATTTCCCATCATCAGTGCGATGAACCTTGTTAGGAAATTCTTTAGCAAATTCCTCTGATATAACATATTCTTTTGCGCCATTATTCACGCCAAGCCAAAGTTTATTGCCTTGTATCAGGGGAAAAATATCTTTGTAAGTGATTGCATTTTGATTTCCAATAATAAGAAAATCTTTCTTATATTTCATCAAATGCGTAACATATTCACGAAATAAACTGAAGGGGGGATTGGTGCAAATGATGTCCGCCTCTTTTAAAATGGCAATACATTCATCACTGCGAAAATCGCCGTCCCCTTTCATAGGCAAAACTTCAATTTCTTCATCATCAACAATTTTATTTTTGTTTTTATCGCCTTCATAGACAAGATAAACCGCTTTTTCTTTATCGTGGTTGCTGAATAAATCAATGTCGTCATTCTTGTAGCAGCTTGCAATTAGTTTTTTCAAGCCAAGGACTTCAAAATTTTCTGCAAAATATTCAAAGAAATTAGAAACACGAGGATCATCGCAATTACAATAAACGACCTTACCTTTGAAATGCGGTTTGTAGTGTTTCAATTCATTTTCAATGTCACGCAGACAAGTATAGAATTCGTCATTCTTGTTCTTCCTAGCAGAAGTAAGCGTTCGGTTTTTATTTCTATCTGAATTCATGGTTATTCTCCTCAAATGCCAGTGAATCACAGACCACTTGCCCTTGTCAATACGATTATGCACAAAACGCAACCCCACGCACCAAAAATTCGCTCCACGGCGTTCCGTGGCGTCCCGCGAGGTATTTTTTGAATTTTCGCGGTCATCGGTTGTCAAAGAAAAGGGCGCGGTCAGTTACGGCAAGCACCAAAAAACCGCCCCACCGCGTTCGGCGGTCGGGGGGTTTGGGGGGTGAAATCCCCCATAATCACTTCTCACGAATCACCGCACTAATCGCGGCGAGGGTTGCTGTTTGGAAGGGTAGTTTGGCGCAGTTTTGGCGGGTTTTGTAGGTGGTTTTTATTGGTTCTAGGGCGGTTAGGTTTGGGTAGGGTGGGGGGATGTTTTTTGTTAGCCATGTTTCTATGTTGGTTTGCATCTGGTCTAGGGTGCTTACAGGCTTTCCGCTTGCGTTTGTTAGCAATATGCCTGCCGCGCCTTCGCAGATGGCACAGCCTTCTACCTCTATGAATATGCCTTTGATGCGCGCGTTTTCCACCGCTAGCGACACGGCTATGCGGTCGCCGCAGCTGCGATTTACTTTTTCTGCCCAGTGGGTTGGGTGGGCTAGCGGGGTTTGCGCGCGCACTTGGCGGGCTAGGGCTAGGAGCTGTTCGTGGTAGAGGCGATGTTCTTTCATGGGTATTATGTGCTTTCGTGTTCTGATGGGTTATCTATTGGTCAGATTGTGCTATACTAGACGGATTATGCAGAAAGGCAAAAAGAATGACTACTAATCCTGTGGCTACTCGAATCCTTGCTACACTCGGGCCTGCCAGCGATTCGCGCGCTATGATTAAGACGCTGGCGTTGGCGGGGGCGAATGCGTTTCGGCTCAATTTTAGCCACGGGACGCAAGATATGCACAAAAAAACCTATCAACATATCCGCGATGTCGCTATTGAACTGGATATGCCTTTGACGATTCTGGCGGATTTGCAAGGGCCGAAACTCCGCATCAGCACGGTGAAAAAAGGCACGGAACTCAAAATCGGCGACCGCTTTATTTTTGACGACCAAGATAAAATCGGCGATGCTAAGCGCGTCTATCTCCCGCATCCTGAAATTTTTGACGCTATCTTGCCCGGGCATCGCATGTTGGTGGATGACGGCAATTTGCAATTCAAAGTCACCGGCGTGGAAGCTGGCAAAATTATCACCGAGGTGGAAGCCGGCGGCGTCATCAGCGACCGCAAAGGCGTCAATGTCCCCGATGTGACGCTTGATATTAGCCCGCTTACCGAAAAAGACCGCGCGGATTTGGAATTCGCATTGGGGCTTGGCGTGGATTGGGTGGCGCTGTCCTTCGTGCAGAAACTCAGCGATGTCGTGGAAGCGCGCAGTATTATCAAAAGCCGTGCCGCGCTCATGGTGAAAATTGAAAAACCCGCCGCGCTATTAATTCTTGAAGATATAATTAGGGCTTGCGATGGCATTATGGTGGCGCGGGGGGATCTCGGTGTGGAAATGCCGCCCGAACAAGTGCCGGGAACACAGCGCGATATCACCTATGCTTGTCGCCGTATCGGTAAGCCGGTCATTGTCGCAACGCAAATGCTAGAGTCAATGATTACCCATCACACACCCACCCGCGCCGAAGCATCCGATGTCGCTACCGCCGTGGTGCATGGCGTCGATTGCGTCATGCTCTCCGCCGAAACCGCCGCCGGAAACTACGCCGCCGAAGCCGTCGCTATGATGCGCCGAATTATAGAAACGACAGAAGCGCGCAAAGGTTATGCCAGCGCACTCGCGCTCAAACCCGTGGATGCGCACACCACCTATCACGCCGTCGCCGCCTCGGCAACACAACTCGCCGACGCTATCGGTGCCGTCTGTGTCGTCGGATTCTCTACCACCGGCGCCACCGTCGTGCGCCTCTCCCGCGAACGACCCAACCTGCCTATATTTATGATAACACCTAGCCAAATCTCACGACAAAGACTCGGATTTACATGGGGAATCAATAGCATCCTCTCACCTTATTTTGAAAGTTTTGATGAAGCACTCGCGGAAATTACTAAATTATTACTAGACAACACCGACGCTAACTCAGGCGATTTGGTGGTGGTCGTCGCCGGGACGCCGTTTGGAGTCGCCGGAACAACTAACACCGTGCGGGTTTTGACTTTGTTGTGAGTTTTGATGTGGGGGATTTCATCCCCCAAACCCCCTGACCGCCGAACGCGGCGGGGCGCCACCGAACGCGGTGGAGCGAATTTTTGGCGTATGCCATTACGCACGGTGCCTCTTTTTTCAACAACCGATGAGCGCTACGGTTCAAAAAATACTTCTTGCTCTCTTTGCATTTCAAATGGTTTGGGCTAGCATTGTTTATGGCAATGAAAGCTTTCAGAATCGCAGTGGCGCGGTTTTGATGGATGCTATAAAAATGATGGCAAAGCGTTTTAGGGTGAAAGTTCATTTTATATCTGCGCTTAGCGTATAAAATGCGATAAATGCTAAACCTAGAGGCACCACAAGATACCATCCATACAGCACAAATTTTTCTAGATTGTTTAGATACTTAACTTCTTTTCTAAGTTTTTCTACTTCTTGGCGCAATTCTGCTAATTGTTCGTTCTCTTCTTCCGTCCCCGTCAGACGTCTAATAGACTTGAGTATGCTCTCAATATTGCTAAGCATTGTGCTTGTATTCCATTCATTGTTGCCGGGTGGAAATACTTCGGCACTATTCCAAACGCGAAAGGTAGCATAGTCACCATACCAATTTATCAAATGACCAATAGACATAAAAAAGATGACCCACATAATCGGGGCAGAAAGGTTAGCGGTTTTAAATTCAGCACCGAACACGGCGATTGTTTCTGGTTCAACTTCGTAGAATTTAGTTAAAATTATACCGAATGCAAAAGCGGTCAGAAGCCGACTGCTGGTTATTGTGGCGCGCGAGAGTAATGGTTGTCCGCCGATGTGCATATCATGGATGATAGATAAATCTGCCTAGATAATCAAGATGCTTAGCGTGGCTGGGGGCGTTATGGCGTACGCCAAAAATTCGCTCCGCCGCGTTCGGCGGTCGGGGGTTTGGGGGTGAAACCCCCATTATTCTTCTACATAAGCCTTGATAATTTTATCTGGCTCATGTGGTGGTTCTCCTGCATTAAGTTTTTCTACTACTTCCATTCCTTTTTCTACTTGTCCCCATGCTGTGTATTGTCCTGTTAGGTGTTGGCATCCTTTGAAGCAGATGAAGAATTGGCTGTCGGCGCTGTTTGGGTTTTGGGTTCTTGCCATTCCTACTGTTCCGTATTGGTATTGGTAGTTTGAGAATTCGGCTTTTAATTTTTTTCCTGAGCCGCCGGTTCCGGTGCCGGTTGGGTCTCCGGTTTGTGCCATGAAATTTGGGATGACGCGGTGGAAGATTATGTTGTTGTAGTAGCCTTGCCTGGCTAGTTCGGTGATGCGGGTGGTGTGGTTGGGGGCTAGGGTTTTTAGTAGGGCTATGCGGATGGTGCCTTTGGTGGTTTCTAGGATTAGGGTGTTGGCGGTTGCTTGGCTGGTCATGGTTAGGGCGATGGCTCCGATTAGGGTTAGGATAAATAGGCGCATAATCTGGGTTCCTTTTTTGGCTGGTTTATTTGAATTTGGCTTAAAATCTTGTTGAAAGCAAGGTGAAAAATTTTATTGAAAATAATTGCGCTTTTTTCATTTTTGTGAAATTGTGAGCTATTGTTTATTTACGCATTTATGGTGGGGTGGCAATCTGAAAATGCGGTGGTGATTTGGGTTATTGCACCGCCGATTTATTGACTATTATATAGGAGGCGATGATGGACGCGAAAAATAACGGGCAAGATGCTACGCAACAAGCCGCCGAAAAAGCTACCGGCAAATTGCCTTCTGCGGCGCGGGTTGTGGTTATTGGTGGCGGGGCGGTGGGGGCTTCGGTGCTTTATCATTTGGCGCAGATGGGCTGGACGGATTGTTTGTTGCTTGAAAAGAATGAGTTGACTTCGGGTTCTACTTGGCACGCGGCCGGGAATTGTCCCAATTTTGTTGGCTCTTGGACGATGATGAAAATGCAGTCCTATTCTACCGCACTCTATCGGCGTTTGGGTGCGGAGGTGGATTACCCGATGAATTATCATGTTACTGGGGCGATACGCCTCGCGCATAGCCGTGAGCGCATGGATGAATTTCGCCATGTGCAATCTATGGGACGGCAGATGGGGGTGGATTTTGAAATGATGTCCAATGCCGATATGCAGGCGGTCTATCCGTTTTTGGAAACGCATGATCTGGAAGGCGGGCAGTGGGACCCGCTGGATGGGGATATTGACCCGGCGCAACTGACGCAAGCATTAGCGAAAGGCGCGCGCGATTTGGGGGCGGCGATTATTCGCTTTTGTCCGGTCACTGGGGTTGCGCGTAAAGGTGATGAGTGGGAAATTTCTACGCCTTTGGGGGCGGTGCGCGCGCAATATGTGGTCAATGCGGCGGGGTATCGTGCGGATGAGGTGGGGCGGATGTTTGGGCGTGAAGTGCCGTGTGTGTCGTTGGCGCATCAATATCTAATTTCGGAATCTATTGGTGCATTAGCCGCGCGTGATGAAAAATTGCCGCTATTGCGCGACCCTGATAGCTCGTATTATTTGCGCCAAGAAAAGGACGGATTACTGCTCGGGCCTTATGAGAGGAATTGCCGCGCCCATTGGATTAGCGCCGATGACCCGCGCCCTGATGATTTTTCGTTTCAGTTATGGAATGACGATCTGGAACGGCTGGAATGGTATATTGATGATGCGTGTCGGCGGGTGCCTATTTTAGGCAGTGCTGGAATTACGCGGGTGGTTAATGGGCCGATTCCTTATGCGCCTGATGGCTTGCCGTTGATTGGACCTATGCCCGGGGTGGCGGGGGCGTTTGAATGTTGCGTCTTTACTTTTGGCATTGTGCAAGCTGGCGGGGCGGGGAAATTGATGGCGGAAATTATTATTGAAGGCGAGGCGGAGACGGATGCTTGGGCGGTTGACCCGCGCCGTTTTACCGATCATGTGGGGCGCGATTATAGTATTGCTAAAGCCATTGAGACGTATGCGCACGAATATGCTACGCATTACCCGCAGATTCAGTGGCCCGCCGGACGCCCTGCTAAAACCTCACCGCTTTATGAGATATTGCAAAAGGCCGGGGCGGAATTTGGCTCGTATGGCGGTTGGGAACGCGCGGATTGGTTCCCGCAGGAAGGCGATGTGCGCAAGCCCGCGGAAAGTTTTTTGCGCCAAGATTGGCACGATACGGTGGGGGCGGAATGTCGGCATGTGGCGGAATATGCCGGGGTGATTGACCTTACGGGTTTTACGCGGTTTGCCGTGAAAAGTAAGGGCGATAAATCTGCGCGCGAATTTCTTGATGGTATGATTACCGGGCGTCTGCCTAAAGCCGGGCGCACCGGGTTGGTTTATTTTGCCTCGCCCAAAGGTAAGGTGCTGACCGAGATGACGGCGACTTGTTTTGATGATGCGCATTTCTGGCTCATTACTGGGGCGGGGGCGTTTTGGCATGACCGCGATTGGCTTCATTGGCATTGTCCCGACGGGGTTACGATTACCGATTTGACCCGCGATATGGGGACGCTGTTGCTGACCGGTGCTAATGCGCCGGCGATTATGCAAGCCGTCACCAATATGGATATGCGCCACGAATCTTTTGGCTGGCTGACGCATCGGGCGGCACAAGTGGCGGGGGTGGATGTGCATTTAATTCGTGTGTCCTTTGCTGGTGAGGCGGGGTGGGAGCTGCATATTCCTATGGCAAACATGGTCGCGGTTTATGAGGCGTTGATGGCGGCGGGGGCGGGGCAGAATCTGCAAAATTTTGGCATGCTGGCGTTGGATTCGATGCGGTTGGAAAAAGGCTATCGGTCGTGGAAGGCTGATTTGAGTTCCGATTATACGATGCTGGAAAGCGGGCTGGGGCGTTGGGTGGATTTTGATAAGGGTGCTTTTATTGGGCGTGATGCGTTGGCGGCGGAATCTAAACGTGGGGCGCATAAGCGGTTTGTTGTGCTGGTGCTGGATGACCCTGCGGATGGTGCCGGGGGCGATGCGATTTATCTATCTTCTATAGTTAGTGGCGGCAAGGATGTTGGGTTGGTGGTGTCGGCGGGGTATGGGCATCGCGTGGAAAAATCTATCGCTTATGGCATTGTTGATGATGCGATTTTTGCGGATGGCGCGCCGTCTTTTGAGGTGGAAGTGTTGGGGGTGCGGCGTTCTGCGCATTTGGTGGAAGGCGGGGTGCTTTATGATGCCGGCAATGAAAGGTTGAAATTATGAACAAAAATCTGCCAAATGAGGCGCGTGCGGTCATCATCGGCGGCGGCGTGGTTGGGGTTTCGGTCGCCTATCATCTAGCTAAATTGGGCTGGAAAGATGTGGTGTTGTTGGAACGCAAAAAACTGACCTCGGGGACGACTTGGCATGCGGCCGGGTTGATTGCGCAGTTGCGCGCCACGCAAAATATGACGCGCCTCGCTAAATATTCGCAAGAACTTTACTATAATTTAGAGAAAGAAACTGGGATGGCGACAGGGTTTAAGCGCAATGGTTCGGTGACGCTTGCCCTGACCGATGCGCGTATGGAAGAGCTGCGCCGTTCTGCCGCTATGGCGCGGGCTTTTGGCGTTGAGATTGATGAGGTTACTCCAAATGAGATTGCTAAAATTTACCCGGGATTGCATGTTGATGATGCGGTGGGGGGGCTTTATCTGCCCAAAGATGGGCAAGGCGACCCGGTGAATATCACGCAAGCCCTTGCCAAAGGCGCGCGGGCGGGTGGGGTGCAAATTTTTGAAGATGTTAAGGTGGTGGATGTTGTTGTTACCCACGGCAAAGTATCTGGGGTGGCGACCGAACACGGGGAGGTTCGGTGCGAATATGTGGTGAATTGTGGGGGGATGTGGGCGCGCGATATTGGGGCGCTGGCGGGGGTGTCGGTGCCGCTGCATGCTTGCGAGCATTTTTATATTGTCACCGAAGCCATTGACGGATTGAAGGCCAATTTGCCGGTGTTGCGGGTGCCTGATGAGTGTGCTTACTATAAAGAAGATGCCGGGAAAATTTTGCTCGGGGCGTTTGAGCCTAATGCGAAGCCTTGGGGGATGGAGGGGATTCCTGAACATTTTGAATTCGATTCGCTCGCCGATGATTTCGCGCATTTTGAGCCGATTTTAGAACGCGCCATCCAACGTCTGCCCGCATTGGAGGTCGCCGGCATTCAAACGTTTTTTAATGGACCCGAAAGTTTTACCCCCGATAACCGCTATTTTTTGGGCGAGGCGCCGGAAGTTAAAAATTTCTTTGTTGCCGCCGGCTTTAATTCGGTGGGGATTCAATCGGCTGGCGGGGCGGGGATGGCGCTGGCGGCGTGGATGGATGGGGGCAACGCGCCGATGGATTTGTGGGATGTGGATATTCGGCGCATGATGCCGTTTCAACGCAACCGCCATTATCTCAAAACCCGTGTGAGCGAAAGTTTGGGGTTGCTTTATGCTGACCATTTTCCTTATCGGCAGGTGGAAACGAGTCGCGGGGTCAAACGCTCGCCGGTGCATCATCTTTTGGCGGAAGCCGGGGCGTGTTTTGGTGAGGTTGCGGGATGGGAACGGGCGAATTGGTTTCTGCCCAAAGCGGAGATGAAAAAGGGCGTGCGTCCGCTTTATGAATATTCTTGGAAACGGCAGAATTGGTTTTCGTATAATGCTGACGAACATTTGGCGGTGCGCGCACGTGTCGGGCTTTTTGATATGTCTAGTTTTGGTAAAATTTTAGTAAGCGGGCGTGATGCCGAAGCGGTGTTGCAAAAAATCGCCTGTAATGATGTCGCGGTGGCGGTGGGGCGCATTGTCTATACGCAATTCTTAAATGATGCCGGCGGCATTGAAGCCGATGTCACCATCACGCGCCTTGCCGATGACCGTTTTATGGTGGTGACGCCGGCGGCGACGATTATGCGCGACCTGCATTGGATTGGCGGGCATATCCCTGATGATGCGCAATGTGTGGCAGTGGATATGACGGCGAGTGAAGCGGTGTTGATGGTTATGGGACCCGAAGCGCGGGATTTTCTGGCACCACTGATTCCGCAGCCGCTTACCAATGATGCGTTCGCTTTTGGCACTATGCAGGAGGTGGAAATGGGGCATGGGTTGGTGCGGGCGCATCGGGTTTCTTATGTCGGGGAATTGGGGTGGGAGCTGTATGTGCCGAGCGTTATGGCGGTGCATATTTTTGAGAGTTTGATGGCGCGCGCACAAGACCATCCGATAAAATTATGCGGGCTGCATACTTTAGATTCGTGCCGTATTGAAAAAGCCTTTCGCCATTTCGGGCATGATATTTCTAGCGAAGACCATATCCTTGATGCCGGGCTTGGCTTTGCCGCACGCGTGGGGAAACAAGCTGGGCGGTTTGGTGATTTTATTGGGCGCGAGGCGGTGCTAGCACGGCGCGATGCCGGGGTGAAAGCGCGGATGATGCAATTCCGCCTCACCGACCCCGAACCTCTGCTCTATCACAATGAGCCGATTTTGCGCGATGGCGACATTGTTGGCTATCTCACAAGTGGGAATTATGGGCATTATTTAGGCGGGGCGATTGGGTTGGGTTATGTGCCGTGCCGTGATGCCGAGGGTGGTGCCGAGGGTGCTAAATCTATGCTGGCGTCAAATTATGCCATTGATGTGGCGGGGGAAAATGTTGCGGCGGCGGCGAGTTTGAAACCGCTTTATGACCCCGATGGCGTGCGTATGAAAATGTAAGGAGGAGAGTTATGGAAACGAAATCTCGCAATCGCCGTGCTGGCGGACGGCAAGCTCGGCGCGATTTGCGCGCGGCACCCCTAGCGGCAGAGGCGCGCCCTATCCGTCCGGGATTGTCGGGCGGGCAGTATAAGCCGCTGGATGCTAAATCGGTGGCGGCAATTACTGATGCCGTGTTCCAAATTTTAGAGGAAATTGGCTTGTCGCAAGCACCCGATTCCGGGGTGCGTTATATGTGTGATGCCGGGGCGGAATGTGGCACCGATGGGCGGATGCGGTTTTCTAGGGCGCTGGTGGAAGATACCATTGCCAAAGCCGCCACGCCCCTGACGCTCTATGGGCAGGCGGAGGAATTTGACCTGACGCTAGCCGGGAGCAATGTGCATTTTGGCACGGCGGGGGCGGCGGTGCATCTGGTGGATGTGCATGGGCGCATCTATGATGAAAGCCGTCTCAAAGATATTTATGATGCCGCGCGTATTGTAGAAAATATGGATAACATTCATTTTTTCCAACGCCCGATGGTGGCGCGCGATGTGGAAGATGTGCGCGATTTGGATATCAATACGCTCTATGCTTGCGTGCGTGGGACGCAGAAACATATCGGTGTTAGTTTCACCGAAGCCGAAAATGTCGCCGAGGCGATAAGTCTCTTACATATAGTTGCGAGGGGTGAAGAAAAATGGCGCGCGCGTCCTTTTGTGTCTAATTCAAATTGCTTTGTCGTCCCGCCTCTGCGCTTTGCTACCGAGTCGTGTTTGGTCATGGAAGAAGTCATCAAAGGCGGCATGCCGGTGTTGCTCCTATCCGCCGGACAAGCCGGGGCAACCGCACCCGCCTGCATCGCCGGTGCCGTAGCACAAGCCGTCGCCGAAGTGCTGGCAGGATTGGTCTATGTAAATGCCATGAAGCCAGGGCACCCCGCCATTTGTGGCACATGGCCGTTCGTGTCCGACCTGCGCACCGGTGCTATGTCAGGCGGGTCCGGGGAACAGGGATTGCTCACCGCCTGCTGTGCGCAAATGCTCAACCATTTCGGACTACCATCAGGGGCGGCGGCAGGAATGGCAGATGCCAAATTACCCGACGCACAATCAGGCTACGAAAAAGGCTCAACAACCGTGATGGCAGGGCTGGCAGGACTCAATATGGTCTATGAAAGCGCCGGCATGCATGCATCATTATTAGGCTTCTGCCTAGAAAGCCTAATCATAGATAACGACATATTAGGACAATCCCTACGCGCCGTACGCGGCGTCGAAGTCACCCAAGAAACACTAAGCCTAGACGCCATGCGCGACGTATGTTTGGACGGCCCCGGACACTATCTAGGGCACGACGCAACTATCAAAGTGATGCAAAGCGAATACGTATACCCAAAATTAGCCGACCGTTCATCACCAAAAGAATGGGAGGAAAACAACAAACCCGATTTATTGAAAAAAGCCAGCGAAATGAAAGAGCAAATTCTAAAAAGCCCCGCACCCGAACACATAACACCCGAAATAGACGCGGAAATCCGCGCGGCACATAAGATTTTGTTGGGGTAGTGATATGGGGGCGCGTCGCCCCCCAAACCCCCCGAGCACGGAACGCCGTGCCGCGAATTTTTGGTGCTTGCCGTCACTCCCGTGCATAATCGTATTGACAAGAACAACTAGTCGTGATTCATTGGTGTTATGGATAGTTCGCACCCCATCTTTGTTTTTCGTTCTGGGCTTGTTAATGGCGATTGCCTTGAGGTTATGAAAGCCCACCCGACCGAAACTAAATTTGATGTTATCATCGCCGACCCCCCTTACAATATCGGCAAGGATTTCGGCAATCAATCCGACTGCCAACCTTTAGAAGAATACATCGAATGGACGCATCAATGGCTCGATAGGTGCTTCGATTTACTGGCGGAAAATGGCATCATCTATACCTATGGCTTCGCCGAAATTCTAGCACGGATTGCGGTGCGCTATCCCATTGATGAGCAACGTTGGCTAGTCTGGCATTACACCAATAAAGCCGTCCCTAGTTCAAAATTTTGGCAACGCGCGCACGAAAGCATTTTATGCCTATGGAAGCCCGGAACAGCACGTCCAAACCTAGAAATTGACCAAATCCGCGAACCTTACACCGAATCCTACACCAAAGCGGCAGGACGCGTAAGGCGCGGAACCCATAGCCGTTTCGGGGCAGGAAAAGCAACAATTTACAACGATAATGGCGGCGCATTACCCCGCGATGTCATCAAAACCCCCGCCCTCGCCGGCGGGGCAGGCGCATCCGAACGATGGTTTATGTGCCGAGATTGCGGCAACAAAGTCTTTCCACCATCCGCACTAAACCAACACCGCGATTGCACAATAATGAAACACCCAACCCAAAAACCAATGGAACTAACACGCCGCCTAATGCGCTCACGCATCAACGGCAAAGGCGGGCGCGTGCTGATTCCCTTTGCCGGCTCAGGCTCAGAATGCGTGGTCGCCGAACAAATGAGGCTAGAATGGCGCGGCATAGAAATAAACCCCGAATTCGTTACCTTCGCCAAAGAATGGATAAAACAATGTACCAACTAACCCCACGCATGGAACAACATTTCCGAAACTACTTAGCAGACTATCACAAATTATTTGACGGCGGCAGATGCCAAGGATGGGAGCTAGAAGAACTCGTAGTAAAAGCCATAAAAAGCGACACCAGCGCAAACCACCTACCACGCTGGCAAGAAGCAGGGCATGATGATGAAGCAGACATCACCATCGACCACAAAGGCACAAGCAGTGGAATTCAAATCAAGTCAGGACAAATTACGAACAACCGACAAATGGGGAAAATCTTAACACTCTCAGGGCATCGCTTGGGAAGGTTTAAGCATGACTTAAAAGCCATCAGCGATTATCTAAATCAAAGAAACGCCGACATCATCTCCGTACCCTACAGAAAACAAGAAGACAACCAAGGACGACAACATATCTATCAAATATGCTACGTCCCCGTCACATTACTAACAGGCATCAAAGCCCAAAACTGGCAAAAAAAGGGAGCGCATTTCACAACCACAAATCAACACGGCGTAGAATTCAATTTAATGCCCTCAATGAGCTGGCAAATCTGGTGGAAAATCCCACTTTCTGCTATAAGCTTAGGCAAAGAATTCACAAACGGCAATTTTATCTAGCAGCGATACCCCACTGGCGATAGGAGAATAATTATGGATAAGGATAATTTTACTATTTCTTTTCACGGCGATGCCGTTAAAAATGGTGAGATAGAGGCACAAGATTTAGCCATTGCCCTTATCTCAATGAGTAATCTGGTTCAAATCGCCAATCGTGAAGCTAATGGCGAGCAGGCGCAAATATCAATAAAGATTTCGGAGACAAAAAAGGGATCATTTGAAATTATTTTAAGCCTAATACAAAATATTCTTGAGCATGGACCAGTCCTTCTTGAAGTTATTTCCGATACACGTGATGTGCTAGGACTTCTGATGACATTTCTCAAATTACTTAAAAGGTCAAAAGGAAAGAATATCAAAAAAGATGAAATAACTGCACCCCCTGCCGTTGAAAAAATATTTGAGAATAAAGATGCTCGTAAAGACGCTAATCAATTAGTGAGCATTCTGGATTCAGAAAATATTAATAAAATAAAAATTAAACGACATGATGACGACGAAGTGGTAGAAATTGATGCTAGTGAGGTTTCTTTCTTTGATTTACCCGACGATGATGAAGATTTACTTGAAACAACACGGGAAGTTGCATTACAAATTGAAAATTTGAGTTTTAAACCAAAAAACAAGTGGAGGGTTAATGACGGTCAATCCTCTTTTTACGTTATGATTGAAGATGAAGATTTTTTAAGAAGAGTTGAGAATAGTAGGATTTCTTTTTCAAATGGCGATACCTTAATTTGCATCATACGAGAGCATCAACTTGCAGAAGATCCTACATCAAAAAAGGAATGCTCTATCATTAAAGTGTTGAAACACCACTCCTCAGCAAAGCAACTTGGTTTATTGTAATTATTACAAAACCAAAAAACGCCCCGCCGCGTTCGGCGGTCAGGGGGTTTGGGGGATGACATCCCCCATTATTTATAATAAAGCATAACACTATGCTTAGCTTCGGCGAAGAATAGCCAGCGTTCTGTTGTGACGCCTATGATGTGTAGGATTGTTGCTAGGGTTAGCGAGATAGCGGAGTGGGGGGCGGTTATTATTAGGGTTATTGGTAGGGCTGTTGCTAGTATTAGGGCTATGGGGCGGAGGCGGTTTCTGTGTTTTCGGGCTATTTGGAAGCCCATTTCGTGTTGTAGCCAGTTTTCTTCGGTGTGGGGGGGTATTATCATTTTTATTTTTCCTAACTTGCCTAATCCTGTGGCGGTTTCTGGTGTTGAGTTGTGTTTTCTTGGGCTTTGCCACCATGCGATTTTGCTGGTGGTGGCGATTAGTAGGGTTATTAGGGCTAGGGGGGGGAGGCTGTGGGTTGTGCCTTGCCATGTATTTAGGGTGGCGGCTAGGAGTAGCCCGCCGGCTATTGCCCATAATACGAAATTTACTGGGGTTAGGGGGTGGTGCCATAGGGGGATTGGTTTTAGGGAGGCGTAGATCATGGCGGTGGCGAAAATGGTTGCTAGGCTTAATAGTGCTAGCCCCGCGCCTAAGCCCCCGCCTAACCATGCGTTTACTGTGCCTGAATAGATTTGGTCGGCTACGTATATTACTAATAGCATCACTACCGCCCCTGCTAGCACGCCTTCGCGGGATAGCCATGAGCTACGCCATTGGCTTAGGGCGCGCCATGCGCGTTCCGGGTGTCCTAAGTGCCATGTGGAGGCGATTATGCCGACTCCTATGAACCCTAGACTGACGAAGCCGTGGATGATTGCCCATTGTGCGCTGGTTGCTTTTAGTAAGCCGGTGCCTATGACTGCTGCTAAGCCGAAGCCTAACCCTGACAGGGTGGTGAAAATGATTAGTGAGGCGGCGGGGCGCATTTTATTCTCCTAAGCGGTCTAGCATGCTGTCTAGCCATTTCCAGAATCCATTTGGCGTTGCCGATTTTGCCATTTGCAGTAAATCCACGGCGTCGCTTTTGTCGGCGTCAATATGGGGGCGGTCGCGGGGGGGGAGGTATTTATTGACGGGTTTGGTAGCTTGTTCGGGCATGAGGTCAAAGCCGCCGCGCGCCTTTACTAGCTGGCTGACGGCGGAATTGGGGTCGCCTAAATCGCCGAAATGCCTTGCGCTGGTGGGGCAGGTGCGGACGCATGCCGGGATGCGGTCTTCTTCTGCTAGGTGGCTGTTATAGATGCGGTCTACGCAAAGGGTGCATTTTTTCATCACGCCTTCGACCGGGTCCATCTCGCGCGCCCCATACGGACACGCCCACGCACATAGCCCGCAACCGATACACGCATCTTCATTGACCAAAACGATGCCGTCTTCGCCGCGTTTATATGAGGCACCGGTCGGACACACTGTGACGCACGGCGCGTCTTCGCAATGGAGGCACGATTTGGGGAAATGGACGACGCGCGAGGTGTTGTCGTGGTCGGTGGCTTCAAAACTATGGACGCGGTTGAGCCATGCGCCGCTGGGTTTGGTGCCGTAAGGGTCGCTATCGGCTAAAGGCGCGCCGTAGCCGGGGCTGTTCCATTCCTTGCAATTTACCACGCAAGCTTGACAGCCTACGCAGGTATCTAAATCAATGACGAGTCCTAATTTGACTTTTGATGGGGGGGGGAGGCTGGTCATCGGCGCGTTCCTTTTAAAATGTTGATGCCGTAACGGAGCATTTTTTTGGGGGTTTCTAAATTTGGCGGGGCGTTGAGAATCGGGAAATTTGGGGCGACTTCTTTGGGTTCGTTGGCGGCGGCTTTGGTGATGCTTACCTTGAGGTCAAACCATGCGGCTTGTCCGGTGATGGGGTCGGAATTGGCCCAGCGTAAGCCATCGCCCTTCATAGGCAGAAGTTCGTGGATGAGGTGATTCAACAAAAACCCTTTTTTGGCTTCGGGGGCGTTGGGGTCTAATTGCCATGCGCCGCGCCTTTTGCCGATGGCGTTCCATGTCCAGATGGTGTGGGGATTGATGCCTGCCATTATTGCTATGGGGGCTTTGATTTTGCTGTGATGCGATTCTAGCCAGACCCAATCGCCGTCTTTTACGCCTAGATCCGCGGCTAGGGCGGGGGGGATGAAAAGCGGGTTGTGGCTGTGGATTTGCCGAAGCCATGGGTTTTGCGCACCCCACGAATGATACATGGCCATGGGGCGTTGGGTGAGGGCGTGGATGGGGTAGGTTTCTGCATCCACTGCCGCACCTTCAAAGGGGGCATACCATTCAGGGAGGGGGGTGAAATGGGTGTTGATGCGGGGGCGTAAATGTTCGGGGGGCTGCATGGTGCCATGTCCTTGGGCGGCTAGGCGGAATTTTTGTAATATCTCCGAATAGATTTGGAATGTGTAGGGTTGCGGGGCGTCATAGAATCCCATCTCTACGGCGAAAGTTTGGTAATGTTGATTCGCCATTTTGAAGAAGCGGGCGTTTTCGGGAATCTCTTTTGACCAAAATCCGCCATTTTCAATATAGGCATCAAGCTGATTGGGGTTGGGGGCGCCGCGCCCTTGGGCTTTGCCGTCTTGGCCGCGGAAGCCGGCTAGGGGGCCGATGCCGGTTTTTCTTTGGTGGTTTATGATATAGTCGGCGTAGTCTTTATAGAGGGGGTCGGTTTTGTCATCCACCATCCCCGGCAAGCCCAACCGCGCCCCTAAATCTAGCAACACGCTTTGAAAGCCGCGCACGTCGCGTTTTGGGGGTAGCACTGGCCAACGGATGGCATCGGCTACGGCATCGGCTTCGCAAATCGGGCGGTCTAGGAGCGAGATACAATCATGGCGTTCTAAATATGTCGTGTCCGGCAGAATCAAATCGGCATAGGCGACCATCTCGGATGCATAGGCATCCGAATAAATGATTTTGGGGATGCGGTATTCGCCGCTTTCGGGGTCGGTGGCGGTGAGCATATCTATCACGGCGCGTGTGTTCATGGAGGAATTCCACGCCATATTCGCCATATACATAAACAGCACGTCTATATTATAGGGGTCGCCGGCAAAGGCGTTGGAGATGACCATGTGCATCAAGCCATGTGCCGATAAAGGCGCGTCCCATGAGAAGGCTTTGTCTATGCGGAGGGGCTGTCCCTTATCATCCACCAATAAATCATCGGGGGAGAGGGGGTAGCCTAGAGGCGCGCCCGGGAGGGGAGTATTGGGTTGGGTGGATTTTCCTGCCGGGCGGGGATGGGCTTCGGCGGGTTTGGGGTAGGGGGGTTTGAAGCGGAAGCCTCCGGGGGATTCGACACTGCCGATGAGAATCTGCAAAATATGTAAGGCGCGGCAGGTTTGAAAACCGTTGGAATGGGCGGAGATGCCGCGCATGGCGTGCATGGAAACCGGGCGTCCGATCATTTTTGCGTGTTGCTCGCCCTTCCAATCGGTCCATGGCTGGTTGATGGTGATTTCGCGTTTGAACGCGGCGTCGGCGATTTCGGCGGCTAGGGCATAGACGCGCGCGGCTTTGATGCCGGTTTTGGCTTCGGTAGATTCCGGGGCGTATTGCTCGTTGAGCCATGCTTCTGCCATGAGCATGAAAGCCGGCACGGCTACACCCCCCGAATCGCCCGAATTTAGGGGGATTTCGCCTTTGAGGTCGGGCTGGATGTTTGGCTGATTCGCTGGCACGGGTGCGCCGTTTTCGCGGTTGATGATTTGTGGGTTGCCGTCCGCATCGCGCCAGAATAGCCCATCATCTGCGCCGTTGGGGTGGCGAATCACTAGCCACGGGGCGTTGGTGTAACGGCAGAGATAATCTATATCAATGTTTCCGGTTTTCATGAGCACGTGAATGAGCGATAGAATCAGCAAGCCGTCTGTCCCCGGGGTGATGCCTAACCAATCATCCGCCACTGCCGAATAGCCTGTCTGAATCGGGTTGATGGAAATGGTGCGGATGCCACGCGCTTTTAATTTGCCTAGCCCGATTTTGATGGGGTTTGAATCATGGTCTTCGGCGACACCGAAAAGCAAAAAAAGTTCGGTGCGCTCCCAATCGGGGGCGCCGAATTCCCAGAACGCCCCGCCTAGCGTGTAAATGCCTGCCGCCGCCATATTGACCGAACAAAAGCCCCCATGTGCCGCGAAATTGGGCGTGCCGAATTGTCCCGCCCACCAGCCAGTTAGGGCTTGGCTTTGGTCGCGTCCGGTGAAGAATGCCAATTTGCGCGGGTCAGTCTCGCGGATGGGTTTGAGCCATGATGTGGCTAGGTCTAGGGCTTCATCCCATGAAATTGGCGCGAATTTGCCTGCGCCCCGTTTGCCGATGCGTTTGAGGGGGGTGTTTAATCTTGCCGGCGAAAGGTGTTGCATAATGCCGGCCGAACCTTTGGCGCATAACACGCCTTGATTGACCGGGTGGTCGCGGTTGCCTTCAATATAGCGGATGTCCTCGCCCATAAGATGCACATTTATGCCGCACCGACACGCGCACATATAACAGGTGGTCTTGGCAACGCGGTCAGATGTTGGCGGCGATAGATTTAGATTTTTATCAGCGCACATGCGTCAATCTCCGCAATATAATTTCGCCCCTAGCGCCACCGATGCTAGGCGGGCGGCGGGGGAATCGGCACGGCTGGTTAGCATAATCGGCACGCTTCCGCCAATCACCACGCCTGCTGCACACGCGCCTTTGAACCATACCAACGCTTTGAATAGTACATTGCCTGATGTTAAATCGGGCATGATGAGACCATCGCTAAAGCCGGCTACCGCATCGTCTTTAATGCCTTTAATGGCGACAGCATCTGGGCTTAGGGCTAGGTCAAGGGATAGGGGGCCTGATATATCGGCTTGGGGGAGGTGGGTTCTGCCCCATGCGGCTAGTTCTGCGGCGGCGAGCGAATCAGGCACGGAAGTGATGGGGGTTTCGGTGGCGGAGATGATGGCGATACGTGGGCGGGGGCGTCCTAGAATCTGTGCTACCCGCACCATTTCGCACAACATCACTTGGCGGGTGGTGAAATCTGGGGCGACATTGACCGCACCATCCGTGAGCAGAAGCGGTTTGCCACCATCTTTATCAGCATTGGCGGGCGGAAATAGCGCGAAAATATGCACTAGGCGCTTATCGCCGCGAATGCCGCTACTGCGTTTGATGATGCCGGCCATGAAGCGGTCGGTATGCACATGTCCTTTTATGAGGGCTTGAATTGTGCCGTCCTTGACCAATTCCGTGGCGGTGGTGACGATGCTGTCTTCGCCGGTGGCGTGGGTGATGGCTATGTTTGCGATGTCCCAATCTAATTCTGCGGCGAGGTTGCGAATCACTTTTTCGTCACCGATGAGATGCGGGGTGGCTAGCCCTGCCTTATGGGCATCGCGGGCGGTTTCCATGGCTACCAAAGAATTCGCCCCCACCACGCCCATAACGAAAGGCGCGGCGGTGGCGGCGGATTCTAGCAACCACGCCGGGCATTTTGGTGCTTGCTGGCTCAAAAATGGTGTGGGTTCAGACATGTTGGTTGTTTAGCCAAAAACCCGCGTTAAAGCACCATCCACCGCTTCGACAATTTGGTTGATATCGTCTTTGGTGGCGATGAGGGCGGGGCTAAAACATAAGGTGTTGTTGAAGCCCGGGAGCGAGCGATTGCTGGCACCGATAATGACGCCTTGTTTGGCACACTCGGCTACCACCGCTTGCACCATGTTTTCCGGGGCGGGTTCGCGCGTTTTGCGGTCGCTGACCAATTCGACACCAGCAAATAGCCCCTTGCCCCGCACATCGCCGACAGCTTGGTGTTTGCCTTTGAGTTCGTTCAATTTTTCCAGCAAATAACCGCCCATGTTTTGCGTGTTTTCTAGCAGATTTTCATCCTCAATAATCCGCATATTTTCAATCGCCGCCGCCGGCCCTGCCGTGCAACCGCCAAAGGTGGAAATATCGCGGAAATAATTTAGCGGGTCATCGGCATCGTCTTTGAATAGGTCAAACACCGCCTCGGTGGTCACGAGGCAGGCAATCGCCGCATAGCCCGATGCCACGCCTTTTGCCATGGTGACCAAATCGGGCTTGATGCCGTATTGCTGATAGCCGAACCACGCGCCGGTGCGCCCTAACCCGCAGACGACCTCATCAATATGTAAAAGAATGTCGTATTTTTTGCAGATGTCTTGGACGCGCTCCCAATAGCCCTCGGGCGGGGTAATCGCCCCGCCCCCGGCGGTGATGGGTTCAAGGCAGATTGCGCCTATGGTGTCGGCGCCTTCATTTAGAATCACCTCTTCAATGGCGTCGGCTGCCTTTACCCCGTAATCTGCGCCATCCCATTGCGCGCGATATTCTAAACAATGCGGCACGCGCACAAAGCCCGGGGTGAAGGGACCATATTGGGCGTTGCGCTCATCATGCCCGCCGGCGGATAGGCACGCAATGGTGGTGCCGTGATAATCGCGCTCGCGGTAAAGGATTTTGTGTTTTTTGCCCCCATAGCGTTTATGGGCGATCTGGCGCACCATTTTGAAGGCTTTTTCATTGGCTTCGGAGCCCGAATTGCAATAATAGACGCGCGATAGCCCCTCCATTTTTTCCAGTAATTGTTCGGAAAATATGGCGCCGGGGACGGAACCTGCCGTGCCAGCGAAATAATTTAGTTTGATGAGTTGGTCGCGCACGGCATTGGCGATGCTCTCCCGCCCATAGCCAACATTGACCGTCCAAACCCCGCCCGAAACCGCGTCCAAAAACTCTGTGCCTTTTTGGTCCCAGACACGCATGCCTTTGCCTTCAACGATGATGCGGGGGGCGCCCGTCTCAAAAGGCTTATGCTGGATGAGGTGGTGCCAAATATGCGCCCTATCCATATCTACGATCTGTGCGATGTCATTGCCATACCATTTGCTGTCCATAGAATCAGTCTCCTCTAAATAAAAATAACCATGCCAAAACTTCATGACCATATTTACCTAAATTTGCGCCAATATCCAAAGAAAATAAATTTTTACTTGCCAGAGGGTAATTTTTTGTGCCATCTATTACCCGTAAGAACTATTTTGGAATGAAACACTCATGAGATACTCATGAAACACTAGGGAGAATACTATGACCAAATTCCGTAAATTTCTTGCCAGCACTGTTGCTGGTGTTGCCGTTCTTGGCGTGGCGCAAACCGCCCAAGCGATTGATGAAGTCAATGTGGCGTTCTTTTTGGAATGGCCAACGCCGAACCAAATTGCCAAAGTGGATAAAATCTATGACGAAGCCCTTGGGGTGAAAGTCAATTGGACCAATTTTGGCAGTGGGGTGGATATGGCAGAAGCCCAAGTCGCCGGGGATATTGATATCGCCTATTCGCAAGGGGCGGCGCCGTTCGTTAATGCCATCCGCCAAGGCAAACCGATTAGAATGGTCGGGGTTGCCGTGGTTTATGAAGCCAATGATTGCTTTGTCCGTAACGATCTAGGCATTACTTCGGCAAATGCCTCCGAACTTGAAGGCAAAACCGTTGCTGTGCCGTTCAACACTATGGCGGATTATGCGTTCCGTGCGCAGATGACGGCGCTTGATGTGGATGTTTCCACCATGACGCTGGTTGATCAAGACCCTGCCGATGGTGCGGTGTCTTTGGCGGATAAATCGGTGGATATGGTCTGCCTTTATGGGGCGGATTCGGCAGCTAAAGCCGGTGAAGTCGGCACGCAAATTATGACCGCAGAACAAAAAATGAAAGCGGATATCGGCTCATTTGATGTGATTTCGGTGACGGAAAAATTTGCTACCGAACACCCTGAACTTGTGCGCGCCTTCCTTAAAGTCACCGATGAAGCCAATAAAAATTGGCGTGGCACCGACGAGCAGTTCCGCAAAGTCGCACAGGATGCTGGGATTGATGTCCAAATCGCCAAAGATCAAATGGCGACATTTTCCTTCCCAACGGCTGAGGAGCAACTCAGCACCTATTTTGTCAAAGGCGGCGAAGCCGAGAAACTTGCCGAAATCCTCGGTGCGGTTTTTGAGGATAGCAATTCTAGCAATTATGCCGGAAGCTTTGATGCCGTCATTGATGGGTCATTCCTCAAATAAGTACCCTAATTCTAACAGAGCCTCAAATGAGGCTCTGTTTTTTTAGGACTGTATGATGGCTGATTTAGTTTGCAAAAACCTGTCCATGACTTTCACCGCCCCCACCGATGGTGCGGTGGTGGAAGCGTTGAAGGATATCAATTTTACTTTGAAAAAAGGCGAGTTGTTGTCGGTGTTGGGGCCTTCGGGTTGCGGCAAGACCACGCTTTTGAATATGATTGCCGGGTTTTTGAACCCGACTGCTGGCGATTTGACGCTTGGCGACCATACGATTGAAGGGCCCGGGGTGGAACGGGGGATGGTGTTCCAACAAGGTGCGCTTTTTGAATGGCTGACCGTGAGCAAAAATGTTGATTTCGGCTTGCGCATGAAATCCGTGCCTGCCTCTGAGCGTAAGAAATTGGTGGATAAATGGTTGGATATTGTCGGGCTGGCGGGGTTTGGCGACACGCCTACCTATCAGCTATCCGGGGGGATGCAACAACGGGTGGCACTGGCGCGCTGTTTGGTCAATGACCCTGATGTGATTTTGATGGATGAACCTTTGGGGGCGTTGGATGCGCTGACGCGTGAGAAAATGCAATCGCTGATTTTGGAATTGTGGGTGGAAACCGGCAAGACCATTATTATTATCACGCATTCCGTGGAAGAAGCGTTGCTGTTGGGGCAACGGCTATTTGTCATGGCACCCCGCCCCGGGCGCATTCATAAAGAATATAAGCTCAAATTCGCATCGCAAGGCTTGAAACAATCCCTGCGCGATATCAAACAAAAAGCGGCTTTCGCTAAAGTGCGCGAGGAAATTTTGACGATGATCTGGAACATGGAAGAGGAGATTATGGGCGGTGCTTGAGTGGATTTCGTATCATCGGGCGGATATCGCGGCAGTGCTTATTTTGGTGCTGGCGGCGGTGTTTTTGTGGTCAGTCTATTACGGCATGCGCACCTCGCGTTTGCGTGATAAGGAACAAGTTTTTGGCGACCCTGAACGCACTAGTGGCGGTTGGTATTGGGCGGTGTGCGGGCTGACGACGATTCTTTTGGTGTGGTTTTATTTCTCGTGGGGGCTGGCGCGGGCGTATTTCCCGACCGCCGCCAATGAGTTATGCCAAGTGGCAAAAGTGCATGAGGCGATGTCGCCGATTGTCGCACGCTTGCCGATTGGCTCGCGCTATTTCAAATCCACCGATTTGGTGGTGCGTAATAGCGAACAACTCGAGGTCATTGAAGCCGATCTTCCTGAAGGTGTTTTTACCCCTGCCCAAACACGGGATTTACGGCAGATTATGGTAGAAACACGGGAACTCATTGCGGTTTATTCAGACCCGGCGCGGGTGGATGGCGCGGTGCATCGCCAACTGGCTAATATCGTTGGCACGCTTCAAGACCTGACCGTACGTGTGCAAGGGGGGGTGGATAATCTACGCCCCGCCTTACGTCCTAGTAGCGCGGCATTGGCGCAAACGCCTTGGGGGGTGGGGGATGAGGAAATCCCGAACCTGCCCATGACGGCGCGGGGGGTGCTGTTTGATGCGGTGGCACAAGATGTTGCCGCTGTGTCCGAAGATTTTTTGACGTTGCGCAATATGCCCCCTGAAGCCGCGCGGCTTATCGCACAGATTCGCGGCGATATTGACCGCATTAAAGCGGAAATTGAGGCGGATACCGCCGCTAGTGCTGAAATTACTGAGGCGCGTGGGAATTATGTTAAGGCGGTGGAACGCATCTTTCGCCGTTTGGATGATGGGACGATTTTCCCGGCAAATATCCTCAATGAAGTCAATGAGGCGGTGGCGGTGATGCTTGATGAAGTGGCACGCGCCAAGGGGAGTTTGCGCGTGGTGGATGCGCTATTTATGCCCGGCTTTGGCGTGGTGAAAACGCGGACGATTTGTATTGAACAAGGCTCAAGCCGTTGGTTGCCGAAACCTACGGATGTGGTGGCGAAATTGTCGTTATTGGCGAACCCGAATATTGAGGAAGGCGGCGGTTTCAAAGGCACACGGCTACTATGGGTGAAATGGTTGGCGATTGCCGATGTGGTGGGCTTTTTTATTCCTGATGGGGTGGTGGATGTGTTGCCCGGGGGTTATGGCACGCACGATGCAAGCGGCGGTTTTGTGCCGACCTATAAAGATAGGCTGTTGGCGCTTGCCCAAGGTGAGGTCAATTTAGGCCACGTGCCGATGCTGGATGGGCATATTTGGGATTCGCTATTCCGGGTGTTGGTGGCGTTGTTTTTTGGCGTGTTGCTTGGGGTGCCTTTGGGGATTTATATGGGCGTGTCGCGGTTTTTCAAATCGTTCTTTGACCCGATGATTGAACTTTATCGTCCGGTGCCGCCGCTGGCATGGGCGCCGCTGATTCTGACGATTTTTGGCATTCAAGATGATGGTAAGATCTTTTTGTTATTTATGGTGGCGTTTGCCATTATGGTGATCTCGGCGCGCACCGGGGCTTCGGGGACACAGATTTCTAAGATTCGTGCCTCGCACTCGCTGGGGGCTAGTAATGGGCAGATTTTGCGGCATGTGATTTTGCCGAACGCCTTGCCGGAGATTTTGACCGGGGTGCGCATTGCTATTGGTGTTTGTTGGGGGACTTTGGTGGCGGCGGAGATGCTGGCAGGGACCACGGGGGTTGGCTTTATTGAAAATGTCGCGCGCACGGTTTCGGATTATGAACTGATTTGGGTGACGATTTTGATTATGGGCTTGCTCGGGCTGTTGTTTGATCTGTTTATGCGGAAATTGATTAGCATCCTCATCCCGTGGCGGGGTAAGGGTTGAGCTGCCAAAGGTTTGGTTAACGGGGCATTTTTTCGGTGTGTCCATCCACTGCCATGGCCATGCCTGAAATGGAACGTGCTTTGGGGCTGGCGAGGAATACTGCCATATCTGCTACATCTTCGGCGCGGATGAAACGGCGCATGGAGGCGCAATCGGCATAGTCTTGGCGCATTTCATTTTCGGCAATGCCGCGGGCTTGGGCGGCGCGGGCGATGACCCCATCAATGCGCGCACCTTCCACCGAACCCGGGCATATCGCATTGACGCGAATCCCATATGCCCCCAATTCCATCGCCAAGGTCTTCATCAAACCGATGACCCCCCATTTCGCGGCGGCGTAAGGGGCGCGGGTGGGGTAGCCCCATTGCCCTGCCGTGGATGATGTTAGGGTGATGACCCCTGATTTTTGCGCTTTCATAATCGGGGTGGCTAGTTTTGCGGCGATGAAACTTGCCTCTAAATTGACGGCGACACAGCGTTGCCAATCTTCAAGGGCGATGTCTTCAATGGCTGCGGTGGGACCGGCACTGCCGGCATTGGCTAGCATCACGTCAAGGCGCCCCCATTTTTGCATCAGCGCATTGAAATGTGCGCGCATAGTGACCTCATCGCTGGCATCGGCTTCAAGGGTTAGTAGATTGGGGTGTTTTTCCTTTGCGGTTTTGAGCATTTTTGGGTTGTTGTCGGTGATGGCAACTTCTGCGCCTTCGGTCAAAAATGCCGCCGCCATGGCTAGCCCCAAACCTGAACCCCCGGCGGTGATGCATACATGTTGCGGCATGTTCTGTCTCCTTTCAAAATTCGTCAGAGATGGTGAGAATCACCGAGCCTGCTTTACTGCCTGCTTCCACGGCTTCATGGGCTTCGGCGGCGGCGTTTAGAGGCACGTTAAGGGCAATCAGCGCATCAAGTGCGCCGGTTTTGAGCCATGTATCAATGGCTTTGGCGGCTTTGCTACGGGCGGGCGCATCTAACAGATAGACGAGCATCATGACTAGGTGAATGTTTTTGAACATTAACGGATAAAATGGCATTTCTGGGCGCATATTGCCTGCCGAACCATAGGTGCAGATGCTGGCATTATTGCATAAAACTTCGGCTAGCATGTCGGCGTTTTGTCCAAACTCGGCTTCAATGGCGTGGGTGATGCCGCCGCTTAAATCTAGAATCTGCGTGGCGAGGTCGGGGGCGCGGTAATCAAGCACATGGTCGGCACCGGCTTCGTGCGCGGTTTTTATGCTTAGGGGCTGGGCGGCGGTGGCGATGATTTGTTTTGCCCCTGCCGCGCGCGCCATTTGGATTGCCATGCGCCCAACCACGCCGCCGCCGCCACTGATGAGTATGCGCCCGCCTTTGACGTGCTTGCCGCCGCTTAAGATGCTATGTGCCGCCGTCATGGCTGGGATGCCTAGAGTGGCGCCTTGGGCGAAACTGATATTTTTTGGCAAGGGTAGAACTTGTGATGCCGGGAGGGCGATATATTCTGCCGCCGTGCCATGCGCGCGTTGCCATGCGCCGTTGAATACATAGACGCGTGTGCCGATTTTTATGTCTTTTACCCCATCGCCGAGTGCAGCGATTATTCCGGCGCCATCGCTATGGGGGATGATTTCCGGGAAGGGCATGGCACCCGCATGATGCCCTTGCCCCCCACGCATTTTGACATCCGAAGGGTTGATGCCTGAAGTGGCTAGGCGCACCAAAACCTCGCCTTTTTGGGGTTTGGGGGTCGGGCGTTCAACTAGTTCAAGCACCTCTTGTGCCGTGCCTTTTTCGCGGTAAATGACGCATTTCATGGTTTTGCTTTTCTGCCCCGCTTTTTGGCGCGTTTTTTGGTGCGCGCTATCAATAGGCGGTCGAGCCATTCGGCGTCCATTTCTGGCACTGAGCTTAACAATAATTCGGTGTAGGGGTGGTGCGGGGGTTTGAATAATTTGGATTTGCCGTCTTGTTCTACCACTGCACCATCTTTCATCACCACCACGCGGTCGGCGATGGCGCGCACGGTGGCTAGGTCGTGGGTGATGAACATATAGGATAATGCGAGTTCCGATTGGAGGCGGTCCAATAATTTTAGGATTTCTTCGGCGACGAGCTGGTCCAATGCGCTGGTGACTTCATCGCAGATGATGAAACTTGGCTCGGCGGCGATGGCACGAGCGATGCCGATGCGCTGTTTTTGCCCGCCGGATAATTCGGACGGCAGGCGGTCAATATATTGGTCCGGTTCAAGTTCAATCATGGCTAACAATGCGCGTACGCGCTCATCTAGGGCGCGTCCGCTTAACCCCAAATACATACTTGCCGGGCGGGCGATGAGGTCGCGGATGCGTAGTTTTGGATTCAAGGCGGTATCCGCCATTTGATAAATCATCTGAATCTGGCGCAGCTGGTCGCGGCTACGTTTTTGGTAATCTGCTGGTAGTTCCGCGCCGTCAAAAACGATGCTACCTTGGCGGGGGGGGAGCAAGCCGGTGACGACACGGGCCGCGGTGGATTTGCCGCTTCCCGATTCGCCGACCACGGCGATGGTGCGTTTTTTGTGGATGTCAAAGGAGACGTTCTTTAATACGTCCTGTTGGCTGGTGTAGCCGGCGGTGACTTGGCGGATGGAAATGACCGGGGTGTCGGTTTTTTTGGGGGCGGGTTGTTCTATGCGCGCGTGTTCGCGCACCGCCCATAGCGATTTTGTGTAGGCTTTTTTCGGGGCTTTGAGCATGAGTTTGGTGGGGGCTTGTTCTACTTCTTCGCCTTTGAGGAGGACTTGGATGCGGTCCGCCATTTGTGCGACCACCGCTAGGTCGTGGCTGATATAAATCGCCGCGGTGTTGAACTCTTTGACGATGTCTTTGATGGCGGCTAGCACTTCAATTTGCGTGGTGACGTCTAGGGCGGTTGTTGGCTCATCAAAAATGATTAAATCGGGACGGCACGATAGCGCCATGGCGGTCATGGCGCGTTGTAATTGTCCGCCCGAAACTTCGTGGGGGTAGCGTAAGCCGAATGTCTCCGGCGATGGCAGGTTGATGCGTTTGTAAAGTTTGCGCGCATAGGCTTCGGACTCTTTCCGTCCCATGACGTTATGCAGGTGCGGGGCTTCGCAGAATTGGTCAATCAATTTATGCGCGGGGTTGAAACTTGCCGCCGCCGATTGCGCCACATAAGCGATGCGGTTGCCGCGTAATTGGCGTATATCTTCGCGGCTTAATGCTAGTAAATCTTTGCCGTCAAAATGCACACTGCCCTCGCTAATGACACAGCCATCGCGGCAGAATCCCATCGCCGCCAAACCAAGCGTGGATTTGCCCGCCCCTGATTCGCCGATCAGCCCCAAGACCTCGCCGCGATTTAAGTATAAATCCACGCCTTTGATGATATCCACCCATTGCTCATCGCTTTTGCCTTGGATGTGAATGTTTTCCATGGTGAGCAGGCGTTGTTTCATGGCATTGATTTTTGTCAGTAGATGTTGTTTCATGGCATCAATCCTTTAACCCGCTGGCTTTATGCAGAAACCAATCCACGACAAAATTGACGGCAATCGTCAAAAGCGCGATGGCGCCGGCGGGAATCAAGGGGGTGATGTCGCCGAAACTGATTAAATCGGCATTGTCGCGCACCATAGAACCCCAATCTGCTGTCGGCGGCTGTAAGCCTAGCCCCAAAAATGATAGCGCCGAAATCATCAAAAAAACGAAACAGAAACGCAAGCCGAACTCTGCCGCTAGGGGGGCGAGGGCGTTGGGTAGAATCTCGCGGGTGATGAGGTATCTAGTGCGCTCCCCGCGCAATTTTGCCGCTTCAATATAATCTAAATGCACGATGGTGAGGGCGACGGCACGGGCTATGCGGAAAACGCGGGTGGAATCTATGGCGGCGATGACGATGACTAAACTTAGCACCGAAGTGCCGAAAATGGTCAGCATCAATAGCGAGAAAATTAGCGACGGAATCGCCATCAGCACATCGACCAAACGGCTGGTGATTTGGTCAATGATGCCGCCCTTTAATGCCGCATAAAGCCCCAATAATGTGCCGACAAAAAAGGCGAGCGCGGTGATTAAAAAGGCGATGCCGACGGTGTTGCGGGCGCCGTAAATGAGGCGGGTGAAAACATCGCGCCCTAGATTGTCGGTGCCGAGTAGGTGGGTGGATGACCATGGCTCAAAACCGCCGCCTAAAATTTCTGCCTCACCATAAGGGGCGATGAGCGGGGCGAAAATGGCGCACAAAATATACATGCAGATGACCAACATGCCGAAACTTGCGGTTAGGGGGGCGGTGCGGATGAATTTGGCGGTGCTGTGTCCCACTAGGCGCACCAATAGGACACGGAATAGCCATGCCGCTATTATGCTGGCAATGATGGTTATGCAAAACCCTAAGAATGTTTGTAGGTAAAGCATCCTATTCCTATCGTTGGCGCATGAGGCGGGGGTTGGAAATTGTGGAGATGATATCCGCCAATAGATTGAGCCCGACATAGGCGCTGGCGAAAATGAGGGCGGTGGCTTGCACCACTGGCACATCGCGGAATTTTACGCCATCAACCATCAACTGCCCCAATCCCGGAAACACGAAAACAATTTCAACAATGACCACGCCGGTGATGAGATAGGCTAGGTTGAGTGCCACCACATTGACTATTGGCGCGATGGCGTTGGGGAGGGCGTGCGCCGTGATGATGCGTTGGGATTTCACGCCTTTGAGGCGCGCCATTTCAATATAGGGCAGGGCTAGAACATTGATAATCGCCGCCCTTGTCATACGCATCATGTGGGCGGTGACGACTAGGGTTAGGGTTAGGGCGGGCAGGAAACATAGATAGAGTTTTTCCAAAAAAGGCGTCCCGGCATTGATGCTCGCCATTGAGGGGAAATAGCCCGAAATGGCGAAGAAATAAATCATGACATAGCCGACAAAAAATTCGGGCATGGAAATGGCGCTCAGGGCGGTGATGTTGGAGATGCGGTCAAAATAACTATTGCGGAATAGCGATGCCGCCATGCCTAAAATTAGCGCAATCGGCACGGCAATACACGCGGTGTATAGGGTTAAAAATAATGTATTGGCTAGGCGCGGGGCGATGAGTTCGGCTATGGGCTTGCGTAAGGCTAGCGAGTTGCCGAAATCGCCTTGCAACACGCCGCCTAGCCAGTGCAGATAGCGTGTCCATGGGGGGAGGTCTAGCCCTAACTCGCGGCGGATGGCGGCGGTGTTCTCGGGCGTGGCTTGTTGCCCCAAAATTGCCTCGGCTAAATCGCCGGGGAGGGCTTCTACTGATAGGAAAATCAGCAAGGACAGCAATATCAGCGTGAGCACCCCAAGGGCTAAACGCTTTACCAACATGACTATAATATGCGACATGAAATTGATCTATGATGGGGGGCATGGACGGAAAACCCATTTTTTTTGGGGGGCTTTCCGTCCCGGGTCTCCTCCCGCCTTATACTTGCCACCAACGACGGCATGCGTGATGCCCATCCAATTCCCAATTATTGGCAATTTGGTCAGGCACGTGCATACTGGTGCGATAGCCCATAATGTCGCTTTGGAATACCGGCAATGCTAAACCGCCATCTTCATGGACGATTTGTTGCATTTCTACGTATATGTCGCGGCGTTTGGCTTGGTTGGTTTCGGCTTTGCCGGCGCGTAGCAACATATCAAAGCGGTCGTTTTTCCAATGCGTGTCGTTCCAATCTGCCGTGGAAAGATAGACTTGTGAGAACATCCAATTTTCCGTAGGACGCCCACTCCAAAAACACGCCGACCATGGCTTGACCATCCAAACATTTGACCAATAGCCATCATTGGGCTCGCGTATGACTTCAATATCAATGCCGGCGGCTTTGGCTGATTCGCGCATCAATGCCCCGGCATCTACCGCACCGGGGAAGCCGGTATCGGCGGCGTGGAACTGCACCGACAATTTGCTCAATCCGGCTTTTTGTAGATAATGTTTGGCACGTTCGGGGTCGTATGCGCGTTGGGGCAGCTCGTCGGTGGTCGCACGGAAGATATTTGCCGGACCAATCGGATTGTCATTCCCCAACTCGCCATAGCCGAAGAACACTTTATCAAGCATCTCTTGGCGATTGATGATGTATTTGAGGGCATTGCGCACATTGATATCATCAAAAGGCTTGACATCGCATAGCATCGGCATGGTGGCTTGTTTGTTGCCGGTGGAGATGAGCGTCTGCACATCGCGCATGTTTTTGAGGCGCGCGGCGGTTTTGGGCGGCACACTATTGATCGCATCCACCGCATTGGTCGCTAGTGCCGATAGCCGTGCGGTCGGATCGCCAATGCCCAAGGTTTCTACCTCATCAAACCACGCCTCATTGCCGGTATTCCAGTAATTGGCGAATTTTTTGGTGAGGGTGCGTACCCCCGGATTATGTTCAACCAACTGATACGGCCCGGCCCCGATGCCCGATTGCCAATCAATGCCGCCCTCGCCATTGGAGGGGCAGATATTGAGGTGGTAATCCGAAAGCAAGGTCGGCAGGTCGCCATCGCCTTCTTTGAGTTCAATGATGACGCCGTGCTTGCCATCGGTTTTGATGGTTTTGATGCCGGCAACGACACCGCTACCGCCGCTTCCCGAATCTTCGCCGAGATGGTGGCGAATCGAATCAACCACATCATTGGAGGTGAGGTCTTTGCCGTTGTGGAACTCAACGCCTTTGCGTACGTCAAATTTCCATGTCTTGCCACCATTGGAGGCTTGCCAACCCGAACAGATATCGCCCTCGGTGGAACCATCGGGCATGATTTTGGTCATACATGGACGCAGCTGCCCCATACATACATTGATCATATAGGCATCAAGAATCTGCCCGGGGTCAAGCACATCGCTCGTCGCCCCGCCGGTGATGCCTTGGCGCAAACGCCCGCCAGATTTGGGGGTGGCGGCTTGGGCTTGTTTGACCACGGCGGTAGCACCGCCAAGCGATACGCCTAGTGCCAAGGCGGTGGAGATGAAATCACGGCGGCTAATCGCACCTGCCATAAAATCTGCTTGTAGATGTTGGGCTTTGGCTTTGGTCTCGCCATGCGCTACCTCATTTGAGATAGCGTATTTTGGGTTGTTGGTATTGCTCATTTTTGTCCTCCAGGATGCAATGACTTTGATGAAACGAAAAGAGATTTATTCCCTTCTTTTGCAGCTTTATTAGACAATGAGAATGCGAAAGCGTAAAGTATATTTTGAAAAAAAAGCGACAGGGAAAAGGCGAATCTACCTTAACTAGCCGTTTTTATTTATGTTTTTCGGATTAAAGGCGCGCGCCATGGAAACATTGATAGCCATAAAACAAGCCTTTGGGTTGCTGTTAAGCGGTGATTCTGCGCTTTTTACCATTATATTTTTGTCGCTCAAGGTCAATTTGACGGCGGTGGGCTATGCGGCACTGCTTGGCTTTCCTATGGGGGCTTTGTTGGCGACCACGCGTTTTTATGGGCATACGATGCTGGTGGGGTTGGTGAATGCGTTGATGGGCTTGCCGCCGGTGGTGGTGGGGTTGGCGGTGTATATGATGATTTCGCGCTCGGGACCTTTGGGGGTGCTGGATTTGCTCTATACGCCCACGGCGATGATTATCGCCCAAGTGATTCTGGTGACGCCCATTATTACCGCCCTCACCCGGGCGGCATTGGCGCGTATTGATAAAGATTATACGCCGCTTTTTCGCATGCTCGGTATTGCGCCGATGCGGCGGATGCTGACGCTGATTCGCGATGGTTGGGTGGAATTGCTGACGGCGTTGCTGGCGGGGCTGGGGCGGGCGATGGCGGAGGTGGGGGCGGTGATGATTGTTGGCGGCAATATCAACCATTTCACGCGGGTGATGACGACCTCTATTACACTGGAAACCTCGCGCGGGGCTTTGTCGGTGGCGTTGGCATTGGGGGGGGTGCTGTTGGTGCTGACCTTGCTGATTAATCTGGTCGTGGTGGTGGTGGGGCGTAGGGAGCAGGATGATGGCTGAGGCGCGACTAATATTAGAGGGGCGGGGGCTTTGCTTGCATCGTCAATCTCGTGCCATTGTCGACCGCGTTGATATTCGTATTGATGCCGGGGGGATTAGCGGTTTGGTGGGGGCGAATGGGGCGGGGAAAACATCGCTGGTGTCGTTGTTGGCGGGGTTGATTGCGCCCGATAGTGGGGTGCGGCGAATCACTGGTGCTGGATGCGTGGAGGGTGCGGGGGAGGCGCGCATTGGTTTGATGATGCAGAAACCGGTGATTATGCGGCGTAGCGTTTATGGGAATTGCGATTATGTATTGAAAGCCTTGGGGGTGGAAAAAGCGGTGCGCCGGGCGCGTATTGCTGATGGTTTGGCGCTGGTGCGCCTTGATCAGCGCGCGCGGGATGATGCGCGGCTTTTATCGGCGGGGGAACAGCAACGTCTGGCTTTGGCACAAATGCTGATCGCGGAGCCGGCGGTGTTGCTTTGTGATGAAGCCACGAGCAGTTTAGACCCGCCTTCGCGGCGGCTCATTGAAAAAATTGTTGCCGATAAAGCTGCCACGGGCTTGCCGGTGCTGTGGGTGACGCACAATCTAGCGCAGTTGAAACGTTTTGGCGGGCGCGGGGGTGGGCGGGTGTTTTTTATGCATCAAGGACGCCTCGCCCCGCCCCAAGATATTGAGGCGTTTTTTACGGCACCCGCCTCCAAAGAAGCGCGCGCATTTTTGGCTTATGAACGCATTTAGGAAGCGCGTTTAGGAAGCGTGTTTAGGTGACTTTGTCTAAATCCTTATCGCTCAAATTGCCCGGGACGATGGTAATCGGCACACGGCATTGGGCGGCACCGCGACTCGTCAGATAGCTGATGAGAGAGTCGGTGGTTTCATCTTGGGTATCTAATCCCAATACCAGAATGGAAATTTCAGGCTCTTCATTGATGAGGCTGATGATTTCGGTTTTGACATCGCCTTCGCGTAGATGGACGATGGGGTGTTCGCCCGTTAGTTTATGCACGCGTTCGCTTTGCTCGCGTAGTAGGTTTTCGGCTTCCTCGCGGGCTTCTTCTACCATTAGCTCGCCGACACCGACCCAATGTTGAAACTCTGCCCCGCCGACACAGCGCAATAGGGCTACCCGCCCATGCACCGATTTCGCACGCATACAGGCAAAGTAAAGCGCTTGATGAAATTCGTTGCTTTCATCGACTACCACTAGGAATACCCGGCGTTTAAGCGTGGCTTTTTTTGCCGATTTTTTGGGTGCTTTTGCCATGATTACCTCCCAAAGATTCGCGCCGCGCCCCAACCCATGAACACGGCAAAACATACAGCACCTATACCATAAATCGGCGGATGGCTATGTGCAAATTGAAAAATTTGTGCGCTGACGCCTTTTTTTTCTACGCGGATGAGCGAATCGGTCTCAGACAACAAAGCACCCGCACGGAAATGCAGAATCCGCACCTTATATTTGCCCGGTAGCACATTGGTGGGCAGGTCTATATTGGCACGGAACAGCACTTTTTTACGCACCGACACATCGCTATCTTGGTTCCATAGCCCTTGGGCGCGCATATTGCGGATGAGCGCCTCGCGCCATTCTGCTGGGTCGCCTTGTGAGATGGCACTGCCCGCGGCTAGGCGGAAGGGGATATGTTCTAGCCCTAGCCCATATTTGGCTTGGGTTTCGCGGCTGGCGATGAGCAATAGCGGGCGCGTGGAGGAAATTTGATAAAAACTCGGAATCTGTTGGAGCGTTGCTGATTCGGTGTTGATCCAAATGCCGACGACGCGCGATTTTTGCCGAATGGCGATGGGTTTTGGCGGACCTTCAACGATAATGACGACATCGTCATGCGATTCATGGTCAATCGTGCCGAACAGCAATAATTCGGCGCCGTCAAAATCGGTGGTGATGGCGACTTCTTTTTCGTTGAGGTCGGCGACCAATAACTCGCCCATTGCCGAGGTGGGTAGGGCTAGTAGAACTGCCAAGATCATAAAAAAGTGGCGCATCATCGTAGAATCTCCAACGAGAATAAATCTTCAGGCGTGATGACGACATCCCAAACTAGTTTCAAACATACCGCTAACACGATTAGCGCCAATAGCCCCCTTAATTGTTCGCCTTTGAGATGTGCGCCGATGCGCGTGCCGAATTGCGCGCCGATGACGCCGCCGATTAACAATAGCCCCGCTAGCACGATATCCACGGTTTGCGTTTGCACCGATTGCAGAAACGTCACATTTGCCGTGACGAAAATGATTTGAAATAGCGATGTGCCGACCACGACCGAGGTTGGCATCCCCAATATGTAAATCATCGCTGGCACCATGATGAAGCCGCCGCCTACCCCCATAATCGCCGAAAGAACGCCGACAAATAGCCCCACGCTAAACGGCAATAATGCCGAAATATAAAGTTTTGATTTGCGAAAACGCATCTTGAAAGGGAGCCCGTGTATCCAATAATGTTGATGCAGACGGCGGCGCGCCCCGCCCGGGCGGCGCGTGCGCCAAATGGTGCGCCCGCTTTCTATGAGCATCAAACCGCCGATGATGCCCAAAAATACGATGAAGCTGAGTTTGATGGCTAGGTCAATCTGCCCCAATTCGCGCAACGAGGCGAAAATGGCGACGCCTATGGTGGAGCCGACGAGACCCCCGGCGAGCAGAATCGTCCCCATTTTTATATCGACATTGCCCCGCCGCCAATGGGCTAAGACGCCTGAGACCGAGGCGGCGACGATTTGATTGGCTTCGGTGCCCACGGCGACTGCTGCTGGTACGCCTAGGAAAATCAGTAGCGGTGTCATCAAAAACCCGCCACCTACCCCGAAAATCCCCGACAACATACCTACCGCCCCACCAAGCCCCAAAATGAGGAAAATGTTGATGGAAATCTCAGCGATGGGTAGATAGATGTTCATTAGGATTCACGAAAAGGATTCACGAGCGACACAATACGAATATCAAAACTACCCTAAATCCCGCCAAACAACAAAGATTTATTTTTCTATTCTAAATGGCAGGGATGCGTCATAATGAATTTTTATGAATTTTAGGTGCGCGCACATGGCAAAAACCCCCCCAAGCGAAGATATCATCGCATCTTGGTGCGCCGAACATCAACGCCGTGCTACGCCTTTACAGCGATTCGCTATTCGCATTGATAGCGACGGGCAGTGGTGGCATGAAGGCGCGCGCATTAGCCGCGACCGATTGAGTGCTTTGTTTGCCGGCGTGTTGGCACGGCTTGATGATGGGCGGTATGTGTTGGTGACCCCGGCGGAATGGGGGGTGATTGAGGTGGAGGATGTGCCGTATCTCATCACCGCTATGGTAGTGGAGGGTGTTGGTGATAACGTCCAAGTGATTCGCTTTACTGATTCGCATGGTGCGGAAGTGGTGCTTGATGCTAAACATCCTTTGATGATGCGGGATTATCGTGGGGGGCTGTGTCCTTATGTGGCGATGCGCCCGGGGTTGGAGGCGCGCATCAATCGGGCGGTGTATTATCAGCTGGCGGAATATCTGACCCAAAATAGTGAAGGGCGGTTCGGGGTTTGGTCGGCGGGGGTGTTTCATATTATGGATGTGGCGGAATAGCCAACATTAAGTCAAACGCGCCGATTCAACTAAATCTTCATTGATTTCAATGCCGAGTCCTGTGCCTTCGGGGGCATCAACAAAACCTTTTTTGTGCCAGACGGGTTTATCTACGAGGTCTTTTTGTGCTGGACCATAGACGGGCTGAAGTTCAAGAAGATAACAGGCGGGGCTGGCGAAACTTAGTGCTTGGCTGGCGGCGGCGGTGATGGCGGTGGAAAAATTATGGGCGTTGGCTTGACGGCGATGGAGGGCGCAAATCTCGGCGGCTTTACGGAAACCGGTGATGCCTTCAATTCTGCCGGGGTCAAGCCCCACCACATCAACATTTCCTGAAGCAACAATGCGCGCAACGCCGCCGGCGTTCCATTCGCGCTCGCCGTAAGCGATGCGGATGGTGCTGGCTTGGCGGAGCGCTTGATAGCCTTGGGGGTCGTCATGCCCAAGGGGTTCTTCAAGCCACGCCACGCCACGTTCTTCAAACCCACGCGCGCGGCGTATAGCGGTTGCAATATCCCAGAAATTCTTGACCCCAAGATCAACCATGAGGTCTTTGCCCGCGCCCATCGCCCCTAGCACTTTATCAACAAAGGCAAAATCTCGTGCTTCATCAAAACCTAGATGCGCCTCCCCCGCTTTGCCGAAGCCTACTTTGGCGCCGTGGAGTCCGGTTGCGGTGTGGCTGGCGATAGTTTCTGCCATTTTATCAAGGCTTTTATCGGTGGCGTGAAGGCTGGCGATGGCGGGTAAATTGTCGCGCACCGCCCCGCCTAAAAGATCCAAAACCCGCACGCCTAATTGCTTGCCCTGCAAATCCCATAGCGCAATATCAATGCCAGCAATCGCAAAAGACGCAATCCCCACCCCAGTGCCATACCACCAACTATGCGCTTTTAATTGATGCCAGATGGCTTCGGTATGTTGCGGGTTCTGCCCGATAACGAGAGGCGCTAGCCCATCAATGATAGCGGCGGTGGCGCGGGTGGCTTCGGGGAAATACGAACACGCCTCACCCCAACCCACGCGCCCATCGCTGTCGGTGATCTTAACCAAGCAAACCGAACGAAAGCGATTATGGTCGGTGGGTTCTTGGTAAGCAACCGGAATCGCTTCTACGCTTTTGACTTTCATTTTATACTCCCATCATAGACTGAAACGGCTCTTCGCGCACGTCAAGCAACACCGCATCAAGCTTACGCGCATCGGTGCTACAAAGCCAAGCCATAACGCTTGCGGGAACTTCTGGGGCGACCAAATCTTTTTGGGGAATTTGGCTGATGGGATTGATGCCCGAGGCGCGAATCACCCCTTGCATATTGGTATCCGTGGGCGGAATGCCGATAAAAAAGAACTGCACACCGCTATCGGCAAGCGCATCAGCGTAGCACATGGTGAGCATGCGCGCCGCCGCTTTGGACGCACAATACGCCCCCCATCCTTCAAGGGCGGTGGTAGCGGCACCGGTGCCAGCATTGATGACCACACCCCTAGATGCGCGTAAGGCGGGCAGGGCGGCTTGGGTCATGCGGTGCAGACCCACAGCGTTGATGTCAAAGGCGCGGCTGAGTCCGTCGCTGGTAAGGCTATCAATCGGCGCAATCGGTGCAATGACGCCAGCATTGTTGATGAGCACGTCTAAACGCCCCGCCTCATCGGTGATCTGGGCGATGGCGCGGGTTATATGTTGCGGGTTGGTGATGTCCAAGGGTATGAGGCGCGCGCCCTCAAGATGTGCTTGCCAAGGGGGGGCGCTGTCCGAATGCATGCCACCATAGACCACCGCACCCTTTGACACCAATAGCCCCGTGAGCACCGCACCAATACCCCGCCCTGCCCCAGTCAGCAAAATCACTTTGCCCGTGAGGTCAGGAATCGCTATGGGGGTGAGATGAAACATTTATCTTGACTCCAATTTTTACCTGTGCTTGAAATTGGTCATACCAATTTAATGGTATGGCAAATAACAAACTATGGCAAGTTTTCTGTCAACTATAGCACATAATGGAGGAGTGCAATGAAATCTCTCAATATTATCAAAACTATGACGCTGGCGTTTTTAGGCGCTGCGTTGCTCGTCCCGCTAACTGCGACAGCGCAAGAAAAGTTGCTTTTCGCTGAAGCTGACACTGTGGGCAGTTTACTCAATCGGACCAATATCCGCTTTGCTGAACTCGTAGAACAGCGGGCAGGAGGTGCGATTGAAATCAATCACGTCCAAGGCACCCAACTCGGCAACGACACCCAAGTCATTGAACAAATGATTGAAGGCACGGTGGATATTTATGGTGATGTTCTCGGCTGGTATGCGAAATGGGAAGATGATTTTAATATCCTCAACTGGGGTTTTACTTTTGATGATGCGAATCACATGCAGAAATTCCTTGAGAGCAATCTTTTTACCGATATTGCCAAGCGTCTGCGCCGTAGCAATAACATCCATATTCTCGCCGCTGCCCCTACGGAAGCGCGGGTATTATTCGCTAAGCCTGTGGTCAAATCACCGGCGGACTTGCGCGGTGTTAAGATGCGGGTGCCGGGGATTCAGACCTATGTTTTGCTTTGGGAAACTTTAGGCGCAAGCCCGGCACAAGTTGCTTGGGCGGAGGTGTTTCTGGGCTTGAAAACCGGCACGATTGAGGCGGCGGAAGGGCCTCCTAATCCTGCTTATGCGCAGAATTTCCATCAAGGGGCGAATCATGTCATGCTGACGAATCACGTGCAATCAACTATGCAGATTAGCATGAGCGCCAAGCGTTTTGATGCGCTGTCGCCGAGATTGCAAAAGATTCTGACCGAAGCGGCTGAGGACGCGGTGGCATGGGCGCGCAGTGAGGCAGCGCGTGGCACCACCGAGGTGCTTGATAAAATGCGCGCAGAAGGGGCAACGATTCACAAAGTCAATGTCGCGCCTTTTGCCGCTAAAGCCGAAGCTGGCGTCAAAACCATGGAAGCGGACGGCATTTGGTCCAAGGGGCTGTGGAAAAAAATCCGCGCCCTCAATTAAATAGCTCCCTTGCGCCCAAGGCAATCGGTAGCACCTCAATCGCTACCGATTGTTTTTGGGTGGGGGTGTTTTTGGATTGGCACGATGGCTCTTTTGCGTACATATCGTAGATTTCTGGAGATTCTGGGTTGGTGCGAACTTGGTTTGGCGGTGGTGTTGCTTTTTGGCATTGTTGCTTCTATCGGCGCACAAGTGGTGTCGCGGTATTTTTTTAACAACCCCCTCATCTGGGTTGAAGAGGCGGTGGTTTATGGTTTTATTTGGCTGGTGTTTCTTGGTGCGAGTGTGGGATTAAAAACCCAGCGCCATATTCGTATTGAGTGGCTTTCGCATATCTGGGGCGGGCGCTGGGCGGCGGGGCTTTATGTCATCCGCCAAGGCGTTGTCATTGCCATTGTCGTGTTGGTGTTTCCTTATGCTTTGGTGGTGATGAATACCGAAAGCCGTAGTGCGACCATTGCTCTGCCTTGGGAGTTGCCGCGGTTTTTGTTTTTCTCACTGCCGATTAGCATCTCTTTTGTGCTTTTGGCTATGACAGCGTTTTATTTTTTGCTTGCGGGTTTGCGGGCGCTCCCGCACGGGGCGGCGGTGGAGGCGATATTATGCTTGGGCGATGATGATTTTCACGATGTTGAAAAATTGATGGAGTCCGAATGACTTTGGCTTTGATGTTTGTGGCGTTAGGGGTGTTGCTGGTGCTTGAAGTGCCGGTGGCGTTCGCGCTGATTTTTTCGGCGGTGGGTTTTTTGCTTTTGGACGGCACCTTCCCCTTAAATATCGTTATTCAGCGCATGGCATCGGGGCTTGATAGTTTTCCTTTATTAGCGATACCGCTTTTTGTTTTTGCTGGGAATTTGCTTAATCGTGCGGGGATTGCCGCGCGGATTTTTGATTTTGCGCTGGCTTTGGTGGGGCATATTCGCGGCAGTCTCGCCCATGTCAATGTGGTGGCGAGCATTATTTTTGCGGGTATGTCTGGGGTGGCACAAGCCGATGCGGCAGGACTTGGCACGGTTGAGATTCGCGCCATGAAAAAGGCTGGCTTTGATGCGGCGTTTAGTGCCGCCGTCACCGCCGCCTCGTCCATTATTGGTCCCATCATTCCCCCTAGCGTCATTTTGTTGATTTATGCGGTGACCGCCCAAGCATCGGTTTCGGCGATTTTTCTGGCAGGGGTTGTGCCCGGGCTCATCATCGGCGGGTTTTTGATGGTGCTGATTTATACTATGGCGCGGATGGGGATGATTGTCGCACCGGTGCGTGAGGCGGCAAGCGGCGGCGAGATTTTACATAAATTCTGGCGCGCGATTCCGGCTCTGCTCGCTCCGGTGGTGTTGGTGTTTGGTTTGTTGTTCGGGGTCGCAACGCCTACGGAGTTGGGGGCGGTGACGGTCATCTATGCGATGGCTTTTGGTTTTATTAGCCGCAACCTCACCGTGAAAGGCTTGATGCAAGCAGCACAAGCTAGCGTCCTCACTACGGGTGTTTTGGTGTTTATTATCTCGGCGGCGATTCCGATTGGCTGGGTGATTTCGGTGAACGCACTCCCCCAAGCCCTCACCGATGGCATCCTGTCTATTTCAACCAATAAATATATTGTTCTGCTTTTGATTATGCTGATGTTGCTGTTGATTGGTTGCGTGATGGAAACGACAGCGATTCTGCTGATTGCTGTGCCGACTTTATTGCCTTTGCTCAACGCCCTTGATATTGACCTCGTGCATTTTGGCGTCATTATGGTGTTTAATCTTTTGATTGGTGCGGCGACGCCGCCCTTTGGTGTGTTGTTGTTTATTATGGTGGATATCACTGGCGCGCCTTTTGGTAAGATTGTTCGGGCGATTTTGCCGTTTTACATCCCGTTGCTTTTGGCGCTTTTGTTGATTACTTTTGTTCCCGCATTATCGCTTTGGTTGCCGCGCGTTTTAGGCGCGTGAATTCGCGCTGATTTGAAAGGAGACGCATATCATGCCCCAAAAAAAATATGGCATTAAAAAATATGGCATTATTCGCCCTAGCGAAGCCGATATTAGGCAGGGTGGATTTTCAACGCCGTGGGACGCACCGATGATTCCGCGTTTTCCATTTCAGTTCAGAAATGCTGAGATTCTGACGCTTTATTGGCGCACAGACCCGGAGGCGATGGCGTTTTTATTGCCGCCACCCCTTGAACCCGTAGGCGAGGTGGCTTGCGCGCATATTTACAAAATGAACGATACCGATTGGCTCGGCAGTTATTGCGAGGCGAATGTGATGTTCGGGGCGCGCCTTAATAAGCATGAAGGGGGTAAGCATGAAGGGGCGTATTCGCCTTATTTGGCGTTGTCATCAGACGTTGGGGTCGCGCATGGCAGAGAAATTCACGGACAGCCCAAAAAATTTGGACGCCCGAAAATCAAGTTCCGCAACGACCTGATTGTCGGTTCGGTGGCGCGCAATGGTATTGATGTCATTACCGGCACGCTCCCCTATAAGCAAGACCGCGCGGCGCAAGATGCGCTTGCGCCCTATTTTGATTTCGCGGTCAATATCAATCTCAAAGCCATTGACCATATTGACGGACGTCCGGCGATTAGGCAATTAACCAGCCGCAAACTCACCGATGTGGTGGTGCATGAGGCGTGGGGCGGGGCTTGCACGGTGGAATTGCGCCCCAATGCACAACTGCCGATTTTTAGACTTCCCGTGCTTGAGCCTTTGGAAGGGTTTTATTGGCGGGCGGATTTCACTTTGGTTGAGGGCGAGATTATCTATGATTATCTGGCGACAGGAGCGGGCGCATGAGCCAAAAAGTCGTCATCACCGATTATACGTTTCCCAACCTTGAGGCGGAAGAAAAAGCAGCTCTATCTGCGGGAGCCGAATTTTTCGCACACCAATGCAAAACCGATGCTGAGGTGGCGGAAGCCGTCAAGGATGCCGATGCGGTAGCGGTTCAGTTTGCTGATTTCGGGCGGCTAGCCGCAGAGGCCGTCAAGCCCGGGGCGAGCATTATTCGCTATGGCGTCGGATACGATAATATAGACCTTGAAGCGGCGGCGGCGGCGGGGTTGCGGGTTGGTTATGTGCCTGATTATTGCGCGGATGAAGTCGCTGAACATACGGCGGCGGCGATCTTGGCCTTGCTTCGTAAATTGCCGATGCTTGATGCTTCGGTGCGTGCGGGGGCGTGGGCGGCGGTGCAACACGCTAAGCCCCTTAAAGCTTTTGGCGAGACGGTGGTAGGTTTCTTTGGCATGGGGCAGATTGGCTCGGCGGTCAAAGCACGGCTGGCGGGTTTTGGTTTTGACTTCCTTGTGGCTGACCCGTGGCTGCAGCAAGATGCGGCGGCGGGGGCGCGCCTTGTCAGTGCCGCCGATTTGCTCGCACAATCGGATATTATCTCGCTCCACGCACCAGCAACGGCTGAAACAACGGGTTATTTTAATGCCGATGCTTTCGCGCAGATGCCGCGCCATGCGATGCTAGTGAATTCAGCGCGCGGGGCTTTGATAAATGAAGCCGATTTAGCGGCGGCACTCAATGAGGGGGTGATTGCTGGGGCGGCGTTGGATGTATTTTGTGATGAGCCACTCCCTGCAACCTCGCCTTTGCGGCGCGCGCCTAATTGCTTATTGACCCCGCATGCCGCGTGGTATTCAGAAGCAGCAATCGGGCGTCTGCAAACTTTGGTTGCTGATGATTTGGCGGCGGCACTCAAGGGCGCCGCGCCGCGCAAACGCGTACCCCAATGGAAAGGATAAAGCGATGAAACTCATGCGTGTAGGCGCCCAAGGGCAAGAAAAGCCAGCGTTATTAGATAATGCTGGCATCATACGCGATCTATCCGCGCATATAGGCGATATTAGCGGGGCGGTGCTATCGGATAGCGGGCTTGATGGTTTGCGCGCACTTGATGTGGCAAGCCTTCCCAGCCTGCCCGCCGATAGCCGTATTGGTGCTTGCGTCGGCGGGGTGGGCAAGTTTTTATGTATTGGTCTCAATTATTCTGACCATGCGGCGGAATCGGGGATGGATGTGCCGCCGCATCCGGTTTTGTTCATGAAGGCAACCAGCGCGATTTGCGGTGCCAATGATGAGGTGCTGATTCCGCGCAATGCGCAAAAAACCGATTGGGAAGTTGAACTCGGGGTGGTTATTGGTGAAGTGGCGCGCTATGTTGATGAGGCGGATGCGATGGGGCATATAGCGGGATATTGCGTGATTAACGATGTTTCCGAACGCGCTTTTCAAATGGATTTTAGCGGGCAATGGGTCAAGGGCAAAAGCGCAGATACGTTTGGTCCGATAGGTCCGTGGCTGGTGACCCGCGATGAGATTCCCGACCCGCAAAATCTACGGATGTGGCTTGAGGTTGATGGGCATCGCTACCAAGATGGTTCAACCAAAACTATGGTCTATGGGGTGGCGCATTTGATAAGCCACTTATCGCAATTTATGACCCTCGCGCCCGGGGATGTCATCTCAACGGGAACGCCGCCGGGGGTAGGGTTAGGGCAGAAACCGCCAGTCTATCTGCGCGCAGGACAAGTGATGGAACTCGGCATTGAAGGGTTAGGTACACAGCGTCAGCACGTGGGGCAAGCGTAAAGGGAGCGAGGCTATGCGTGACAAATCCTTGGCTTTTTTGCACGAAGCCCCTATTGAACGGCAATCGCTTTCGGAAATTGTTGCCAAGCGGATTCTTGAAATGGTCACCAATCGTGCGCTCAAACCCGGCGATCAATTGCCGCCGGAACGCGATCTTGCGGATATGCTAAATGTCTCACGCCCCTCGGTGCGTGAGGCGATTCGCGGCTTATCCATTTTAGGCGTGGTGACTTCGCGTCAAGGCGGCGGCGCGTTTATCAGCCAATTGGATGGCGAGGCGTTACTCGGTCCGATTCGCTTTTTTCTATCGCTTGAGGAGATGAATATCCGCGAACTTTACGATGCGCGCTCGCTGATTGAAGGCGATGTTGCCCGCCGTGCCGCACAAAATATCTCCGATGAACAACTCAAAGTGCTGGCAGAAATTTTAGAATCTCAAGTGGCGACGCTTTCAGACCCGACGCAATTCCGTGCTTCGGATTTTCAATTCCACGAAGCCATTTGGGTGGCTTGCGGTAATGCGTTCTTAAAACGCATCGGCGAGAGTCTCAATGCGCTGGGTCTTGAATTCCGCCGCCGCGCCTCGGAACAGCCGCATGTGCTAGAACAAAGCCTCAAAGACCACCATCGCCTCTACGAAGCCCTCAAAGCCGGCGATGCCGCCGCCGCTGCCCGTGCCGCTGAGGAACATATGCATAACGTTTATCGTTCCACGATTGCGCGAAATTTGAAAGGGTGATGGGTGGTTTGGGATTAAGTAATTCTCAATCGCGGCGCAGATTTTCTCAATTGCTTAATCCGTATGATTGCGGGATGCTCGGTTTTCGGAACACTTTTTCTAAAGGAGGGCGAGATGTTCAAATTAACCAAATATATTGTGGCGGTGGCTTTCGTGTTTGTGGCGGGGGCTAGTGCGGTTTTTGCTGGTCCTATTGATGATCGGATCAAAGCAGGCGAGGCGATTCGCATTGGGTTTTCTAATATACCAATCTGGGGATTTCCCGATGAAAACGGCGCACCTAAAGGCTTTGTCAATGAAATTGCTGTGGGCATCCTTGAATCTATGGGGCATGACAATATTGAAACCGTGGTGACCGATTGGTCGGGGCTTATTCCCGGGCTTCAAGCCAATCGTTATGATATCATTACTGGCGGGCTTTATATCCTCAATAGCCGTTGCAAGAATATCGCGTTTTCTGAACCTATCGCCCAAACTGGTGATGCTTTTATTGTGCCGGCGGGTAATCCTAAAGGCATTGAGAACTATAAGGATATTCTCCGCACGCAATCAATCCTTGCGGCGGTGGCGGGGTATAACACCGTTGAAGCCGCTAAAAAACAAGGTCTGACCGATTCTATGATTATTCAAGTGCCGGGTCCTACGGAGATTCTGGCGGCGATTAAGGCGGGGCGTGCCGATGCTGGCGGGCTTACTTATTTTGAAGCCGCAGATTTTGCCAAAAACGATGCCGCCGTGGATGTCACTAACCCCGGTGCTTTGCCCGATTGGAGCCAAAATTGGGTTGGTATCGGTTTCCGTGATGCGGATGCGGAATTCATGGCGAAATTCAACACCGCGCTGGCAAAATATGTCGGTTCTAAAAAAATGATGGCGGCAGTTGCACCTTACGGCTACACTGAGAACGAGTTGCCCGGCGATAAAACCGCTGAGTGGGTTTGTGCTAATCGTTGATTTGGTGCTATATGTGGCGGATGTTTAACCCATTCGCCACATTTTCCTGCCCCGCCCCCCCTGCGCGATAATTTTGTGCGGTAATTTTGTGCGGTAATTTTGCGCGATAATTTTGCGCGATAATGAGGACTGATGACGTTATTTGAATTCATATCTACCTATTGGCCGCGGCTTTTATCGGGAACGGGCATTACGGTTATTCAGTTTTTTCTCGCCGCCGCGCTGGGGGTGGTCATTTCGCTTGGTGCGGGTTTGATGAAACTTGCGCCCAACCGCATTTTGCGCGGGTTCGCCATTACCTATATTGAGATTTTTCGTGGCACATCTTTGGTGGTTCAGCTTTATTGGATCTTTTTTGTCTTGCCGCTTTTGGGGGTGACCATTGATAAATTCACCGCCGGCTATTTGGCGGTTGGTATGAATATCGGTGCTTATGGTGCGGAGTTGGTGCGTGGGGGGATTCTATCGGTTCCACGCGGGCAATGGGAAGCTGCCCTCGCCATCGGTATGAGCCCGGCTAAACGGATGCGCCGTATCATCCTGCCCCAAGCCTTAGTGAATATGTTGCCCCCTTGGGGGAATTTGATGATTGAATTGCTCAAAGGCACGGCGTTGGTGTCGCTGATTTCGGTGGCGGATTTGATGTTTGAATCGCGTCAGATCAATGCTTCCACATATCTTTCGGCGCAGGTTTTTGGCGCGGCTTTGCTTATTTATTACATTCTTGCGCGGTTTTTCGTCACGCCTTTTATGCGCTGGCTTGAAGGGTTTATGGCGCGTAAAATTGGCCGGGAGGCGCGGGGCGTGGGCGCGAATTAAAGGCGGGGCGGGGCGTGGGCGCTAATTAATAGGACTTGATTTATTATGGAATGGAAATGGGAATTTACTTGGGAGATTTTACCGCGCCTTGTGGTCGCCACGGGCAATACTTTGGTGGCGGCGGGGGCGGGGTATGCGATTGCTATTGTGTTGGGGTTGGTGTTGGCATTGGCACAGCGTGCGCCTTCGCGCGTGCTTACATTTATCGTGCGCGAATTTGTTGAGTTTATTCGTTCAACTCCGTTAATTTTGCAGATATTTTTCGTTTTTTATGTTGCCCCGCAATTTGGCATTCGGCTATCGCCGTGGGTGTCGGGGATGATTGCGATTGGTCTGCACTATTCCGCCTATCTTTCGGAAGTCTATCGGGGCGGTATTGAAAGCGTCGCTAAGGGGCAGTGGGAGGCGGCAACCGCGCTCAATATGACGGCGTTGCAAAAATATCGGCGCATCATCATCCCCCAATCTATCCCGCCGGCACTAGCCGGGATGGGGAATTATCTTGTGGGGATTTTCAAAGATACGCCGATGCTTTCGGTGATTGGTGTTGCCGAACTCATCCACACTGCTAATGCGATTGGTGCGGAACATTATCGTTTTCTTGAACCTTATACTTTGGTTGGTATCATTTTTCTGGCAATATCACTTCCGGCGGCGGGTTTTATTCGTTTGTTTGAAATCTATGTTCGGCGCAAAATAAGGCTTTAATCATGCAAGATTTTTCTAAATTTCCCCTTGAGATCAAAGGCAAGAATCGTCCGATGGTCAGTTTCAAAAAAGTGCGTAAAGCCTATGGGGAATTGGTGGTTTTGGACAATCTGGATTTAGACGTGGCGGCGGGAGAGATGGTGTCTATTATCGGTCCGTCCGGTTCGGGCAAAACCACGGTTCTGCGGATGTTGATGACGTTGGAGAAGATCAATGACGGGGTGATTTATGTGGATGGACAGCCCCTAACCCATATGCCCAAAGACGACAAGCTAGTCTGGGCAAATCAGCGTTATTTACGCACGCGCCGTGCTGATATCGGCATGTGTTTTCAGCATTTTAACCTATTTCCGCACATGACAGCGTTGGAAAATTGCATGGAAGGTCCGGTTCAGGTTTTGCGGATTTCTAAACAAGATGCGCGCGCACGTTCCGAAGAATTGCTAGAAATGGTGGGGATGATTGATAAGAAAGATGAACACCCTTCGCGGCTATCGGGGGGACAACAACAACGGGTTGCTATCGCGCGGGCTTTGGCGATGCGCCCCAAGGTGATGCTGTTTGATGAGGTCACGTCCGCCCTAGACCCGGAAGTCATTGGCGAGGTGACTCATGTGATTCGTAAATTGGTAGCGGCGCATAATCTAACTATGTTGATGGTCACGCACCAAATGGGTTTTGCGCGTGATATTTCTGACCGTGTCTGTTTCTTTTATGGCGGTCAGATTGAAGAACAAGGCCCGCCCGCAGAATTATTCGGCAATCCCAAAAAGACCCGCACGCAGCAATTTTTATCTGCCGTCCGCGAGGCGATATAAGGAGGCAAGCATGTTCAAATCTGGCGATAAGGTAGCATCAAAAAAATGGGCGCCGATTTTTGATAAAGGACGCCATCATCGTGCTAGGTTGGGGTTTATTTTACTATCCACCGACCCATCGGCAGAAAGCGATTTCAATGCCATGGCACCTGAAGGGGTGGCGGTCTATGCCACGCGCCTTGAAACCGATGACCATACTACTAATGCGACACTAGCGCGCCATATTGAACACATGGCAAATGCGGCGGCGCGTCTGCAACCTGAGGGCAAGCCTGATGTTATCAGCTATGTTTGCACCTCGGGTTCTATCGTTATTGGCATTGAACGGGTGTTGGCGGAGATTAAAAAAGGCGCGCCTTGGGCAGTGCCTAGTTGCATCGCTCAAGGGGTGCTTGATGCTTTGCATGAATTGGCGGTGAAAAAGCTCGTGGTCGGCACACCTTATTTGGATGAGATCAATGCGTTGGAGGCGGAATTTTTGACGGCGCATGGTTTTGATGTGTTGGATATGCAAGGGCTCAATATCGCTAGCGGTTGGGACATGGGGTTAGTGTCGCCGCAGTATCTACGCGATTTTGCTATTGAAATTGACCAACCCGACGCCGATGCTATTTTCTTAAGCTGTAGCGGACTCCGTTCGGTGGATGTGGTGGAGGAGATTGAACAAGCCACTGGCAAGCCGGTCATCACCTCAAACCAAGCGCAATTTTGGAGCGCCTTGCGCCGTGCGGGAATCACCGATGAAGTGCAAGGATTCGGGCAGATTTTTAAGCATAAAGGCGTGGCGCTTTTGCCTAAACATTGAGGCGGTCGGTGTTGGTTTCTTCTAAAATCCAATCGCGGAAGGCTTTAACGCTATCGTTTAGCTGGTCTGAAAAAATGAGGTAATAATGCCCTTCTAGGCGTGTTTTTGGAAAAGGTTCAATCAGTGATTTATTTTCAAATTCTTCCTTGAGAAAAATCGGCACGCCCATATCAATGCCTTTACCATCAATCGCCGCTTTGAGGCGGATGTTGCCATCGTCAAGAAAAATGGTGCGCTCGGGGCGAAAATCAACTGCGTCTAACTGCCGCAACCAATCTTTCCAGCAGTCATTTTGATGATTCGATTCGGTCAGCAAAACCATATCGCCAAGACTTTCGGGGAGGTTTTCTGCCCGTGTATCAACCCCCAAAGCCGGGCTACAAACCGGCGACAACGCCGCTGGGAATAAAGGCACGCAAAGCGTATTAGGGGGCGGCTCGGTGCTCCATTCAATTGAAGCATCGGCAGAATAGCTGGTGCTATCATAAAGCTCGGTAAGGTAGCGCATCCTGAGGGCGATATTGGGGTGCTGTTCCCAAAATCTATCAAGGCGGGGGGATAGCCATTTAGAGGCAAAAAGCGGACGGGCGGCGATGGTTAGGCTCATGATTTGCGATTGTTCGCCTAATAGATTGACGGCTTCACGAACCCGCATAAAACCATCGGTGAGCCCGGGATAAAGCACCGAACCCCAACTGGTAAGGGTGGCTTTGCCACTGGAAAAATCAATCAGGGGTTTTTGGAAACTTTCCTCAAGTTTGCGAATCTGATGGCTGACGGCGGAAGGGGTGACGTGCAATTCTTCCGCCGCCTTGGTCACACTGCCAAGCCGTGCCGTCGTTTCAAATGACCGCAAGGCATTGACCGAAGGAAATGGCATTTGCTTTTGGTTGCTTTCGGGCATTTTGAGTTTTTTTCCCCAACGCTTCAGAATAATTCAATTGTAAAATCCACATTTTTTAGGCAATTAAAGGCTAGGTTCATTCTATCGGGCTAGGCAAATAAATCAAGCCACCAGAAAAACGCGCAAGCCCCTATGGGAGGAATGGATGAATAAACACAAAACCCCCGAACCCATGCGCGGTTTCAAATTGGCAGAATTTGAAGCGCGCACGGCACAAGCCCAGAATCTAATGGCGGCGGCGGGGCTTGAAGCCTTGCTACTGACCACCGAGGCGGAGATGCGTTATTATTCGGGGTTTCACACGCCTTTTTGGCAAAGCCCGACACGCCCATGGTTTCTCATCATCCCCCGCCAAGGCAAACCTGTTGCAGTCATCCCTAGCATCGGTGCTGCTTGTATGGGGCTGACATGGCTTGACGACATCCGCACATGGCAAGCACCGCAACCGCACGATGACGGCATCTCGCTCCTGACCGATGCTTTGAATGAGCTAGCAGGGGTTAAGGGCAAGATTGGGGGCAAGATTGGCATCCCTATGGGGCATGAAACGCATATTCGTATGCCCGCCACGGATTTTGACCGCTTGCGGAAGCAGATTGGCACGGCGCGCTTTGTTGATGCCACCGCTATTGTGCGCGCACAACGGATGGTGAAATCCGAAGCCGAAATTGAAAAAATCGCCCATATTTGCGCCATTGCCTCGGATACCTTTGCGCGTGTGCCTGAATTCGTGCGGATGGGGATGTGCGAACGCGATGCCTTTACGCAGACGCGCATTGAATTGCTCAAAAATGGTGCCGATGAAGTGCCGTATTTAGTGGGGGGTTCCGGGCAGGGGGGTTTTGATGATGTCATTACCCTGCCAACCAATCGCGTGCTAGGGGCGGGCGATATGATGATGATGGATACGGGGGCAGTATTTGACGGATATTTTTGCGATTTTGACCGCAACTATGCTTTTGGGCATGCCAGCGATGAAATGCGGCGGGCGTATGATGTTGTCTATGCGGCGACCGAGGCGGGGATTGCGGCGGCAAAGCCCGGCGCAACTTCTGCGGCGTTGTTTCACGCTATGGCAGATGTGATGACGGCAAGCGGGGCTAGTGTTGGTGATATTGGGCGTTTGGGGCATGGCTTAGGGATGCAGCTGACCGAATGGCCCTCACACACCGCTACGGATAAAACCACGCTGACGGCGGGGATGGTTATTACCATTGAACCGGGGATGGGTTATGGCGATGGCTTTATTATGCTACACGAGGAAAATATCGTTATCCGTGCGGGCGGTGCTGAACTCCTATCGCGCCGTGCGCCGGCAGAATTACAGGTGATTGATGCATGAATAAAACATTTTCCACTGCCACTTTGCAGCATATCGCCACCCGCCCCGCCGGCGGTGATGCCGCGCATCGGGTTATATCCAAAAAAGATTTTGCTGATGCCTGGGCGGAAATCACAGCGTGGCAAGGCTACGCCCCGACGCCGTTAGTGTCACTGCCCGGCTTGGCGGCACAGATTGGCGTCGGGCGCATTGACTATAAACACGAAGGCGCACGTTTTGGCTTAGGCAGTTTCAAAGCCCTAGGCGGTGCGTATGCGGCGATGCGCGTGTTGCAACGTGAAGTGAGCGCACGATTAGGGCGCACGGTCAGCCTTGAAGATATTAGGAAGGGCGTCTATGCCGAGGCGTGTAGCCAAATCACGTTGAGTTCCGCAACCGATGGCAATCACGGGCGGTCGCTAGCATGGGGATGCAGGCGGGTCGGTGCGCCGTGCCGTATTTACATCCATAGCGAAGTCAGCGCCGTGCGCGCCGAAGCCATGCGCGAGTTTGGCGCCGAGGTGGTGCGGATTGACGGCGATTACGATGAATCGTTGCGTATCTGCAAGGCGGAGGCGGAGGAACATGGTTGGTTCGTGGTGTCGGACACATCTTGGCAAGGCTATACCGACCCCCCGCGTGATGTCATGGCAGGATACGGCGTTATGACCCGCGAGGCTTGCGAAGCCTGCGGGGCTTGCGAGGCATTAAACACCGCACCCACGCACGTATTCCTACAAGGCGGGGTAGGCGGGCTGGCGGCATCGGTTGCAGGATTCTTGCGTCAATATTGGGGCGACAAAGCCCCGCGCGTTATTATAGTAGAACCCGAACTTGCCCCGTGCTTATACGAAAGCGCGCGCCAAGGCACGCCCATCACGGTGAAAATCCACGAAGAAACCATCATGGCAGGTCTATCATGCGGCGAACCTTCGGCAATAGCATGGGAAATCCTGCGCGCCGAGGCATCCGATTACATCACCATCCCCGATAGCCTAGTCGCCCCCACCATCCGTCTGCTAGCAAACGCAGAAAGCGGCGATGAAAAAGTAGAGGCAGGCGAAAGTGCTGTCGCCGGTCTAGCCACCCTAATCGCCGCCATGCAGGATGCAAAATTGGCAAGCGCCTTGGGGCTAGATCAATCCGCGCGCATATTGCTGTTCGGCTCCGAAGGCATCACCGACCCCGCCATTTTCAAAGCCATCATGGACGGCGCAAACCGCATCTAAAGCGCACTACCCCCAAATGTGATGGCGGAGGAAGTATGATGCGTGAATTTTTGTTCCTTGCTATTATGTGGGATGAACGGCATTTTATAGGGGCTAGTTTATAGAAAGGGGATTCATTATGCTCCGTCTTGCTATTATTTTGACCGCCATTTTTATTGGTATTGCCTTGGGTGTTGCTATCGCTAACCGCTATTGGAAGCGGCGGGGGGCGTTGCGTTATCATGCTGATGAGGAATTGGTTTCTGTGCCGCGTGCTTATCCGCTTTGGCGGGTTTTGTTGCCTTGGGTCGTGGGGTTTGTTTTGTTGTTTTTGGGGTTGTTTTTGCTGACGACTGGCGAGGAGGCGGAGATTTATCAACGCTATCATCCGGCGGAATTGAAGGATGGTGAAATTATCCCCTATCGGTTTGATGGTGCTGATGACAGCCAATAAGCAAGCGATTTTAGGGTTGGCACTGCCGCAACGTATTATTCGCGTGTTGGGGGATGCCGGGGTTGAGGTGCGATTCTGTGGCGGTGTGGTGCGCGATATGTTGTTGGATAGCACTATAATGCCGGTGGATGTGGATATGGCATCGCCTCTGCCCCCGGAGGAGGCGCTGGCATGTTTGGAGGCGGCGGGGTTGCGGGTGATTCCTAGTGGCATTGGGCATGGGACGATTACCGTGCTTGACCCTGCCGCGCCTGATATTAAGGTGGAACTGACGACTCTACGCAAGGATATTGCAACCGATGGGCGGCATGCCGAAGTGCGCTATGTGGATGATTGGCAGATTGATGCTAGCCGCCGCGATTTTACCTTTAATAGCCTTTACATGACCGCATCGGGTGCGGTGATTGATTTTTTTGGTGGATGTGCGGATTTAGAATCTAGGCGGGTGCGGTTTATTGGTGATGCTGGGGCGCGTATTGCTGAGGATTATCTGCGGGTGTTGCGGTATTTTCGCTTCTATGCGCGTTTTGGTGGGGATGCGCCTGATGCCGAAACTGCGGAGGCTTTGCGGGCGGGTGCGGGGCATCTTGATGCGCTTTCTGGCGAACGTGTTGGCGGGGAGTTGCGGAAAATTTTGGCTAGTGGCGATGTGCGGACATTGGGTTTGATGCGCGAATTGGGGGTGCTGGATGCGATTTATGCGGGCGATTGGGATGTTGAAGCCTATGGGGTGTGGGCGGGGGTGGATGATATGCGGGCGCCGATGCTGGCTTTGGCGGTGATGTTGAGGGCATTGTTGGCGGGGGATGCGGTGGAGGCGTTGGGGAAAAGGCTCAAATTATCGCGTCATGAGTGCCGTGATTTACAACATTTTGCCACCCCATTAGAGGCGGAAGAAGTTGCGGGGCTTGGGGGGGATGATTGGCGGGTCTATGTGTGGCGGCGGTGTCGGCGCTGGCGCTGGACGCAGGAACAGGTGGCGGGGGCTTGGCTGATTAGTCGCTTGGGTGCGCCTATAAATACCGCGCGTCTGCAAGCGATTCGCGGTTATGTGTTGGCGCGCTTGCCGATAAATGGCGATGATGTGCAGGCGTTGGGGGTGCGGGGGGCGGCGGTTGGTGCTATGTTGGAACAGGTGGAGGATTATTGGTTGGAGCGTGGGTTTTCTGCATCGCGCGCGGAATTGCTGGCGCAGTTAAAGGAGTTGGTTGATGGCTAAAGATACGCTTTCGGCGGTGATTGATGATGCGGAGTTGCGCGCACGGCAACAGCTTGCTGAAGCGTGGTTCGTTGAATTGCGCGATGCGATTCGGGCGGAATTTGAAGCGATTGAGGATGAATATGTAGCGGCGCATCCGCATGCAGGTGAAGCCGGGCGGTTTGAGGAAACGGCTTGGAAGCGGGAGGGCGATGCTGGTGGTGATGATGGCGGGGGCGGCGTCATGTCGGTGATGCGCGGGCGGGTGTTTGAAAAAGTCGGGGTGAATATCTCTACGGTTAGTGGGGTGTTTCATCCTGAATTTCGTGGGAACATTCCCGGCACTGATGGTGATGCGGGTTTTTGGGCTAGTGGTATTTCACTGGTGGCGCATCCCCGCAATCCGCACGTGCCTGCCGTGCATATCAATACGCGCTATCTTAATACGCACGGAAAGCGGTGGTTTGGTGGGGGGGCGGATTTGACGCCGATTTATCCTTGCGACCAAGATACTGATGATTTTCATGCCTGTCTCAAAGCGTGTTGTGATGCTTATCAGCCTCATTATTATGCCGAATTTAGTGCTTGGTGTGATGATTATTTTACGCTCAAGCACCGCCAAGAAAAACGCGGGGTTGGTGGGATTTTTTATGATTATTTGGATGATGGGGATTTTGCTAGTGAATGGGCTTTTACCCAAGATGTGGGGCGGGCATTTTTGAAAATTTACCCCCAATTAGTGCGCCGTAATATGGATGCGCCCTATACGCAAGATGAGCGCGCATATCAGCTTATCCGCCGTGGGCGTTATGTGGAATTTAATCTTTTATATGATCGTGGCACGTTGTTTGGGTTGAATACTGGGGGGAATGTGGAGGCGATTTTGATGTCTCTGCCCCCTGAAGTGCGTTGGCCCTGATTTGTGTTTCCGCTATTGACACGCCTAGCATAGCGTGGTTTATGTTGCCCTAGATGTTTTTAAGGGGAATGTTTTTAAGGGGATGCCGATGGGTAATACAGCCGAAAAATCTGTTGCGAATTCTGTTGCGAATTCTGTGGCGAATCGGGGACGCCGCGATTTTATTGTTGTTGCGACCAATGCTATGCTGGCGGTGGGCGCAGGCGCAGTGGCGTATCCTTTGATTGATCAGATGAATCCGGCGGCGGATACCTTGGCGCTTTCTTCGGTTGAGGTGGATATTTCTAGCCTTGAAGCCGGACAAGCGATTACCATTAAATGGCGGGGAAAACCGGTCTTTATTCGTCACCGCACCCCTGCCGAAATTGCCGAGGCGGAAGCGGTGGATTTGGCGGCTTTGCGCGACCCCGAAACCGATATGGCGCGCATCCAAAAACCTGAATATCTCATCATCCAAGGTATTTGTACGCATTTGGGCTGTGTGCCGCTGGGGCAGAAAATTGGCGAGGTTAAAGGCGATTGGGGGGGCTGGTTCTGCCCGTGTCATGGCTCGCATTACGATACCTCCGGACGCATCCGCAAAGGCCCGGCACCAACAAATTTAGAAGTGCCACCTTACGCATTTCTTTCTGATAGCATCGTCAAAATCGGTTGAGTGGAGCAAGCATCATGGCATCACCGCAATTTAAGAATCCGCTTGTCAAATGGATTGACCACCGCTTGCCGGTGTTCAGCTATATGCACCATGAGCTGCACGAATACCCGACACCAAAAAACCTGTCCTATTTGTGGAATTTGGGGTCGCTGGCGGGGCTGGCTCTGGTGGTGATGATTATCACCGGCATTATTTTAGCCATGCATTATACCCCGCATGTGGACCACGCGTTTGATTCGGTGGAACGCATTATGCGTGATGTTAATCATGGTTGGCTGATTCGCTATATCCACATGAATGGGGCGAGTTTTTTCTTTATTGTCGTTTATCTGCATATTTTTCGTGGGCTTTATTATGGGTCTTACAAAGCCCCACGGGAATTGTTGTGGATGCTGGGGGTGGTGATTTTGCTGTTGATGATGGCGACGGCGTTTATGGGGTATGTGTTGCCTTGGGGGCAGATGAGTTTTTGGGGGGCGACGGTGATTACCAACCTGTTTTCGGCGATTCCCCTCATTGGTGAGAGCATAGTGACCTGGCTTTGGGGCGGGTTTTCGGTGGATAATCCGACTTTGGGGCGGTTCTTTGCTCTGCATTATTTGATGCCTTTTGTCATTGTGGCGGTGGTGATGTTGCACCTGATTGCACTCCATCGTTTTGGCTCCGGCAACCCGCTTGGCATTGATGTTAGCGGTCAGCAAGATACGATCCCCTTTCATCCTTATTACACGAGCAAAGACCTGTTTGGGGCGATGGTGTTTTTGACGATTTTTGCCTCTGCCGTGTTCTTTTATCCCAACTATCTGGGGCATCCTGATAATTATATCCCCGCCAATCCGTTGCAGACGCCGGCGCATATTGTCCCTGAATGGTATTTTCTGCCGTTCTATGCGATTCTGCGGGCTATCCCTGATAAATTAGGGGGGGTTTTGTTTATGTTTGGGGCGATTGCGGTGCTGTTTATTTTGCCGTGGCTTGACCGTGCGCCCGTGCGTTCCGGGCGGTTTCGTCCGCTTTTTAAGATCTTTTTCTGGTTGTTTTTGGCGGATTGTGTGTTGCTTGGTTATTTGGGGGGGAAACCGGCTGAAGGGGTCTATGTGACTTGGTCGCGTTTGGCGACTGCCTATTATTTTGTGCATTTTTTGTTGATTCTGCCCCTGCTATCGGTGGTGGAAAATACGCGCCCGCTTCCGGCATCTATTTCTATGCCTGTGACTAAAGGGGGCAAATGATGCGGAGATTATTTGCCATTATTGCCGTGTTTTTTGGTTTAGGACTCGCACCTGTCCTTGCGGCTGAGGGCGGTGGTGAGATTGAAAAACGCGACTGGTCTTTTGAGGGGGTGTTCGGGCATTTTGATAAAGCGGCACTCCAACGTGGATTTCAAGTCTATCGTGAGATTTGTGCCTCGTGTCATGGGCTTGATTATATAGCGTTCCGCAATCTTTCGGCATTGGGGTATTCGCAAGCGGAAATCAAAGCCATTGCCGCCGAATATGAAGTGACCGATGGTCCTGATGATGCGGGCGATATGTTTCAGCGTCCTGCCATTCCTGCTGACCGCTTTCCGGCACCTTTTGCTAATGAAAATGCCGCCCGTGCCGCTAATGGCGGGGCTTATCCGCCTGATTTGTCGCTCATTGTCAAGGCGCGTCCTGATGGGGCGAATTATCTTTATAGTCTTTTGGTCGGGTATGATGACCCGCCGGCGGATTTGCAGATGCCTGATGGCATGTATTATAGCCGAGTTTATAGCGGTAATCAGATCGCTATGCCGCAACCGCTTTTTGGCGATGATGTGGTGTTTGCGCTTGGGGGGGATACCTCGATGGAAGCATTGGCGGCGGATGTGACGGCGTTTCTGGCTTGGACGGCAGAACCCGAATTGGAAAGCCGCAAACGCATCGGTATTGCCGTGATGTTATTTTTAGTGGTTATGTGTTTTGTCTCGTACGGGTCTATGCGTTATATTTGGGCGGATGTGGAAAAGTAGCCGCTAGTGCCATTAGTGACTGGGAGGATGCTATGCCTATGGGGGTGAAAAAATTGAATTGCCAAGAATGTGGGCGCGCATTTAGTTGCGGTTCTACCGAGACGCGTAATTGTTGGTGTATGAATCTGCCGAATATGCGTCCGCAATTTGACCTGGCGGGAAGTTGCCTTTGCCCCGATTGCCTAACGCTTGGGCAAGCCAAAGCCATCACCAAACAACGCAAAGCCCGCCAAAAAACCCGCCGCAATAATGCTGTTAGACATTGAAGCGGAAGTGGAATACATCGCCGTCTTGGGTTTGATAATCTGCGCCTTCAATGCGTAATTTTCCGGCTTCTTTTGCCCCTGCCTCGCCTTGATGGGCGATATAATCTTCGTATGAAATGGTCTCGGCACGGATGAAGCCGCGTTCAAAATCGCTGTGGATGACCCCGGCGGCTTGCGGGGCTTTGGCGCCTTTTGCCACTGTCCAGGCGCGGGCTTCTTTTTCGCCGGCGGTGAAAAATGTGATGAGGTTGAGGAGGCGGTAGCCTGCCCTGATCATGCGGGCTAGCCCTGCTTCTTCTAGCCCTAGCTCGCTTAAAAATTCGCGGCGTTCGCTGGCGTCTAGGGTGGCGATTTCGGCTTCAATAGCGGCGGATACGATGACCATATTTGCGCCCTCCGCACTGGCTTTGGCGGCGACGGCTTCGGTGTGGGGGTTGCCTTTGGCGGCGTCCGCCTCGCCGACATTGCAGACATACAGCACCGGTTTTGCCGTTAGTAATTGCCAATGCGGGAGCTCTTTGCGTTCGTCTTCGGTCAGGGTGGTGATGGCGCGCACGGGGATACCCGCGGCTAGCCCGTCGCGGATTTTTTCCATGCTTGCCATGAGTGCTTTCGCATCGGCATCGTTTCCGCGCGCTTTTTTTATCAATGTTTCTAGGCGTTTTTCTACGGATTCTAAATCCGCTAACATCAATTCGGTTTCCACGGTTTCGGCATCGCGCACCGGGTCAATGACTGCATCAACATGGGTGATGTTGCTATCTTCAAAACAGCGCAGAACATGCGCGATGGCATCGACCTCGCGGATATTGCCGAGGAATTGATTGCCTAGCCCCTCGCCTTTGCTTGCCCCCTGCACTAGCCCGGCTATATCCACGAACTCTAATTGGGTCGGCAGAATCTGTGCGGATTTGGCTAGGCGGGCTAGTTCGTTGAGGCGCGCATCGGGGACGGCGACGCGCCCGGTGTTCGGCTCAATGGTGCAGAACGGGTAATTCGCCGCCTCCGCCGCGGCGCTTTCGGTTAGCGCATTAAATAGGGTGGATTTCCCCACATTGGGTAAGCCGACAATGCCACAATTAAAGCCCATCTTTATCTCCGTTGGTTTCTTTTGCAGTTTTAGGCGGTGGGTTTTTTTGGGCGATGGTCGCCATCAATGCATCAGCCCCGCGCGCCTCCCACAGCCCCCATTCATGCGCTAACGCATCTAATAGGGGCGTGAGCCATAATTTGTCCTCGGCGTCAAAATTGGATAATACATGGTTGTAGGTATCGATGCCATGGCGCGACCGCCCAACGCCAATACGCACGCGCCAATAATCGGTGCCGATATGTTTATCAATGTCGCGCAAGCCGTTATGCCCGCCATGCCCGCCACCGCATTTGATGCGCAGTTTTCCTGCCGCTAAATCTATATCATCATGGATGACGATTAAATTGCTTGGGGGCAATTTGTAGAATTTGAGGATGGTTTTTATGGGTGTTCCCGAATCATTCATAAATTTTTGCGGTTTGAACAGGATGGTTTTTGCCTCGCCAAGCACCCCTTCTGCCATCATGCCTTGAAATTTGGCTTTCCACGCATCAAAGCCGTATTGTGTCGCCAAGGCATCCACCAACATGAAACCAACATTATGGCGGTGGGCGGCATAGCCTGCGCCGGGATTGCCTAAGCCCGCAACGATGCGCATATCCTTGCCCCCCGCTAATAGCCTATTCTTCTTCTTGTGTTTCTTCGCCCTCGGTTGCCTCGCCGCCTTCGGCTGCTTCTGCACCTTCCTCGCCTTCAACCGCTTCGGTGATTTCGGGTTCTACCTCAATGGTTGGGGCGGCGATGGTGGCGATGGTGAAATCGCGGTCGGTAATGGTTGGCGTTGCATCGTCTGGCACGTCAATGGCGCTGATATGGATCGAATCGCCAATCTCGGTGCCGGTCAAATCCACCGTCAGGCTCTCAGGGATATTGATGGCAGAACATAGCATTTCAATCTCGTGGCGCACCACATTCAGCACCCCGCCACCTTTGAGCCCCGGTGATTCTTCGTCATTGATGAAATTCACTGGCACCATCACGGTGACGGTGGATGCGGCGGTGATACGCAGGAAATCAATATGCAGTGGCACATCGGTGACCGGATGGAATTGGATATCACGTGCGAGCACATTATTTTTATCGCCTTCAACATCTAGGGCGATGACGTGGCTCATAAAGCCGGGCTGACTCAGCAATTTGCGAAAGCTGTTGTCGTTGATATTGACCGATTGCGGGCCGGCATCGCCGCCATAGACAATCGCCGGAATGAATCCATCACGGCGGGTGGCGCGCGCACCGCCTTTGCCGGCGCGGTCGCGTTTGGTCGCGTTCAAAGTGATTGTATCTGCCATAATTCGGTGACTCCAATTAGTAAAACGCGATACTTCTAGCCCGAATCACGCGCAGACGCAAGCGGAATATGACTTTAATCAAATAGCGATGATACCGAACGTTCTTCGTTGATGCGTAAAATCGCTTCGCCCAAGAGGGGGGCGACCGAAAGTTGGCGCACATTATGGGCGACGCGCATGGCTTCGGTGGCTAGGATGGTGTCGGTGGTCACCAATGCTTTTAAGGGGGATGAGGCGATGCGCGATACCGCCCCGCCCGATAAAACCCCGTGGGTGACGTAGGCTTCTACGCTGATGGCACCGCTTTCCATCAAGGCGACCGCCGCGTTGCATAGCGTTCCCCCTGAATCAATGATATCATCAACCATGATGCAATGGCGTTTGCTGACATCGCCGATAATGTTCATGACCTCGGATACCCCGGCTTTTTCGCGGCGTTTGTCAATGATGGCTAAATCGGCATCAAGGCGGCGGGCGAGGGCCCGCGCGCGCACCACCCCGCCTACATCGGGCGAGACAATCATCAAATCGCCGTTTTTATAGCGGGGTTTGATGTCGGCTAACAATACCGGGGCGGCGAAAAGATTGTCGGTGGGGATGTCAAAGAAACCTTGAATCTGGTCGGCGTGGAGGTCGATGGTGAGTACGCGGTCTGCGCCGGCGGAGGTGATTAGATTGGCGACTAGTTTTGCCGAGATGGGGGTGCGGGGGCCCGATTTGCGGTCTTGGCGCGCATAGCCGTAATAGGGCAGAACCGCCGTGATGCGCCTTGCCGAACCGCGCCTTAACGCATCTAGCGTCACCAATAATTCCATCAGATTATCATTGGCGGGGAATGAGGTGGATTGCACCACGAACACATCCTCCCCCCGCACATTTTCTTGGATTTCGGCAAAGACTTCCATATCGGCAAAGCGGCGGATATCGGCTTTGACAAGGGGCAAGTTTAGATAGGCAGCGATGGCTTCAGCAAGCGGGCGATTTGAATTACAGGCCAGAATTTTCATTGCTTACAACCGAAATGATTTAACCGCTAGATTCATAGCAAGTTAGTGCGCCTCGCGCAAGTGTAAAGGCGTGGGGCGGGTGCATTTTTTTCGCTATAGCAAAACGCACATGGCTAACAATCCCACAAGGCACATGAGTAAAAATATCCATAAATGGGGCATGGGGCTTGGCTTTCCTAGGATTCGCTTATGCCGATGAGGGTCATTAAACGTCCGCTATCTGCTTCGCCTTGATGCGTGCGGCGGCGGTGGCTGAAAAAATTTTCGGCATCGGTATAGGTGTCGTGGGGGAGGGCGAAATGTTTTATGGCCTTTCGTGTTAGCCGTCTTGCTACATAGCCCGTTAGGTCAAAAAGATATTTTTTGTTGTTGTCATTGATAAAACATGTTTCTGCGCCGGCATCGGCTTTTAGGGCTTCGGTGCGTAGTTCTGCGCCTACTTGGTAGGAGGGTTGTTGGATGGCGGGACCTATTATGGCGGTTATGTTTTGGGGGTTTGCGCCTAGTTGCGTCATGGCATCCAATGTTGATTCGATGATACCGCCCACGGCACCCCGCCAACCGGCGTGGGCGGCGGCGATGACCCCGGCTTCGTTATCGGCGAAGATGATGGGGGCGCAATCGGCGGTGATGACCATGAGGGCTAGCCCGGTTGTTTTGGTTATTAAAGCATCACCCTCAAGGGTGTCGCCCTCTGGGGGCTGGCGCGGCGGGGCGGTGATGCTGTGGGCTTTTATTGAATGAATTTGGTGGAGGGCGGCGATTTGGCTGCTGTCAAAGCCGAGGGCATTTGCCGCTAATTGGCGATTTTGGCGCACGGATTCGGCATCATCATCCGAGCCGTAGCCACCATTGAGACTGCTGTAAAGCCCTTGACTGACCCCGCCTTTGCGCGTGAAGAAGCCGTAGCGAATCGCTTTAGGACGGAAGGATTCGTGGGTTAGGTAGGGGGGGTGTTTAGGCATTTATTTCGTTCCTTTATTTATGGTCATGACTTTGAAAACTTGCCCCATTTGCGCGGGATTGACAAGGCGGTCTATTGCCCCCAATAAATCGCGCCTTGTTTTGGCGGGTTTGCCTTGGGCTAGTTGTTCCGTGCGGGGCATGATGCCTAGGGCGCGTAAAAATTGCCCTTGGGGGATGGGGGGGGTGGTGATGCAGCCGCAGGCTTCGGCAATGTTTTTTAGGTGGGCGAAATCAACCCATGATGTTAAATCTGCTGTGCCGGTGTGGGCTAATATCTCCACGGCTTGGTGGTTTTTTACGGCTTGGAGGCTGTCGCCGTAACCGTCCATTTTGCCGTAATCAATGATGAGTCCTGCCCCGCCATGGCTGGCGATGCGTTGGGCGATGGGGGTTAGGAAATCGGCATAGTCCGGGGCGTGGGTAAAAATTTGTCCTTCATCTAGGGCGGTGAAAGCGGGGTCATCAAAAAGCGGGGTTTTTTTGGTTTTGCGCCAAGCGAATTGCCAATTTTTTTCGGCGTCTAGGCTGATGCCGCGTTGTTGCCATGTGTTGTTTTTGCGCCGATATTGCTGGATGGGGAGGGCATCAAAAAATTCATTGGCGACCATTAAGAGGGGTTTTTCTGGGAGGGTTTTTGGTGATTCGTGCCAATGGATTTTTAGGGCGGGAAATTTGGCTAGGCTGGTTTTTTGTTGGGTTTTTAGGTGTGGGCTGGTCTCTATGATATGCAGTGGCGGTAGGGGTAGGTTGAGCGTGTTCCATGCCCTTAACGCATCCGCCATTAGCGTGCCGCGTCCTGCCCCCAATTCTACTAAAATGGCTTTGTTAATAAGCCCTTGGGTTTGGGCTTGGTGGGCGCACCATAATCCTAATAACTCGCCAAAGATTTGGGAAATTTCTGGGGCGGTGATGAAATCGCCCGCGCGCCCGATGACCGCTTCCTGCTGATAATAGCCGTGTTGCGGATGATATAATGCTAGGTGCATATAATCATAGAGCGTCATAAAACCGCTATCGGTGAGTTGGGCGGTGATGAGGCTACGCAACGGGTTATTCATGTGCGCCCCCCGCGCCCACTATAAGCCCGTATGATGAGATAGAACCCTGCCGCTAACATTGGCAGGCTCAGAATCTGCCCCATGGTGAGACCTAACCATAAAAACCCTAGCTGGCTATCGGGGACGCGGAATAATTCTACAAAGGCACGGGCGCATCCATAACCTAGCACGAATACCCCGGCTAATAAGCCTTTATGCTGGCGCGCGCCTAAACGGAACAGCACTAGCAACACCGCGAATAATACGACGCCTTCTAATAGGGCTTCGTAGATTTGGCTGGGGTGGCGGGGTAGGTTGCCTGCTGGGGCGAAACCATCGCCGCGCACACAAGTGCCTTGATTGAATACCACCCCCCATGGCTTATCGGTGATGTGTCCATACAGCTCGCAATTTATGAAATTCGCCATGCGCCCCAAAAATAAGCCAATCGGTGCGACCAATGCGACTAAATCGGTGAGACCCAAGAACGATACTTTATGGCGGCGACTGGCATAGAATATGCCCCCAAGCATGCCGAGCATGCCCCCATGGAACGCCATGCCGCCTTGCCAGATATATAGCACCTCTATGGGTGCGTTGGCGTAATAGGGTAGGTTGTAGAACAGCACATAGACCAAACGCCCGCCTAAAATAATGCCGATAATCCCGGCATTGAGTAGCGTTTCTAGGGGGGGGCGTCCTATGGGGTCGTTGGGGTTGCGGGTGATGTGGCGCAATACTAGCCAGCCTAATAGAATCCCCACCATATACGCTAACGCATACCAACGCACCGCTAACGGTCCTAATTGGAACAGCACCGAATCGGTGAACGGAAACGGCACTGCCATGCGGGTGATGGCTTCGTTAAAGGGGGAGGTTGATAACATCCTCAAGCATATAGCACGGTTTTTTGGCTAGAAAAACTACTATAAATTGGGTTTTGAAATTTTTTTTATACTAAATGTTGTTTTTTTATTTGGATGTGTCTATAATCCGATTCGTCCATGCAATAACCTATTAAAGGCTTGACCGCTTATGATGATTCGCACGCCAAAATCTGCCCCGCTTTTTGATCATCCGATTGCTTTGATGCGGCGGCTTGTGGAAGTTAATGATTGGCGGACGCATCATCAATCGCGTGATGAAATTGCCGTGGAACTTTCGGGCTATTGGTCGGATTATTATGTCAACGTTAAATGGCAAGAGGAATACGCCGCTATCCATATTAGCGCGCTTTTGGATATTTTTGTGCTGGAACAGCAACGGGGTGAGATGTTGGAGCTGATTAGCCGTTTGAATGAACGCATCTGGCTCGGGCATTTTAACCTTACCCAAGATAAAAATTGCCTCATCTTTCAGCATACGACGCCTCTGCGTGGCACTAGCGGGGCGGTTTTGGAACAAATGCTTGACCTTGTGGAAGTGACGTTCGTGGAATGTGAGAAATACTATCCTGCCTTGTTTCAGCTTTCCACCGGTGCCGCCGATGCCACTAGTGCTAGCCAAAGCGCGCTCATGGAAACCCAAGGTTGCGCCTAAATCTATATTCGGGTAAGCCATGCTAAATTGAATGGGATTGGGGCATGACGCAGATTCTCCTTTGTGGTTGCGGTAAAATGGGGCAGGCGATGTTGCGGGGGTGGCTGGCTAAAACGCCTGCTTCATTCGGCATTGATGCTATTGCGGTGATTGACCCGCATATTGGGGATATGGCGGATTTGCCTACGCATCCTAATTTGCGTTATTTTGCTAGTGCTGGTGATGCGGTGGGGGAACTGCCCGCCCCTGATATGATTGTTTTGGCAGCAAAACCGCAGAATTTTCCTTCTGCCGTTGAAGATGTGGCGGTTTTGGCATCGCCTACGACGGCTTGGCTTTCTATTATGGCGGGGGTGTCTATGGCGCGGATTTCGCAGGTGCTTGCGGGGTCAGAACAGATTGTTCGGGCTATGCCGAACACGCCGGCGGCGATTGGTTGTGGGGTGACGGCTTTGGCGCATCATGCGGGGCTTAATGCGTCTATGCGTCAGTTGGCTGGTGCTTTGATGGAGGCGGTGGGGGCGGTGGTTGAGGTGGATGAAGGGCTTTTGGATGCGGTGACGGCGGTTTCTGGCACTGGGCCGGCTTATGTGTTTTTGTTGCAAGAGGCGATGGAAGCCGCCGCGATGAAAATGGGGTTGGAGGCGGAGGTGGCGCGGCAGTTGAGCATTGCTACGATTGCTGGGGGCGGGGCGTTGATGCGCGATGGCGAGGAGAATCCTGCGACATTGCGGGCAAATGTGACGAGCCCGCATGGGACTACGGCGGCGGCTATGGAGGTTTTATTGGCGGATGATGCGCTGATGCGTTTGATGGAACGGGCGATGCTGGCGGCGCGGCGGCGTTCTGAGGAACTTGGCAAATAGGGGAACTTGGCAAATAGGTGATTTTTCTTTATCCTGTTAGCGAGGAGAGATTGATGCCACCATCCAAAACCAAAACACCGCATCCTATTGACCAAGCCCGCCGTGCTTTAGGGGCGGCGGCGCTTTCTATGTTGGCGGAGCTGCCTTATGCCGACATGAGTATTGAGGCGATTATTGAACGCGCTGGGGTTGAGGCAGAACTCGCGCATCGGCTTTATCAAGACCGCCTTGATATGGTGGCGACCGGGCTCTGCCATTTTGACCGCGACCTTACGGAACAACTGGCAAAAGACTTGGCGGATGATGCCGATGCTAGTGTGCGTGAGAAAATTTTTGAAGCGCTATTGCAACGTTTTGAAGCCTATCGCGCGCATAAAACTGCCCTTGAAGCCCTGCATAGTGCCGCGCTTAGTAATCCGCGTATTGCCTTGATGCTGGCGGATTGTTTGACGCGGGCTATGCGGCAGATTCTGGGGGCGGTTGGTGGTGGCGGGCAAGGCTTAGGCGGGTTGATGCGCGCTAAAGGGCTTGCCGGGGTCTATTTGGTGGTGATGAAAGATTGGCTCAAAGATGATAGCCCCGATTTGGCATTGACGGCGCGGTGTTTAGACCAACGCCTAAATACCGCTACGCAGATTGCCGCGACATTTGGATTGATTCGTGAAAAAGGAGGTGCCGGAGATGACGATTAGTTTTGATGATTTTTTGGCGGTGGATATTCGTGTTGGCACGATTATTGGCGTGGATGATTTCCCCGAAGCGCGCAAGCCCGCTTGGAAATTGCAGATTGATTTTGGCGGGGATGTTGGTGTCAAAAAATCTTCTGCGCAGATTACCAAACATTATGACCGTGATGCGCTCATGGGCAAGCAAGTGGTGGCGGTGGTGAATTTTCCGCCGCGGCAGATTGGACCTTTTATGTCCGAGGTTTTGACGCTTGGCGTGCCTGATGCTGATGGTGCGGTGGTGTTGCTGGCGCCTGATTTATCGGTGCCTGATGGCGGGCGGATGCATTAACAAAAATTATATTGGCAGTTGTAGGCGTACGCGCAAACCGCCTTGGGGGGCATCGCCTAGCAATAATTCGCCCCCATGACTCATTGCCGCTTCGTGGGCTATGGCTAGACCTAGACCTATGCCGCCGGCACTGGTGTCGCTGGTGCTGGTTTTGGCATTGATGTCGCGCGCGAAGGGTTTTAGGGCGGCGCGGCGCATATCTTTTGGGATGCCGTCGCCGTCATCGTCAATGAGGATGGTGATTAAACCCTCTTGTGCCTCCACGCTGACAAAGCAATTGCCCCCGTGAATCAGCGCGTTGTTGATGAGATTGCTGATGGCACGGCAAAACGCCATACGCCTTAACGGAATGGCGGGGGGGGCGGTGTCGGGGGGGGTGAAATGGATTTTTTTGTTCTCGTTCCCGCCATTATTAAAATCGCGGGTGATGGTGGTTTGGATTAATTCTACGACTTCAAGATTTTCTAATGCTTCGCTGACACTGCCACTGGCGAAATGTAGATAGCCTTCAATCATGGCTTCCATTTCGGCAATGTCTTTTTCTAACTCGTGGCGTGCAGATTCATCGGTTATCATGGCAAGCGATAATTTCATGCGTGTTAAGGGGGTGCGTAAATCATGGCTGACCCCCGCTAACATTTCTACACGTTCGGATACTTGGCGTTGAATGCGGTTGGACATGGCGTGAAAGGCGAGTCCGGCTTGGCGCACTTCGGTGGCGCCTTCTACTTTGAAGCGTATCGGCGGACGCCCTAGCCCGATGCGCCTTGCCGCCTCGGCTAGACGTTCAATGGAGCGCATCTGATTGCGCAGAAATAGCACGGCGACGCAAGCGAGCAGAATGGTCGTGCCCACCGTCCATAGAATCACCAAAAATGCCGTGGTGCTAAATAGGCGTTTGCGTGAGGCGGTGAGGCTATAGACGCCTTCGGGATATTGTACATAGATGGTGATGTGGTCGGGGTCGCTGTCAAAATCCATGGAAAAGGGCTGGTCTAAACGTTGATTGAGATTTAGGCGTAATTGGCGTCCGGCATAGCTGGTGCTGGCTTCGGGGGAATCTGGCGGGGCGGCTATGCCTAGCCATTCGGTGTCAAATTGGAAATAGCTGCGGGCGAAGCGGGCGGTGCTGGCTAGCTGTTCGGGGCTGCGGTCATCGGCGATTTGATCCATGACTACGGCGATATCGGCGGATAGGTTGGTGGCTAGATAGCGGGTGATGTTATCCCAATGGCGTCCGAAAAATGCCCAAACCGTGATCAGTTGCACGACGATTAGGGGAATCAGAATGATGGCGAGCATGCGCGCGAATAGTGATTTTGGTTTCAACAAAGAGATCATCATGATTCAAAAAAATTCAATTTGGGCTTTCGTTGTCAGTTTGAAGCATCCAACCTACCCCGCGCATTGTCAATAGATAGATGGGTTGGCGGGGATTGGGTTCAATTTTTTGGCGCAAGCGGGTGACGGCAACATCAAGGCTCCGCCCTTCCATCTGGCTTGATAGCATGGCGGCGAGCACGTCGCGCGATAGGGGGGCGTTGGGGTGGCGGGCAAAACACGCGAGCAATTTACGTTCGGCAGTGGTTAAAGCATTACGCTGATTGCCGGTTTTTAATTGCATATTGTCAATGTCAAATTCGTGGGGGCCGAAACGTATTGATGCCGTGGGCGGTGCGCTATTATTTTGGCTGGGTTGGCTTTCTTCGGTGCGCCTTAGCAGGTTGCGGATGCGCAAGGCTAACTCATCGGGCTCAAAAGGTTTGGTCATGTAATCATCTGCCCCGCTTTCAAGCCCCATAAGGCGTTGCCCCGGTGCGCCCATCGCTGTTAGCATCAGGCATGGCGGGGTGTCGCCGGTGGTTTTGAGGGCGCGCACGAAATCAAGCCCGCTTTCTTGGGGCAGCATAATATCCACTACATAAGCATCAAAATAGGTGCCTTTCATACGCGCGCGGGCTTCTTCTACGGAACCCGCACCGGTGACGCGATAGCCTTTGCCTAGCAAAAAGCGCAACAATAAATCGCGTAAGCGTTCATCGTCTTCAATGACTAGAATATGGCGTTTTGGGGCGGTCATGGCTCAGGGGTCTTGCTTTTTGCTTATGGGGGGGTGGCGGAGTAGGGCGATGGTTTTTTCGTCTAGCATTGATTCCATGACTGCCAAAAATCCGGTTACTGATTCGTCACTGACCGATTTGAAAGCGCGGGCAAAACGTTGGCATTGGAGGCGCGTGACCTCATGTTCTAACGCCTCGCCTTGTTGGGTTAGGTAGAGCAGGCGTTGGCGTTTATCGGCACTCCCTTGTTTTTGGCGCACATAGCCGGTGTCAATTAAATGCGATAGCACCCTTGAAAGCGATTGTTTGGTGATGTTGAGAATGTTTAACAAATCGCGCACATTGATGCCGGGATTGCGCCCGACAAAATAAATGACGCGGTGATGCGCCCGCCCTAAATTGACCCGCGCGAGATGCGTGTCCGCCTCACTGGTGAAATCACGATAGGCGAAAAACATGAGCTCAATGCTATAACGCAATTCTTCTTCGCGTAAAAAAAGCGGTCTATGCGGAGTTTTTATGTCAGCCATGTTGACTTATTTTCATCAAATGTTTTAATATGTCAAGACAACTTAACAATAGGTGGGCAAAATGAACAGCATTCCATTTGATGACCGCGATGGTTTTATCTGGGTGAATGGCGCCATGGTGGCATGGCGCACGGCGCAAACGCATATCCTCAGCCATGGCTTGCATTATGCGAGTTCTATTTTTGAAGGCGAGCGCGCCTATGATGGGGTGATTTTTGAATCGCGCCTGCATACCGAGCGTTTTCGCGAATCGGCACGCATTATGGGGTTTGATTTGCCTTTTAGTGATGATGCGCTGTTGGCGGCGAAAGAGCAGTTGCTCGAGAAAAATGGGCTCAGAGATGCGTATCTGCGTCCTGTGGCTTGGCGGGGGTCTGAACAGATGGCGGTGGCGGCACAGCATACGAAAATCCATGTTTCTATCGCTTGTTGGGAATGGCCGAGTATGTTTGACCTTGATGCCAAGATGCGTGGGATTAGCCTTGATATTGCCGAATGGAGGCGCCCTAGCCCCGAAAGCGCACCTGTGCATGCCAAGGCCGCCGGGCTTTATATGATCTGCACGCTGGCGAAACACGCCGCCGAGGCGAAAGGTTTTGCCGATGCCATGATGCTGGATTATCGGGGCTATGTTGCCGAAGCCACGGGGGCGAATATCTTTTTTGTTATGGAAGATGGGGCGATTCATACGCCTATTGCCGATTGTTTTCTCAATGGCATTACGCGTCAGAGCGTTATGAAAATGCTCGGCGATATGGGGTATCAGGTGGTGGAACGCCATATTTTGCCTGAAGAACTAGCACAAGTAAAAGAATGTTTTTTGACCGGCACGGCGGCGGAAGTGACGCCAGTGTCGCAAATTGGCGACCATCACATGAATCCCGGGGCGGCTTGTCGTGCGATTACTGAAAATTATGCGAAATTGGTGCGTGGGGGGATTTAGTTGTCCTAGTGTTTTTTGGGCTAACGTTTTTTGGCCCAACGTTTTTTGGCTTCAGCGTCGCTGGTGCGCGCCTCTACCCATTTTTTGCCCTGCGTGCTGGTTTCGCATTTCCAGAATGGGGCTTCGGTTTTGAGATAATCCATGATGAATTGATTGGCTTCAAAAGCGTCTTGGCGGTGGGGGGCGGCGGTGCCTACGGCGACAATTTGTGCGCTTGCCTCCAACGTGCCGATGCGGTGGATGATGATGGCATTTTTTAGCTGCCAGTGTTGCATGGCTTGGGTGCGAATCGCTTCAAGCTGTTGTTCGGTCATGCCCGGGTAATGTTCTAGGGTTATGCTGGTTATGCTGTCATCCCCCGCCATATCGCGCACCAAACCGACAAATAGCACCACCGCACCCGCACCATTTTGGCGGAGGCGGGCGTAAAGTGCGCTTAAATCAAAATCATTTTCGGTGATTTCTATGGACATGTTTTAGCCTCCCGTCACTGGCGGGAAGAATGCTACTTCGTCGCTTGCGGTGAGGGGGTGGTCTAGGTCCACATAATCATAATTTACCGCTACCCGCACTAGGGTCATATCTTTTAGGGCTTGGTGATGTGCCGTGCTTTTTTGGCGCAGAAATGCCACTAAATCGGCGACATTTTTCCAGTCAGGATTATAGGTTAAATCCTCACTGTTCGTGCCGATTGCCTCGCGTAGCCATGCAAAATAACGAATCTTCATTGTTTTACCTCAATGGGATGAACGCACATTCATCGCCTTCTTTGACATGCCCTTTATCGGCGGAAATTTCAAGTAAGCCATCGGCACCGGTCAGCGAGGTTAATACGCCGGCACCGAAACGTCCATGGGGAATCGCTATGGGGAGTCCTTTGTCGCTATCGCGCAGAACGACCCGCACGAAATCCGTGCGTCCCTGTTTATGTGCGGCTGAAAATCCGCATTGCACAGGTAGGCGTAATAATGGGCGGGGGCGGGCGCCGCTTAGGCGGGTTAGGGCGTCCGCCACTAATAGGCGGTAGGTGACGAATACCGCCACCGGATTGCCGGGGAGGCAGAAAATGGGGCAGTTGCCAATTTGTCCCATGGCGAAAGGGCGACCCGGTTTGATATTGATGCCAGCGAAATGGATGGTGCCGCCGGCGTGTCGGATGGCTTGGCGGGTGTGGTCTTCACTGCCCCCGGCACTGCCGCCGCTTACTAGCACGGCATCATGGGTGCTGGCTAGGTTTTGCAGGCTTTGGCTGGTGGCGGTGCGGTCGTCTTTGATGATGCCGCCATCGGTGCTGTGGTGGCGGTCGGCTTTGAGGAGTGCCATCAACATGGGGCGGTTTGAGTCAATTAAGCCGTTGGGGTGCGCATCGGGTGCGTCGGCTACATCGCATAATTCATCGCCGGTTGATAGCACGCCTACACGCAATGCGCGCATTACCGATAATTCGGCAAAACCCATTGCCGCACATAACCCGATTTCTGCCGCCCCTATTTTTGTGCCTTGTTTTAGGGCGGTTTCGCCTTTTTGGATGTTTTCGCCTTTGGGGCGGAAATTACTGCCTTTTTTGATATTGGCGGGGAGGCGCACTTTGTCTTTGATGATCTCGCAATCTTCGTGCATGGCGATGGTGTCGGGGCTATGTTGCGGGTTTTCGGCTTGGGGCATGGGGGCGCCGGTGGTGATGGCGATGGCGCTTCCTGCCTTAAAGGGATGCGGGAGGGGGTGTCCTGCTTGTGCTTGCCCCGAAATGGGTAAGCAATGGTCGGGGGGTAGGGTGGCGTGGCAAAAGCCATAGCCATCTACCGCCGCACAATCACTGCTTGGCACGTCTTTGGGTGCGATGAGGTCGGTGGCTAACACCGCACCTAAACTATCGGCTAAAGGGCAATCAGCAAGGGGGCGCGATTCGCTTTCAGTTAGGGCGCGCACGGCGGCGCTTATGCGTTGTTGGGCTTCGGTAAAGGATAGGGTCATGCTTGCACCATATCGGCGATGAAATCGGCTATCGCCTTTGGGTCGTTGATGTCAAATTGCGGTAGGGGGCAGTCGGTGATTTTGCTGTCGGTTGCTACCGCTAGGATATGCGGATTTTTTTTGTAGAGGGCGGGGCTGTCTAGCCCCGCGCGCCTTAATTCAATTTTGGGGATTGGGTCATTTTTGAAACCTTCTACTAGCACGATATCGCTGGGGGCTAGTTCTGCCAATAATGTATCAAGGCTGGCTTCATTTTCATCGGCGGTTTCGGTGAAATGTGCGCGGCGTTTTTTTGATGATACTAGCACTTGGCTTGCCCCGGCTTGGCGATGGCGCCAACTATCTTTGCCTTCAATATCGGCGTCAAAATTGTGGTGGGCGTGTTTGATGGTGGCTATGTTGAAGCCTTTTGCCACCAATAAGGGAATCAGTTGTTCGGCTAAGGTGGTTTTGCCGGCACCGGAAAATCCTGCCAAGCCGATGACTAATTTATGCCTCGTGGGTTTAGGCGTGGGTTCAGACATGGCGGGTTGCTTTCATAAAATAATCTATGCCGGTTAAGAGCGTTAATGCGGTTGCTAGGTAAAAACACGCCATGACCGCAGCGAACGCATAATGCCAATCATTGATGAACGGATAGAAAATCACCATGCCGATGGCGATGAATTGGAGGGCGGTTTTGTATTTGGCGTAGCTGGTGACCGGCAATGCTACACGCATCATGCCCAGATATTCGCGCAAGCCCGATACAAAAATCTCGCGGAATATAATCATCAGGGCGGGGTAAAGAATCGGCAAATGCGCGCGGTCGGCGGCGACTAGTGCTAAAAGGCTGCCGGTGATGAGTAGTTTATCGGCTATCGGGTCAAGCATCTGTCCTAGTTTGCTCAATACATTCCACCGCCTCGCCAAATAGCCGTCAAGCCAATCGGTAATCGCCGCAAAAGCAAATAAGCCGAATGCCACCCCCCGCACGCCTAGTCTGCCGTCCAAAATCAGAAACGGCACGGCAATGCTGGCGACTATGCGTAGGATGGTGATGATATTTGGAAAATGTTTCATGGTACGAAACCCCCTTCAATAAATGCCCGCTTAATGTTTAGCATGAAACCACTGGTAAATGATATCGGCGACCTGCTTTGAGATGCCATTTACTTTCATTAAATCGGGAATATCGGCTTCGGCTACCGCTTTTGCCGCCCCGAAATGCGCGAGCAATGCCCTTTTGCGCGTGGCACCGATGCCGGGAATCGCATCAAGGGGGCTGGATTTATTGGCGTTTTGACGGCGGGTGCGGTGCGCGCCGATGGCAAAGCGGTGCGCCTCATCGCGCAGACGTTGCAGATAATGTAGCACCGGCGTGTTGGGGGGGAGAGAGAACGGGGCTTTATTGGGTTGATGAAATGTCTCGCGTCCGGCGTGGCGGTCGGTGCCTTTGGCGATGGCGACTAGTGGGATGTTTTCAATGCCTAAATCGTCTAGCACTGATTCTGCTGTGCTCAACTGCCCTTTGCCCCCATCCAATAAAACTAAATCGGGCCACAAGCCGATTTGGCGGTCGGGGTCATCGCGGATGGCGCGGGCGAAACGGCGACGCAATACTTCGCGCATCATGGCGAAATCATCACCGCCTATATTGAGTTTGGTTTTTTCAATGTTGAATTTGCGGTAATGGGGTTTGGAAAAGCCTTCGGGCGTGGCGACTATCATTGCGCCCACCGCATGACTGCCTTGAATGTGCGAATTGTCATAGACCTCAATGCGTTGCGGGGGGGCATCTAAGCCGAATAATTCTTGCACCTCGTTGAGCATTTTGCTGGTGGCGATGCTGGTAGCGATCTCGCGCGCTAGGGCTTCGTGGGCGTTTTGTTGTGCCATTGCCATCAATTTGCGGCGGCTCCCGCGTTCGGGGCAAGAGATGCGCGTTTTGCGTTCGGATTTGTCGCTCAATGCCTCGGCTAATAGGGGGGCGTCGGCTAGGCTGTGGCTCACCAATAATTCGGGGGGGGCGGGTTTATCATCGTAAAATTGCCCGATGAAGGCGGTTAGGATGGCGCTTGCCTCTGCTTCATTATCGTGGCGGGGGAAATAGGTGCGGGTACCGAAATTGGAGCCGTTGCGCATGAAAAATACCTGCACGCAACTGCGCCCGCCTTCAAGGGCTATGGCGATGATGTCGGCGTTTAACGCGTTGGGGAGGTGGATGTCTTGGTGGGCTTGAATCTGATTGAGGGCGCGGATGCGATTGCGCCATAATGCGGCGGTTTCATAATCTAATGCGGCGGCGGCGGTTTGCATATTGGCGGCAAATTCTTCTTGCACCGCGCGTGATTCGCCGCTCAAAAAGCGCACGGCTTGATTGACTTGTTGTTGGTAATCTGCGTGGCTGACTTTGCCGACGCAAGGGGCGGTGCACCGTTTGATTTGATATTGTAAGCACGGGCGCGAGCGCGCCGCGAACATCGAATCACTGCAATTCCGCAACAAAAAGGCGCGGGTCAATTCGGTGATGGTGCGCTTGACCGCCCGTGCCGATGCGAAAGGCCCGAACCATGCGGCTTGGCGTTTGCGACTGCCCCGATGTTTGGCGAGTTGCGGGTAGTCATGGTCGCCGCTTACCATAATATAGGGGAAACTTTTGTCATCGCGTAGGAGGATATTGTAGCGGGGTTTTAGGGTTTTGATGAGGTTGCTTTCTAGCAATAATGCCGCAACCTCAGTGCGCGTGGTGATGATTTCAAGGCTGTGGGTTTCTGCCACCATACGCATGAGGCGTTGGTTGAGGGCTTGCGGGCGCGTATAGCTCAACACGCGGTGCTTTAAGCCTTTGGCTTTGCCCACATAAAGCACCTGCCCATCATGCCCGAGCATGCGATAGACCCCCGGCGAGGCATCTAGGCGCGTTGCCATATTGCGGATGGTTTCTAGCCCGCGTTGAAAATCTGGTGGTGGAGCTGCTACATTCATGAGGGTAATTTGGCGGATTTTATGACAAATGCCAAGTGTTTCGCGTGGCGTAATAATAGCGGGGTATGCGGGGGGCGAATCTCATCCACGGAATCTGTGGATAACTTTGTGGATAGGTTTTGTTTTGGGGCTAGCGAATCGGCAAAACCTGCCAAAACTATGAAAATGCCTAATTTTTGGGCAGGTTAGGCAAAGGCAATAAAAACAATAGGTTAAAAATGCTGATGCTTGCAATTCCTTGAAAAAATCAACGAAAATCGGCTTTTATGGGGTTTTTGTGGCGATTTGGCGGGGCTTGTTAAAAACTTTGTGCTTTTATAGGTGTTTTTGGGGGTGTTTTCGCTATGTTTTTATAGGAAAAATTGAGGGAAAATTAGTGCTGTTTTTTGCTTTTTCGCTGTTGTTTTTGCTGGCGGCGGAAGGCGATGGCAGGACCGCTGGCGATTTCTAATTCGGCGGCTTCAAGGCGGCGAATTTCATCGCGGAGGCGGGCGGCTTCTTCAAATTCTAAATTGGCGGCGGCGGTTTGCATGGATTCCTCTAGGGAGGCGATGGTGTCTTGGAGCGATTTGCCGACCATGATAGCGCCTGTTGTAGCGACCTCAACGCGCCCGGCTTTTTCGTAATCGGAACCCAAAATGTCTTTGATTTGTGATTTGACGCTTTCCGGCGTGATGCCGTGGGCGGTGTTATAGGCGAGTTGTTTGGTGCGGCGGCGGTTGGTCTCACCGATGGCGTAATCTAGGCTCCCGGTCATGGTATCCGCATAGAGAATCACCCGCCCTTCTATGTGGCGTGCCGCCCGCCCTATCGTCTGCACCAATGAGGTGCGCGAGCGTAAATAGCCTTCCTTATCGGCGTCAAGAATCGCCACCAACGCACATTCGGGAATGTCTAGCCCCTCGCGCAACAGATTGATGCCGATTAGCACATCAAATACGCCTAGGCGCAAATCGCGGATGATTTCAATGCGTTCAAGGGTTTCCACATCCGAGTGCATATAGCGCACTTTTAGCCCCGCTTCGTACATATATTCTGTCAGGTCTTCCGCCATTTTTTTGGTCAGGGTGGTGATGAGGGTGCGTTGGTTGTTTTTGGCGACCTTGCGACATTCGGCTATGACATCATCCACTTGGTGTTCGGTGGGGCGGATGATGCAGGTGGGGTCAATCAGCCCGGTGGGGCGGACGATTTGTTCAATGAACGCGCCGCCGGTTTGTTCTAACTCCCATTTGCCCGGGGTTGCCGATACGTAAATGGTCTGCGGGCGGAATTGCTCCCATTCTTCAAATTTTAGGGGGCGGTTATCTAGGCATGACGGCAAGCGGAAGCCGTGTTCTGCCAAGGTGCTTTTGCGGGCGCGGTCGCCTTTATACATCGCCCCTAATTGCGGTACGGTGACGTGGCTTTCGTCAAGGAATAGCAGGGCATCTTTGGGCAGGTATTCAAATAATGTTGGTGGGGGTTCGCCGGCACCGCGCCCGGATAGGTAGCGCGAATAATTTTCAATACCGCTACAGACGCCGCTGGCTTCAATCATTTCTAGGTCAAAATTGGTGCGCTGTTCTAGGCGTTGGGCTTCAAGCAGGCGTGATTCGCTCTCCAATGCGCGCAAGCGGGTTTTTAACTCTAGGCGGATGTTTTTTACCGCTTGTTGTAAGGTTGGTTTGGGTGTCACATAGTGCGAGTTGGCGAAAATGCGCACCGAATCAAAATTTTCGTCTTTTTGTCCGGTCAGGGGGTCAAAACTGGTGATGGCTTCGATCTCATCGCCGAACAGCGAGATGCGCCATGCGCTGATTTCTAGGTGGGCGGGAAAGATTTCCACCACATCCCCGCGCACGCGAAAACAGCCGCGATAAAAGCTGGCGTCGTTGCGCTTATATTGTAATTCGGTGAGTTGGCGTAATAATTGCTGGCGTTCAATGGCTTGTCCTTTGAATAGCCTGATGACCATGCTGGAATAGGTTTCCACCGAACCTATGCCGTAAATGCACGATACCGAGGCGACGATAATGACATCGCGGCGTTCTAATAAAGCGCGGGTGGCGCTGTGGCGCATGCGGTCAATTTGTTCATTGATGGTGGCTTCTTTTTCAATATAGGTGTCCGAGCGTGGCACATAGGCTTCGGGTTGGTAGTAGTCGTAATAGGAGACAAAATATTCTACGGCGTTATCGGGGAATAGCGCGCGCATCTCGCCATAAAGCTGGGCGGCGAGGGTTTTGTTGGGGGCTAGGATGAGGGCGGGGCGTTGCATTTCGGCAATGACATGCGCCATGGTGAAAGTTTTGCCCGAACCGGTGACGCCTAGTAAAACTTGGTCGCGCGCATCTTGGCGGAGCCCAGCTAAAAGCGCGGTGATGGCGGCGGGTTGGTCGCCTCGGGGTTCGTAGTCGGTTTCAAGGCGCAAGGGGGTTTGCGCGTCATGCGCATCGGCAAAAAGCGGTTGGTGCGGGGCGGAAAGCGCAAGCGTATCATCCATAACCCCCACAATATAAACCATCCAAAAACGAAGCGAAAGTGCAGAATTTCCTTGCCAGCACCGCCAATAGATTTTATCAATTATTTTTAAGCCGTTTTTGCATTGGGAGATGTTTTATGGGATTTCTTGCCGCGCGTATGGGGGCTATTAAGCCGTCGCCGACTATTGCTGTTTCCACCATGGCGGCGGAACTGAAAGCGGCGGGGCGTGATGTTATCGGGCTGGGGGCGGGTGAGCCTGATTTTGATACGCCCGAACATATCAAAGATGCCGCCCGCCAAGCGATTGCCGATGGCAAAACGAGATATACCGCCGTGGATGGGATTCCGGAATTGAAAGCGGCGATTGTGGATAAATTTCAGCGCGAGAATCGCATCACCACCACCCCCGCCAATATCAGCGTCGGCACCGGGGGTAAGCAGGTGCTTTACAATGCCATCATGGCGAGCGTTGATGTTGAAGATGAGGTGATTATTCCGGCGCCGTTCTGGGTGTCTTACCCCGATATTGTGTTGCTGGCAGGGGGGGTGCCGGTGGTGGTTGCGTGTCCGGCGGAGTCGGGATTCCGCTTAACCCCGGCGCAGTTGGATGACGCTATTACCGCGAAAACGAAATGGTTGATTTTGAATAGCCCGTCTAATCCTACGGGGGCGGGGTATCATGCCGATGAGCTGAAAGCTTTGGCGGAGGTGTTGCGCCGCCATCCGCATGTGCATATTTTGTGCGATGATATTTATGAACATTTGGTCTATGGCAATTTTACGTTTTCCACGCTGGCGGAAGTCGCGCCCGATTTGCAGACCCGTATTTTGACCATGAATGGCGTGTCTAAAGCCTATTGTATGACCGGCTGGCGCATCGGCTATGCCACCGGGCCGGCACCGCTTATTAAGGCGATGGCGACCATCCAATCGCAATCCACCTCAAGCCCCAATAGCATCGCGCAATATGCGGCGGTGGCGGCGCTCAATGGCGCGCTTGATTTTATGGACAGCAACCGCCAAGCCTTTGACGCACGGCGGCAGCTGGTCGTGGATGCGCTCAATGCGATTGAGGGAATCAGCTGTCCTAATCCTGATGGGGCGTTTTATGTTTATCCATCGGTGGAGGAGGTTATTGGGTTGAAACGTCCTGATGGGCAGGTTATCAATAATGACGGCGATTATGTGACGTGGCTTTTAGAAGATGGCGGCGTGGCGGCAGTGCAAGGCGCGGCATTCGGGCTTGAACCGCATTTTCGGATTTCTTACGCTACTAGCACGGAGGCGTTGGAGGATGCTTGTGGACGTATCAAAATTTCTACGGAGAAATTGGGGTAGGAATGTTTTTTTGGTGCGCCCCGCCTATTGAAATTTTTAAGTGGCTACTTATATGAGGTGGGTGAGGCTAGTAAATATGCTGGCTTTGCAGTGATGAAACTTTAGAAAGGAGGGTATCATAGCGAACCTACCTAATACCGACCAAAAGTCTGATTCAAACAATGATTCTGCTTGGAGAGACTTTTTATTGGAGATCATACTGTACATAATTAGGGAAGTATTCAAAAAGGAGTTTGGCAACCAACTGAAGTTGGAGAAAGGCGATAAGATGAACAACACACCACCAAACGGACCCAGTAAAACTGGGAATCCATCTGGTCCCGACCGTGGAAACAATCCACAGAAGGGCTAGTCATCACACCTGACTTTTTGGGGGCGGGGTGAGAATTTCTTGCCTTGCCCCTTTTTTATTTGAAATTTTTTTCTGTGTGTCTTTGCTTTTTTTGGAAATGGGGTTATGCTGTTTTTTTGAGTCGGGGAAATTTTTAGGAGGACTTTATTATGTTGATCAAACAAAAACCTAGTTGGTATATGCCTGAGCATTTGGCTACGCCGGAGGATGTTTATTTTAATCGGCGGCAGATTCTGGGTGCTATGGGGATTGGGGCGGCTGCTGGGGTGGGGATTGTGCCTTCGCTGGCTTCGGCGGCTATTGAGGGGTTTCCGGCGCCTCGTAATGCTAAATATACGCTTGACCGTGCTATTACTGATGAGGAGGAGGCTACTACCTATACTAATTTTTATGAATTTGGTTCTTCCAAGAACATTTGGCGTTGGGCTAAACGGCTTAAGACTGACCCTTGGGAAGTTGTTATTGATGGCATGGTGGAGGAGGACATTACCATCCAAGCCGATGCGCTGATTCGCAAACTTGGCGACCAAGAGGAGCGGCTTTATCGGCATCGTTGTGTTGAGGCTTGGGCTATGGCGGTGCCTTGGACTGGGGTGCCACTTGCCAATTTGGTGAAATTTGCTAAGCCTACCGCCGGCGCGAAATATATGCAGTTTGAGACGTTTTTGAACCCTGATATTGCGCCCGGGCAACGGGCTAGTTGGTCGCCTTGGCCTTATACCGAAGGGCTGACGATTGAAGAAGCGTCTAGCACTTTGCCTTTGTTGGCGACCGGGCTTTATGGCAAGGCGATGCCTAACCAAAATGGCGCGCCGATTCGGCTTGTCGTGCCTTGGAAATATGGCTTTAAGTGCATCAAATCCATTGTCCGCATTACTTTTACCGATAAGCAACCGGTTAGTTATTGGCAGGAATTGCAGGGGCGGGAATATGGATTTTGGGCGAATGTGAATCCTGATGTGCCGCATCCACGTTGGAGCCAAGCCACCGAACGGCTTTTAGGCACGGGTGAGCGTGTGCCGACCCAACTCTATAATGGCTATGCCGAGGAATGCGCGCATCTTTATGCCAATATGCCCCAAGACCGCACGTTATTTTTCTAGTTTTTCGCGCAAAATTTTGGCTATGCGTTTGGTTTCGTCCAAAGGAGGTGGGGGATTTGATGGCGAATCAAAGAAATTGTGGAGTGCTATGCGGGTTAGGGGTTTGGTGTAGCCGGCTTCTTGCATGATTTTGTGGAAGTGGGCGATGCGTCCTGATTCCGGGCGCAGTTCGGCAGTATGGACGGGCTTGCCGCTTGATACGGCTTCGGATGTCATATTGACGCTATCGGCGGTGACTATCACCGCATCGGCTTGGCGTAGAATCCATGGGTAGGGGTTGGGGCTTTTGCCGTCCCACCACCAATTTGGCGTGTTGGCTAGGGGGGCGCGCATGGCTTCTTGTGCCTCACCGCTGGCGCGTCTTGAGGGAATCAGTAGTAGGGCTGATTCGGTCATGGAGGCTATGTCGGCTAATAATGCGCCGAAGCGGTGGTAGTCTTGGGCTTGGACGCGGTAGCGGCGGTTTGAACCGCCTATCAATACGGCGATTTTGCGCCCCGCTAGGGCTTTGACGGCTTTGGGTGGCGGCGGGTTTTGGCGCATTAAGGTGTTTAAGCGATTGAGCGAGCCTAGACTCACCAATACATTTTCACCGCGCAAATTGTCATGCGATGGCACGATTAACCAATCAAAATATTTTTCTGGTAGGTGCGGGTTTTGTATGTGGATGGTTTTTATTTTACCCCCATCTTTGTTTTGTCCGAATCGCCGCATCAATAGGGATAATCCGGCATGGCGGCGTCCGCAGGTGATGACGATTTCTGGGGTGCCGTGGGTATTTAGTGCTTGGCGCAGTTGCTTGGGCATGGGGCATAATCCCTTGCGGGCTAGGCTGGGGAAATGGCGGGATAGGCTTGGGAGGGGGCGCACGCGAATCAGTTGCGGGGCGGGGCTTAGCTGTTCGGCTAGCCCTAGTGCTTGGACTTCCATGCCCTTGGTGCCGTCGCTGATGACCCAAATATGTGGCGGTGATTTTACCATATCCAAAAGCCCCTATTATCCCTGCATGCGTATAAATATCTTACCTAAAATAGGTAATATTATTGCGCTTCCCGCTATATTAGCATAATGTTTTTATCGCAGAACTAGGAAATCGCTATGAGTAATAAAGTAAAACTAGACACTATTGACCACCGCATCTTGCGCGATTTGCAAGAGGATGGGCGGATGACCAATGTGGAATTGGCAAAGCGCATCGGTATTTCTGCCCCGCCTTGTCTCCGCCGTGTGCGCGCTTTGGAGGAAAAACAGGTGATTCGCGGCTATCATGCGGATGTCAATCCTGAAGCGCTGGGCTATTCGGTGGTGGTGTTTGCTTTTGTTGGGCTGACTAGTCAAGCCGAACATGACCTACAAGAATTTGAATCTATGGCGCGGGAGTGGGATGAGGTGCGCGAATGTTATATGCTCGTGGGGGAGACGGATTTTTTGATGAAAATCGTTGCCGAGGATTGGGACGCATTTCAGGTGTTTCTTACGACTAGATTGACCTCGGCGGAAAATGTTAGCCATGTCAAAACGGCGCTGGTGATTCGTGAGGGCAAGCACGAAATTGGTGTGCCGATTACCCCGCCCTAAAAAACCCCGCCTTAAAATACTTTAATGGAAAGAATCTCGTAGCTTTTGACGCCGCCGGGGGTGGTGACTTCGGCGCTGTCGCCGACGCGCTTGCCGATGAGGGCTTTGGCGATGGGCGAGGAGGTGGAAATAAGCCCTTTGGATAGGTCGGCTTCGTAAGGTCCGACGATGGCGTATTCGGATTCTTCGTCATTATCCTCGTCCGCCACCACGACGCTGGTGCCAAAGGTGATGGTCTCGCCGGTGATTTGGGCGGTGTTGATGATTTCGGCACGGCTGACCACGTCTTCTAACTCTGCAACGCGCCCTTCAATGAAGGATTGGCGTTCGCGTGCCGCGTGGTATTCGGCGTTTTCCGACAGATCCCCATGCTCGCGCGCCTCGGCGATGGCCTTGATGACGGCGGGGCGGTCTTCGCTTTTCAATTTTGTCAATTCAGTCTTGATGGTCTCAAGCCCTGAAGCGGTGAACGGAATCTTTTCCATGATGGGATACCTGTTTTGCTATCCTAGCCAATGTTGGTCTCAATGCTAAACACATCCCTCGCAAAAATCAATGACCCTTTAGATAGGATTGCAAACTACGCACCGCAAGGGTGCGCGTGCGGATGGTGCGGATGGCGGCGGTGGCGGCAATGGCGGCGGGGATGGTGGTGTAATAGGGGATGCTGGCGGTGAGTGCCGTCTGACGCAGGGAGCGACTATCGTGGATGGCGGCTTCGCCTTGGGCGGTGTTGATGACGAGGTTGATTTTGCCGTCGAGCATATAATCTACCACATGCGGTTGTCCTTGCATGACTTTATTGATTTGGGTTGCCGGGATGCCTGCCGCATTGAGGGCGGCCGCCGTGCCTGCTGTGGCGATGATGTGAAAACCTAATGCGTGTAATTCTTGGCAGGCGGGGAGCATGAGGGTTTTGTCTTCGTCTTTGACCGAGATGAACACGGTGCCTTCATGCGGCAGGAACACGCTTGCCCCTAGCTGGCTCTTGGTGAAAGCGTGGGCGAAATCAGGACCTAGCCCCATGACCTCGCCGGTGGATTTCATCTCCGCCCCTAGCATGACATCGACGCCGGGGAAACGCGCGAAGGGGAATACCGCCTCTTTTACCGCTACATAATCCATGGTGATTTTTTGTAAATTGAATGATGCGAGTTTTTCGCCTGCCATGATGCGCGCGGCTAATTTTGCCATCGGGATGCCGGTGGCTTTGGCGACAAAAGGCACGGTGCGACTGGCGCGGGGGTTGACTTCAAGTAGATAAACGTCATCGTCTTTGATGGCGAATTGGATATTCATTAGCCCGATGACGCCTAGGGCTTTGGCGAGGAGGATGGTTTGGCGTTCAATTTCGGCGATTTGTTTTTGGCTCAATGTTTGTGGGGGGAGCGAACAGGCACTATCGCCTGAGTGAATTCCTGCCTCTTCTACGTGTTCCATGATGCCGCCGATATAGACCGCCTCGCCATCGGCTAGCGCATCTACGTCTATTTCAATGGCTTGGTGCAAAAATCCGTCAATCAGCACCGGGTTTTTGCCCGATACTTGGACGGCTTCGGTCATGTAGCGTTCTAGCTGGTCCGGGGAATGCACCACCTCCATGGCGCGCCCGCCTAGCACGTAAGAGGGGCGAATCACCACCGGAAAGCCGATGCGCGCAACGACTTCGCGGGCTTCGGCGGTTGAGGTAGCGATGCCGTTGGCGGGTTGTTTCATGGCGAGGTCTTGGACTAAATGTTGAAAACGCGCGCGGTCTTCGGCGAGATCAATGGCTTCGACGCTGGTGCCAAGAATCGGGATGCCTGCGGCTTCAAGGGCGGCGGCGATTTTTAGGGGGGTTTGCCCGCCTAATTGCACCACCACGCCTTTGAGATTGCCCGCTTGTTGTTCGGTGCGGATGATGGCGATGACATCCTCGGCGGTGAGGGGTTCAAAATAGAGGCGGTCGGATGTGTCGTAATCCGTGGAAACGGTTTCGGGGTTGCAGTTGATCATGATGGTCTGGTAGCCTTCGGCACTGAGGGCATAGGCGGCATGGACACAGCAATAATCAAACTCAATGCCCTGTCCGATGCGGTTGGGTCCGCCGCCGACTATGACGATTTTATCGCGGGTTGCGGGGCGGGCTTCGCATTGGCGTCCGGCGCTGGCTTCAAAACTTGAATAAAGATAGGCGGTTTCCGAGGCGAATTCGGCGGCACAAGTGTCTATGCGTTTGAAGATGGGGGTGATGCCTAGTGATTCGCGGTGGTGGCGGATTTCACCCTCATCGCCATCGGTGAGACTGGCTAGGCGTTGGTCGCTGAAGCCCATGGCTTTGAGGGCTAGTAAATCGGCGGGGGCTTCGGGTAAGCCGTGTTTTTTTAGGGTTAGTTCGTGGGCGATGATATTTTCAATTTCGCACAAGAACCATAAATCCCAACTGGTGGCGGCGGCGATGGTGTCTATGCTGACCCCGTGGCGGAAGGCGGTAGCGATGCGGTGGAGGCGGTCGGGGACGCGCTCGCCTAGCCAGCCTTTGATGAGGTCTTCGGCTAAATCGTCATGGTCGGTTTGGGGCATTTCGGCATCACCTAAACCATCAAGCCCTATATCTAGTGAGCGTAAGGCTTTTTGGAGGGATTCGGCGAAACTGCGTCCCACTGCCATTGCCTCGCCTACGGATTTCATTGAGGTGCTGAGATGTGTGTCGGCGCCCGCAAATTTCTCAAAGGTAAAGCGCGGGATTTTGGTGACGATATAGTCAATGCTTGGCTCAAAACTTGCCGGGGTGGTGGCGGTGATGTCGTTATTGAGCTCATCTAGGGTGTAGCCTATGGCTAATTTGGCGGCGATGCGGGCTATGGGGAAACCGGTGGCTTTGGAGGCAAGGGCGGAGGAACGGCTGACGCGGGGGTTCATTTCAATGATGAGCTGGCGTCCGCTTTTAGGGCAGACGGCGAATTGCACGTTGGAGCCGCCGGTATCGACGCCAATTTCGCGCAATACCGCTAGTGAGGCATCGCGCATGGTTTGGTATTCTTTGTCGGTCAGGGTGAGGGCGGGGGCTACGGTGATGCTGTCGCCGGTATGCACGCCCATGGGGTCTATGTTTTCTATGGAACAAATGATGATGGCGTTGTCGGCTTTGTCGCGCACGACCTCCATTTCAAATTCTTTCCAGCCTAATACCGATTCTTCAATTAGCACCTCGCCTACCGGGGATTTTTGTAAGCCGTTTTTGACGATGGTTTCAAATTCTAGGCGGTTATAGGCGATGCCGCCGCCCTCTCCGCCGAGGGTGAAGGAGGGGCGGATGATGGCGGGGAGATCTACGAAATCTAGGGCTTCTAGCGCGTCTTCAAAAGATTTTACTAGTTGCGAGCGTGGGCTGGCTAGACCGATGCGCTCCATGGCTTGGCGGAATAATTCGCGGTCTTCGGCTTTTTCGATGGCACTGATGCTGGCACCGATGAGTTCTACGCCGTGTTGTTCAAGCACCCCTTGGCGCGCCAATTCTAGCGCGGTGTTGAGCGCGGTTTGACCGCCCATGGTCGGCAGGAGGGCATCGGGGTTTTCTTCCGCGATGATTTTTGCCACCATATCGGGCGTGATGGGTTCAATATAGGTGGCGTCTGCCATTTCTGGGTCGGTCATAATCGTTGCCGGATTGGAATTGACCAAAATGACGCGATAACCTTCCTCTTTGAGGGCTTTGCAGGCTTGGGCGCCGGAATAGTCAAACTCGCAAGCCTGCCCGATGATGATCGGACCGGCACCGATAATCATAATGGATTTGATGTCATTACGTTTTGGCATTTTCTAACCTATGGGATTTGATCATATCGGCAAAGCGGGTGAATAGATGTTGGGCATCGTGGGGGCCCGGGGAGGATTCGGGGTGGTGCTGCACCGAAAAAATCGGCAGGGTTTTGTGGCGCAAGCCTTCAACACTGCCATCAAACAGCGAGATATGCGTGATTTCTAATTCCGCGGGTAGTTTTTTGGCATCTACCGCGAAGCCGTGATTCTGGCTGGTGATTTCAATGCGTCCCGTGGCGAGTTCTTTGACTGGGTGATTCGCCCCCCGATGCCCGCGCGTCATTTTGAAAGTTTTGGCACCAAAGGCTTCGGCGATGAGTTGATGTCCGATGCAGATGCCGAAAATGGGGATGTTGGCTTCGGCTAATTGGCGAATCACTTTGGAACTATATGCCTTTGCTGTTGCCGCCGGGTCGCCGGGTCCGTTGGATAGGAAAATGCCATCGGGGTTGAGCTCTAACACGTCTTCGGCACTGGTCTGGGCGGGGACGACGCGCACTGCCCCTGCCGTGTCGGCTAGGCACCGCAGAATATTTTGTTTGCAGCCGTAATCAAAGGCGATGATGCGGGTGTCGGTTTTGCTGGCTTGGCGGTATTCATTGTTTTGGCTATCCCATCCTGCCTCGTTCCAGTCTTGGCTGGATTCGGTGGAAACGCTTGCCGCCAATTCTAGCCCCTTTAATCCGCCCCATTCTTCTAATTGGGTTTTGAGTGTGTCTAGGTCAAAAGCACCTTTGAAATTGACCGCCAATACGCCATTGGGTGCGCCGTTATCACGAATCCTTTGGGTGAGGGCGCGGGTGTCAATACCGGCTATGCCCGGCATTTTGATGGATTTTAGCCACGCATCAAAACTTTGTGTGGCGCGATAGTTTGATGGGGCGGTGGGGAGTTGATTGACGATGATGCCTTGGGCGGCGGGGGTTGCCGATTCCATATCCTGCGCGTTGCAACCGACATTGCCGATATGCGGGAAGGTGAAGGTGATGAGCTGGCGCGCATAGGATGGGTCGGTGATGGATTCTTGATAGCCGGTCATGGCGGTGTTGAAACATACCTCGCCTATGCGGATGCCTTCGGCACCAAAACCCTGCCCGTAAAAAAGCGTGCCATCATCAAGAAGCAATAATGCAGTCGGCGGGGGCGTGGAAGGCGGGTAAAGGTTGGAAGATGTAGGTTTCATTCGCCGTTTTAAGCCTTGCATGGCGCAAGCCCCTTTCGGAAGTTGTTCATAACGCGATGAAGCGGTTGCGTCAAGTGCCGATATGGGCTAAATATACGCCTTTATTTATGCCTAAGGCATTTATGCCAATAGTTGAGGATGATATGTTGCGAGACACTATACAGACTGCCCTTAACGCCGCCCTCAAAGCTGGGGAGGCGAAGAAATTGGCGACGTTGCGGCTGATTGTTGCCGCCATTAAAGACAAAGATATTGCCGTGCGCACCAAAGGCAATGGCGAGGCAATAGGCGATGAGGATATTTTGGGGCTGTTGCAGACGATGATTAAGCAACGTCAGGAATCTGTGCGCCTTTATCGTGAAGCTGGGCGGGGGGAACTTGCCGATGAGGAAGAAAGCGAAATTACCATCATTCGCGGATTTCTGCCCGAACAGATGGATGCCGATGCTATCAGCCACGCTATCCAAAGCGCTATTGATGAGGTGGGGGCGCAATCGGTCAAAGATATGGGCAAAGTCATGGCGATTTTGAAAGAAAATTTTAGCGGACGCATGGATTTCGCGGTTGCTAGTAAGCATGTCAAGGATATGTTGTTAAAGAAATAGGTGCTATAAGTAGCTGTGGAGGGATTGATTGCGAAAGGGTGCGCCCATGGCATTGCCACAACAATTCAAGGACGAGATGAAACGGCGGGTGAGCCTGTCCTCCATTATTGGCAAACACGTCAAATTGGTGAAAAAAGGCAATCGCTTTGTCGGGCTGTGTCCGTTTCATAAAGAAAAAACGCCGTCTTTTCATGTGCGCGATGATGAGGGGTTTTATCACTGCTTTGGCTGTAAGGCTAGCGGTGATGTGCTTAGTTTTCTTACCGACCATGAAAATATGCCGTTTATGGATGCGGTGCAGTATCTCGCCAATTTAGCCGGGATGCGCGTACCTGAAAGCCAGACAATTACCCCCGAAGAACGCGCGGCACGGGCTAGTATTAGTGCGATGTTGGAAGCGGCGGCGACCTATTTTCAGCAAAAACTTACCGAGGATAGCGGCGGCGCGGCGCGCGATTATCTCACGAAACGGCGATTATCTGCCGAAAGCCAGAGCAAATACCGCCTTGGTTATGCGCCGAAAGCGGGGTTGGTGGCGCATTTGGAAGCCAAGGGGTATAAGATTGACGATATGATTCGCGGCGGTTTGGCGGGGCGGTCGGAGCACGGCGAATCAATTTATGAATTTTTTCGCAATCGGTTGATGTTTCCGATTTTGGATGCGCGGGGGGCGGTGGTGGCTTTTGGTGGGCGGGCGCTTGCCTCGGGGCAAGAGCCTAAATATCTCAATTCTGCGGATAGTCCGGTGTTTCATAAAAAAATGATTCTCTATGGGCTTAATGAAGCGCGGGCGCGGATTAAGGAAGGGCTGCCCGTCATTGTTGCCGAAGGCTATATGGATGTCATTGCCATTGACCAGCATCAGGTTGCGGGGGCGGTTGCACCGCTTGGCACGGCACTTACCGAGGAGCAGATTTTGCTTCTCTGGAAAAGCATTGATACGCCCTATCTTTGTTTTGATGGCGATGTGGCGGGGCAACGCGCGGCACTGCATACGCTGATTCGGCTGTTGCCGGTGTTGATGCCCGGCAAGAGCGTGCGCGTGATGGAACTCCCCCACGCACAAGACCCTGATGATGTTTTGCAAACCGGCGGGGCGGCGGCTTTGCGCCAACTTGCCGAAGCATCGGTGCCGTTTATTGATGCGCTTTGGCATAATGTGGCACTGGAATTTGATCTTAATCTCCCGGAACAGAAAGCTAAATTTTGGCAAACTATGCGCGAACATATCCGCCAGATTAACCATCCCGCCATGCGCGATTCTATAGGCGATGAGATTCACACGCGCATTAGTGCTATGCAAACCCAGCGTTGGGGCAGAACCTCCGGGCGATTCTCTGGGCGATTCTCTGGGCAATTTTCCGGGCAATTCATCACCAAACACCACGCTAAGCCTATCAAAAATATGCGCCCGCGCATTATGATGAGCATCCTTTTGCATCAACCCGAATGTATCCATGATATTTGTGAAGACTTGATGCAGTTGAATATCAAAGACACATTGGTAAAAAAAATGCTAAACATCATCGTAGATAGTGCTACAATGGAAAGCGCACTTGACGCGGAGACATTTCGTACCCATCTCATGCAGGCAGGCGTAGCTGAAGAAGACCTTATTGGACTCAACGAAAGCGTGAACGGGCGCATTAGATTTGATCCAGCCCAAATAACAAGCGATGACGCAAAAGCACGACTTGCCGAATTGATCACGTTGGAGGCGCGGAGCTCAAAAAGCAAAGCGCGCAAATTGAAGACAGCCCAAACTATGACAGATGATGAGACAGCATAATGGCACAAAGCAAATCCAAAAAACAACCCAGCCCGGTGAAAGTTAGCGCGGCGAAAACTAATCCCGCAAAAACTAGCCCGCCACGCAACAAGAAAGCGTTAAAGGTGGTTAGTGCTAATGATGATGCGCCGAACAAATCCGCAAAATCGGCAAAATCTGCAAAACCTGCAAAACCTGCAAAACCTGCAAAATCTGCAAAAGCCAAAAAATCTGTTGCGGCGGCGGAAGCACAAACACCCGCCCCCGCCCCGGCTCTTAGCGGTGAGGAAGCGATTAAGGCGCTCAAGAAAATTGGGCGCGCGCGCGGTTTTGTTACCCATGATGAATTGAATAAGGCACTGCCCCAAGGCGAGTTGACCTCCGAGCAGATTGAAGATGTGATGGCGGAATTGAACCGCGATGGCGTCAATGTTGTTGATGCCACAGGCCAAGAGGAGGAAAGCACCAGCGAGGTTAGCGGGCAGGCTAGTGGTAATATCAGCGATGAGAATCGTGGCTCTGATGACCCGGTGCGCATGTATCTGCGTGAGATGGGGGTCGTGGAATTGCTGTCGCGTGAAGGCGAGATTGCTATCGCTAAACGCATGGAAGCCGGGCGCGAATTGATGCTGGGGGGGATTTACGAATCACCCCTCACCGTGCGCGCCTTGCAACAATGGCGCGATGAAATTGACCAAGGGACGATTATGTTGCGTGATGTCATTGACCTTGAAACCACCTATGGACGCATCAAAGGCGAGGGCGCGGAAACGGCACTACCCATCGGGGCAGGGGCGGGGGCTAGCGATGATGCGTTGCTCAAAGCCAGCAAAAGCGCCGATGATGACGAGGAAGATGATGATGCCAGCAACCAAGATGGCGGTGATGATGAACAAGAGGAGGCGGCTACCGATGGCGCAGATAGCGATGACGGCGATGATGATGATAATGCCAACCTGTCGCTCGCTTCTATGGAAGATGCGATTCGCCAAGATGTTTTTGAGATGATGGATGATGTGTTCGCTACCTTCAAAGAGTTGAGCCAAATCCGCGATAAGCGCATCACCCAATTCAAAAGAGGCGCGGCGGTTAGCGCGAAAGTTGAAAATAATTATATTATGCTCCGCATCAAATTGATTGAGCAGCTGGACCATATTCTACTCAATGTCGGGCGCGTGGAGGCACTGACCGACCAGCTTTATGGGCTTAATAAGCACCTTGCGTCTTTGGAAGGTAAATTGCTCCGCATTGCTACCAAATGCGGGATTAAACGTCCGCAATTTCTCACTTTCTGGCAAGGGCATGAGTTGGATAAAGAATGGCCACCTGCCGAGGCTAGCACCGTGGCTTGGGGGAAATTGCGCGATAAACATGGCGATGATATCAAAGCCACGCGCGATTCTATTGTGCAGATGATGAGCGAAATTGGTATGAGTGTTAGCGAATTCAAAGAGCTGATCCAAACCATCCAACGCGGCGAACGTGAAGCCGCACGGGCTAAAAAGGAAATGGTGGAAGCCAATCTGCGGCTGGTTATTTCTATTGCCAAGAAATATACCAATCGCGGGCTACAATTCCTTGACCTGACCCAAGAGGGCAATATCGGGTTGATGAAGGCGGTGGATAAATTTGAATATCGCCGCGGCTATAAATTTTCTACCTACGCGACTTGGTGGATTCGCCAAGCCATCACGCGTTCCATCGCCGACCAAGCCCGCACCATCCGCATCCCCGTGCATATGATTGAAACCATCAATAAATTGACGCGCACTTCACGCCAAATGCTCCACGAAATTGGGCGCGAGCCAACGCCTGAAGAATTGGCGGCAAAACTTTCTATGCCGATACATAAAGTGCGCAATGTGTTGAAAATCGCCAAAGAACCTATCAGCCTAGAAACGCCGGTGGGGGATGAAGATGATAGCCATCTCGGCGATTTCATTGAGGATAAAAATGCCGTGCAACCGCTAGATTCGGCAATTTATATCAGCCTGCGCGCCAAAACAACGCTGGTCTTGGCAGAATTGACCCCCCGCGAAGAACGCGTTTTGCGCATGCGTTTCGGCATCGGTATGAATTCTGACCACACGCTTGAAGAAGTCGGGCAACAATTTAGCGTCACCCGCGAACGCATCCGCCAAATTGAAGCCAAAGCCTTACGCAAATTAAAACACCCATCGCGTTCAAAGAAACTGCGGAGTTTTCTTGATAGTTAAAGCAAAATCGGTTATGTCGGGAACGGCTGGGCCTGTAGTTCAACTGGTTAGAACGCACCGCTCATAACGGTGTTGTTGGGGGTTCGAGTCCCTCCGGGCCCACCATTTTTTCTTAAAAATTATGCGCTAAAAACTATGCCCTAAAAACTATGCGCTGAGGCGGTGGCGCTTACTGTGGCTTCTATGAATAGGGTTTTGCCGCCGCCTATGTTTATGCTGTCTATTTTGCGTGCGGATTCGGTGTGGATTTTGCTTCCGCCGGCTTGTTTGGCTTTGGCTTTGGCGGCGTCAATGGCGGCGGTCTCGGCTTTGGTTAGGGCGGATTCTAGGTCGTTGTAATCTTTGGGGCCTTCTTGTAGATGCACGCGGAAAATGCCGTCTGCGGGTTGGGTTATGGTGATGCGGGTGCTTTGGCGGATGCTGCCTACTGCCGCACCTACTGCCCCGGCTACATCGGCATCTTTTGGCACGATTAGTTCTGCCCCTAATGCTTTGGCTATTTTTGGGTAATAACATTCTGCCGATGCGCCTAGTGCCACTAGGGGATAATGGAAATGGAAGCCGGCGGATAGGATGTCGGTTTTTTTGTTGTTGATGGCGGCTTCTAGCATGGTTGCCAATACTGGATTTTGTTCGGACATGGCGTGGGATTTGCCTTCATGCGCGTGAATCGCATCTAATAGCGATAGCCCCGATTGTAAGGCTAGGCGGTTTAGCACCATCGCCGCCAAATCTTCGCAACTCTCGGCTTGGGGTTTGCCGGCGCCGGTGCGTTGGCGGGCTAATAGCTGACCGCTTTTCTTTGCGGCGTCGGTGTCAAATTGTTTGAACTGCCCCAAAATATGTATGGCATCGGTGGGGGTGAAGGCGGCGATGAGCACTAGCCCTCTGGCTACTAGGCGGTCAATCGCCCCTAATGCCAAGCGCGTTACGGCTAAATCGGCGATGGCGCTGACTTCGGTTTCTTGACACGCTAGCGCCATGCGGTATTCGGCACGGCTTAGCCATGGGGGTGGCTCGCCCGAAAATAGTGGCACAACAAAGCGCGCATCTAGGGCGTTGGGGATGGGGTTGGCTAGTTGTTCGTCCAGAATCACTGTGATTTCGGGGTGGGTTTTGGCTAGGGCTGAGATGGGGAGGGCGCGTCTTGGTCCTAGCATCACGCCGCCGCCGACCCCACGTTCTACCAAGCGCACCTCACTATCGCCCCCTAGCCCGCAGGTGCGGATGTCGGCTGCCTCAACCATGGTTGACCACCCGCCTATGCGCGCGCCTTTTGCCGATAGGCGCGGGGTGCCGTTGGTCATGATGGTGATGTCGGTGGTGGTGCCGCCGATGTCGCTGATGATGGCATCCTTTAATGCGGCTAGATGTCCTGCCCCGGAAATGCTTGCCGCCGGTCCTGATAGGATGGTTTCTACCGGGCGCATGCGTGCCAATTCGGCATTGATGAGCGAGCCATCGCCTTTGACCACCATCAATTCAGCGTCAAGTCCTGCCGCCGATAAAATGGCGGTGGTTGCAGTGATTTGGCGGTCGAGTAAATCAATCAGCCTGGCGTTAAGCAGTGCGGTTAGGGCGCGTTTGGGCCCGCCCAATGCTGAGGATAATTCGTGGCTACAAGTGATGGGGCAGGTGATATGATCGCGGCAAAAATCGCGGGCTTTGATTTCATGTTCGGGATTGCGCGTGGCGAAATGGGCGGCGATGGCGATGGCGCTAATATCTTTTTCGTGGTTTTTGGCGAAAGTTTTGAGCGCGTCCATATCTAACTCGCTTTGTGCTTTGCCGTCGGTTTTATGCCCGCCATCAATGAACACCACCGGGTCGTGATTCAATGATGCGCCTAGATTGTTTTTGCTTAGGCTTGATTCGTCAAAGCCAATCATCACCAAACCTACGCGCCCGCCCATGCCTTCTACTACGGCATTGGTTGCTAGCGTCGTGGATAGGCAGACGCGGTGGAGTTTTTTGTGCGCGTCTTTATCTAGGGTTGCCAGCACTTCGTTGATGGCTTCGCCTAAGCCGATGGATAGGTCGGCGCGCGTGGTGGGGGCTTTGGCTTTGGCGATGCGTTTGCCGGTTTTTGCTTCAATGAGCGCGGCGTCGGTGAATGTCCCGCCCGTATCAAGTCCCAAAATATATGTCATGAGGGAACACCTATCTATGTGTCTAAAAAATCCATGAACCATTGGCGCACTAGCGCGCTGTCGGCGGTTTGGGTTAGGGTGGTGCGTGCGGCTTCGGCTTGTGCTTTGCCAACGCTTTGCTGACGCCGGGTCAAAAGCGCATCCATATAAGCGTTGGTGAATTCGGGATGTCCTTGCACGCTCAACACGCGCCCATGTATGACGAAACCGGCATAGGGGCAGAAATCATTGCCTAAAAGTATCTCGGCATTTTGCGGTAGGCGGGTGACTTGGTCTTGGTGCATATAGGGTAGTTTAATTTGTTGTTGCGGTTTATGCCCGCCGGGGAGGGCGCATTTTTGGGGCATGGCGATGATGCCTGCCCCCCAACCTTTTGCCGATAGCCCCGCCGCACCGCCTAGGGCTTGGGCGATGGCTTGATGCCCGAAACAGACGCCTATCAGTGGAATGCGCGCTTGGAATGCCGCACGGATGAAATCCATCAGGGGCGGTAGCCACGGTAGATTATCATAGACCCCATGGCGACTGCCTGAGATCAGATACGCATCATAATCGGTTAGGCTTTCGGGGAATGCGCCGTGGCGGGTTTGGATGAAATCAAAATGCAGGCGCGCCGCACATGGTGCGAGAAAATCGCTATACATTTTTTGATACGTGGGATTGTCCGGGAGCATATCGTCCCCGGTTTCCCCTGCGAGCAAAATCCCGAGCTTGATTGGTTTTGTCATTGGCGCGCCTTTCATCGCAAAACTATAAACCAAAATTTATTGGTGATGCAATGCCGATTGCAATAGATGGACGCGAATCGCACTGGCTAAGCCGCTGGTGCGGGCAGCATCAATTTTTGCGACTAGGGCTGGGGTGGAAATCCCTTGGCGTTTGGCTTCCGCGCGTAATGCTTTCCAAAAGGCCGGCTCTAGGGATAGCGAGGTGCGGTGTCCGTTTATGGTCATGGAATGTTTGATCATATCACGCAGAACTTCCATACCGCCCGCCCTAGAATTTTGACGCTGGCTAGGTCTTGGGTGAAGCCGCCTTCGGAGGCGGTGGCGTGGCGCAAAAATACCTCACTCCCGCCTTTTTTGGTGCGTTCAATGAAGCGGAATTTGATATGGTCCCCGGCATCCACAGCAAACACCCCGGCCTTATCGGGATGCGTATCGGTGCGGTTGATGATTATGTAATCATGCGGGGTAATGTTTGGCGCAAAGCCAGCATCGCCCGGGCGCACTAGGGCTAGTTTTGCCTTGTCGCTTTCCACAATATCGCTTTCCACAATTTCGCGCAGAAAACACGCCGATACTTGCCATGTCAGCCCGGTTAGTGCGCTATGGGCGGGGTGGTCTAGTATGGGAATACGCACCGCATCAGCGTCTATTTTTTTTGCTGACGATTTGCTGATTTGCTTTTTCAGATTATCGGGCATGAGTGATTCGTGGGGGATGCCCAGCATCTCTGCCAAGCGATGGCGGATGCCCTCGGGTAGAACCTCCGGCGACCAGCGTTCAAGATATTGCTGTAAATAAGCATGATTGCACCCAAGGGCTAAAGAGAGTTCCTTTAGGCTCGGGGCTTGGGGGGAATTGGCAATCGCCTCCACCAATGCACGGCGGGGGCGATCATAGTGATTATATTCTTTGACCATGACTAGTCCTTTTGTATGAGTTGCAATTGGAAATATCCTATTACAATTTAATAGAAACATACAACACCCTTTTTGTGGAGGAAATCATGGCAAAAGCATTACCTATGAATCAGAAATATAACCCCCAACTAAGCGAACGAGAATTAGTCAAAACCATCAGGGAGGAGCTACGGCAGATGGGAAAGGTGTTGGCGGCACTGCCGTTAAATAGCCGCGACCGCCCGGGCAGAGCGCGCTCGGCTTGGCCCGAATTTCATCAAGAAAATATCATGGTTTCGGCGCAGTATCGGCGGAGATCTGTTGCTAAACCCTCACCCCAAGCCATATCGCGGGCGGATATGTGGTTGCAGTTGGTGATGCGCTTGCCGGTGGATGCACGGCGTATTGTTATGGCACGGGCGTCCGGAATCTCATGGCGGCGGCTCGAAGAAATTGATGGGCGGAGCCATACCACCCTACGCAAGGTGGAATATACGGCATTGCTTGATTTGGCAAAGCGGGCTCCTGACGGAAAAATGCTGTCCGCGTAAATTTGTTCTTGACAATGTTTATAAAATAGGATAAAACCTATTGTAGCATCGGTTGATTCTGTGTCACGGGGCTAACCTAAAAGAGGCTAGCACCATTAAAGCCCTACCCCGCAAAATCATCGCTTGCCCACCGCAACCGAATCTAGTTTTTTAAGGAAATGATGATGAGGCTCCTCAGTTTTGAGGAGCCTTTTTTATGCGCCCTATGGAATCACGGAAACTTCTTTTTTTAACCAATCTTGCTGAAACCGGCAATGTGAGTGCCTCGGCGGAGTTGGCGAAACTGCCCCGCTATCAAGTCTATGAATGGCGGCGCACGGATAACGCTTTTGCTAAACATTGGGAGGACGCGATCCGTGTTGCCGTGGATAAACTCGCCTTTGAAGCCCGCCGCCGTGCTTTGGATGGCATCGAGGAAGTGCGCTATTACCAAGGGGAGCCTATCGGCACCATCCGCAAATATTCTGACCAGTTGCTGATGTTCCTCTTGCGTGCCTACGACCCCGATACTTTCCTCGCCATCCGCAACCAAAATATAGACCACAGCAAATCAGAACAGGATATTCGTGAACAATTACAGAAAAAAATGGATCGCTTTCTTGAAGGAGATGAAGCCGAATGAACGCCGACAATTTCTATGCCAACTAAGCGCCGATGAGCTCAATTATCTGCTCCATGATTGGCAAATCTGGGCGCGCGAAAAACAACTGCCCCCTGCTGGCGACTGGCGAATATGGCTGATGATGGCGGGGCGCGGTTTTGGGAAAACCCGCGCCGGTGCTGAATGGATTAGAGCCGTGGCAAAAGCGGGGACGCGCGCACAAATCGCGCTGGTCGGCGATACCATGGATGATGTGCGCCATGTGATGGTGGAAGGACAATCGGGGATTTTGACTATCTCGCCGAATTATGAACGCCCGCGTTGGTATCCGTCTAAGCGGTTGCTGGTTTGGGCGAATGGCGTGCGCGCGCGTTGTTATAGTGCCGAAGACCCCGCACAATTACGCGGACCCGAACACGAAAAAGCTTGGTGCGATGAAATTGCCAAATGGCGGTATAGCCAGACTTGGGAAAATTTGATGCTTGGCTTGCGCGCCGGGAGGCTGCCGCAAGTGCTGGCGACCACGACCCCGCGTCCGAGCCGTTGGCTCAATGAACTCATCAAAGCCCCGGGGGTGCGCTTGGTGCAAGGGCATAGTTTGGAAAATAGCCGCAATCTGGCGGATGGGTTTATTGATATGGTTGCCCAGCATTTTCACGACCCCGCCTTGCTCGCCCAAGAACTTGAAGGGCGGTTGATGACCGCCTTGCCGAATGCGTTATGGGACCGGCAAATGCTCGACCAATGTCGTGGCACTGCCCCCGCCCGTGCGCAGCTGGTTAGTGTTGTTATCGGCGTTGATCCTGCCGTGGAAGGCGGCGATGAGACGGGCATCATTGTCGTCGCCAAAGCCGAAGACGGCATGATTTGGATTTTAGAAGACCAGTCATTGCAAGCACGTCCGCGGGCTTGGGTGGAACGTGTGGTCGCTGTGTGGAAACGCTGGAAAGCCAATGCCATTGTTGTGGAAGTCAATCAAGGCGGTGATGTTATCCGTGAGTTATTGCGGAGCCAGAACCTCAATCTGCCTATCCGCAAAGTGCGGGCGAAGCACGGCAAAACTTTACGCGCCGAACCTGTCGCCATCATGTATGCCAATGGGCAGGTGCGGCATCATGGGGTGTTTGCTGAATTGGAAGACCAACTCTGTTCGTGCGTGCCCGGGCAACGTGCGACGCCATCGCCTGACCGCCTTGATGCGCTGGTCTGGGGGGTGACGGGATTGCAAAGCGCGGCACGTGCCGAGACGCAGACTATATCGTTTTAATCAACTTTAAGGGAGAGCAAAATGGAACTCAATCGTGTGGCTGAACCCGGCCCCTCATGGCAAGAATTAGCACCGGATCTGGAATTGATTCACGACCTTATGGGTGGCACTAGGCAAATGCGTAGCGCCGGTTTGCGCTGGTTGCCGAAAGAACATTCGGAAACTTGGGAAGCATGGCGCGCACGCCTCAATCGGTCGGTGCTGTTTAATGGTTTGGCGCGCACGGTGGCGGCGCTGTCGGGGCGTCCCTTTAGCCACGATGTTAAGGTGGAAGGCGCGCATCCGCAGATTATGCAATTCTGCCAGAATATAGATGGGCGCGGCGCATCGCTCACCACTTTTGCCGCGCAGTTGTTGCGGTTGATGTTGCGCGATGGGTTGGTGTATTTGTTGGTGGATGCAAGCGCCGATGGCGGGCAGCCTTATTGCGTGATGATTGAGGCATCCCAGATGATTGGCGTGCGCCGCGACCCTGACAATCAAGGCATTAGCCAAATCCGCATCCGCGAGCAGATTCTACAACAAAAAGGCGCTTTTGTCGATGAATGGCAAGACCAGATTCGCGTCATTGAACGCGGGCGCTGGATGTTATTCCGCACCGATAGCAATCGGCGTTCGGATTGGAGCCGCCATGCTTCCGGGCGCATGGGGATTGAACACGTGCCAGTGGTGGAATGTGCGGTGGATGCCGATTATGCCATGCGCGCCCGCCCGCCCTTGCTTGATTTAGCCTGGCTCAATTTAGCGCATTGGCAATCCAGTAGCGACCAGAGGCATATTTTGCATATCGCCCGTGTGCCGATTTTATTTGCGCGGGGGATGGATACGTCCGAAAGCCAGATTGATATCGGACCCAACCGCATCATCATGGCAGAAGACAGCACGGCGGATATTAAATTTGTTGAACATTCGGGTGCTGCTATTGCCGCCGGCCGCCAAGATCTATTGGATTTAGAAGAAAAAATGGCAGTGATGGGATTGGATTTGATGGTGCGGCGCACCGGGCATCCTACGGCTACGGCGCGGGCGATTGACCATGCCCAGAGCAATGCGTTTTTGCATATGTTGGTGGATGATGTGCGCGACCATCTTAATGGTGTTTTGAAATGGGCGGCGCTTTGGCTCGGCTTGCCGGAGGCGGCGGCGGGCGAAGTGATTTTGCCGAAACATTTCCCGATTGATGCGCAAATTGCTGAGACGGCGGAATCGCTACTCAGCGATAAGCGTGCGGGGCGGCTGAGCCCTGAAGAATTCCTCGCCAGTATTGAACGGAAAGGGGTTATGCCCCTGAGTGCTTGAATTTAGCGCGCGTGAATGCGGCGATGAATGCGCGGTGCTTTGCGCCGCTTTTTTACAACGAAAATGAAGGAGAAATCTATCATGTCCGAACATGACACCGAGACCAATTTGCCTGAAGTAAGCGGTGGTGAAACCGCACCCGAGCAAACCCCTAATGCGCCTGAGATTGCTACGCCTGAGGTTGCTGCGCCTGCTGATGCGCCTGCGCCAACGCCAACTGCTGCGCCTACTGATGCGCCTACTGATGCGCCTACCGCATCGCCTGAACCCCCTGCACCTGCCGCCCCTGTTCAGGGAAGCGGTGCTAGTGCGGCGGGACAGGCGGTGCCACTAACGGTATCGGCTAGCGACCCCAAAGCCTTTGGTGCTTCGCTTGACGATATTGCCTGCGGACGCGTCAGCGTTCGTTTTGACGCTTAAACCAAGAAGCGTCAATTTCTTGCAACAGACACATATAAGGAGAAATCATGTCTAACGCACTTGAAGCCATTGCCCCCAAGATTCTGGCACGGGGGATGAAACATTTTTGCCACCAAGCCATCATGCCGCGCCTAGTTCGTGCCGATTTTTCGGCAGAAGCCGCACAAAAAGGCGATACGATTGATATCCCGATTGCCCAAGAGATCAGCGTGGAGGATGTAACGCCATCGCATACGCCCCCACAAGTCGCGGATAGCAACGCCAAAACGGTATCTATTCAGTTGGATAACTGGAAACGTGCGGCATTTTATCTGACCGATAAAGAACTGACGCAAATAGATGCCGATAACGATTTTGTGCCACTGCATATGCGTGAGGCTGTTTCGGCATTAGCATCTGCTGTCAATCAGTCGTTGCTCAATCTCTATACGGACACCGCACAAGTGATTGGCTCGCCGAATGGTAATCTATTCACCCAAGACGAAAGCCATAAGACCAACAGCTATTCTACGGTGAATTCCATCATTGGTGCGCGCACCATACTCAACAGCCAAGCGGCACCGAAAGAAGGGCGCTCTGGTATCCTATCCTTTGAGAACGAAGCCGATATGCTGGCGCTACCAAATTTTAGCGAAGCGCACCGTGCCGGCGATTCCAACGTCAGCATCAGAGGTGAAATCGGACAAAAATACGGCATTAACTGGTTTAGTTCGGATGATGTGGTCTATAAAAAGCGCACTAAGGATGGCGTGAACATTGATGCCGTTGCTACCGCTGGCAGTACCGACATGACTTTGAAAACTCTCCATGAAGCGATTAAGCCCGGCGATGTGCTTATTGTCAAAGAAGAGGTTGTCGGATTGATCAAAAGCGTCGGCACCTTTAGTAATAACGCAAAGACCCAGACCATCAAGCTCCATGAGCCACTAGACAAGGGAATCGCTACCGATGCGCCTATGTATATTATGGGTAATGCGTATAATAATCTGGTGTTCCATGCCGATGCTTTTGCGCTGGCTATGCGCCCGATGACTTCATCGGCGGCGTATAATGGGCTTGGCAATCGCATCATGTCGGTGGTTGATCCTGAAACCGGGCTGTCCATGCGCCTTGAGATTAGCCGTCAATATAAGCAGACGGTGTGGGAATTTGATATTCTCTGGGGAGTGAAGATGGTTCGTCCTGAATGGGCGGTGCGGGTCCTAGGCTAGTTGTGCGCTATGACCGAGGAAATCGTATTGCTCCAACATCGGTTCTCTGACCAACTCCGCAAAGTCAAACTGTCACGATATCGCACCGAAAGTCGCGGGCGGTATCGTGATTGGCGGCTTTGCGGGCAGAGCCGATTTATCGCCCCACCAAATCTCAAATCTGCTGGTGCCATTAAACCGGCGCCGTCGTTGCAGATGGGGTTCTTGTTATCCAGAGGAGGCACGTTATGACCGATAGCTACCTTGATGCGGCGGCGGCACGCGATTGGTGCGCCCAACGCGGCATCAGCCGCTTTGATGCCATTGAGGCACCGCTGCAACCAAAATTATTATTGCAAGCAAGCGAATGGATTGACCGCCAATTCGTCTTTGCCGGCAAAAAACTTGCCCCCAATCAGTTGCGGGCTTGGCCGCGCGAGGCGGTCTTTGACAATGAAGGCGACGCCATCACCGGCATCCCCGAATTGGTCATCGCCGCAGTGGTGGAATTGACTATTCTTTTAGCCGAAGATGTTGATGCCGCCGAACAAGCTTTAGGCTTGCTCCCGGGGGTTAGCCAGCAAAAGGCCGGGGGTATTGAAATTCGCTATGACCGCAATCAAGGTGGCATCGGCAATAGTGGCAAAATCGCGCTGATGCTGGCACCGCTTTTACGCAAAAACCGCGATATGCGTGTGGTTAGGGGGTGAGATGAAAATCGCATTACATCCTATCGCCCGCCTTGTGCGGCGGCATGGGCGTGCGTTTCGCGTGTCGGCGGCGGCGGAGGCGCATAGCACCCAGCCTTGGAAACCTGCCGAGGCGACCGCACCCATCATCCATATTAAAGGTTTAATTCAACAGCGCATCCCGGTGCGTGATGCCGATCTTCCTGATGGGCAGACCCGGGGCATTGCGATTCTGCTCATTGAAGGCGACCAAGATACGCCTAGTCCCGGTGATTTTCTCGAAGCCGATGGGAGCCGTTGGCGCATTCAAACCATCCTGCCCATCGGCAAAAGCCGTGAAGCACGGCTGATTGAAGCCATTCTTATCGGACAAAGTGGGGGACAAAATGGGCAAGGGGGAGGACAAGCAATATGAACACGCCAGCGCAAACTAGTGATGATGCCAGCAATATGACATTGCGCGACCAAATCGCCAGCATGGTTCAGCAGAACTGGCCTTTTACCGCCGCCATATTGTGGGAAAATATGCCCGTGCCATCGCCGCTGCCGGCGAGTGGTTGGGTGGAAATGCGCCTGCGTCATGGGCGTGCAAGGATGGCGGGCTTGCACGCGCGCACCCGCTATCAGCGGGGTTCGGTGCAGTTCAATCTCGCCAGCCATATCGGTAAAGGCATGGAGGATGTTGATGCCATGCTCGCGCATCTGATCGCGCTGTTTCAAACGCCCAAAACTGCCCAAAATTATGGGCTTTATTTTGGGCAAGCCAATGTGCAACCCCCGCAGAAAGAGGACGGCTTTCTCATCACCACGATGACCATTCGCTTTTCTTACAACCCGCCAAATGAAATTTGAGGATAAACACTATGATCGCATTAGCTGAACAGACTGCCCTAAGCTGGGCGGAAGAAACGAGCTGGGGGGCATCCGCCAAAACGGCGCATCGCCGCATCCCCCTCATTACCGATAATCTGGGGGCGCAACGCCGCCAAGTGCGTACGCAAAAACTCACCGCATCGCATCTAGGCGAGGCGTTTTTTACCGCCGATGAAAGCGCCGTGGGGGATATTGATTTTGTCCCAAATATCGGGATTTTACGCGAGGCGTTGAAATGCGCGCTGATGACTAGTGTCATTGATATTGAGGCGCATAACCTATTCATCACCACAAGGAAAGCCAATCAGGCGACCCTCACCACCGCATTGCACCAAGCCTTACAAAGTGATGATGTGCTATGGGCGGCGGATGCGGTTGCCGGCACCGGTAGATGGTGCCGATTCACCCCTGCCACCCCCGCTAGCCGTGCTGGGGAGCTGCATGATCTAGCGGGGAATCTCATCACCGGCAATAGCAATTTGCGCGTGCGTTTGCGGCGTTTTGACCCCGGGCAGGTGAGCCGTTCGCTGACGCTCATCAAAAAATATGGCAATGCTAGTGATTGGCTTGAATTTACCGGCATGATGGTGCGGCGGCTTGAGATGGCTACCAATTCTGACCAAATGCTCACCGCTAGTGCGAGTCTTGCGGGGAAAGCCATGGCGGTGGTGGATTCTGCACCCACTTATAGCGCGGCGGCGGCGGCACAGCCGCTTTTTCTTGGTTCTACGGATATTAGCCTCGTGCTGGAAAAGTCGCCCACGGAGAAAATTGATCTCACCGCTTCGGATGATTTCACACTGACGGGGTTTCGCTTGGTGTTGGAACAGGCGGGGTTACAGCCGCGCTATGGGTTAGGCTCGCGCTATCCCGAAGGCATGCTCGGGGGCAAATTGCTGGTCTATGGGACGCTTGATGTCATGGCGGGGAGCCACGAGCTGATAGAATGGTTTGCGGATGCCGAAGCGGCGACATTGCGCTGCTATATTCGCTTTAGCGATGCGGTGGGGTTTGGTTTTGCTCTGCCGCGTATGCGGATTTCTGAGATCGTCAATGCGCCGCTTACCGCCGGCGAGCCGGTGCGCCATATTTTGCGGTTTGATGGTGAGAAGCCCCCAAATTCAGATAGCAATTCGGGCGCATCGCTGGTTCATTTTTATACATCTTAAAGGGGGTGCGTCATGACTACAGAAAATGATGATTGGGATGCGCTTTATGAACGTCTAGCCCAAGCTTCCAATGCCATTGAGCAAAATGCCAAAAAATTGGAAAGCCAGAGCCTTGAGCGCGTGGTGTCTTCGGCATTATCGCGCCTTGAACGTGATTTGAAATCGCAAATCAATCACCTGATGCGTGATGCGCTTGGGGCGTTGTTTCAAGGTAGCGGCAAGGGTGGAGTCGGGCAGGTTTTGAGCGCGTTTCTGCCGCGCCTAGCCAAAGGCGGGGTGGTTGATGGGGCGACGGGTTTTGCCATCGGCGGCGAGGCGGGACCTGAAGCGGTGTTGCCGTTAAAACGCATGGCGGATGGACGTTTGGGCGTTGCCGTGGAAGGGGCGTCACGTTCAGCATCACCCCCGGTGCCGCCGCAAATTAACCTCACCCTCAATACCACCCCGCAAGAAGCTAGCCATTTTACCAGCGCGCAAATAGCACCTGATGATCTCGCCGATTTGCTGGCGCGGGCGATTGAAGATGCGGTGGATACACGCCTTGAAGAACAACGCCGCGATGGCGGGGCATTTCGCCGTTTAGGAGAACATCTATGAGTATTACCCTACCGACATTAACGCCGTCACGTTCCACGCGCATGGCGGCACGCCATCAGATTCACGACATCCGCTATGGGCAAGGGCATGGCGTGCGTATGCGTGATGGTGCTAACCCCCTTGAGATGCGCTGGACGGTGCTTTGGGAAGGGTTGAGCCTTACGGAAGCCACTAGCCTACATAATGCGTTCACTGCCAGCAATGGCGTCGATAGTTTCGCTTGGCAAGCCCCGGGGGAGTCCGCCTCCCACCATTATATCTGCCTGGAATGGCAAGTGACGCCAACGAGCCACGAGACGCGCAAAGTGGAAGCCCTATTCATGCGCGTGCATCAACAAATAGGAGGCGCGTGATGCCCGATAAACGTATAGGCGTTGCCGCCGCCCGTAGCGATGCGGTGACGGTGATTGAATTATTTGAGCTGACGTTAAATGATGGTTCGGTATTGCGTTTTACGCCTAGCCATCCGGTTGAGGTCGGCTTTGGCGGGGCGAAGTATCTGGCGCTTCCCATCCGCGCCAAAGGCTTTCGCTGGTCGGCGCATGGGGCATCGCCACGCCCGCAACTTGAGGTAGCAAATCACAACGGGCTTTTTGATAGCCAGCTCAATAATCCTGATCTGACCGGACAGGCACTCGTGCGCATGGTGACGTTTTTGGATGAATGCGATGCGCCTCTGGGGTCTGGGGGCGGGGCGAGTTTTACCCCTGAACGTTGGCTGGTTGAACGCATCGCCCGCCTAGACGACACCGAGGTGATTATTGAGCTCGCATCCGAAGCCGATTTAGAAAATCAGCTGTTGCCGAGTCGGGTGATGCTTTCGGATTTATGCCAGCACCGCTATCGGCGTTGGGATGCCGGGGCGGGGCGGTTTGATTATAGCGATGCCACTTGCCCCTATACAGGCGATGCGGCGTTTGATGCTAATGGTGTGGCGACCACCGATAACGCCAAAGATGCGTGCAGTCTGCGTATGGCATCAGGGTGCAAAAAACGTTTTCAAGGGGTGTTGCCGTTTTTGGGTTTTCCCGGGTTGCATTGATATGGCGGGGTTGGTGCTAGATGAGGCGGCGGAAGCTGCCATGATGCGCCATGCGCGTGCTATGGCGGCGATGTCTCCGCCTTTAGAATCTGTGGGGGTGTTGTGTGCTGGGCGTTATATTGCCGCCGAAAATCAGGCGCGCGACCCCCATAAAGCGTTTCGCCTTGATGGGGCATGGGTGGCACGCCAGAAACATTTGGAGGCGATTATTCACTCGCACCCCGGCGGGCCGCCTTGTCCGTCCGCGCATGATATGCGCCAACAGCAAGCCACCGCCCTGCCATGGATTATTGCCGTTGTGCCTACCGCTAGTCGCGGTGATATCCGTGAGGAATGGTTTAGTTTTGGGCATGAACCGCACTTGGATTTAGATGCCGGGTATCGGCATGGGGTTAGCGATTGCTATGGGCTTATTCGCGGCTGGTATTGGGCGGAAAAATCGCGCTTGCTCCCGGATTATGCGCGCGAGTGGGAATGGTGGCGTGGGGGGGCGCATAGCAATCTTTATTTGGATTATTTTGCCGATGCCGGGTTTCGGGCGTTAGAGGACGCACCCCCCCAACCCGGCGATGTTTTTTTGGCGGCGGTGCGTTCTGCCGTCCCTAACCATGCTGGCATTTATTTGGGCGCCGGGTTGATTCTGCATCATTTAGCAGGGTCACAGGCCGCCGCGCCCGCACGTGTGCCGAGAAAGGAGCCTGCTGAAAGATGGAACAAATTTATCACCACATGGCTACGCCACCAGAGCGCGACATAACCCTCCAATTCCAAGGCAATTTACAACGTTTTGGGCATGGCATCACCGTGGTTGCGGCGACGCCTATGGCGGCGATTTCGGCGGCTTCGGTGCTGATTGACGGTTTTGGTGCGGTGCTTCGGCGTGGGCGTTATATGCTTTATGATGATGCGGGTAGGGCGATTAAAGGCGCGGATTTAGCCCGCCCTTGTGCGTGCCCCCGCCTCATTTTGACCCCGGAATATAGCGGCGGCAATCGCGGCAAAGGCAAAGCGCTTTTGGGTCTCACCCTATTGGGATTGAGTTTCGTCCCCGGTGCTAGCCAAGGACTCAGCCAAAGTTTTACTTCCTTGGGGCAGAGTCTAGGCGGTGCGAAAGCGGGTGCGGCGTTTGGCAGTTTCGGCGGGCAGTTATTGGGGCGCAGCGGTGCGCTGTTATTGCTCGCCGGGGCGGCAGAGATGCTAGCCCCGCAAGATCAAGGCACCGCCGGGCGTCTGCCGTCGCATAGCCTCGCCCCGCCCCAAGTCACCGGACAAGGTGCGCCTATGCCGTTGGCGTATGGCACCATCACCATCCATCGTCCCACCATTATTTCGTCAGGATTGAGCATTGAAACAGAAACCCAATAGATACCTCCCCGCAGTGATAAGCGGCAGTGGCGGCAAATCCGCCGCACAAAGCGCGCGCTATATTGGCGATGAGCTACAATCCACCGGCACCGTGCGCGCATTAGCGGTGTTGTCGGCGGGACCCATTGAGGGGCTTGCCGCCGGACAGCAATCGTTGAAACTGGACGCCACGCCCTATGCCAATGCCGATAACACGCGCAATTTTGACGGCATCAGCTGGCAGATTACTAGCGGTGCTAGCGACCAAGCCCCGCTTGTGAGGCACGGCTTTAACCATGTTGAGCGCGCCGTCACCGTCAATCTGCAACTACTGCCATCAAATGCCATCATTCGCACGGGCAGTGGCAATAGCGCGCGCGTGACCATTCGTTTCCCCCAAGGGCTGATTCAGCAATCAAGTGCTGGCTATTTTCACGCCGGCATAAAACTCCGCATTGAACGGCGTTTAGGGCAGGGCGCATGGGAAAAGGCACTAGAACGCGACATCAACAAAAAACAGCTTTCGCTCTTTGAGATGCAATTCCTCATCCACGCCCCCCAAGGAACAACCGCCGGGGCAAGTTGGTCCATCCGCTTAACACGCCTAACCCCGGCGCGCGATGACCCGCAGGTTCGTGACCGCATAGATTGGGGCTGGGTGACATGGATTACCCAAGATCGTTTAAGTTATGCGGGCGTGAGCCTCCTCGCCATCACCGCTAGTGCCAAGGGCGTATCCGGGCGTCTGCCGCGCATTGCCGTAGATGTCAAAGGGCGGTTGGTGCGCTTGCCTGCTAACTACAACCCGACGACACGGGCTTATAGCGGTATTTGGAATGGGCGTTTTAAGACGGCTTGGACGGATAATCCGGCGTGGGTGCTTTATGATTTATTGACGGATCGCCATTGGGGTTTGGGTTTGGCGGATGCTTCCATTGACCGCTATGATTTCTATGCTTTGGCGCGTTATGCCGATGGTTTGGTGAGCGATGGTGCGGGTGCGCGTGAGGTGCGCTATCGGTTTGATGCGCTCATTCGCAATCGTCAATCGGCGCGTCAGTTAATCGGGCGTATTTGTGCTAGGTTAAGGGCGGTGGTGTTCTGGTCGGGGGGTCAGTTGCGCTGTGTATTTGATGCCCCGAGCGCGGTGGTCATGCGCTTAACCAATGCGCATGTCGCCGAGGGGCGTTTCGTCTATAGCACCGCCCCCCGCCAATCATGGTTCAGCCATGCGGTGGTGAGTTTTGACGACCCATCCAGCCATCAAGGTGTCGGCGTTGAGGTAGAAACAAGCAGCGTATTATTAACCCGCCACGGCTTCCGCCCCCATGAGGTGCGCCTATTAGGATGCCAAAGACGCAGTGAGGCACGGCGGCATGCGCGCTGGTTGCTAGAAAGCGCAGAGGCGGGGTTGCATAGTATCAGCTGGCGGGCAGGGCTGGACCATTTCGCCGACCATCCCGTGCGTCCCGGCGATGTGGTTTCGGTTTATGATGCCGCGCATTTACCCTCGGCACAGATTCCGCTTCGCTTGCGTTTAGCGGGTAGAAAATTGCAGGTGCGTGAAGCCATCGCCGCGCGCTTTGATGCCGGGGCATCGCTAAAATTGCGCTATGAAACAGCAAGCGGCTGGCATAGTGTCGCCGTATCCGTGCGCGATATTGCCGATGATGGTTTTACCCGTGCCGAAATCACCCGCAAGAACGGCGCGGCATGGGCACCCGCCCCTTTAGAAAATGGTGTTGGCGTCATTTACGGCGCGGCGGCAACGGCTTCCGAGGGCGCGCTTTATCGTGTCGTCAGCCTCCGCGAGGTCGGGCGGTTTCAGGTTGAGGTTGATGCCATACGCCACGATGCGACAAAATATGCGCGCATAGATGCGGCGTCTGCCGCCATCACCGCCCCCGCCACGCTGGCGGTAGATTTCACCGCGCCCCTGCCCAAAGCCACCCATCTAGCCTCCCGCCAATTAGCCACGGGTGCCGGGCGTGATATGTATATCAGCTGGACGCCCCCGCACGATGCCCGCATTGCGCGTTGGCAGATTGAAGCCACCGACCCGCACCAAACCACGCGCCAACTGAAAGCAAGCGAGGAGAATGTCATCTTGCATGATTGCGCGGCGGGGGCGTGGCAAGTGGCGGTGCGGGCGGTAGATTGGCTCGGCAGACAAGGCAACCCCGCCACCCTATCCATGAATGTAAAACCCGATGCCGCCACCCCCGCCAAGCCGACCAATCTGCGTCTAATAGCCGGATATGGGCAGTTGGCATTGCGCTGGGTTTTGGCGCAAGCCGATGCCGAAGTAGAGATATGGGAATACCCCACCGCCGCCAATAGTAATGGCGTTTTGGTTGAGGTGGTGCGGGGGGCGACCACATGGATAAGCCTTGACCGCACCGCCGACGCGCGCGCGTGGTTTCGCTTGCGGAGTAGATTGGCAGGAGGCACGCTTTCGGCTTTCACAACGGCAGTATCGGGCGCGGCGATGGCGTTCCCCGACCCGCAAGATGGCGCAGACGGACAAGATGGACGCGATGGCACAGACGGCACCCCCGGACAAGACGGACAAGACGGCACACGCGGCGGCATCATTGCCTCAAATGAAATCACCTCCCGCCGTTGGAGCAACTCCGCCGCGCTCACCGCTTTGCGCCTATTGGTAGCGGGGGATGCGGTGGCGGGCGACCTCGTGACGCTTTATGTCAGTGGCAGTAATCCGTGGTCGCAGACGCGCCGCTATGATGGCACAAATTGGGTGCGCGTCACCAAGAGCCTCGCCGGCGACCAATTAACCGACCAATCCGTGTCGGCGGATAGATTAAAATTGGACGGCACGGCATTGGTTGAGGACACCGCCACCGGCGCGCTAACCATAGGCAGCCTCAACGCCAACCGCATCACCAGCGGGCAATTAACCTCAACCGATTATGTGGCGGGGGAATCGGGCTTTCACATTGATATGGCAGGGGCGGCGGAGTTCAACGAAGCCACCATTCGCGGCGCCTTGATAGGCACAAGGATAGAAAGCGCGACCCTAGTTTCCAGCATCTCCACCACGCCCACCGAAGCCGGCAAGCCCTTTCTAACCCTAGATTCCCCGCGCCCCCTAACCTATCAGCTGCGGAGCAAAAGCGGCAATTATCTCACTTTCGGCCCGCTGATTATCGTGCAGGACCAAGCCTCCATCCGTTTTGGCGATGCGCGGGCAGAGGTGATAGCGGCGAATGACCCGCATGGGGCGGTTGCGACCTCCCCCATCAATCCGCATTTCAGCCGTTTTTGGGCGTTAAATCCGACGTTTCGCATTTCCATGAATATGGTGCGGAATGGCACGCCTAAGCCTTGGGGGGCGGTGATCAATCATGGTCGGGTGCGGGTGCGCGTGGAAACGCGTGGCGGTACGCGCATTGCCGAAAGCGGCATCTATGACCTATCGTTAAATTCACGCTGGCGGCAAGGGCAGAACGATGCCACCTATACGGGTATTTTATCCCAGCGTCATGGTTTTAGTGCGGGTTCGGGCATGACGATTAGCCGTAGCGTTGAACATAACCCCGCTGGCACAAATTATTTCACCCGCGAACTCGCCATGGATTTAATTATTAAAGTCCCATTTTCGCGCCCCGCCCCGACCACCACAGGCGAGGGCATTCAATTCAAAATTTTACTAAATTTTGATACCACCTCACACAGCTTTAACGTGCTAGACTCATTCTACAACTCGCTAACCATAGAAGGGAACACAATAGATGGCTAAATCTACACATAGTGAAAATCGCTTGGAACATTGGCTCACCTTGCTGATGGAGGGCAGGGCGTTGGATGATCCTGACGCTGGGGCAATTGTTGAAAACGCCAAGATTATCGTTTGCGGCACACGTCCGGGGGCGGGGGTTAGCACCAAATGCGCCTCTCTGCGCCGCCTAGCCGAAGAAAAAGGCGATGATATCAGCATTCTGGATGCCGGGGTGATTAGCGAGACATTGCTAGAAAACCTCAAAAAACAGGACGCGTTCACCGGCTGTATCCTCATCACGCATCGCGGTGCTGATGCCAATACGGCATCGCGCTGGATGACTGGTTTGGGCGCGGCGACGCGCGCGAACTATATGGCGGCGCGCTACCCGTGGCAGGCGGATGACGACCTGATGCAAGGGCGCGAAGACATCCTCAAAATGCTTGATGAGGCGGTGTATCGGCACGTTCTAGGGCAACTGCCCTCGGATGCGCCGGAAATCAAGGCGTTGCAGGAATTCGCTGATTCGCTCCGCAAGAAAAAGTGATTCTTTGTGTGTGTGTGTGTGCGGTTTCGGGGCGTTAAATGCGGTTTTGCGGTGATTCGCATGCGTGATTCGGTGCGCTGATTCGCGGGGGGGGGGTGATTCGCATGCGTGATTCGCATGCGTGATTCGCTGATTCGCTGATTCGCCCTGATTCGCTGATTCGGTATTGTTGCAAAAATACCACACTCGGCAAATTTATGCCGAATCAGGAGCGAATTACCATCGCCTAATCCATACGAATAGGCGATAACCCTATTCAAGTGGCGGGGACTTACTCCGCTTTTACCTAACTGATGCAGATTTTATGTATCAAACAAAAGGAGTATATGATCATGAAAAAGATCATTCTAGCGACAACGGCGCTTGTATCCGTTGCTTTTGCTGGCAATGCGCTAGCACAGGAAAGCCAAATGATGTCCGCCATGGGCAACGACATCAACATTGGCGGTTATTATGAGTTCAGTTACCAAGATTATAGCGATGATGGCGATTCCGCCCGCGGTGGTGATGGTAACGATTTCTCTGGTGATTCGGAACTGTTCATTGATTTCGCTTCGGTTTCCGATTCCGGTCTTGAATATGGTGTCGGTCTTGAGTTGGAAATCGTTAATGGTCATAGCGATGGCACTAGCGGCGACAACAACATTGACGAAGCCTCCATCTACATTGCTGGCGATTTCGGTCGTGTGGTTCTTGGTCATAATGACCACGGCGGCGATTCGTTCCAAACTTGGATTGGTACAGACCGCACCTATGGTCAGGATGATGCACCGGGTCCAAAATTCGTTGATGTCGCATCGACTGCGAACGAGAATGAGAGCAACTGGAATGCTTCGGTTAGGCCTCATACGGTTAACGCACCTTATGGCGATGGTGCCAAAATCACCTATCTGTCGCCAAGCTTCAGTGGCTTCCAATTTGGTGTATCCATGGAAGACTATGGCGGTAACGACGATGCAACAAGCGTCGGTGCGAAATACGACTTTAACCTGTATGGTGTTGACGTGACCTTGAAAGCCGCAGGCTACAGCGGAGTCGACCACCCAGACAACAGCAGCACTTCTTATGGTGCAACCTTTGGTTATGGCGACTTCACCTTCACCGCAGCTTCTGCTGAGTTTGAAATTAACAATTTTGACCATGCTGGTTCTTATTTCGATGAAGACGGTAATGCGCCTGTTGATGCTGACGGTGATACGGTCGCCCCAGCTGATGGTGTTATTGTAAGGGCTGAGCCAGAAGTTTTGGGCTTTGGTCTTGGCTATGACATCAACGAAGATCTGTTTGTGAGTGCTTATTATGCCACATCAGAAGATGATGTTACCAACCAAGAACTTTCGACTACTTCGGTTGGTGCTACTTACACCATTGCTAATGGTCTGACCGCAACTGCGGCACTCAACAGCTTTGAGCTTGAAGAAACAAATGGCACGGGTAATAGTGCTGTGATCACTAAAAACGAAGGGAACAACTCGTCCTTCAAGTAGAATTCGCATTCTAATCTAATGCGAGAACAACTTTGACCAGACCCTTCGGGGTCGACGACTCCCCCTCTGACTCCCGAGTCAGGGGGGTTTTTTTACCCTAAACACAAGGAAAGTAAAATGATTCCACCAGCCATGATTCCGCCCCTAATTGATCTAGTAATAACCAAAATCCTGCGCCCGGGAAAACAACAACAAGCCGCAAAATCCCTAGCCAAAAAATTGCTAGCCGACCAAACCCAACTAGGCGCGCTAGAAAAATCCATCAACCAAACACTAGCCAAAACCGACCAAGGACAAATAGAAATCAACCGAATAGAAGCCGCAAGCGATAAATTCTGGAAAGCCGGATGGCGCCCCGCCGCCGGATGGATCTGCATAATAGCACTAGGATGGCACTACCTATTTGAGCCAATCCTAGCAACATTATTAGCCCTGTTCGGAATAAAAATGACACCCCTACCAAGAGCCGATTTCAACGACCTATGGACACTATTATTCGCCCTACTAGGACTAAGCGGGCTACGCTCCATAGACAAACAAAAGGACAAAAAATGAAACACAAAGACATAGACCTAGAAAAGCTAATAGAACAAGCAGCAAAAAGCGGAGCCAAAAAAGCACTAGCCGAACTAGGACTAAATGACGCCAGCGCAAAAAAAGACCTAAGGGATTTAAGAGACCTATTAGCAAGCTGGCAAAGAATCCGCCAAGAAGCCAGTAAAAGCATAATCATTTTCGGAGTAAGAGCAGTGCTAATCTTCATGCTACTAATGGCGGCAGTTATCATATCAACAGGAATAGGACAATGACCCAATTCTACTTCAGCAAACGCAGCGAGAAATTTTTAAGCGAGGTGAACCCAAGCCTAAAAAATATAGCAAAAGAAGCCCTAAAAATAACAAGAATAGACTTCGCAATAATAAGCGGAAAAAGAACCATAAAAGAACAAAAAGAACTAGTAAAAAAAGGCAAATCCAAAACATTAAATTCCCGCCACCTAAGCGGAAACGCAATAGACATAGCCCCAATAGACCCAAAAACAGGAAAGGGGAGATTCGACCGAACATTAGCCCTAGAAATAGCAACAGCATTCTACCAAGCCGCCCAAAACCAAAACATAAAAATAGAATGGGGCGGAACATGGAAAAACTTCGAAGACATCCCACATTTTGAACTCGTGGATGAGTGAGGGCGGAAGCCAAAAACTGTGGAAAAAGGGAAAAGGGGTTGTTTTATGTGTAAAGGGGGGATAAGGTGGGGGTGTCTTTGAAATTAAAACTATGGAGAAAAAATGCCAGCCATATTAACATATTTTGGTAATGCATTCAATGCAGGGGGGTGGATTGCCACTACCCTCATTTGCATGATTTTAGTTTGGAAAGCTTCAGCGAAATACAAGCACATAAATACGCAGGTAGAAGAAATTCCTAGCATTAAGAATGACATCACCATAATTAAAAAAGATGTCGCCGAAATAAAAGGGAGTTTGTTAGCCTTTATGCGAGACAAAGAGACCCCTGATGCATCCCAAAGCCCCATCCGTCTAAGCGATTATGGGCGTGAGATATTTGATGCCATTGAAGGCGCAAAACTGGTAAAAAAATATGCCAGCAAGGTTGAATTTCCAGAGAACCTAAACGCATATCAAATCCAAGAAGCTTGCCGTTCTTACGCTTTGACGGAGTTCATGGATGACCTAGACCCAGACGAAAGAGAACGCATTGAACTCTACGCCTATAACACGGGCGACCCGATAGAATTTCCGTTGCGTGTCATGTGGATATCAATGCGCGACCATTGGTTGAAAGAAAAGAACATACCAACCGATGATGTCAATAATCACGCCTCAGAGGACGCATAAACCGCCCCTAACCCCCCGTCTTTGTCCTGCATTTTGAGCTTGTGGAGGGGTGAGGGTTGCATGTGTGGAAATTCCATACTATATTAGTATGAAGGAGAAAAATGATGAGTTACATAACATCTTTTATATCCGCTTTGGATTCGGGCGATTGGGTAGTAGCCGCCTTGCTAGGGGCTTTTGCCCTGTGCGTTATAGTGGCTAAATGGACTCGTATGCAGGCGCAGGTGGAAGAAATCCCAGCCATCAAGGATGACATCAAAATAATTAAACAAGACATCTCCAAAATTGACGCCCGCATTGCCAAAATTGACGGGCGGTTGGATATTCTTATAGCCAATGGAAATATCCCTGTTGGTGCAAAAAGCCCCATCCAACTAACCGATTATGGGCATGAGATATTTGATGCCATCAAAGGCGAAAAACTGGTCAAAAAATATGCAGGTAAGGTGGTGTTTTCTGAGGGCGCAAATGCCTATCAAATCCAAGAAGCCTGCCGTTCCTACACTTTAAGCGAATTCATGGACGACCTAGACCCAGACGAAAGAGAGCGCATTGAACTCTACGTCTATGAAAAAGGCGACCCCATTGAATTTCCGCTACAGGTTATGTGGGTAGCCATCCGCAATCACTGGCTCAAAAAGAAGGGCATCTCAACCCCCAAACCAAAAACCGCAAAGCCCAAAAAACGCGCCTAAACCCCACGCATAGCGGCGAAACGCGCCGCTTCAATGAGTGCCGTGCTTATTTTTTGCGCCTCGGGGGCTATTTCGGTTTTTTCAATAATTGCCGCCGCTTTTTCGGCGTGTTTCCGCGCCTCGTCTAACGCGCGCGTTATGGTGTTGTGTTTTTTTATCAAATCTAGTGCTTTGTCTAAATCCCCCCCGCCGATGTCCCCCCCCAAACATTTTTGCCAGAATTCGCGCTCAATGGCATCGCCATCTTGCCACGCCAAAATCACCGGCAGGGTAATTTTGCCTTCCCGAAAATCATCGCCAATTTCTTTGCCGATAGCATCGCTCGTGGCGGCATAATCTAGCGCATCATCGGCGATCTGAAACGCCACCCCTAGCGCCATGCCGTAATCTTCCATCGCCTCTGCCAGCGCGTCGTCCCCCCCTGCTACCATGACACCGCTTGTGGCGGCGGCGGCGAATAACTCGGCGGTTTTGGCGGTGATGATGCGGGTGTAATCTTCCACGCTCGCGGCGGGGTTGCCGGCCAATAGCATTTGGCTAATCTCGCCCTCGGTGATGCGCGCCGCCGCTTTTGCTAGACGCCCCAATACCGCAATTTTTCCGGTTTCCACCATCAATTCAAACGCCCGCGCAAAGAGAAAATCCCCCACCAAAACGCTCGCCTCATTCCCCCAGATTGCGCTCGCGGTTTTGTTGCCCCGCCGCAATTCGGACGCATCAATCACATCATCATGCAATAAAGTCGCGGTATGGATAAATTCCACCGCCGCCGCCAATTTCGCGGCATTCTGCATCTGCCCAGCATCGCTATTGATGTCAGCCCCTGCCAGCAACGCCCCCGCCAAAGTCAGCATAGGACGCATCCGCTTCCCCCCCCCAGCAATCAGATGCCCCGCCAACGCAGGAATCAAATCAATCTCGCTTTGCGTGCGCGCAAGGATAATCGCATTACAATCCCCCATCGCCCCTTGCGTCGCGGCGATAAGCGCATCAAGCCCTCTATGTTCGGATGGATTGGCGGCACTCATAAAGGTACAATTTGCTTTTTTAAGCCCATAAGTCAAGAATTTCCATTCGGGTTTCGCGCAGAATTTTGCTAGATTATGGTGCTATGAAACTTCTACTATCCATCACGGACCCGGTGCGTTTGACGTATTTGGAATCTTTGCTCAAAGGGGCGGGGGTGCATTATGCTGTGCATGATCGGCACATGGCGGATTTGATGATTGGGGCGGGGCATCTGGTTCCTATGCGGATTATGGTGGCGGGTGAGGATGTCGCCCAAGCCAAGCGGGTGCTCACCGAGGCGGGGCAGTATTATGACGACTAGCATTGAGACCCGCGCGCCGTGGTATGATGGGCGCCTATGGCTGACGCAACCCGCCGAGGGATTCCGTGCGACTAGCGATGCGGTGATGCTCGGTGCGGCGGTGCCGGTGGAGGCGCGTTCGGTGTTAGAACTTGGCACAGGCGCAGGGGCGGTGATGCTGATTTTGGCACAGCGATTGAAATCTGCGCGCTTAACGGCACTGGATAATGATGCGGAAATGCTGGCACTCGCTGCGCGCAATATGGAAGAAAACGGCTTTGGTGCGCGCGTCACATTGATGGCGCGCGACATTATGCAAGGTTTTGCTGAGGACGAGGTATGGGAGCATGTCGTCATGAATCCGCCCTTCAACGACCCGCAATCCAGCCTTTCCCCCCACGCGCATAAACGGCAATCTATGGCGGCGGATTTTGCTCTACCTTGGGTGCGTTATGGGGCGGCGGCATTGCCTAGGCGGGGGGTGCTGACGCTGATTAGCCGCGCCGACCATCTTGACCGCCTCCTAACAGCACTAACCGCCTGCGCCATGGGGGAGGTGGTTATTAAACCCATCCACGCCAAACCAGACCGCCCAGCGCATCGGATTCTATTACGTGCGCGCAAAACTATGGCAGGCGCGCCAACCCTACTCCCGCCTCTCATTATGGATAGCGCAGAATACACCGCTATCGCCCATGACGGCGCGGGGTTAGATTTAAACGTTCCCGGACGTAAATATGCGTCGCCTAATGCGGGTTAAGAGGCTTGCCAATCTAGGTTGCAAATTGTATGGATAGAGGATGAAGATTTTAGGCTCAATATTCAAAACCAAAGCACCAGTGGTTCCGGTGATTCCACTGAACGGCATCATTTTGGCATCTTCAGGGGGGATGCGCCGTGGGGGGCTTAATCTACAGATGCTATCGCGCCTGTTAGACCAAGCCTTCACCATGCGCCGTGCCAAAGCGGTGGCGTTGCTCATCAATTCCCCCGGCGGTTCGCCCGTGCAATCGGCAATGATTGCCAGCCGTATCCGCGAGCTATCGCGCAAAAACGACCTACCCGTCATCAGTTTCGTTGAAGATATCGCCGCATCCGGGGGCTATTGGCTAGCATGTGCCGGCGACCAAATTATCGCGCATGGGGCGTCTATTATTGGCTCTATCGGCGTGGTGTCGTCGGGCTTTGGCTTTGACCGCGCCATCGAAAAATTGGGCATAGACCGCCGCCTTTATACCGCCGGCAACCAAAAAGCCATGCTAGACCCATTCCAAGCCGAAAACGCCGATGACGTGGCACATTTACGCGCTTTACAAGACGACATTCATAGCCAATTTATCGCACTAGTAAAATCGCGCCGCGGCTCGCGGTTAAAGGGCGCGGATAGTGATATATTTTCCGGCGCATTCTGGACGGGACAAAAAGCGTTGGAGCTAGGCTTAGTTGATCGCATCGGCGAAATTCGCCCGGTGCTAGAAGAACAATTTGGCGATAAGGTGCAGTTGCGTTTGCTATCGGCGCGTAAATCAATGTTTGGTTTTCGCACCAATCAGCCGGGCGTGGATGCCTTAGGCACTGATGCCAGCGCGCAGATTATTGACACGCTGATGTTAAAATTAGAGGAGCGTTTGGAAAAAATGCGCTATGGGCTTTAAGATGTTGAGTCTGCCAAAATTGCTATTATTGGCGGTGGTCGTTGGCGGGGTTTGGCTGGGGTTTCGGCTATTAGACCGCCGCCAACATGGGGGCGCAAAACCCAAGCGCGCACCTAAAAGTAAGCCGTTAGATATGGTATCCTGTGCCACTTGTGGTGCGTGGGTAGCACGGGCTTGTGCGCGCCCTGATTGTCCGGTGGAATAAAGAACATGACCAAGAAGAACCCCCCGAATTCTCAGCAGAGTTTTCAGCAGTTAATTCTGCGTCTGCAACAATACTGGGCGGGGCAAGGCTGTGTGTTGTTGCAGCCCTATGATATGGAGGTGGGGGCGGGGACGTTTCATCCGGCAACGACTTTGCGCGCATTGGGCCCTGATGCGGTGTGGCGGGCGGCGTATGTGCAACCGTCGCGCCGTCCTAGCGATGGGCGGTATGGTGCGAACCCGAATCGCCTGCAACATTACTATCAATTCCAAGTGATTTTGAAACCATCCCCGGAAAATAGCCAAGATTTATATTTGGGTTCATTGCGCGCTATCGGTTTAGACCCGCTTAAACACGATATGCGCTTTGTTGAAGATGATTGGGAATCGCCGACTTTGGGCGCGGCGGGGCTAGGTTGGGAAGTGTGGTGCGATGGTATGGAAATCACGCAATTCACCTATTTTCAACAAGTGGGCGGGATAGAATGCCACCCGGTGCCGGTGGAACTGACCTATGGGCTGGAACGGCTGGCGATGTTTATTCAAGGCGTGGATAATGTTTATGATTTGGATTGGGATGGCGTGGATAAGGATGCTGGGGGCAAATGCTATGGCGATATTTTCCTGCAAGCCGAGCGCGAATTTTCCGCCTATAATTTTGAACGCGCCGATGTCGCCGTGTTGTTTCAGCATTTCGCCGATGCCGAAACCGCGTGTCAAAATCTGCTAGCGAAGGATGCACCGCTACCCTTACCGGCTTACGACCAATGCATGAAAGCGAGCCATATTTTTAATTTGTTGGATGCGCGGGGGGCGATTGCCGTCAAAGAGCGCGAGCAATTTATCGCACGCGTGCGGGCGTTGGCGGTAGGGTGTTGTGCGGCATGGGTCGGGGGCAAGCATGGCTGAATTATTTCTAGAATTGATAGTTGAAGAAATCCCGGCACGGATGCAAGCAGGGGCGGAGGTGCGCCTAGCCAAAATGTTGCGCGAGGCATTGGCAGAACATAATCTCGGCGGCGATACGCCCAAAACCCTATCCAGCCCAAGGCGGTTGGCGGTGGCGATTGCCGATGTGTGCGCACAACAAGAAGCACAGAATATAGAAAAGCGGGGCCCGCGCGTGGGCGCGAATGACAAGGCGATTGATGGTTTTGCCGCATCGCTAGGCGTAGCACGAGACGTACTTGAAACCCGCGAGACCGATAAAGGCGCATTCTATTTCGCCAGCATCAACCAACCCGCTATTGCAACGAAGAAAATTCTGCCAAGCATCATTAACACCATTTTAGAATCTTTCACTTGGGCAAAAAGCCAACGTTGGGGGGTAGGGCGCGCGCGTTGGGTGCGCCCGCTGCATGCTATCAATCTGATTTTTGATGGCGAAGCGGTGGCGGGGGAATTTGATTTAGATGGGGCGCATATCACCTATGGCGCCACTAGTCAGGGGCATCGTTTTCTTGCCCCAAATGCCATTGCCTTATCAGATGCAAAAACTTATGAAGCGAATTTACAAAAGCATTTTGTTATTGCCGACCGCAACAAAAGGCGCGAGCTTATCACCGCACAGATGGAAAAATTGGCACAAAAAGCGGGCTATCAAATTCTCGCCGATGACGGCTTGCTCGATGAGGTGACCGGGCTAGTAGAATACCCCCACGCAATAATGGGGGCGATTGATAAGCGGTTCATGGCACTGCCCCGCGAAATTCTAATTCAATCCATGCGCCACCACCAAAAATATTTCGCGCTAGTCGATTCACGCGGCAAATTAGCCCCCGCCTTCATCACCATCAGCAACATGGCGGCGGATACGGCGCGCGACAAGGTCATCCGTGCCGGCAATGAACGCGTATTGCGCGCAAGGTTGAGCGATGCCGAATTCCTATGGGAACAAGACAGCAAAATCGCCCTAACAACCCACGCCAAAAAACTCAATGAGATGGTATATTTTGAAGGGCTAGGCACGGTGGCAGAGAGGGTGGAACGCATCAGCACACTAGCCAAAATATTGGCACAAAAATTATCTGTCGCCTCCCCCGCCCCCGCCGCGAAATTGTGCAAAGCCGATTTAGTTACCGGCACCGTGGGCGAATTTCCAAAATTGCAGGGCATCATCGGCGGGCATTTGGCGCGTGGCGAAAAACTGGATGCGGATGTAGCCACCGCCATCGCCGAACATTATCAGCCCGTGGATAGAGATGATGCGCTCCCGCAATCGCCATTAGGGTGTGTGTTGGCGCTCGCCGATAAATTAGAAATGCTAAAAAGTTTCTTTCGCATCGGCAAAAAGCCCACAGGTTCCGGCGACCCATTCGGTTTGCGCCGCGCCGCCCTTGGGGTGATCCGCATCATGGACGAGCAGAAATTTGACCTAGACCTCGCGCCAATTTTGGGCACGGCACAAGGTGAATTGCTCCCCTTTCTCACCGACCGATTCTATGTCTATTGCCGTGATAAAGGTTTTGCGCATGATGTGTTGCGGGCGGATAAATCTGCGGGATTTGAGGTGGCGGCACGGCTGCAACGCCTTGATGCGCTCGCCCAATTTCTTAACACCGATGACGGCAAAAATTTCATACAGGCATGGCGGCGGGTGCATAGCATCCTTGCCCAAAGCAAACTAGACGCCCCACAAAAAATAAACCCCGCGCATTTTCATGATGCCAGCGAGGAAAAACTTTTTACCGCTTTCAGCAAAATAAAAACCGCCGATGCGCTCACCGCCATGCCGACCCTAACCGCCCCCATCAATGCTTTTTTTGAAGCGGTCAAGGTCAATGATGATGTGGCAGAACGGCGCAATAATCGTTTGGCAATGCTCAAAGAAATTGATGATTGGGTATTAAATTTCGCCGATTTTTCGCAACTTGAAGGCGGCACGAGGGGGGATGATGATGACGAAATGGGTTTATAGTTTCGGGCAGAATCTCACCGAGGGCGCGGCGGATGCGCGTGATTTGCTTGGGGGTAAGGGGGCTAACCTAGCCGAGATGCGGCGCATTGGTTTGCCGGTGCCGCCGGGCTTTACGCTTTCAACGGAAGTCTGCACTTGGTTTTACGCCCACGACCACAGCTACCCCCCGGAATTAGAAGCCCAAATTGCCGCCGCCATCGCCCGCCTTGAAGAAGAAACGGGGATGGGTTTTGGTGATGCTTCGGCGCCGCTTTTGCTTTCGGTGCGTTCGGGGGCGCGCGATTCTATGCCGGGGATGTTGGACACAGTGCTCAATTTGGGACTTAACCCGGCGCGCGTGGAGGCACTAGCCAAACGTTCAGGCGCGCCGCGTTTTGCTTGGGATTCGTATCGCCGTTTCATTCAGATGTATAGCGATGTCGTGCTAGGGGTTGATCACGGATTTTTTGAAGACGCGCTTGAGGACATGAAAGCCGCGCGCGATGTGCGCGAAGATACCGACCTCACCGCCGCAGATTTGCAAAACCTCACCGAACAATATCTCGCCATCGTGGCGGCGGAAAGCGATGCACCTTTCCCCGAAACCCCTAACGAGCAATTATGGGGGGCAATCGGGGCGGTGTTCCGCAGTTGGATGAACCCCCGCGCTGAGACTTATCGACGGCTCAATCATATCCCGGCGGAATGGGGGACGGCGGTGAATATCCAAGCCATGGTGTTCGGCAATATGGGCGCGGATTGCGCCACCGGCGTCGCCTTTACCCGCAATCCTTCCACCGGCGCAAACGAATTTTACGGCGAGTTTTTGCTCAATGCCCAAGGCGAAGATGTCGTCGCCGGCACGCGCACCCCGCGTCCTTTGGCTGAGATGAAAAATGCCATGCCTGATGTTTATAATGCGCTATCTGCTGTGCGCGCGACATTGGAATCGCATTACCGCGATATGCAGGATATTGAGTTTACCATTCAGCAAAATAAACTCTATATGTTGCAAACCCGCAGTGGCAAACGCACGGGCGCGGCGGCGTTGCGCATGGCGGTGGAGATGGCAGAGGAGGGGCTTATCAGCCGCGAGGAAGCCATTTTGCGCGTGGATGCGCTGATGCTAGACCAATTATTACACCCAACCCTTGACCCGAAAAGCGAGAAGCAATTATTCGTGCGCGGGCTTCCCGCCTCACCCGGGGCGGCATCGGGGCAGGTGGTATTGACGGCGGATCGGGCAGAAGAATTGGGGATGGCCGGGCAGAAAGTCATCCTCGTGCGCCTTGAAACCAGCCCCGAGGATATTCACGGCATGCACGCGGCGGCAGGGATTCTAACCGCGCGCGGGGGCATGACTAGCCATGCGGCGGTGGTGGCGCGCGGGATGGGGCGGGCGTGTATTTGCGGTGCCGGCGATTTGGTCATTGATGCCGAGGCCGGGCGCATCAAGGTCGGCGACCAACAGATCAACGAAGGCGACATCATCACCCTAGACGGCGCGGCGGGGGAAGTCTATTTGGGCGAGGTCGCAACGTTGCAACCGCAACTTTCCGGGCATTTTGGCACGTTAATCGGCTGGGCGGATGCGGTGCGACGGATGAAGATTCGCACCAATGCCGAAACCCCGCAAGATGCCAAAATCGCCTTGCAGTTCGGCGCCGAAGGCATCGGGCTTTGCCGCACCGAACATATGTTTTTTGACGCCACCCGCATCACTGCCATGCGCGAGATGATTCTGGCAGAGGATACGGACGGACGCCAAAAAGCCCTAGATAAATTACTGCCCATGCAACGCCAAGATTTCATAGAATTATTTGACATCATGGCAGGGTTGCCGGTGACGATTCGCCTGCTTGACCCGCCCCTGCATGAATTCCTGCCCCATAGTGTTGAGGAGATGGCAGAGATTGCCAAGCAAGCGGGATTGCAATTTGAATATGTGCGCGACCGTGCGGCACAGTTGCGCGAGCTCAATCCGATGTTGGGGCATCGCGGGTGCCGTTTGGCGATTAGTTATCCCGAAATTTGCGCGATGCAAGCACGGGCGATTTTTGAAGCGGCGGCGGAGGCGGGCAAGAAAAACGCTAAACCGATTGACGTTGAGGTGATGGTTCCCCTAGCCGCCACCGCCCACGAATTCACAATCTGCCGCGAAATCATTGACGCGACTGCCAAAGCCGTCCGCCATGAAAGCGCACAAGAATTGCGCTATATGGTGGGGACGATGGTGGAATTACCCCGCGCGTGTTTTGTCGCCGATGCGCTCGCGGCAGAGGCGGAATTCTTTTCTTTCGGCACCAATGATTTGACCCAAACCGCCCTCGGCATCAGCCGCGATGATGCCGGGCAATTTCTCCGTACCTATACCGATGCGGGCATCTATGCGCGCGACCCTTTCGTGACGTTGGATATTGAAGGCGTGGGCGCGCTCGTAAAAATGGGGTGTGATAAAGGACGCACCCAACGCCCCGACATCAAATTAGGCATTTGCGGTGAGCATGGGGGCGACCCTGATTCGGTGGATTTTTTTGAAGCATGCGGGTTAGATTACGTATCGTGCTCGCCCTATCGCGTGCCGATTGCCCGCCTAGCCGCCGCCCAAGCCACCATCCGCCGCCAGAAAAAATAGCCCCATAAGGGGCGCGTAAAGGAGGGGCGGGGGGCGCAAAATTATTTCACGCCAAGCCCGCCAAAGCGTTTATTGAAGCGCGCCACTTGTCCGCCGGCATCAACAATCCGATGCTGCCCCGTCCAAGCCGGGTGCGATTTCGGGTCAATATCAAGACGCAACACATCGCCTTCCTTGCCCATGGTGGAGCGCGTTTCGTATTCGGTGCCATCGGTCATAACGACCTTGATGGTGTGGTAATCTGGATGGATGTCTTTTTTCATGGTTTCCGTGCCTTTTGAAAGTTCCGCCGTGGCTTCTAGCACATCATGGCATCAAAGGGCATCGGGGGCAAGTAAATTCGCATTTAACAAATTATGCTTTGCCTTTTCGGGCAAAATCAGTCAGATATGCGCGTATGTTCAAAACAAAAAACCCCAAAAAAACAACCCCGCCATCAACCGCCCCCCCCGCAACCGCCCCTCCTGCAACCGAATTGGGCATTTTCGGGGTGATGCGGGTATTTGCCCCGTGGATACGCCCTTATCGCTGGCAGGTTCTGGGGGCGTTTTTGTCTATTATATTGGTGGCGGCGGGGTTGTTATCCTTTGGGCGTGCCATCGCGCTCTTGGTTGATGAGGGCTTGGCTTCACCATGGCGGCTCAATCAATCCATGGCGATTTGTATTGTCATTGCCTTGATGGTGGCGGTGGGGAGTTATCTGCGCACGGTGCTCATCAACCACGCCGCCGAACGTGTCATCGCCGACCTACGCAAAGCCATGTATCGCCACATGATGGGGCTATCCACGGCGTGGTTTGAAGAAAAACAAAGCGGCGATGTCATTTCCACTTTTGCCACGGACACGATTATGATTCAGTCCATTTTGGCATCAACCACATCCATGGCGGTGCGCAATGTGATTCTGTTGGTTGGCGGGTTGGTGATGGTGGTTTTGACCTCGCCGAAATTGACTTTGGTGGTGTTGGCACTAGTGCCGTTGGTGGTGGCACCGTTGGTGTTTTTGGGGCGGTCGTTGAAGCGCCAATCGCGCCTAGCCCAAGACCGCCTCGCCGCGCTATCGGTGGAGTTAGACGAAAGCCTAACCGCCATTGATGATATCATCGCCTTCGGGCGCACCGAGACCATGATGACGCGCTTTGATCAAGCAGTGGAGGCAAGTTTTTCGGCATCACGGCGGCGGGTATTCTTGCGCGGGTTGATGAGTGGTTTTGTCATTTTTCTGGTGATTGCGGCGGTTGGTTTGATTATCTGGCTAGGCGGGCGCGACCTGTTGCGGGGTGCGGTCAGTGCCGGTGATTTATCGGCGTTCGTGTTCTATGCGACGTTGGTGGCGGCATCGGTGAGCGCGCTTTCGGATATCGGCGGCGAGTGGCAACGTTTAGGCGGCGCGGCGGCACGGATTATGGATCTATTAAACCAAAATGCGCGCATGGACGAAAACCCGAACCCCCAGGCCTTTCCGTCAGCATCGGGGTCAGGAGGGGGCGTGGAAATCCATTTTGACAATGTGTATTTTCGTTATCCGGCGCGCCCTAATCAGGTGCTAGAAGGTCTAAATCTAACCATTAAAGCCGGCGAGACCATAGCGATTGTCGGGGAAAGCGGTGCCGGCAAGACCACCATTTTCAAATTATTATTGCGCCTTTACGATGCCGATAAAGGGCAGGTGCGTATTGGCGGTGTCGATGTCAAAGCAATGGCGCTAAGCGATTTGCGCCAAAACATAGCCATCGTGCCACAAATGGCGTCATTATTTTCGGCGTCGGTTTATGAAAATATCCGTTTCGGCGTCCCCGATGCCAGTGCCGATGCGGTAAAATCTGCGGCGCGTGAAGCCCATGCCGATGCCTTTATCCGTGCCTTGCCCGAGGGCTACCACACGCTGATTGGCACCAAAGGCGTGCAGCTGTCGGGCGGGCAACGCCAACGTTTAGCCCTAGCCCGTGCGTTATTGCGCGGCAGTCCGATTCTGTTATTGGATGAAGCGACCTCGGCACTAGATTCGGTGGCTGAACAAAACATTCAAACGGCTTTGCTAGATGCCATGAAACACCGCACCACGTTGGTTATCGCGCATCGGCTTTCCACGGTGATAAATGCCGACCGCATCGTGTTGATGCAACAGGGGCGGGTGGTGGCATCCGGCGACCATGAAAGCCTCATAGCCACCTCGCCCCTCTATCACCGCCTAGCATCACTGCAATTTATGGCAGAGGATTCATCCGCCACCACTCATCCGCCCTCATTGGGGGCTAAACTAGAATAATCCCCAAAAAGAAACGTGTTGCTATCCCCGTGGCCAACTTCAATCAGCCCATAAGCATCATCGCTTTGGCTTTGCGGGATGGCATCAATGGTCAGGGTCGCATCGGTGTCCAGCGTAATATGCTCATGCGGTGTTTCTAGCAAAAGGTCGGCTTCGGCAAGAAAATCGGCGACAATTTGCTCATTATCCCAAAAACGTTTGACATTCCCCCGCAAGAAAAATTGCGCGTCAATATCTTGTAGATGGATATTTTCAAGCGCAAAACTGCGGCGGTCAGTATCAACGGCAATCGCAATATCACCATTAAGCGTAGCATCCTGACAAATGCCAACACATTCCAACGATAAATGCCCAGCAATAGAAAATTGCGCCAGCGAATCAAATACTAGCTCGCTAGGTAATACCTCATCAGGCAACACCGCATCAGGCAAAGTATCATCGGGCATACGCGCATCCATAATGTCAGGTTCATCCGTTGTGGCAGGCGTGGCAGGCACTGCCTCCGTTGTGGCAGGTGTGGCAGGCGTGGCAGGCGTGGGTGTCGGGGGCGTGATAGCTGTGGGCGTGGTAGATTCCAGCTGCGTGAGACTAGCATTAATCCGATTGCGGATTTCTTGTTCAAGAAGGAATTGAATTTGTGCGGGGTTAGCATCACGGAAACTGTAAATATCCTCGGGCAGAAGCAAAATCTTTGGGGAATTTAGGGGGGAATCGGCACGCTGACCGCAAGCCCCTAAAGCCACCGCCACAACGCCCAGGCATAGCCAGCGTCTAACCATTCTCCTCCACCCCATACTTGACCCGCCCCGCATTTTTACGGTGACGGCATTATTGCGTTATTAACCACTACATATAGGGGATATTAAGAAAACAATGTCAATAGGTAGTGTTTTGGCAAATTTGCAGATAAGCCAAAAAACGGCAAAAATACGCGCATTTTGCGGGTGTTCGGGGCTAGAAAAAAATATGGGGGCGGTGGCAATAGGCGCGCGAATCAGTTGCGAATCAGTGCGAATCAGGGGGGGTGCGAATCAGTCACGCAATATCAATAGCAAGCGTTTCAACCCAAATATCGGCATGCCCATCAAGGTTAATATCAACAGCAACATCGGCATGATACCGCCCCGCCCCATCAGCCCGATGGGTATGTGCGGTGCTACCTTGAATCACAACCCCATCCTTATACCAGCGATGCCCATCCGCATAGACATCACCGCTAACGCCATCGGCAACAATACGCAAAATTTCTGTGGTTGAATCCAACACGCCATCCGCCACAACAATACGCGCATTACCAAAACCATCTTTGGCAAGATTGGTGATGATGGTTGGCACTTGATAACCGCTACCTGTGCGCACCCCGAGCAACGAGATCTCGGGTCCCTCTATGATACTAGCACCGGGTCTAGTGGAAGTTTCGGTCAAACCCCCATCATTGAAGGTGATAATAAACCGCGTGGATTGCCAGGTTTCGGTTTCATCATTAAACCGCGTCAATCGCCACCGCCCCGCCCCATCTTCAAAATACGCATTGCCGTCCTCGTCGGTATAAAATTCCACAGGAACATCAATAGCCCCATCATGCGCACGCGGAACACCATTGATGGTAAAGGGCGGGGGTTCTAAAGTTTTTATGAGATTGTCATCAGCATCATAAGCACGGAATAAGAGCGTCCAAACCGAACGCAGTTCAGTAGCCTCGCCATGATTAAGCGTGCGCAAATGGGCAATAATATCGGACGGATTATTGGTAGTTAGCCCGCTATATTCCACCCGATAATCATTAATTTCCACCATGAGATGCCCGTCAAATCGGCTGCTCGTATCAAGGGAAAAATCGGGCGGGTTATTGGATAAAACCCACCCATCTATCTCGGCGGTAATATGCGGTAGCGTGATTGAACCATCCGCATTGAGCGTAATATCGGCAATAGCAACATCAAACACAACCGCATTGCCAGTCCTGCCGGTAACCCAAGTATATTCTTCAATCTCATAATGCAGATCGGGAACAGAATTCGCACCCTCCGCCAAAACCACCACCGAGGCGGCGGCGGCGGTGCTATGTTCGCGGATGGCGGGGATGCGGCTATGTGCCGTGGGCGGCGCACCGGAATTGATAGGGGTAGTAGGTAGCGGCGGCGGCGGAGGCGGCGGTGTAGGTGTAGTGGGCGGTGTTTCGGGCGGAAGCGGAATAGCTTGCAAACCACCACCCCCGCCCCCGCCACCACAGGCGGTTAGGGCTAGCCCTGAGAGCACCCATAGATATTGATGCGATTCCCTATGTTTCATCGGCGGCAAATCCACCGAATCAGGCATCACATGATTCCGGGCGCGATTCTGGATGATTGTCTTCCTCATAGTCGGCTTCTCGTCAGTCTTGAAATCACCTCATTTTTTTAGTGGCGGTATGCCAACCCCTACTCAACCGCCACCAAAGCCTCTGATGCTCAAAATCTCATAACCGCGATTGGTCATGCAATCATCTACCACTTGGGTTGGGCCGAATTTGGCGATGGTGCGGCTATAATCCACGCCTTCTGCGCCTATCGCCCCGCCTATCGCCCCGCCATATAATGCGCCAGCTGTCGTCCCGCGTCCGCTTGTTAAGCCTCTAGTATTGTTGCTTGCAACGCGCCCGATTGCCGCCCCAGCTACCGCCCCTATCAGCGCCGATTTGAAGGCTTGGTCTTGTTCTTTTTGGCGCTGTTCGTTATAGGCGATTTGCGCCTTCTGCCCCAATGTGCGGCATTGGGATAAATCTATATTATATTGCGCTTGATCCACTTGATAGGTGTCAATGACCGGCGCATAGGTCGCAAGGTTAATGTTGTTGGTGGTCTGACAAGCCCCAAGCATCACCGCCGCCCCCGAAATCAAAATTGCTGTCTTTTTCATAATCGCTTTCCTTTCATGGCGTATTCTATTCTTTATTGGCACGATATGTCAATTTGAATTCTATACGCCGATTGCGCGCGCGTGCTTGTGGGGTGTCATCGGCGGCGATGGGTTGGAATTCGCCATAGCCGGTGGCGGCGAGGCGGTTTGGCGGGATGCCTTGTTCCGCCATAAAGCGCAACACTGCCAGCGCGCGTGCGGTGGAAAGCGACCAATTATCGCGGTGGTCATTATTGCGAATCGGCACATTGTCGGTATGTCCGTTAATCTGCAAAATCCAGTCAATATCATCGGGGATTTGCTCGGCAAGCCCTTGTAGCGTGGTGGCGAGGTCTTGGAGCTGTGCCTTGCCTTCGGGGTCAATTTCTGCCGAGCCTAGCCCGAACAGCACCTCGGATTGGAACACAAAGCGGTCGCCGACAATTTCAATATCCGACCGCCCCTGTAGAATCTCACGCAAACGCCCAAAAAATTCCGAACGAAACCGATTGAGTTCGGCAACTTTGCTAGAAAGCGCCTCATTGAGTTGCTTGGTGAGATTGACCGAAACTTCTTTGGCTTCGCGGGCTTCGGCGGTTTTTTCATCCAATAACGCCTGCAAAGTTTCCAGCCGCGCCGTTAGTGCCGTCATCGCCAAAGTCAATTCTAGGATTTCCGCGGTGCTGGCATTATATTGCGCTTGCAATGTATCGCGCTCACGGGTGAGGTTTTGGGTGGCGGTGCTGGTTTCAGCGCGCAGATTGCTGAGGGCGGTGCGGAGTTGGTCGCGTTCGCTTTCTAAATTTTCGGCGCGTTGTTGGCTCAAATTGAGTTGATACGCTAGCGCGCTAATTTCGCTTTGTAGATTGTTCAAAGTGGCATCTTGATTATAGAGACGCTGGGCTAAATTGGTCTGCACCAAAAAAAACACCATCAGCACAAACAGAATCACCATCAGCAACGTCGCCAGCCCATCAACAAAGCCGGGCCAGATGAGGCTTTGGTCGCGCATAGAAATAGAACGTCGCCCCAGTGCCATGACTTATTTTGCCTTGCGTGAGATTGCCGCCACCGCCCGCGACAGCGCGCGTAATTCGGTGGTCATGGCTTTGATGGTTTCGGTGCGGTCGCTAGTCATATTCTGTGCCATGCTATTGAGCGATTGTTGGAGCCTATCTAGTGATTCGGGGATGCGGTGGAGTTGTTCTTGCTGTTCGCGCAGTTTGGTCAGGGTGTGGGTGAGTTCCTGCATGGTAGCGATGCTTGCCCCCCGTTCTTGTTCGTTTTTGCTGATATGGCGGGTGAGTTCCAATAGGCGGTCGGCGGTTTCCTCCGATAGCCCCATAGAAAGTGCCGGGTCAAACCCCTCAACACCAGCATCGCCGAAGCGCGCCGTGGTTGCTAGCCAATCCTCTAAATCCGCATAAAACCGCCCGGAAGCTTGCCCTAATTGCAAATCCAAAAACCCCAGCACCAACGACCCCGCCAGCCCGAATAAGGACGATGAAAACGCCGTCGCCATGCCGCCAAGGGGGGCATTGAGCCCGGCTTTGAATTCCGCCATCAACGCACCAAAATCGCCAGTTTGCGTATCAATGCCATTAACGACAAAACTCACCGATTGGATGGTTTCGAGCAACCCCCAAAACGTCCCCAACAACCCCAAAAATACTAATAGCCCAATCATATAGCGCGAAATTTCACGGCTTTCATCCAACCGCACCGCCACGCCATCAAGCACTGAACGCAGGCTCTGGGCGGAGAGGCGGTTGCTGAGGCGGTCAGGGTCAGAAAAAATCACTGCCACCGTCGCCAGTAAATTGGGGCGGCGCAGATGGGTGATGGTCTCGCTATCCTTCGCCAGCGCCAAGCGCATCGCTTTCATCCAGCGATATTCGGGAATCAATTTAATCGTCTGGCGCAAAGCGAATATGATGCCAATCACCAATGCCGAAAGAATAATGCCATTGATAATCGGATTGCCAAAAAACGCGCGCATAAGCGGGGCTTGCAACAGATAGGCAATCCCGCCAATGCCCCCCAGAAATAAGAACATACGAATAATATAACCAGTCGGATAACGCATCCTTAATCCCTTTCCCATAAGATTTGCCGAATAGTATAACCCCCATAATATAACATAGTATTTTAGGCGAAAATGTGCTTTTTTTGGCGCTATTTTTGGCGACTAGATTTAAGGGTTTTCAACAGCCATGAATGGGTGGTGCTATTTCCTGCCACAATCTGTTCGGATTCTAGCATATTACTGCGGGCTTGTTGGTCGGATACGAATCCCCCGGCCTCACGCACAATGAGCGTGCCGGCGGCGATGTCCCAAATATGCAACCCGCGTTCCCAAAATCCATCAAACCGCCCCGCCGCCAGCCACGCCAAATCCAAAGCCGCCGCCCCGCACCGCCGCACCCCGGTGGTGTTGGCGATGACCGCGCGCAGTTCTTCAATATATTGGTCGTGTTCGGCTTCATCCCCCCGCCCCAGAAAAGGAATCCCCGTGGCGATGAGGGTGTCTTTGCTATGTTTGCGTCCGGCTACGCGGATGCGGCGGTCGTTCAAATACGCCCCCTTGCCTAGTTCAGCAAAAAAAAATTCTTGGCGCATCGGGTCCAAAATGCCCCCAGCCACCAATTTCCCCCCCTGTTTTAGCGGGCGGTCAATCGCGGCAATAGAAATAGCAAATTGCGGGATGCCGTGCAGATAATTCAACGTGCCATCAAGCGGGTCAATAATCCACGATGCGCCATCGGTCTCGCTAGGTTCAATGACCCCGCCTTCTTCCATAATAAAGCCCCAACCCGGGCGGGCTTTGCTCAATTCGTTAACGAGGGTTTGTTCGGCATCGGTATCGGCGTTAGAAACAAAATCGCCAACCCCCTTGCGCGAGACTTGCAGATTTTCCACCTCACCAAAATCGCGGATAAGCCCCCTAGCCGCGCGTTCCGCCGCACGGGCAATCACATTGATGAGCGCAGATTGTGCCATGATGCGTGTCCAGTTTAATCTTTTGCGCGTTCCACATAGCTCGCATCAATGGGTTTGATGATGATGCGGGTGCCGGCCTCAATATGCGGCGGCACCATAATTTTGATGCCCCCATCAACCACCGCCGGTTTATAGCTAGATGAGGCGGTCTGCCCTTTGACCACAGCATCGGCTTCAAGCACGGTGACGGCGATGGTGTCGGGGAGTTGGATGGAAAGCGGTTCAGATTCGTGGCTATTGATGGTGACTTGCATGCCGTCCTGTAGATAGATGGCTTGCTCGCCGACCATATCTTTGGGGATTTCCACTTGTTCAAAACTAGTTTGATTCATGAAAATCAATTTGTCGTCTTGTTCATAAAGAAAACTAGCCGCGGTTTCGGTCAAAACCACGCGTTCCACGGTTTCCGAAGAACGAAAACGCGCATTCAATTTGGTGCCATCACGCACATCGCGCAGCTCAACTTGCGCAAAAGCCCCCCCCTTACCGGGTTTCACATGCGATATTTTCACCGCGACCCAGAGCCGATTATTATGCTCAATCACATTGCCCGGGCGGATGGCGTTGCCGTTGATTTTCATGGTGATTAGTCCCTTTTGTAAATTTCAATGATTTCTTGGAGGAGGTCAAGTGCCTCATCACGCGGACGCTGAAACGCATTGCGCCCGATGATGGAGCCAGTGGCACCGCCTTGCTGAAGTTTAACGACTTCAGCAAGAATATCATTGGTACCTTTCGCCGCCCCCCCAGAAAACACCACCATCCGCCGCCCATTAAAGCAACTTTGGACGATATGGTGGATGCGATACTCAAGGCGTTCGGAGGGGATTTTTTCATAAATCGCTTTGGCTTCCTCTTGTTCAATATGCGCGGTTGGCGGTTTGACCTTAATAATATGCGCGCCCAAAAGTGCCGCCATGTGCGCGGCATAAGCGCAAACATCTAATGCAGTCTCGCCCTCTTTACTCAAATTCCCCCCACGCGGATACGACCACAGCACCACCGCTAGCCCGAGGTCTTTGGCTTCGGCGGCGAGGTCTTGAAAATCTTCCATCATAGAAAACGCCGCATCCGAACCCGGGTAAATCGTATAACCAATGGCACTACACCCAAGGCGCAAAGCATCATAGGGCGAGGCGGTGATGGCTTGGCTTGGCGCGCGTCCGCCATCGGCTAGGGAGTTGGAGGAATTGAGTTTCAAAATAGTCGGGATTTGTGCGCGCAATGTATCAGGCACGGCTTCCAACATCCCCAAAGGCGCGGCATAGGCAGAAAGTTTTGCATCAATAGCAAGCTGGCAATGATATTGCGGGTCATAAGCATCGGGGTTGATAGCAAAACTACGTGCAGGACCATGTTCAAACCCTTGATCCACCGGCAGAATCACCAGTTTTCCCGTGCCGCCAAGCGCGCCGTGCATCAAAATCCGTGCTAGATTCGCTTGCACTTCATCGCTTTCGGATTCATAAAAATCCAAAATTTTCTGCACATTCTCGGTAAGTTTCGTCATAGCCCATTCCTTTGCATCATCGGCTTTATAGACCAAATTTTACCCCTCGCGTCAATGACTAGATTTTTTTCTTGCGTAAATAGCATTGACATAGGGCGATAGAATCTCTTTATTATGATGGCAATGCAATTAAGGGGAGTAAGCATCAGTAGTTTCGTCAAAAAATGGCAGTGCTGATGCATGATGGAGGAGGGGGCTAAATATGGCAGAGGCAGGGACAGGAGCAAGACTAGAACAAGCCATGACGCGTTTGCGCGCGGCAGTGGAACGGCTAGAAGCGACGACACAGAATCCGCCGGCGATTAGCGATTCGCTCCGCCAAGAAATTGCCGAAATTGAGGTCATGCTCGGCAAAGCCATCACGCTTCTAACCCCACAAAAAGGGACGCATGGTGATGAAGGGTAGAGTCAGCGTCACCATCAACGGACAGAACTACCCCATGGCGTGCGAGGCGGGGGAAGAAGACCACATCCGCAACCTCGCCACACGCATTGATGACGTGGCACAGCAGATTCTAGCATCGGGGGCGACCATTAACGAATCACGGCTTTTGGTGATGGTGGGGCTGATTCTCGCCGACCGCCTGCATGAGGCAGAAGGGGAAGCCGAAGCCACCAATAGCACGGAATCACCGCCCCCCGCCGCCACACCCGCCCCCGCCCCCGAAAACAGCCAAAACAACGAAACCTTAAGCGCCAGCATTGAAGCCCTTGCCGAACGGCTAGAACATCTTGCATCGCGCCTTGATTCGCGGTAAAATACGCCGTGTAGCTGGGGTATGCGTCAGGTAATTAATCCCTCTGACCGTATTATTATCTTAGGGAGTTGCCTCTGATTGGCCCTTGGGCTGGTTATAGCGACGCCCACCTGCATAGCAGGTCACGAGAGGATAATGTAACGCCAACGGTATTCTGGCTACGCTTAATAGCGAGTGAATATGGGCGACCTAAAAGCAGAAATGCGAAAACAACAAACGGCAAAGCGCAACGCATTGCATAGCGCAAATGCTGATGCAGGGGCGCGCCTTGTGGCAGGGGCAGGGGCGGTGCTAGATTTTGCCCGCGCCCGCCTTGATGCCGAGAGGTTGTGCGTAGCGGGCTATGTGCCGATTCGCAGTGAGATCGACCCGATGCCCTTATTAGCGGCATGCGCCAAAGCAGGATGCACCACCTGCCTACCCACCACACCAAAACCCGGCGAAGCACTAGTATTCCGCGCATGGCAGATAGGTGCGCCATTGGTGGCGGGGCTTTATGGCACGTCCGAACCCCCGCAAGACGCCCCGATACGCACGCCAAATTTATTACTCGTGCCATTATTGGCATTTGATGGGGCAGGCTATCGGCTTGGTTATGGGGGCGGGTTTTATGACCGCAGCTTGGCGGGGTTGCGTCCGCGTGGGGTGGTTGCGGTTGGCATCGCTTATGCAGGACAAGAAATCCCGCAAGTGCCACGCGAATCCCACGATGCCCCCCTTGACGGCATCCTAACCGAAAGCGGTTTTTTGGAAAGGCAGGTATAATTTTGCGTATTTTATTTTTAGGCGATGTAGTCGGCAAACCCGCCCGCCAAATGGTGATGGCAAGCCTCAATGATTTGCGGGATGAACTCGCCGCAGATTTTATTATTGTTAATGTGGAAAATTCGGCGGGGGGTTTTGGCATCACCCCAAAAATTGCTGATGCGTTTTTGGAGGCGGGTGCCGATGTGCTGACCACCGGCAATCATGTCTGGGATAAGCGCGAGATTTTTGATTATATTGACAAACAGCCCCGCCTATTGCGCCCCCTAAATATGCCCGACGGCACCCCGGGCCAAGGCGTGGTGCAGGTCAGCAACCAAACGGGGCAGAGCCTCACGGTGATGCACAGCATGACCAATCTATTCATGCCAGAAACCGAACCCATGTTCCCGCACCTCAAAACAGCATTAAGCGGCATAAAGCTAAAACGCGACAGCGATGCGATAGTGTTGGACATTCACGGCGAAGCCACTAGCGAAAAAGCCGCCGCCGCCCTTTATATTGATGGCAAAGTCTCGCTAGTCGTGGGCACGCATACGCATATCCCCACGGCAGATGCGCGCATTCTGCCCCAAGGCACGGGATTTATGACCGATGCGGGGATGTGCGGCGATTATACTTCGGTCATTGGCATGGAACCCGCCGGGGCAATCGGACGTTTTCTCAAAGACCCGCAAGCAAAATTGGCGGTAGCACTAGGTGCGCCAAGCCTTTCAGGGGTTATAGTCAGCACCGATGACGCCACCGGTCTAGCACATGAAATTGCACCATTCCGCAGGGGCGGGGCTTTATCGCCAACGCATAATGTATTATAGTAGTTAGGATTTTTGGCGAAACACGAAAGATTATTTCGGGGGATTATGATGGCAGGTCATTCCAAATTCAAAAACATCATGCACAGGAAAGGCGCCCAAGATGCCAAACGCGCCAAGAAATTCACGCGCCTGATTAAAGAGCTGGTGGTCGCGGCAAAGGGCGGCACCGATGCCGATGCCAATCCCCGCCTCCGCACCGCCTTATTGGCGTGTCGGGCGGCGAATATGCCCAAAGACAATATAGAACGCGTGTTGAAAAAAGCCGAGGGCGGCGGCGGCGAACAATATGATGAGATTCGCTATGAAGGCTACGCCCCGGGCGGTGTCGCAATCATTGTGGAAGCCCTAACCGATAACCGCAACCGCACGGCATCCGAAGTCCGCGCCACCTTCAGCAAATTCGGCGGCAATCTAGGCGAGACCGGGAGCGTCAATTTCATGTTTGACCGCGTGGGGCAGATCACCTATGGCGCCGATGTCGCCAGCGATGAAGCCATGTTTGAAGGCGCATTAGAGGCCGGGGCGGATAATGTAGAAAGCGACGCCAGCGGACACGAAATCACCGCCAGCATAGAGGATTTTAACGCCGTGCGTGAAGCCATGGAAGAAAATTTCGGCGCCCCGGAAGAATCAGGCTTAATCTGGAAACCCCAAACCACCACAGCCCTAGACGCCGCCCAAGCCGAAAGTTTTTTGAAATTGCTGGATGCGCTTGATGATTTGGACGATGTGCAGAATGTCGCCTCCAACGCCGATATTGCCGATGAAATTTTAGCCAAATGGCAAGGATAGGATAACCCATGCGGATATGCGGTATAGATCCGGGCTTACGCGCCACAGGTTGGGGGGTGATTGATACCCTCGGCAATCGTATCAAATGGGTTGGCGATGGGGTGATTCGCCCCGATAGCACCGCCCCCATGCCCGCCCGCCTGCACCATATCCACGAACAAGTCAGCGCAGTATTAGCAACGCATCAACCCGATTGTGTCGCTATTGAAGATGTGTTTATCGCCAAAGGCGTGGCGTCGGGTATAAAACTCGGCATGGCAAGGGGGGCGGCGATGGTCGCTGGCGGCAATCTGCCCGTTTATGAGTTAGCGGCACGGCGGGTCAAACAGAATATCACCGGCTCCGGGCGCGCCGATAAAGCGCAAGTTGCGGCGATGGTGGCACGGCTTTTGCAAATCACGCCATCAGGGGCGGATGCGGCGGATGCCCTAGCCATCGCCATCGCCGCCAGCCACGAAAAGCCTTCCGAAACCGCCCCCAAAACCGCATCCGAAACCGCCCCCAATAACGGGCTAGCCAGTGCCATCGCCGCCGCCATGGCAAAACAAGGAGACCAGCCATGATAGCCCAGCTACGCGGGGTGCTTTTGCATATTGGCGTGCGCGATTGCCTCATTGAGGTGGGCGGGGTTGGCTATCAGTGCCAGATGGGACAAAAATGCCTCACGCGCATCGGACAGGTGGGGGATGCGGCAGTCATCTACACGCATACCGCCATCAAAGATGACGGCATTATTCTCACCGGCTTTGCCGATTTGGAAATGAAAGCGGCGTGGCATTTGCTCAAAACCGTGCAAGGGGTGGGCGATAAAGCGGCGCTGGCGATTTTGTCGGTAGTCGCCCCCGATGCGCTGATGTTGGCGATAGCGGCGGCGGATAAAGCGGTCATCCAACGCGCCGAAGGGGTGGGGGCGAAATTAGCCCAACGCATCATCAATGAATTGGCGGATAAAGTGGCGGATATATCCCTAGCCCCGTCCGCCAGCACCGATGCCGCCGCCCCTGATTCTGCCCGGGCAACCAAAACCAGCGACCCTATCCTGTTGGATACAATATCGGCTTTGGTCAATTTGGGTTATGGGCGTAGCGAAGCGCATCAGGCAGTCGCACAACTCATGCGCGAGCAAAATGCGCCTAATGTAGAAACATTGGTACCCCTAGCCTTGAAACAATTAGCCAAAGGAGGGCGCGCATGAGCGAAGCCCCCGAAACCCGCATCATCAGCCAAACCCCGCAAGCAAGCGACGGGCAGAATCATGAGAGTCTGCGCCCGGCATCTTTGGATGAATTCATTGGTCAAAGGGGGGGACATCGAGGCGGAAAATCTGGCGAAGGCGGCGGTTTAGACAATCTCAAAACCTTCATCAAAGCGGCGGCAATGCGCGGCGAGGCGATGGATCACGCCCTCCTGCACGGACCCCCGGGGCTTGGCAAAACAACCCTCGCACAAATTATCGCCCATGAGTTAAAAACCGGCTTTCGTGCCACGTCAGGGCCGGTCATCTCACGGGCGGGGGATTTGGCGGCATTATTAACCAATCTGCAACCCCGCGATGTGTTGTTCATTGATGAAATCCACCGCCTCAATCCCGCCGTGGAAGAAGTGCTTTACCCCGCCATGGAAGATTTCCAACTAGATCTCATTATCGGTGAAGGTCCATCCGCACGTTCCATCCGCATTGACTTGCCGCCATTTACGCTAGTGGGGGCGACCACACGTTCAGGGCTTTTGACCACGCCCCTGCGCGACCGCTTTGGCATTCAGATGCGCATGGAATTTTACGATGAAAGCGAATTGCAGACGATTCTCATGCGCCTAGCCAAAAAAATGCAGATGGATTTAGACAAAAGCGGCGCACTAGAAATCGCAAGGCGGTCAAGAGGCACACCAAGAGTAGCCGGGCGGTTATTAAGGCGGGTGCGCGATATTGCCATGATGGATGGGGCGGGGGCGGTCAATCAAAATGTCGCCGATAAAGCCCTATTATTGTTGGATGTTGACCCCCAAGGGCTTGATGCCATGGATAGGCGTTATCTGCGGGGGCTTGCCGAACATTACGGGGGCGGACCGGTGGGGGTGGAAACCTTGGGGGCGGTGCTGTCCGAACAACGCGATGTGCTTGAAGAAGTCATAGAGCCTTATTTGATGCAAAGCGGGCTAATCATGCGCACCCCCAGAGGACGGTGTTTATCGCGTCAAGGTTGGGCGTATATTGGCTTATCCCCGCCCGCTTCGGCACAAATGGATTTACTCGACCGCCTCAATGAGGCAGGAGAGGATGGGGAGGATGCGTAAATAAAAACGCATCTTGCCACCAAACCGCCACAAAATCATGTCAATCTTGGCAGATAAAGGCGTTAATTTCTAACCAGAGAGGAACATTATGGCGACAGAAGCAAGCAACGCGGCTCTAGTGGATCACGAATTATCCGTCTGGAGTCTATTTTTACAAGCCGATATTGTGGTGAAATTGGTGATTTTTTTACTAGTCATCGCCTCGGTATGGAGTTGGGCGATTATTATTGAAAAAATCCGTTCGCTCAGGGCAGAAAACGCCTTAGCCAATGATTTTGAAGACGTATTCTGGTCCGGGGAGCCGATTGAGCGTGTCTATGACCGCCTTGGCGGTGAGCCCGATGGCATGATGGCACGGGTTTTCGGGGCGGCGATGCGCGAATGGCGGCGGGGGTCAAACAATAATAAACGCGCCTCAAGCCAGATGCATTCCTTGGCACAACGCATTGAACGCAGTATGGCACTAGCCACCACACGCGAAATGGCTTTGATGGAAAAAGGCATGACGTTTTTAGCATCGGTGGGGTCAGTCGCCCCATTTGTCGGGCTTTTCGGCACGGTTTGGGGGATTATGAACTCGTTTCAATCCATCGCCCAATCCAAAAACACCAGCCTCGCCGTGGTCGCCCCGGGCATTGCCGAAGCATTATTTGCCACGGCTTTGGGGTTGGTGGCGGCGATTCCGGCGGTGATTGCCTATAACCGCTTTTCCGCCCAAATGGATGGGCTAGCGGCGCGGGTTGAAGGCTTTGCCAGCGAGTTTTCAACGATGATTAGCCGCCAGCTAGACGAAGGATAAATCATCATGGCTATGCAAATGTCAGGACGCGGCGGCGGTGCCAGCAAACGCCGAAAAGTCATGAGCGAAATTAACGTCACGCCTTTTGTTGATGTGATGTTGGTGTTGCTGATTGTGTTCATGGTGACCGCGCCTTTATTGACGGTGGGGGTGCCGGTAGAACTGCCCGAAACCCGCGCCAGCGATGCCCTGAGCGATAACCAAGCCCCCCTAGTCATCACCGTGCAAGCCGATGGGGCGGTCAATTTGCAAAATCGCGCCATGGATACCGATGCGCTCTTGGCACGCTTGGAGGCGATCCGTGCGGAAAATCCGTCCGTGGAACTTTATGTGCGTGGGTCGCGGCATGTGCCTTATGGGCGGGTGATTGCGGTGATGGATTTGATGAAATCGGCGGGAATCTCGCGGGTGAATTTGGTAACGAAACTGGCTGACGAGTAAAAAGATGCTAGACCAACGGCGTTTTCAGTCATCGGTAGGCTACTCAGCATTGTTGCATGTTGGGGTGGTTGCGGCGTTTTTTGTTGGCGTGCCGTGGCTGATTGATGCGCCGTATCAATCCGTGCCTATTTTGACGGTGGAGGTGGTGGATGATGTGCTGCGCACCAATTTAGACGAAGGCTTGCCGGGCAAACCCGAAGACGCGCGCCAAGATGAGGTCAATCGCCAGAACGAATCAAATGTGGCACCGGCGGCGGCATCTGCCCCGCCACCCCCATCACCTGACCGCCCTGCCGAAAGCGAAAGCGAAGCCGATGCTTCTGATGCGGTGGCACTCAATTTGGATGGGGCTGTGGCAGAAACCCCGCCCCCCAAAACCGAAGCTGAAGAAACCAACACCCCCAAAGCCGTCGCCCCGCCACCAACAAAACCTGCCGAGCCACGCCAACCCCCGCAAGACAACATATCTAGCCTCGTGCAGAATGAGCAAAATACCGCAGACAAAACACCCGAATTGGGGCTTCAAGTCAATAATCTGCTTGATGAGGCACAACGCCTTGCCAATGCCGATGAGGAAGAAGAAAAAGACGAAATAGACGAAATTTTGGATGATGTATTGCGCCAAAATACCGGGCAAGCCGTCAATGTTGAAAAACGCGATGACGGGCCTTTGGGGGCGGATATCATCACACGGCTAAGGGCAAAAATCGGTAAATGCTGGAATCCGCCATCGGCGATTGCCGGGGCATCTACCCTTATTGTTGACATAATTGTCGGGTTAGATGCAAGCGGTGAAGTGGTGAGCGTTAGGATAAAGGATGTTGCGAAATATGCCACGGATGATGCGTTCAAACTCGCCGCACAAGCGGCAGAGCGCGCATTTCGTGAGTGTAGCCCCTTAATTCCGCCCCTCGCCCCTGAAGATTATGAAAAATGGAAAAGCTTGCAATTCCGTTTTGACCCGCGCGGGTTTTTGGCATAGATGGATGGACATGAATATGGATATGACAAATAAAATCTTACGGATTTTCATTATTTTATGGGGGATATTCTGCGCCGCCTCTGCCATGGCACAAGCGGTTGAGGAAGTCATCACCATCACCGAGGGCAATGTAGAACCCACCCCCATCGCCATCCCCGATTTTGTCGGTGCCGATGGCAAGGTCAGTGCTATCGGGCGCGAGATTGCCAGCATTATTTCGGATGATTTAGAAGGCTCGGGGCTGTTCCGTCCGCTATCGGCGGCGGCATTTATCGCCCCAACAGCCGTAGATGGCGGGGAGCCTGATTTTGCCGATTGGCGTCCGCTTGGCGCAGATGCGCTATTGTTGGGGCGGGCAGAGGCGGCGGCGGGGGGCACTATTGATGTGGAATTTTACCTGTGGGATGTGTTGCGGGGGGCGTTAATCGGTGCGGCAACCGGGAGCATCAGCACCCAAGCAAAACGCCGCATCGCCCATCAAATTGCCGATTTAGTCTATAAAAAATGGACGGGGGATGATGGTTATTTTGACACGCGCATCGTCTATGTCGCCGAAAGCGGCCCTGCCAATAAACGCATCAAACGCCTCGCCATCATGGATCAAGACGGGCATAATCATCAATTCATCACCGATGGCGCAGATTTGGTGCTGACCCCGCGTTTCTCGCAAAGCGTCCAAGAGATTGCTTACCTAAATTATTTCAACGATGAACCCAATGTCTATATATTGGATCTGCAATCGGCGACGTCGGAATTGCTCGGCTCGTTCCCGGGCATGAGTTTCGCCCCGCGCTTTTCGTATAGTGGCGAATCGCTGATTATGAGCCTCGCAAGGGACGGCAAGACCAATATCTATGTGATGAACCTATCCACACGCCAAATCACGCAACTCACCAACACGCCTTATATTGACACCTCGCCATCATACGCGCCCGATGATAGCCAGATTGTTTTCAATTCCGACCGCGCCGGCAAAGGCAATCAACAACTTTATATCATGGACCATAATGGGCGTAATGTGCGGCGAATCAGTCGCGGCAAAGGACGCTATGCCACCCCGGTTTGGTCGCCAAGAGGCGATATTATCGCCTTTACCAAAATTTATAAGGGCGATTTTTACATTGGCGTGATGAATACCGATGGCACCGGCGAACGCCTATTAGCGCGCGGATTTTTGGTAGAAGCCCCCACTTGGGCACCCAATGGGCGCGTTTTGACCTATTTTAAGCAAAACCCCACCAATGAGGACGGCTCAGGGGGGGAGGCATATCTCTACCGCATTGATATCACGGGCTTTAATGAAAGAAGGCTCATCACCCCGCAAGGCGCATCAGACCCCGCTTGGTCGCCATTTTTGCCCTAACAAAAGCAAAAATAATTTTTTTTCATATCATCACTTGTTTTATGATGGATTTTAAGGTAATTGTCGTAAGGTGAATGCTTTTAAGGAGCGAAGAGATTTGCGAATAATAATTTTGTTTCGCAAATATGAACGAAATGGGTATACTGGTTTTTCCTGTATGAATTAATTAATCCTAGAAGGAGGGGTTCTTATGATATTTCGCGTTTTGACACTATTAGCGGCACTAGTGATGCTAGCGGCCTGTGAAACCGCCTCAGGCAGAAGTGGGACGGATGGTTCTGGTTCTGATGGGGCTACTGTTTCTAGTGCTGGCACTGCCGAGCAAACTGAAGCGGCGATCGCCGAACTAACTACCATCGGCGACCGCGTGCATTTTGACTTTGACAGCTACGCACTAAACCTGCTCAGCAAAGAGGTTTTGCGTAGGCAAGCGGCGTTCCTTGGGCGCAATCCATCGGTGCGTATCACCATTGAAGGACATGCCGATGAGCGCGGAACGCGCGAATACAACCTTGCCCTGGGCGAAAGTCGGGCGGCGGCGGCACGTGATTTTCTGGTCGCACAAGGGGTCAATCCTAGCCGTATCAAGACAATTTCCTACGGCAAAGAACGCCCAGCGGCGATTGGTTCAAACGAAAACGCGTGGAAACAAAACCGCCGCGCTGTTAGCGTCATCCAATAATCGCTTGGCAGTAATTGCTGGGGCAATAATCGCTTGGCAGTAATCGTTCGGGCAGTAATTGCTTGAACGATGCGTGAAAAACCCGATTCGTGCGAATCGGGTTTTTTATTGCCTTAATTTTGTCGTAATGCGCGGGTAAATAAAGGCGCGTGATTGGGCGGAAATGAGGAAATTGAGATATGAAAAGACATCATATTTTTACGGGTTGTCGCATTTATGTTCTGGCTCTGTGCTTTAGCCTTGGCTTTGGCACTATGACCGCTTCCGCCCAATCCCCCGACATATCCACCCTTGAAGCCATGCAATCGCGCATTATTGCCGTGGAAGAAACCTTGCGTGAGGTCAATGCGCGCATAGAAAACGACCTATTCGCCCTGCGACAAAATTTAGAAGCAGGGGGCGATGTGGTGGCGACGTTGGAACGTGTTGATCAAAGGCTCAACGCCATCAGCAATCTCAGCAATGAAATTAGCGCGCTCAACCAAAAAATCCAAAAAATCTTACAGCTAGCAACCGATAATGAATTCCGCATTTTGCGCGTAGAAACCCAACTGCAAACGCTCATGCGCCATTCTACCCTATCCCCCATAGATGCAGAAGGCGCGGATGCAGCCCCCATAGATGCTGAAGGCACAGGCACCGCCGCCGCCGCCCCCCCCCTCACGCCAACAGATACGCCAACAGATACGCCAAGCGAATCATCTGATGATGCGCCAAGCGAATCGGCGGTGAGCCAAGCCGGGTTAGATGACGGCACAACGGCGATAGAACCGCCGCAACCGAGCCAGTTAACCGATATTGCCCCGACGCCATCCATCTTGCCCGCCGGCACCGAGGAAGAACAATATGAATTCGTCCATGATCTGCTCAATAATGGGCATTACCCCGAGGCCGAATCTGCGCTGATTGAATTCAGCACAATTTATCCCGAAAGCGATTTGCGCGCGGATGTGGTGTTCTGGCTTGGGCGGGTGCAATTTGTGCAGGAACAGCATAATAAATCGCTACAAACCATGTCAGAATTCGCTAGAACTTGGCCCGAAGATGATAGGCGCATTAAGGTGCTGATGTGGATTGCCGAATCAATCTCGGTGATTCGCCCCGCCGATGAAGCGTGTCGTTTCTTTGACAAAACCATCCAAGCCATTGAAACCCCGCCGGAACAATTAGTCAATCGCATTAGCAAACTCAGGGAAAACATTGCCTGTGAAGGATAAACGTGCGCTTCACGCACATTTCACGGCGGCGATGGATGCCTATGCGCTACCCAAACGCCGGAAAGCGGTGTTGTTAGCGGTTTCAGGGGGCGGTGATAGTATGGGGCTGGTGGCACTGGCACTAAATTGGCGCGCTGGGTTGCCAAATCCGCCACCCATAACGGCACTAGTCGTTGATCACGGCTTGCGTCAAGATTCGGACAATGAAGCCGCAGAAGTGGTCGCCATCCTGCAAGCACGTGGGGTGGCGGCAGAGGCGGTGCGTGTCGCATCCAAACGCCCAACCGCCGGGGTAAGTGTTTGGGCGCGCCAACAACGCTACGCGCTCCTGCGTGATGCGGCGATGCGCCAAAATGCCGTCATTATTACCGCCCACCACCAAGATGACCAATTAGAAACCATTGAGATGCGCCTTGGGCGTGGTTCGGGCTTGCGGGGGTTGCGGGGTATGGCGGCGGAGGCAAACCATTTAGGCGTCGCATTATTGCGTCCGTGTCTAGGTTTGACGCGCGATGAATTGGCTAATGTGGCGCGCGATGCCGGGTTGCCAATCACCCATGACCCGAGCAATTATGATACGCGCTTTTTGCGCCCAAAATTGCGCCGCGACCGCATTTTGCGCAATCAGGCGGGGGTGCGCGATGCCCAGATTTTGCGCCTAGGCGATTTAGCAACACGGCTGATGGCGCGGGTGGATGCGGTGCTTTGGCAATCGGCTTGGGTTGAAATCAATCACTTCGGTTTTGCGCATTTATCTAGTCAGGCTTTAGGGCATCGGGGTTTCGCGCTGATGGCGGGGCAGGTGTTGGCGCGGATGCACGCAAAACCCTACCCGCCGAATGATGATGCGCTAGCACGTTTGGCAGAGCGTCTAAGGGGGGGGCATGATGCAACTTTAGGCGGGTGTGAATGGAGATTAGGGGGGCGGTTAAAGGACAAAAATATCCTCATTTGCCGTGAGGCAGAAGCGACGCCGATGCTATTGGAAAACGGAAAAGGGGTGTTTGATCGACGTTGGCGCATCAATTATGGGGGTGCGGTGGTGGTTGAGCCTATTGGCGCACGGCGTTTTGCTGAAATTAAGCGCATTCTTGGCGATCATGCGGGTTTTACGGGGATTCCCGCGCGCGCATTCTATACCATGCCGGTGCTACGCGCCCCCAAAGGCAAGATTTTTACGGATAAATCGCGTCTAATACTTGACGATGGCACTCTTTTCCCCCATCTTATACGGACAAGCACGACAAAAGCGGGGGATGCGGCGGGGCGTTGGCGCACGGATGACCGAATCGCTTCCTTTATCGGCTTTTGCACAGAAAGGTTGGCTTTAAGTGAATCAGATGGCACGTAATATTATTTTGTGGCTAGTCATTGGCATGGTCATGTTGGCGTTGTTCAATATGTTTCAGCCAAATAACCAAACACGCGCGGCAACCGTGCCGTTTTCCGATTTTGTCGCACAAGTCGAATCCGGCGATATGCGCGAGGTCACCATTGAGGGCAGTAATCTCTATGGGGTGACCAATAACAACATCCCGATTTCCACCTATATGCCCGAGGGCAGTGATGTGGTAGCGATTCTACGCGCGCATAATGTGCAGATTGAAGCCCGCCCGGATACGAGCAATTCCCCGGGGCTATTTTCGCTTTTGTTGAGTTGGTTTCCGATGTTGCTGTTTATCGGCGTGTGGATTTTCTTTATGCGTCAGATGCAAGGCGGTGGGCGTAATGGTGCCATGGGCTTTGGCAAATCGCGGGCAAAATTGCTCACCGAACATCACGGGCGCGTGACCTTTAACGATGTTGCAGGGATTGATGAAGCCAAAACCGAATTAGAAGAAGTCGTTGAATTTCTGCGCGACCCATCAAGGTTTCAACGGTTAGGGGGCAAAATTCCCAAAGGCGTATTGCTGGTAGGCCCCCCGGGAACCGGTAAAACTTTATTAGCCCGTGCCATTGCTGGCGAGGCGGAAGTGCCGTTTTTCACCATATCGGGTTCAGATTTCGTGGAAATGTTTGTCGGTGTTGGGGCGAGCCGTGTGCGCGATATGTTTGAACAAGGCAAGAAAAACGCCCCGTGCATCATCTTCATTGATGAAATTGATGCGGTAGGACGCCATCGCGGGGCGGGGCTTGGGGGCGGTAATGATGAACGCGAACAAACGCTCAATCAAATGCTCGTAGAAATGGATGGGTTTGAAGCCAATGAAGGGGTGATTCTGATTGCCGCGACCAACCGCCCTGATGTGCTTGACCCGGCATTATTGCGCCCGGGGCGGTTTGACCGCCAAGTGGTGGTGCCGAATCCTGATGTGCTAGGGCGCGAGAAAATTTTGAAAGTCCATATGCGCAAAGTCCCCCTCGCCAAAGATGTAGAACCGCGCATTATCGCCCGTGGCACCCCGGGCTTTTCCGGGGCAGATTTAGCCAATCTCGTCAATGAAGCAGCATTACAAGCGGCGCGCAAAAATCGCCGCACCGTATCTATGGCGGAATTTGAAGAAGCCAAAGATAAGGTCATGATGGGGGCGGAACGGCGGTCAATGGTCATGACCGATGAGGAAAAACGCCTCACCGCCTATCACGAGGCAGGACACGCGGTGGTGGCTTTGCATCAACCGGCGTCCGACCCAATCCATAAAGCCACCATCATCCCGCGCGGACGTGCCTTGGGGATGGTGATGCGCTTGCCCGAAGGCGACCGCGTTTCTATGGCAAAAGACCGCCTCTATGCCGATTTGCGCGTAGCCTGTGGCGGACGCATCGCCGAAGAAATGATTTTCGGCATTGATAAAATCACCACCGGCGCATCAAGCGATATTCGCATGGTTTCGGACATTGCAAGGCGTATGGTCACCGAATGGGGCTTGTCCGAAAAATTGGGCTTTTTGGCGTATTCCGCCGATGAGCAGGAGTTATTTTTGGGACGTTCGGTGGCACAACAAAAAAACATTTCTGACGCCACAGCCGCGGTGATTGATGCGGAGATTCGCCACATTTCGGATAGTGCCTATACGGATGCCGAAGCCGTTTTGAAAAAGCACAAAAAGGAATTGGAGCGCGTCGCCCAAGCCTTGCTTGAATATGAAACCTTGTCCGGGGATGAAATTAAAATTGTCGCCGAGGGCGGGTCAATCGCACGCAATGATAGTAGCGATGCCGAATCTGACACCCCACGCACCAAATCCCGCACAAGCATCCCCGGCGGACGCCGCAAAGCACCAAAAACGGAAATTTCCGGTGACGAAGCCGTTTGAGGTTATGTCTGAGACAATGTCTGAGACATCGCTTCACTATAAAGATCGCCTTGCGGCGCCGCTTTTTGCCGAAGATACACGGCTAGGGGGGGCGTGCCGTCATTGGCTCCGCCCGATTTTCCTCAGCCCCTACCGAGAAGATGATAAAAATTCTGCGCCTTTATCCAATAGCGGCTTGGGCTTTGCCGGGTTTGATGTGGTGGTGCGGACGGGGCGCGAATTTTCCATCACACGCCTAAATATCGCCGAAGCCATGGCATCGGCAAAAGCAGGCGGGGCGGATGCGCTGATGTTGGCGGAACAACATTTTGCACGTTTAACCGCCCCGCGCCCTGATTTTGCCGGGCTAACACTAGATACCCCGCGCATCATGGGCATCCTCAATACCACGCCTGATAGTTTTTCCGATGGCGGGGATTTCCTCAACCCCGACCGCGCTATAAAAGGCGGGCTTGCCATGACGGGCGCGGATATTTTGGATATTGGCGGCGAATCGACACGCCCGGGGGCTGAGGCGGTGGATGCGGCAAGCGAAGCCGCGCGCATTCTGCCGGTCATCACCGCACTAGCCGAACAAGGCAGGTTAGTTTCTGCCGACACAAGCCGTGCTTCCGTGATGGCACAAGCCCTTGATAGCGGGGCAACAATTATCAATGACGTCAGCGCGCTAGGCGATAAAGACGCAGGCGCATTATTGGCAGAACGCACGGCACCGGTGGTGCTGATGCACAAACAGGGCGAGCCGAAAACCATGCAAGACGCCCCCAATTATGATTTCGTGCCAACCGATGTCTATGATTGGCTAGAGGTGCGCATCGCAAAGGCATTAGGGGCAGGCATTTCCCGCGCCAATATCGCCATAGATATCGGCTTCGGTTTTGGCAAAACCCCCCGCCATAATATGATGCTGATGGCGTGGCTGTCGTTGTTTCACGGGCTAGGTGTGCCGCTATTATTAGGGGTCAGCCGCAAATCCACCATCGCGCATTTCTCCGGTGACGCACCCCCAAAAGATCGTTTAGGCGGTTCATTGGCATTAGCCACGCTCGGCTATGCCCAAGGGGTGCAGATGTTCCGTGTGCATGACGTTGCGGAAACCGCACAAAGCCTAAAACTAGCATCGGCAATGCGCCACTATGCTGATGGCCACTATGCTGATGGCCACTATGATGATAGATAGCGATGTGCTATACATAACAGCGAGATTTTAGAGGGTTAAAAAATGCGATATTTCGGCACTGATGGCGTCAGGGCGACAATCAATAGCGGTTCTATGACCGCCGAAAACCTTGTGCGTTTAGCACTAGCGGCGGGGCTTTATTTTATGCGCGCGCAATCCGCCAAATCGCATCCGCGCCCACTAGTCGTCATCGGCAAAGACACACGGCTTTCGGGTTATATGGTGGAGGCGGCGTTGCAGGCGGGATTTGCTTCTATCGGCATGGATACACGGCTTTTAGGGCCGCTACCAACGCCGGCGGTAGGGCATTTAACCCGCAGCCTCCGTGCCGATTTAGGCGTGATGATTTCCGCAAGCCACAACCCGCATTACGATAATGGCGTCAAATTATTCGGTGCCGATGGTTTCAAATTACCCGATGCCGTAGAAGACGAAATCGCCAAAATTATGCAAGAATCAATCCCCCTAGCCAAGCCCCAAGATCTAGGACGAGCAAAACGTATGCTAGACGGCTTGGGGCGTTATGTGGAACAGGTGAAAACCGTGTTGCCGCGGGGCTTGCGTTTAGGCGGGGTCAAGGTGGTGGTGGATTGTGCGCATGGTGCGGCATATCGCGCCGCCCCTGATGTGCTTTTTGAATTGGGGGCGGAGGTCATCCCGCTTGCGGTTGCACCGGACGGGCTTAATATCAATGCCGATTGCGGGGCGATGCACCCCGATGTCATGGCGGCGGCGGTGGTGGAACATGGCGCAGATGTTGGCTTGGCATTTGATGGCGATGCCGACCGCTTGATTATGGCGGATGAAAAAGGGCAGTTAATCAATGGCGACCAATGCCTTGCGGTAATTGCCGATGTTATGCAAAAGCGGGGGCTGTTAAAAGGCAAAAGCGTCGTTGGCACATTGATGACCAATCACGGACTTGAAGGCTATTTAGCAGATTTAGGACTAGGTTTGATACGCACACAAGTCGGCGACCGCTATATTTTAGAGGCTTTACGCAAAGAAAAACTCAATTTAGGGGGCGAACCTTCGGGGCATATTTTGATGCGTGATTACGCCACATCAGGCGATGGGCTCATGAGTGGATTGATGATGCTATCGGCATTGGTAGAGGGCGCACATCCCGCTAGCGCAACCCTACACCGCTTCCCGGCGACCCCGCAAATGCACGTCAATCTAGCGGCAAAGAGCCACCAACAAACCGCAGAAATCATAGGTGATAAAAAACTCGCCGCAACCATAGCGGCGGCGGAAGCCGATTTAGGCGAGGCGGGGCGTGTCGTCGTCCGCGCCTCAGGCACCGAACCCCTATTACGCATCATGGTCGAATCTACCAACCCCAAAGCCATGAAAGCATGGGCAGAGCAATTAAAAGATGTGGTAGAAGCACAGCTAGAGGTATAACAGAAACATGAGCAACACTATGACAAGCGAAGCGACTCTTCTGCCGAATGGTTTTGGCGATGTTCTGCCCGCTGATGCGCGCAAATCGCGCCATATTATGAGCATGTTGATGGATGGCTTTGCGCGGTTCGGCTATCAAGATGTCAGCCCGCCTTTGGTGGAATACGAAGAAACGCTATTGGCAAGCGGGCTAGGTGCGGCACTCGCCGACCATACATTCCGTTTGATGGACCCGATCACCGGACGCATGCTGGCACTGCGTTCGGATATGACCGCACAAATCGCCCGCGTCGGCAAGAGCCGTTTAGGGCATAGCCCGCGTCCGTTGCGCCTTTGTTATTATGGTCATGTGTTGCGGGTGGTGGCGGATGAAATCAATCCCGAACGCCAATTCGTGCAAATCGGTGCCGAGTTAATCGGTGCGACCGCCCCCGCGCATGATGCCGAAATCATCATCGCCGCCCTTGAAAGCCTAACCGCCATAGGGCTAAAAGATTTGTCGCTAGATTTGAACGTGCCGCGCCTATTGGATGTGCTATTAGGCGCTGACGACAACGCGCCCTTGCGCGAGGCGGTGCGCCATAAAGATAGCCGGGCAGTCGCACAATTAGCCCACCCAAAAAGCGCGGTGATAAAAGCGCTTTTAGAACTACCCCTATGCGCGCAAGATGAGGCGGTGGAACGCTTAAACGCGCTAGGCGGCAAAGTCGCTGATGATGTGCGCGCGCTGTTGGGCGAGCTAGCAACATTAGCATCACTGATAGCCGAAGCCGTGCCAGCGGTGGCGCTAATCCTAGACCCGCTAGAGCATCGCGGATTGGGGGGATTAGACTATCATCAAGGCGTAGGCTTTTCCATTTTCACCTCCAAAGTGCGGAGCGAATTAGGGCGCGGCGGACGCTATGGCGGGGATGAGACCTCCACCGGATTGACGCTATATCTAGAGCGCGTATTGCGCGCCGCCCCAACACCAAAATCGGTTGCGTGCGTCTATGTAGCGGCGGATTATGGCATCGGCGTTCTCGCAGAATTAGCGCGCACCGGCAAGCACGGCGTCATGGGTTCATACCCCTCAAGCGACAGCAAAGCATGCAAGCGCGAGGCCGAAGCATTGGGCGCAAGCGAAATCTATTCCCCATCAAAAAACAGGTAATATCATGAGCAATGTGGGGAGCAATGTAGTTGTAATCGGCGCGCAATGGGGCGATGAGGGCAAGGGTAAAATCGTTGATTGGCTATCGGTGCGCGCCGATGTGGTGGCGCGCTTTCAAGGCGGGCATAATGCCGGGCATACGTTAATCATTGACGGGGTGAAATTCAAATTGAGCCTATTGCCATCGGGGATTGTGCGCGGGGGCAAAATGTCGGTGATAGGCAATGGCGTCGTCATAGACCCGTGGGCGTTGCTAAAAGAAATAGATATTTTGACCGAACAGGGCGTAGAGGTCGCACCAGAAAATTTACTAATTTCGCTATCGGCAGGGCTAATTCTACCGATTCATCAAAAAGTAGATCAAGTGCGCGAACGCCTAGCGGCAGGGGGCAAAATAGGCACCACCGGCCGCGGCATAGGCCCGGCGTATGAAGACAAAGTAGCAAGGCGCGGGTTAAGGATGGCGGATTTACAAGATAAAGAGACGCTAGGCACAAGGGCGCACGCATTATTGGCGCATCACAATGTATTCCTGCGGGGCGCCGGGGAAGACGCGCTAAATGCCGAAAAAATGCTAAAAGATTTAGAGCCACTACGCAAAAAAATTCTGCCCTTTTTAGGCGAGGCGTGGCAATACCTAGACGAAGCAAGAAAGCAAGGAAAAAACGTGCTATTTGAAGGCGCACAAGGGGTGATGCTAGATATAGACCACGGCACCTATCCATACGTAACCTCATCGCACACAAGCGCCGGGCAAGCAGCAACCGGCACCGGATTCGGCATAAAAAACATAGGCTACGTGCTAGGAATAACCAAAGCCTACACCACCAGAGTAGGCGAAGGCCCTTTCCCCACCGAGGATTCTAGCGAAGCAGGGCAAAGAATGGGCAAACGCGGACACGAATTCGGCACAGTAACCGGGCGGAAACGCCGATGCGGCTGGTTCGACGCAGTAATGACACGCCAAGCCGCCATAGTAGGAGGCATAAGCGGCATGGCACTAACGAAATTAGATGTATTAGACGGGTTTGAAGTGTTGCGGATTTGTGTAGGTTATAGGTTAGGGGAGAGGGAGCTAACCCACTTCCCCGCCGAACGAAGCGCACAAGCCGAGCTAAAACCAATATACGAAGAAATGCCCGGCTGGGAGGGCGAAACCAAAGGCATACGAAAATGGGAGGAGTTGCCCGAGGGGGCGCGGGCATATATCAAGCGGTTGGAGGAGCTGACGGGGGTTGAGGTGGCTAGTATATCTACTAGTCCTGAACGTGAGGATACTATTTTGATTTTGGATCCTTTTGGGGGTTAGATGGGGTTTATTTCTGGAAGAACAATCTCATTATTGGGCATTTCGTAGCCAAGTTCTTTTGCCCTATCATAATCGTCTTGTGCTTTTTCGTGTTTGCCAAGCCTTTCCCAAGCCGCCCCACGAGTTGCGTATGCGGTGGCAACATCGGCATCGGCAACATCTGATTTTAAATCTATGAAAACGGTCAAATCTTTGATGGCGTCCTCAAGTTGTTCCAAATTATTTTTTTCTAGCCCCAAATTAAGCCTTGCTACCCCGCGAGTGTAATGCGACTCAGGAGAGTCGGGATTTAGCTTTATAGCTTGACTAAAATCCTTGATGGCTTCTACAAATTTTCCATATTGCGCTTTTGCTATGCCTCTATTATGCCAAGCCATAGCGTCAGCAGGTTTTAATCGTATAGCATTATCAAAACTGGTGATTGCTTCTGGATATTGTTTCAATGTAGTCTTTACTATCCCGCGATTGAGGTGAGCATCTGCATAATCAGGCTTTATGCGGATAGCTTCATCAAAATCGGTAATGGCTTCTTTAGATTTCCCGCGCCTTGCTTTTGTCATTCCGCGCTGGCAATAAGCTTCTGCAAAATCGGGCTTTTGGTTGATGGCTTCTGTATATTCCTTCTCCGCATCTTCATAGTTTTCTTGCTCAACTAATGCCCTGCCCGCGAGGGCATGTCTTAGTGCTGTGGCAAAGCGATTTTCAAGGTCTATAAATCCGTGCAAATCATTATAAATAGTTCTTTGTTCAATATGATGAAAACGCTTTAGATACGCTAATATCTCGGTTTTCAAATTGTCGGGTATAGAAAAAATTGTGCATTTTTCTGGCGGTATAAACCCATCGGGCGCGTGAACAAACACGCTTTTTTGGGCAATAACGCGCGCACTACTAGTTGATGTTGTTATTGCGGGCTCAATAAATTCTATTTCTGCTGGAGGAACATTCTTTCTGTGAGGAGTGCTAGAAAAATAGCGGTGTCTTGAAAGTTTTGTCTCGCCATATTCTAATGCAATTAACTGACCATTCTCGCCTAAATTTCCATAGCAGGCAAAAAATAGTGCGACCATTAAATCATGGCTAAAGTCAATTAGAGTCGTCAAACCACCAAAATGGCGAATATTCGTCAAAATTTCCCTATTTGTCATTGAATCCGGAAAATGCAGTTTGGCTCGCAATATAATACCATGCTCAATATTAACAGGGCGATGGTCGCTATCAAATAACTTGCTTGGTTTGCCGTTTTGTTCTCTATATTTACGGAATATGATGGAGCTAATATCCGTTTGCTCTTCCCATTCATATTCTCGGGGGACGCCACGATAGATATGTTGTTCCTGCCCTAATTCGCGTTGAATTAATGCAATCAGTTCTTCTGCTGTTTTGCACTTCAATGCTTCGTTAGCAAGTTTATCGGGCGTATTCTTTTTCATTTTTCAACCATGTATCCAAGTTTCTTGTTCTGCTGTCGTAGCCCCGATAGCGTAAATTTATTTGATTTAAGTCGGTTGCACGGACTACAGAGAAGGATTCTGTTGCTGATGTGATTGATACCGCCATCGGATTTTGGGGTATTATGGTCTAGTTCAAGGTAGCGATCATCATCAAATTTTCTGTTGCACCCTTCGCATTTTGCCCCCCGCTGTTCAAGCAAATGTTCTCGCATCTCTTTGCGGGACATTTTCGGGCTTTTGGGTTCTGTGATTTTTTTCACTACCTTGAGTGGTGGTGCGGCTGGCTCCCCATCGTCAGTACGTTCTGGCAGATTCTTGGTAAAGATAACTTTTCCAAAAAGCCCTGTTGCATCTTTCAATCGCTCATTGACAACTTCCCCCGCGCCACTCCAAATATCTATCCCTACCCATTGCCGTTGCGAAACTTCGGCGGCAACGAGGGTTGTAGCACATCCCGCAAAGGGGTCTAACACAACATCACCTTCGTTAGATGATGCTTTGATAATTCGCTGGTATAGAGCCAATGGCTTTTGAGTGGGGTATCCAGTTCTTTCTTTAGAGGATGTCGCCAACATTCCAATATCTGTCCACCAGTCCTTAAGAAACACCAAAGTGTATGGACCTAATCCATCATTATCATCATGTAATTGAACGTTTTTATTGCCAGTATGATAATCTAACCCCATATACGATTTTTCCTTTTGTGGATAAAATTGAAACCGCCCTGATTTTGAGTAAAAGAGTATGATATCGTGCTTACGTGCAAAACTTGCTTTTCCTGCACCACCGCTTTTGTAGCACCAAATAATCTCGTTGCGGAAATTTTCCTTGCCAAACACAGCATCCATTATGGCTTTAAGATAGTGCGAAGCGGTGGGGTCGCAGTGCAGATAAATCGCACCTGTTGGTTTGAGTAGTCTTCGCATCTCAAGAAGTCGGACTGCCATGAAGCATAAGAACGCCCCCATGTCGTCTCCGTATGTCATGCGAGACCACTCAATCACTGCCCATGCCGCAGGGTGGTCATCCTGAATTTGGTCTGTCCATTCTTCGTGAACATCCTCCTCCCATCTCCATCGGTCTTGGAAACTTGCACCCGATGCAAGGCTGTCGGGGGTGGCGTGGAAATCGCGCCCTTTGTTGAATGGGGGGTCAGTGGCAATCAGGTCAATCGTCTCTGAATTCAAGGCGCGCATCACTTTCAGATTGTCTTCGTGAAAAAGCGTCCTGTTTTCCCAGTTTTGTGGAGTATCGGGTTTGCTTTTGCGACCCATTTTTTCAGGTGTTTTCTTCACTTTCCTAACCATGACTCATCCCCATATATTGTGTTTCAGGACGAATCTACCACAAAAACTATCACCCCTCAACCAAATTCCGCGCCACCGCCCGTTCCTTCATCCCTATTTGCAGCTTCTCAAAAGCCCGTGCTTCTATCTGGCGGATGCGTTCTCTGCTGACTCCGTAATGTCTGGATAGTTCTTCTAGTGTTGTGGGTGTATCCGCTAGCCGCCTTGCCTGAATAATCGCGAGCTCGCGTTCGTTTAGGTCTTGCATGGCTTCTACTAATAATTGGCGGCGGTTGTTGTATTCTTCGGCTTCGGCGAAGCTGGCCTCGATGTCTTCGCTGTCATCTACTAGCCAGTCTTGCCATTCGGCGCCGTCTTCTTCGGCTCCGCCTATGCGGGCGTTTAGGGAGTGGTCGCCTCCTGCCATGCGGCGGTTCATTTGGACTACTTCTTTTTCTGGCACGTCTAGTTGGTCGGCTATTTGCTTGACTTGGTCGGGGTGCAAATCGCCGTCTTCATAGGCTTTGATTTCGCCTTTGATGCGCCTTAGATTGAAGAAAAGTTTTTTCTGTGCCGCCGTTGTGCCGATTTTCACTAGCGACCATGAGCGTAAAATATATTCTTGGATGCTCGCCTTAATCCACCACATTGCATAGGTGGATAGGCGAAAGCCTTTTTCGGGTTCAAAGCGTTTGACCGCGCGCATCATGCCTAGATTTCCTTCGGCAATCAGGTCGCCCATGGGTAAGCCATAACCGCGATAGCCCATGGCAATCTTTGCCACTAGGCGCAGATGGCTTGTGACTAATTGATGTGCGGCGTCTAGGTTTTCGTTGTCTTGCCAGTCTTTGGCTAGGGTGTATTCTTCCTCCGCCGACAGCATCGGAAACCGCTTAATTTCTTCCAAATAGCGCGACAAATTGCCGTCAGGTGTCAAATTGCCTAATACGGCAGGTAATTGCGTTTTCGCCATAATCGCTCCTTTTTCCGCTTCCTATCTTCCATCATATAAGTGCTCATTATAGAAATAAAAGGGGGCAGAATTATGACCGCTTATTTTCGCCCCCCTTTACCGCCTCTTGCCTCTAACGCCGCGCCTAGATTTTGAATGAGCGTTGCCATATCATCAGGCAGCTCTGCCTCAAACGCTAGCGCCTCGCCGGTGATGGGATGCACGAAACCTAGATAGCTGGCGTGGAGTGCTTGGCGGGGGAATTGGCGTAAAGCGCCTAGTGCCTCGCGTAAGGCTTGGTCGGGCATTTGGCTCGCGCGCATCGGGCGTCCATAGGTTGCATCGCCCACCACCCCATGCCCTAAATGCGCTAAATGCACGCGAATCTGATGCGTGCGCCCGGTTTCCAACACGCACTCCACCACCGAGGCAAGCGGCGGCATCATGCGCGCAACCTCAATATGCGTGATGGCGTGGCGCCCCTTTTCTTGCACCGCCATTTTTTTGCGTTGGCGCGGATTGCGGGCGATGGGGGCATTGATGGTCTGGTGGCGTTCGGGCATCACCCCCCAAACTAGCGCCGTATAACGCCTTGTCAGCGTGTGTTTGGCAAAAATTTTGGTCAGTTTTGCATGCGCCTTCGCGGTTTTTGCCGCGACCATGACACCGCTTGTATCTTTATCAAGGCGATGCACGATGCCCGGACGCATCTCACCGCCGATGCCGGTAAGCCCCGCACCGCAATGGGCGATGAGCGCATTAACCAAAGTCCCGCGCATCGCCCCCGGTGCCGGATGCACGACCATCCCCGCAGGCTTATTGATGATGATAATATCGTCATCTTCAAACAGCACATTTAGCGGGATGGCTTCGGCTTGGGGGCGTGGGGGTGTTGGTGCCGGCAGGTGGAGCGCACAGACCATCCCCTCGCGCACCACTAACGCCGGATTGGTAATCGGTTTGCCATCTACAGAGAGATGCCCCGCTACGATGAGGGCTTTGATGCGCGAGCGCGACAATTCCCCATGGGACGCTTGCGCGCATTGTTCGGCTAACCAGCGGTCAATCCGATCTTGCTTTAAGGGCGCTTCTACTTTAAGAGTCAAAATTGTGTTATCATGATTCATGGGGGGAAATATGCCCGATACCGCGCCAAATCGCCAGATAAATCATGCGCCAGCATGGCTGAACCCCGTCAAGCGTGCGGTGTGGGTGATGTCGGTGCTGATTGTTGTTGGGCTGGGGCTGTTGGCTTATGGCTTGGCGACGCGTATTGGTGGGCTTGCGCCTGCCCCGCACGGCACTATAGAACTGCACTATCCATCAGGGCAGGTATTGCGACAAGTCATAGAGGCGCGTGATGGCGGGTTGCTGTTGGTGTTTGATGGGGATGCGGGGCAGAGCGTGGTGCGGCTTGCGCCTGATGGGGCGCGTCTTAATATGGTGGTGCTAAAAGAACGCGGCGATGCGTTCAAATTAGTACCAAATTTAGAATAGAAAGGCGAGGGCGTTATGGCAAATCCGCAATATGTTTATGTGATGAGTCACCTATGCAAATCCTGGCCGGGCGGCAAGGAGGTGTTGAAAGATATTTCGCTGTCATTTCTGCCCGGGGCAAAGATTGGCGTGTTGGGGATAAATGGGGCCGGGAAATCAACGTTGTTGCGGATTATGGCGGGGCTGGAAAGCGATTATCAGGGCGAGGCGTGGGCGGCGGAGGGCATCAAAATCGGCTATCTGCCCCAAGAGCCGAAATTGGATAAATCGCGCAATGTGCTTGATAATGTTTTATTGGGCATGGGCGAGAAAAAGGCGTTGATTGACCGCTTTAATGAAGTCAGCGCGCGTTTTGCCGAGCCGATGGATGATGCCGAAATGGACGCGCTGATGGCAGAACAAGGCGCGTTACAAGAACAAATTGACGCAGCAGGTGCATGGGATTTAGAACGCGATGCGGCGATTGCCATGGATGCGTTGCGCTTGCCCCCTGCCGATGCTGGCGTGGAAAATTTATCAGGGGGCGAGGCACGGCGGGTGGCGCTTTGTCAACTGTTATTGAGCGCGCCGGATATGTTGCTTTTGGATGAGCCGACCAATCATTTAGACGCCGAATCGGTGGCGTGGCTCCAACGTTTTTTGCAAGATTTCACCGGCACTGTGGTAACCATCACCCACGACCGCTATTTTTTGGATGAGGTAGCGGGATGGATTTTAGAACTTGATCGCGGGGCAGGGATTCCCTTTAAGGGCAACTATTCGGGCTGGCTAGAACAAAAACAAAAACGCCTTGAACAAGAAGGGCGGAGCGAAGATGCGCGCATCAAAACTTTGGCAAGGGAGCTGGAATGGGTGCGCTCTGCCCCCCGCGCCCGTCAAGCCAAATCCAAAGCCCGCCTCACCGCTTACGAACAATTACTTGACGCACAACACGAAAGCATCGGCGAGAATGCGCGCATTTCCATCCCGCCGGGCCCGCGTTTGGGTAATGTCGTGCTTGAAGCCAAGGGGCTGACGAAGGCGTTTGGTGATAAATTGCTCATTGATGGGTTAGATTTCCGCCTACTCCCCGGGGGCATTGTCGGCATTGTCGGGGCGAATGGGGCTGGCAAGACAACGCTATTCCGTATAATTACCGGACAAGATAGCCCCGATGCGGGCGCACTAAAAATCGGCGAGAGCGTGGTGATGGCGTATGTGGATCAATCGCGCGATGCCTTGCCCGATGATAAATCGGTCTGGGAAGTCATCAGCGATGGGCTGGATGAAATTATGCTCGGCAAGCGGGCGGTGGCATCGCGGGCTTATGTGGGGCAGTTCAATTTCAAAGGCAGCGACCAACAAAAGCGCGTGGGGCAGCTTTCAGGGGGCGAGCGCAATCGCGTGCATCTAGCGCGGATGTTGCGTTCGGGGTGCAATGTTTTATTGTTGGATGAGCCGACCAATGATTTAGACGTGGATACCCTGCGCGCATTAGAAGAAGCCCTGTTAGAATTCGGCGGCTGTGCGGTGATTATTACCCACGACCGCTGGTTTTTGGACCGCATCGCTACGCATATTTTGGCATTTGAAGGCGATAGCCATGTGGAATGGTTTGAAGGCAACTGGCAAGCCTATCAAGAAGACCGCAAACGCCGTCTAGGTGCCGATGCCGACCGCCCCACACGCATAAAATATAAACCGATTGTGCGTTAGTTGTTGGTGCTGATGGCTTGGCTTTGTTCGTTGAGTCGGGCGATGAGCGCGTCCAAATCCCCGGCATTTTGGCGGATAATGGCAGTATTTTCATCGCGCTGGGTGATGAGCATGGACACATTTTCAATACTCAAATCAAAAATATAAAGCGGCTCGCCAGCCTTATCACGGATGCGCCAAGCCACCGCGACTTGCGGGTTGGTGGCGGTTTTGTCAATGATGATGCCATTAACAATCACCCATTCCTTGCCTTTGGCATTAGCCGATTGGTGGCGGTATTCAATGCTGTTGAAATTGTCTAAATTATTGATGGTCTGGGCGATGAGGACTTTGCGAAAGGCAGCAAGATATTGCGCGCGTTGTTCGGCTGAGGCTTTGCGCCAATAAGGACCCACGCAAAATCGGGCGATGGATTCGTAATCAAAAAACTGGTTGATGATGGCATCGGTTTTAGCATAAGCCTCTTGTGCTGAGGCATGGTTTTCGGTCAAATCTTGAATCGCCGCAACGAGCGCATCCACCAACATAACGCTTTCTTCAACACGCTGGGCTTGGGCGGGAGCGGTGATGGTGATGGGGGCAGTGATGGCACAAACCATAAAAATGCCCGCCAAAAAACCCCGCCATTTTCGCGGTCTATTGTTCGGCTTCAATAAAGTCATCAAAATCATCTGTGCTTTCCTCATCTTGATTGGTCTGATTATCTTGTTGGTCGTCGCTTTGAAAATAAATTGACCGCGTGCGCGCATAAGGGTCAAGCGCATTATACTTCACATCATTGATCCAGTCATAATTATTTCCGCGAAAGGTGATGGCGCGGGCAGGGGGGGCGGCGACGCGGATGGCTGAAACCGCCGGACTTGACGCAAAACCCAAAGGATTAGTAATAGCATCCACCACCCAAGCCGTATGACTGCGCGTGGTGCCACTGCCTAAGAACGGCAAGACGACATAATTGCCCGCACCGATATTGATCTTTTGCATAGTGTCGTCAAAACTGGTCGGCACCGGGTCATCTTGGGGTTCGGTCAAATCCGCCAACCCTAACGTCAGCCCATTAACCAGAAACGTCAAAACCCCCAAGCCGGCATTACGGATATCGCCTTGGAATATGGAATTGGCGGTGGTGGAAGGCAGGGTCGTCCAATCGGCAAAATTGGTGAGCATAGTTTGGGCAAGCGCAGGCGTGGTGAGATAGGCACGTGCCGCCGGCTCCAACACCACATCATCCAGTTTTGTATTGAAGCCAAAGGCTTGGCGGTTGAATGTCTCGTAAGGGTCGCCGCGTGCCTGCCCGTCGTCGGAATTGGCACACGCCCCCACCAGCAGAATCACTAGAAATAACGGCACCACGCGCTTGGCAAAAATAGGCGAAAGTAAATCTTGCATAGGGGCGATTATACAATAGAATCGGCAATAAGAAAACGCCTTAACTTTTCTTTAACTTCTCTTTAACTTCTTTGGGGGGAATCCGCCCGAATGACTGCAAAATGGCTAGATGCGCTCAACCCGCCACAGAGGGAGGCGGTGGAACATATTGACGGACCTTTGCTCGTGCTGTCGGGGGCGGGGACGGGGAAGACGCGCGTGCTGACCTGCCGCCTAGCCAATCTGATTTTCACCGGCGCGGCACAGCCTTGGAACATTCTGGCAGTGACTTTCACCAACAAAGCCGCCCGCGAAATGCGCGAACGTGTCGCCGATTTAATCGGGGCGGATGTGGAAAAAGTATGGTTCGGCACATTCCACGCCCTCGCCGCACGGATTCTGCGCCGTCATGCCGAAATCGTCGGGCTAACGCCCAATTTCACGATTCTGGATGCCGATGATCAGCTGCGCTTGGTGAAACAAATCCTCATCGCCAATAATATGGATGTGAAACGTTTTCCCCCCCGCATGGTGGCGGCGATTATTGAACGTTGGAAAGATAAAGGGCTCATGCCCGATAAGGTGAGTTCAGGCGAGGCGGGGCATCTATTAGGGGGACGCGCGCTTGATTTATATGCACAATATCAGCAACGTCTATTGGCGCTAAATGCATGCGATTTTGGCGATTTGCTGTTGCATAATTTGACGATTTTTATGGGGCATGCCGATATTCTGGCATCGTATCAAACGCGCATCACGCATATTATGGTGGATGAATATCAAGACAGCAATGTCGCGCAATATCTATGGATTAGATTGCTCGCACAAAAATCGCGTAATCTTTGTTGTGTTGGCGATGACGACCAATCCATCTATGGCTGGCGGGGGGCGGAGGTGGAAAATATGTTGCGCTTTGCCGAAATCTACCCCGATGCCAAAACCATTCGCCTAGAGGAAAATTATCGTTCCACCGGGCATATTTTGGGCGCGGCATCGGGGCTGATAGCGCATAACCATAGCCGTTTAGGCAAAACCCTCTACACCGCCGACGCGCAAGGCGAGAAAATCCATGTTTGCGGTTTCTGGGATGGGATGCGCGAGGCACAAGGCGTAGCGACAGAGATTCTTGCGCTCACCCAACAAGGCGGGCATTCCCTATCAGAAATTGCTGTATTAGTGCGGGCGGGGTCACAAACACGCGAATTTGAAGAAGCATTTATTCGGGAAAAAATCCCCTATCGCGTGGTCGGGGCGAAATTTTATGAACGTTTAGAAATAAGAGACGCGGTGGCGTATCTGCGCTTGCTCGCGCAATCGGCGGATGATTTAGCCTTTGAGCGCATCATCAACACCCCCGCACGTGGGCTAGGCGCCAAGACCATAGAGCAGATTCGCCGGGTGGCGCGTGCGGCAAAATTATCCATGTTTGCTGGCGCGCAAAAAATATTGGTTGATGGCGGGTTAAAACCGGCGGCGCATAGGTATTTAACCGCATTTATAGATATGATTCTAGGCTGGCAGAAACAATTAGACACGCTCCACCATACCGCATTACTAGAATTGGTGTTGGAACAATCGGGCTATATGGCAATGTGGCAAAATGAAAAAACCCCCGATGCCGAAGGGCGCGTGGAAAATCTAAATGAATTGATCACCGCGCTCGGCACGTTCCCCGATTTACGCGCATTTTTGGACCATATCGCGCTAGTGATGGATGGCGACACGGCAAGCCCCGGGGGCGAGGTGATGCTGATGACTTTACACGCGGCGAAGGGGTTGGAATTTGATGTGGTGTTTTTGCCGTGTTGGGAAGAAGGCGCGTTCCCATCGCCGCGCACTTTGGACGAAAAAGGTATGGCAGGTTTAGAGGAAGAACGGCGCCTAGCCTATGTCGGCATCACGCGCGCCCGCCAAAAACTCTACATATCCTACGCCGCTAGCCGCCGTGTGCATGGGCTTTGGCAAAATGGGGCGGTGTCGCGTTTCATCGGCGAGTTGCCACCCGAACATATCATTGAGGAAAGCGATCAAACTATGCGGGGTATGCGGCGTCCGGTTAATGCGGCTAGCAGTTATAGCAAAAATGACTACCGCATAGGCGACCGCATATTCCATCAAAAATTCGGCAATGGGAATGTCATCGCCGTTGATGGAGATAATTTAGAGGTTGATTTTGACAAGGCCGGGGAGAAAACATTGAGAGCAAGTTTCGTCAAAAAAGTGCCAAAATTATGAGCGCGACTATGTGGCAAATGGCGATTCAAATTAAGGGCAATTACGACCTCGCCGGTGAGATGCTGATGGCGGCGGTGGATGGTGCGAGCATCAGCGTCTTGCGGGCAGAGAAACAAGATTGGTGGGATATGCAAATTCTCACCGCCCAAAAACCAAATATGGCGCGCCTAACCACCGCCCTTGATGCGCTGGCGGATGTTGGCGTTGAAACCGCCGCGCCCATCATTGAACCCCTTGCCGATATTGATTGGCTAGAAAAAAATTGGCGCGATTTGCGTCCCTTGTCGGTGGGGCGGTTTTGGATTTATGGGAGCCATATCAGCGCGCCCGTGCCTGCGGGTAAAATTGGCATCCGCCTTGATGCCGGGCAGGCGTTCGGCTCGGGGCATCACGCGACTACGCAGGGCTGTATCCTTGCGCTTGAAAAATATGTGCCAAAATCTACCCCCTATCGCCTCGCCGATGTCGGGGCGGGGAGCGGTATTTTGGCAATCGCCGCCGCCAAAATAAACCCCAATGGCACGATTATTGCCGTGGATAATGACCCGATAGCCGTGGCAGTGATGGCACAAAATTGCCGCGATAATGATGTCGCCATATCGTGCGGGGTGTCCGATGGTTATAGGGGGGCAATGATGCGTGGCGGGTTTGATATCGTGGCGGCGAATATATTGCCCAAGCCGTTGATTGCGATGGCGGCGGAGGCGGCGGCGGCACTTACGGCGGGGGGCAGGTTGATTTTGTCGGGTTTGAATTTACCGCATGGCGAGGCGGTGGCGGCGGCGCATGATGATGTTGGTTTGACGTTGCTGGAACGCCTAGTTATAGAGGATTGGCTGACACTAATTTTTGAAAAAGGGGCGGCACAATGACCGATAGCGGGGCGCGGTTAAAAGCATTGCGGCAGGCACTAGCGGCGGCGGGGCTTGATGGCTGGCTAGTGCCGCGGGGCGATGCGTTCGCCGGCGAAGAAGTGCAAGCGGCGGATGAACGCCTAGCATGGATAAGCGGGTTTAGTGGCTCGGCAGGTTGCGCGCTCATTACGGCGGATGCGGCGGTGCTGTGGAGCGATGTGCGCTATGCGTTGCAGATGCAAAACGAAACCGATAGCAACTGGCAATGTTATGACACAGCAAAACTAAATGTGAGCAAATGGCTGGCGGGACACTTTTCTGGCGAGGCGCGTATTGGTTTTGATGCCATGCTGATGCCAGTCGCTACGCATACGCGCTTGCTTGATGAATTAAAAACACACGATGCCGAGGGTATTGCATTAGTGGCGGCGGCTCAACCGCTTGATGCGCTATGGGATGACCGCCCCCCCCGCCACATCAGCCAAGCATGGAATGTTGATGCCAAACATCATGGGCGGGGGCGCGATGAAAAAATCGCGGCGGCGGTAGCGATGCTGAAAGAACAAGCGGCGGATGCGTTGGTGATTAGCGCACCTACCGAATTAGCATGGCTATTAAATATGCGCGCTATGGATTTAGCGCATACGCCTATCGTGCTGGCTTTTGGGCTATTGACGGCGGATGGCGTGGTGCAGGTGTTCCACGAAAAATCGGCATTAGAGGCAATAGATAAGGAGCAAATGGAAGTGCATCCCCCCGCCCACCTTAACGATGCGTTGGCGGCGTATAAAGGGCGCAATGTGTGGATTGACCCGGCGCATTGTCCTTTTGCCTTAACAAAAATACTGGAAGCTGCGGGGGCGCAAATCATACAAAAGCCTTCGCCCCTCGGGGACATGAAAGTGATTAAGAATGCGGTTGAGGCATCAGGGTTTCGTGCGGCGCATCGCCGTGATGGGTTGGCGATGGTGCGCTTTCTGGCGTGGCTTGATGGGGCGCAAGGCACACGCACCGAAATGCAAGCGGCGGAAAAATTGCAACATTTCCGCAGTGAAGGCGACAATTATTTGATGGATAGTTTCGCGGCAATTTCGGCGGCGGGGGCGCATGGGGCGATTATCCATTACCGCGCCACTCCCGCCACCGATGCCCCCCTCGCCCCGGATAATCTTTATCTGGTGGATTCGGGCGCACAATACCATGAAGCGACAACGGATATCACCCGCGTGATACTGCTAGGCAACGCGCCCAAAGATGCGCGCAAATGTTATAGCCATGTGCTAAAAGCGCATATCGCCCTAGACCGCCAACAATTCCCCCACGATACTACAGGGGCGCAGTTGGATGCCATCACGAGGCGGAAAATGTGGGATGCCGGGTTAAATTATGGGCATGGCACCGGGCATGGGGTCGGTTGTTGCCTTGGGGTGCATGAACCGCCTAGCATCGCACCGAAAGCGAGCGCGGCGTTGAAAGCGGGCATGGTGCTTTCCAATGAGCCGGGCTATTACCGCGCAGGTGCGTTCGGTATCCGCCTAGAAAATCTGGTGCTAGTGGTGGATAGGGCGGAAGGGTTTTTGGGCTTTGAACATTTAACCCTAGTGCCGTTTGATCGGCGGTTAATTGCCGTGGAATTGCTAACGCCATCGGAACGCGATTGGCTCAACGCCTATCATAGCGAGGTGCGCGAAGCCATCGCCCCGCAAATCGCCGCATTAGCCGATAAGGATGAACAGAAAGCCGTAGCAACATGGTTAGAGACCGCCACCGCGCCTCTATAAATCTTTAATGAATGCAAGCCACGCCTCCTCATCAAGCACCTCCAATCCCAATTCGGCGGCCTTGCGCGCCTTACTGCCGGCATCCGCCCCGATGACCACATAATCGGTTTTGGCGGAAACCGAACCGGCAACTTTCGCGCCCAAGGATTCGGCTTTGGCTTTGGCTTCGGCACGGCTCATTTGCGTGAGACTGCCGGTAAAGACGATGGTTTTTCCGGCAATGGGGCTATCGCTAGCGATGGGTTTAGGCGGGATGATGGTGATATGTTGGCAGAGGCGGTTGAGGGCATCTTGGTTATGGGGGTCCGTAAAAAAACGGCTGAGGTCGCGCGCCATGCTCGCCCCGATTTGGTCTATGTTGATGAGGTCATCCCAAGCGGCAGAACTTTCATCTTGGGCGTGGCGGGCAGATTCGGCTAGCCGTTCTATCGTCCCATAATGGCGGGCCAATAAGAGGCTGGTCGCTTGCCCAATCTGGCGAATCCCGAGCGCGTAGATGAGCCGTTCAAGGGGAATCCGTCGACGTTCCTCAATGGCGGTGAGCAGATTTTCAACCGATAATTCCCCCCAACCATCGCGGATTTTCAACGCGGTTTTATGCGCCACAAGGCGAAACATATCCGCAGGCTCATTGAGGATTTTATCGTCATGCAACTCGGCAATGCTTTTCTCCCCCAAGCCCTCAATGTCAAAAGCATCACGGCTAACAAAATGATAAAGCCGTTCTAGGCTTTGTGCCGGACAAGCGAGTTGCCCCACGCACCGCCTTATCGCCTCCCCTTCAGGACGCACCGCATCAGCACCGCAAGACGGGCAGGTGGTGGGGTAGGTGAATTGGCGTTCATTGCCATCACGCGCTTTAACATTGACACTTAACACTTGTGGGATGACATCGCCGGCGCGTTGAATCAGCACCAAATCGCCGATGCGAATATCTTTTTCAGTGATATAATCTTCGTTATGGAGCGTCGCATTAGACACGACCACGCCGCCAACGCTAATCGCCTCAAGCCGTGCCACCGGCGTGAGCGCGCCGGTGCGCCCGACTTGAATATCAATATCCAAAATGCGCGTTTCGGTTTTTTCGGCAGGGAATTTATGGGCAATCGCCCAACGCGGCGCACGGCTAACCTGCCCGAGGCGGTTTTGATAATCCAAACGATTGACTTTATAGACGACACCATCAATATCGTATGCTAATTCGTGGCGCGTATCGGCAATTTTTTTATAATGTTGGAGCGCGGTTTCAATATCATCGGCAAGGCGCGAATGGGGGTTAATGACAAATCCCCATGCTTTGAGTTGTTGTAAAAATTCATAATGGCTGTCGCTAGGCGGTGCGCTCATTTCCCCCGTAGCGTAGGCGAAAAAATGTAGGGGGCGCGTGGCGGTAATGGTGGCATCTTTCTGACGCAGCGAGCCGGCGGCGGCGTTGCGTGGATTGGCAAAGACCTTACCATTTTTTGCGCGCGCCTCGGCATTGAGGTTTTGAAAATCCGTGCGCGTCATAAATACCTCACCGCGTATTTCGGCGACTTCAAGCGTGCAGTTTTTGAGTTGATGCGGAATATCAGAAATGGTGCGGATATTGGCGGTAACATCCTCGCCCTCCACGCCATCGCCGCGGGTGATGCCTGCCACCAATTTTTGTTCTTCATAGCGGAGCGAGATAGAAAGCCCATCAATTTTCGGCTCTACCGAATAGGCGAGGGGCGCAGCTTCGGGCAGGTTGAGAAAGCGTTTCACGCGGAGGTCAAATTCGCACATTTCTTCATCATTAAAAGCATTACTCAACGACAGCATCGGCACGCTATGTTGGTGTTTGGCAAAATGCGTGGCGGCGGGCGCACCGACTTGTTTGGAAGGGCTATCGTCGCGGATGAGGTGCGGGAACGCCGCTTCAATGGCTTCATTACGGCGCATCATTGCATCAAATTCGGCATCGGAAATCACCGGCGCATCTTGGCTGTGATAGTGTTGGTTATGGGCGCGAATAGCGGCGGCGAGTTGCTTCAATTCGGCACTTGCTTCCATTTCGGTTAGCGCATCAACAGGGGGCGGCGGGGTTGGCATAACATCATTCCTCCAATAAACGTTGGGCGGCGGCGCGCGCCTCGATGGTGATGCTTTTGCCGGCGAGCATACGGCTCAGCTCGTCAATGCGCTCATCATGGCTGAGGATGGTGGTGGTGGAGATGGTGGCGGATTGGTCGGTGGCTTTGGTGATGCGGTAATGTTGGGTGCCACGTGCGGCGACTTGCGGGGAATGGGTGATGACGATGGCTTGGGTTTTGGCACCGAGTTGGGCGAGGCGCGCGCCTACCGATGCCGCTACCGCCCCGCCTATCCCGGCATCTACCTCATCAAAAATCAGGCTAACCGGCGGGGCGCTATCGCTCAACACCACTTTGAGTGCGAGCAGGAATCGCGCCAATTCCCCCCCGGATGCGATCTGGTCAATGGGTGCCGGGGGCAGGTCGGGATTGGTGCTGGCTTCAAAGCGGATGCTATCACTGCCAAATTGTCCGTGTTGTTCGGGGGGCAGGGGGGTGATGGTGGTTTTGAATCGCGCTTGTTCCAATTTGAGTGCCGGCAGCTCGCCCATAATGGCGCCATCAAGACGGCTCGCCGCATCCCTCCGTGCTTGGCTGAGTGCCGCACAGGTTGCATCATATTGCGCCTTGGTTTCATCGCGCGCGGCGGCGAGGCGGGTGAGGTCGCCGGCTTGGTCTTCTAGGCTGGCTAATTGCTGGCGTAAATCGTCGTGGAGGGCGGGTAAGGCATCGGGGGTGGTTTGGTGTTTGCGGGCTTGGGTGCGTAATTCATGCAGGCGGTCATCCACGACGTTTAGACGATTCGGATCGGCGTTGAGGTCATCCATGGCGGCGGTGATGGCGCGCTCTACCTCGCCCAATTCCACCTCGGCACGGGTGAGGGCGGCGAGCAATTCATCGACGCCATCCCCGGCATATTCTTGGATGCGCGCAATGATTTTAAGCCCGTGGGCAACCGCATCCACCGCCCCGCCGCCATCTTTACCCCCATCCCCGCCCCCGCCATTAATGTGCGTTTGGGTTTCCCCCAAGGCTTCGGCGATGCGGGTGCTGTTGCTGAGTTTCTGGCGTTCTGCCACCAAGCGATTTTCTTCGCCCGATTCCGGGGCGAGCAGGTCAAGCTGTGCCACCGCATCACGCAACCATTCGGCATTGCTCTCGGCAGCTTCGCGCGCAGTGACGGCATCTTGGTAAGCGGTGTTAGCGTGTTGCCATGCCTGCCAGTTACCTGCGCATGTTTCCACCAAATCGCCATGCCCGCCAAAGCGGTCTAACAATGTGCGATGGGTCGCTACATCCAACAAGCCCCGCCCTTCAAACTGCCCTTGGATTTCCACGAGCAAATCCCCGCATTCGCGCATGATATTGAGACTCACCGGCGTGTCATTGATGAGGGCGGCGGATTTTCCATCGCGCAGACGTCGGCGCAAAATAATCTCATTTTGGTCTGGAATCCCGGCATTTTTGAGGCAATCGCGCACCGGGTGATTTTCCGCGAGATTAAAGATGGCGGTGACTTCGGCACTCGTATCATCGGTGCCGATAAGCGCGAAATTCGCCCGCGCCCCCAACGCCAATCCCAACGCATCAAGCAGAATAGATTTCCCCGCCCCGGTCTCCCCGGTTAGCACCGTCAAGCCCCCTTGAAATTCCAGCTCCAACGCTTTAATCAGCACAACATTGCGAACAGCGAGCAAGGTTAGCATCGTTTAGAACCAAGATGCCGCGCGCCCAAAAAGCGTATCAAAAAAACTCGGCGCGTAATTTTCGCTGGGGTTTTCTATGAGATGCTGGGCGCGCTGATTCCAGATAGAATCGGGGAAATTATAGTTCAACACGGCAAAACTGCGCCGCGCTTCCTCATCAAGCCCGAGGGCGAGATACGCTTCAAAACTGCGATAAAGTGCTTCAGGCACTTGGTTTGATGTTTCGTATAACTCAATGACTTTGGCAAAGCGGCGCAAGGCGGCATCGTAATGCCCGGCGGCGAGATAAAACCGCCCCACCGCCATTTCCTTGCCGGCAAGATGGCTTTGGGTCAGGTCAATTTTTAGTTGCGCATCGCGGGCATATTGGCTTTCGGGGAAGCGGTTGATGAGGGCTTCAAAGGCTTTTTTGGCATTGAGCGTCATGCTGGCATCGCGTTCCACATCAACGATTTGCTCATAATAGACTTGCCCGCGCAGGTAATAGGCGTAATCGGCATTTTCATGCGCGGGATTGAGTTCAATAAAACGTTCAAGGGCAACAATGGCGGCGCCATAATCGTTGCTCTGATAAAGCGCCCATGCCGCCATCAGTTGCGCGCGCGTTGCCCATGCGGAATAGGGATGCTGGCGTTCCACCTCATCAAAAAGCGCGGCGGCATCGTGGGGGTCGCCATTGAGGGCGGTATCTAGGGCTTCGTTGTAAAGCTCCTCAACACTGCGCTCCACTTGCGCGAGGGGGTCAGCACCGCCGGCACAGCCCGCAAGCATAATTATAGCGCAAAATACATAAAGAATTCGCATCGGGGATTTCATCATCTGCGTCTCCACAATCTCACCACGAAAAGAATATAGCCGAGGATGCGGGGCGATGCAAGATGCACGAAAATTAAGTGACGAGCATCATACTATCAGGGGTGCGGAACAGGGCTTTCAGCAATTCCGAATTGGCGCGGTGTCCTGGGCGTAGGGCGGTGATATGCCCGATAATTTGATGCCCGGCGAGGCGCAAATCCCCGAGGCAATCAAGGGTTTTATGGCGCACAAATTCATCGGTATAGCGTAGGGGTTGGTCGTTGAGAATCTGTCCGTCATCAATGATAATGGCGTTTTCCATTGACCCGCCGATAGCAAAGCCATTGGCGCGCATGGGGGCGATGTCTTTTTTGAAACAAAAGGTGCGGGCGAGGGCGAGCTCGTTGCAAAAACTATCATCATCTTGGACATAAAAATATTGCGATGCACCGATGATGGGGTCGTTGAAGACGATCTCCGCAGAAATTTGGAAACTATCGGCAGGGGTGATGCTCAGGCGCGATTCGCCGCAATCCACGCTGATGGGGCGTTGGACTTTGATATATTGGCGGCGGCTTTTCTGTGGGGTGATTTTGGCTTCGCTAATCATCTCACAAAAGCGGGTGGCACTGCCATCAAAGGCGGGTAATTCGGGACCAAATACCTCAACATAGGCATTATCCACCCCCATCCCGGAAAATGCCGCCATGAGATGTTCAATCGTGCTAATTTCCGCACCATCGCTATTACAAATGCTGGTGCAAAGCGACACATTGCTGATATTGCTGACATGCGCGGGGATATTGATATCAATGCCCGTGAGATCAACACGGCGAAACACGATGCCTGTATTATCTGGTGCGGGTAGGATGGTGACCTCAACCCCGCGCCCGCTATGCAGACCAACGCCATTGCGCGTCACGGCATTTTTGATGGTATTTTGGAAACCCATGGATACTAGCCCCTATCGTTAATTCCACACAAAACTGGGGCAAAATTAGGGGTTTTGACACGGTAAAGCAAATCACGATTGGTTACCAATTGTTGCAGTTTTGGTAACCAATCGTTTTGCGCGTCATACCATTCCGTGTCGTGCCCCTCTGTGTCGCATTTAGTTCGCTTGGCGCCGCAAGAATGCTGGAATTTCCAGATCCATATCGTTCTGTTCTTCCATTTCCAGCTCAGGCTCGGGTTGTGCGCTAGTGCTTTGCCCCAGCGTATTTTGAGCCGGTGGCATGGGCGGTGTTGCAGTAGGTGATGATTCGACCGCAGGTGTTTCCACCTCGGCTTTGAGAATAGGCTCCACCTTTTCGGGCGTCTCGGACACGAGAGGCTTGACCTCTGCCATTGGCGGTTCTTCGCGCTCTTGGCTTGCGTTTTTGGCACGTGATGGGAACATATTGGTAATATGCCGCATCAGCGTGTTGCTTTCCGCAGGTGCTTCCTCTTCGGGCGCATGCGGCATCGCCGTATCCCCAAGCGTAAAAGGCGCATCCGCAGTCTCAGGAGTCTCAGGCTCAGGAGTCTCTGGAGTTTCAGGCGCAGATGCCACAGGTTCGGGAGCATCTTCCACAGGTGCTTCCGCCTCGGGTGCTTCAGCGACTATTGGCTCAGGAGTCTCTGGCTCTGGTGTCTCCGGCTCGGGAGTCTCCGGCACTGGTGCCTTTGCCACTGGCACGACAAGAGGTGCGACAGGAGGCACGACATGAGGCGCCATTGGTGCCGCCGTTGGCGTTGCTGATGCCGCAGGTGCTTTTTCCGCGCTTGCAATTAGCGTTTCAATATCGCTTTGCCCTTTCGTCGTGCGTGGGCGCGCGGCTGTGCTGGCGGGTGTGTTGGCGGGCATATCGCTATCGCCGCTTTGGCTCACCGCTTCCATGCCGGTGACGACTACCGAAACCCGCATGATGCCCTCCATTTTTTCGTCAATGGTCGCACCAAAGAGGACTTTGGCGTTGCGGTCAATTTCCTTGCGGATATGCTGGGCGGCTTCATCGGCTTCAAAGAGCGTCATATCCGCCCCGCCGGTGACATTGATGAGCAAAGATTGTGCGCCTTTAAGCGTGGTTTCATCCAACAAAGGATTGCGGATGGCGGCTTCTGCCGCATCAATGGCGCGATTGTCGCTAGATGCTTCGCCTGTTCCCATCATCGCTTTGCCCATTTCGGTCATGACCGAACGAATATCGGCAAAATCTAGGTTGATTAACCCGGGCTTGATGATGAGGTCGGTGATGCCGGCGATGCCTTTATGCAGGACGCTATCAACGATGGAAAACGCCTCGGTGATGGTGGTGCGTTCATTGATTAGCCGGAACAGATTCTGATTCGGGATAACAATGAGCGTATCCACATAAGCCTGCAATTCATCCACGCCTCGGTTTGCCACTTCCATGCGATAACTGCCTTCAAATTCAAAAGGCTTGGTGGTGACGCCGATGGTAAGGATGCCATGTTCTTTGATGGCTTTGGCGATGACGGGTGCGGCGCCGGTGCCGGTGCCGCCGCCCATGCCGGTGGCGATAAACACCATGTGGCTTCCGGCGACTTCTGCCATCAATTCATCAAGGCTTTCTAGTGCGGCTTGGTGTCCGATTTCGGGTTTTGCGCCGGCGCCTAGCCCTTGGGTGCTTTGATGACCGAGCTGAATTTTGCGCTCCGCCAGCGAGGCGGCAAGGGCTTGCCCATCAGTATTGGCGACCAAGAAATCTACACCTTCTAGGTTGCCAGCAATCATGTTATTGACGGCATTGCCGCCTGCCCCACCAACACCGATAACGGTGATTTTGGGACGTAGTTCTTCCGTTTCATTCGGAATTGCTAGATCGAGTGTCATGGTATGACTCCTTATACTAAGGTTGATGCCGCATTGCCATGAATTGGCGGCGGGTTGTTGTGGCATAGGGGGTTGCTAGCGTCTGCAACACGCATGCCCCCTAATGCCGGGGCTGGCTCAGTCATGGTCTGAGGATGGAAAAGCTGTTTTCTCATCGGCTCCCAGTCTCCCAAATGTTGTTGATGATCCAGTCTTTGATGTTGCTGGACCATCTTGTGTTGCTATTGGCGTGGTCACGCGTCAGCTCAAGCAAATGGTCATAACAGCGATAAAGAATCAGCCCCACCGTTGCGGCATACGCCGCGCCTTTGGTGGCTTCGGTGAGTCCCCGCACCCCTTGCGGTTGCCCCACGCGCACAAAGCGTCCAATCATGGTTGAGGTATATTTTTCCATCCCTTGCAATTCGGCAACGCCGCCAACAATGACGATGCGCTGATTGGCGGCGCTGGCATATTGGGAAGTATCAAGGCGTTTGATCAGCTGTTCCAAAATTTCCTCAACGCGCGCGCGGATGACATCGCCTAGCATACCGATCTCAATGGGCTGTGAGGCATCAGCATCATGCCCGACCATTGGCATGGTGATTTTCTCATGGCTATCACCGGCGGCGGCGAGGACGCTGCCTTTGAGGGTTTTGATGCGCTCGGCTTCGTTCATGGGGATGGAGAACATTTTGGCAATATCTTGGGTGATGCTGCCGCCCCCGTGGGGGATGCTGTCAATGTACCTGATCTGCCCTTGGACAAAATAGCCGATGCTGGTCATGCCGCCGCCGATTTCAATAATCGTCGTGCCGAGTTCGCGTTCATTTTCCGCCAATGCCGACAGCCCTGACGCATAGATATTGGATACATATTTTTCCACGCGCAGATGGTTATATTCCACCGCCATCTGGATGCTATGGAGCGTTGCGGCGGCGGCGGTGATGGTGCAGATGGCAAGGCTCAACCGCTTCCCGGCTAGGTTGATGGGGTCGCTAATCCCTGAAACTTGGTCTAGGGTGAAGGCGATGGGGAGGCGGTGCAGGGTGATGCGCCCTTCGTCCTCTTGGTGGTCGGCGACGAGGCGTTTGAGGCGTTGAATGTCGCGTTTGGTGACTTGCCCGCTAGTGATTTCAATGTCGCGTTGGATAATGTCGGTGCGTTGGTTTGCCCCGGATATGCCGACGACGACTTGTTTGATGGAAATGCCTGCCATGTGTTCTGCGCCTTCAACGGCTTTGCCGATGGCGAGCCCGAGGGTTTTGATGTCGGTGACTTCGCCTCGGTGCATCCCGCTTGCGGCGTGTTGCCCGATGCCGAGGATGGCGGGCGGGTTCTCGCCATCGCTATGGACAATCATGGCGGCGATTTTGCTGGTGCCGATATCCACCACGGCAAAAGTGCCACTGCGGTGTTTGAGCAGATTAGAAAGCGATGCGGTGTTCATATCTTGCTCCCTTTTGCTTTAGATGGCTGGTCGGCTTTGATGATAATCTGCCCCTCTACGCGCAAATCTATATTGGCGATATTGCGTTGGGTGAGCCGATGTTGGCGGTCATGTTTGGCGAGTTTCTGCCACGCGCCCAAAGGGTCAGTTTCCGGCAACATGACGCGGATATTATTGCCAAGAAACACATCCCAACGCCGCCCCGAACGATAGGCTAGCGACCAAACTTCATTGTAAAGTTCGGTCTCGCTTTGCAGAATCTTGAGGATGTGTCGGGCTTGCTCAGGGGCGGCGGTGCCGCTAATCACTGGCAGATGGCGGAAATCTTCAATTTTAACGCCATGGATACGCGCGCCATCTTGGCTGATGAGTTGATGCCCTTCGGCATCTTGATAAATTGCCAAAGCCCGATATTCGGTGAGATGCACGACCAATTTTTCGGGGAAACGGCGTTCAATCGTGGCTGTCTTAACCCAGCCCAGATTTTCAATATTGTGGCGAATTCGCACGATATCGGCACTGATGAGGGGCGCACCACGCTTCAATGCAATCGCCTCCAATAATTGGTCAGGGGGGGTATTGACGCGCCCAAATACCACCACTTGTTCAAAGCCAAGCCCGCCTTTGGTGCTGGCGTCGGTGATGGCAGCGCGGATGGGGGCTTGCCACCAATAAACCGCCCCGCCTAGCACCAAAATAGCGATGCCAAGCAAGCCCAAACGCAACATGAGCCGCAACATGAGACGCCCTAAAAAATAAGGTATGGTAATAAAAATCAATCGCATCGCGCCGCCTCCAATAGGGATGCCACCAATGCCGGCATAGGGATGCCTTTATACGCGGCTTGTTCAGGGACGAGCGAAGTTTCGGTCATGCCCGGTTGGGTGTTGATTTCCAGCATAATCAACGCCCCCGTTGCATCATCAAAGCGAAAATCCGCACGGCTAACCCCGCGACATTCAAGGCTTTGATGCGCGGTTGCCGCCCAATCAAGGGCTTTGTCAAAAATGGCGGGGTCAATGTCGGCGGGGAATTGGTGGCTTGACCCACCAGCGCTGTATTTTGCTTCATAGTCGTAGAATTGATTGTGCTGTTTGATTTCCGTCACCGTGAGGGGGGCGCCATGCAACACGCCCACGGTCAATTCGCGCCCGGGGATATAAGCCTCTGCCATCAGCTGCGTGCCTGCCGCCCAATCTTGTGTATGCGGTGAGGTATCACCTTGACGGAGGATACGCACACCGACACTACTGCCAGTATTGCGGGGTTTAATGACGATATCGCCCGAATCAGGGATACGAATCGTGCCGTCATCAGCAATTTCAAGGGGCAGATTTTCGGCAAAAACAATGCCTGTCCCCGCCAAAGCCGTTTTGGTGGCGCATTTATCCATAGCAATCGCCGATGCCAAAACACCGCTATGGGTGTAGGGAATTTCAAGCAGATTGAGCAACCCTTGGATATTGCCATCCTCGCCCATGACGCCATGGAGTGCGTTAAACACCCGCGCCGGACGCAAATTGATGAGGGTTTGGGCAATATCGCGCCCCATTTCCACCAATTCGCCTTGCCAGCCCGCTTCAACCGCCGCATCAAAACACGCACGAGCAGTGTTGCGCGATACTTCGGCTTCATCATTCCAGCCCCCCATGAGGAAGGCGGTTAGGTCGCTATTCTTGGTCATGCGCGCCTCCCCCTGCCCGGGTATTGGCGGGATTGCCGATACGGCGAATTTCCCAGCGTAAATCTATATCAGCATTGGCTTTGACACGGCGGCGGATGGTCTCGCCCAAAGTTTCAATATCGTGCGCCGACGCCCCGCCGCGATTGATTAAGAAATTGCAATGTTTAGGCGATACTTCGGCATTGCCTTGACGCAACCCACGACATCCCGCCGCTTCAATCAACTGCCAAGCCTTATGCCCGTCAGGATTGGCGAAACTACTGCCCCCGGTGCGCACGCCTTGGGGTTGGGCGTCCGTGCGTTGCGCGATAATGGCTTTCATAGCGGTGCGAATCGCATCTTCATCCCCTGCCGTGCCTTGCAAAGTGGCATCGAGGAAAATCCAGTCTTGCGGTGCATCGCTATGGCGGTAGCGCATCCCCATTTCTTTAGGCGTGGCTTGGTGGATTTGCCCTTGGCGGTCAATGGCGGTGGCGTGGATGACGACATCGCGGAACTCTTTGCCGAACGCCCCGGCATTCATGCGCAAACCGCCGCCGATTGTGCCGGGGATGCCGACCAAAAATTCCAATCCGGCAATGCTATGGCGGGCGGCAAGGCGCGCCACCTCCGCATCAAGCCAACCAGCCCCCACGCTGATGGTGTCGCCGTCTATATGGTGGTGGCGGATGGCTTTGGTGGAAATCATGACGCCATCTACCCCGCCATCGCGCACCAATAGATTGGACCCCGCCCCATAAGGATAAAGCGGAATATCCGCATCCAATGCCGTAAGAAAGGCTTTGAGGTCATCGCTATCGGCGGGGGTGAATAGCACCTCTGCCGCCCCGCCGACACCGAACCAAGTATGTTCCGCCATGCGCGCATGCGCGGTCAATTCCCCGCGCACCTTAGGCAGGCGTTGTAATAGCGCGCTCATGGACGCACCTCCTTGCCGGTGATGGCGGCTAATTGTTCGGGCAGGTCGTGCGCCCAATTTGTGATACTGCCGGCACCGAGGCACATCACGACATCCCCGGCTTTTGCCTCATCCAAAATCAGTTGCGGCAGGTATTCGGCATCATCAAGCGCGCTCACCGAAGGATGCCCATGCGCGATAAGCCCGCGAATTAGATCTTCTTTGCTCGCCCCGGCGATAGGCTTCTCGCCGGCGGCATAGACATCGGCAACAATGATATGGTCGGCATCGTTAAAGGACGCACAGAAATCATTGAATAAATCACGCATGCGCGTAAAGCGATGGGGCTGATAAACGGCAATGATGCGGTTATGGGGTTTGAGCATGCGTGCCGCCGCCAATGCTGCGGTAATTTCCACCGGATGATGCCCGTAATCGTCAATGATGGTGATATCGCCAACCACGCCTTTTTGGTCAAACCGCCGCCCGACGCCTTTGAATTGGTCCAGGGCGTTGCGGATTTGTTCGGCAGCAATGCCCATCTCTAACGCAACACTGATGGCGGCGAGGGCGTTCAGCACATTATGTTCCCCCAACATCGGCAAGCGTAAATCTTTGATCTCATTTTGGTCATTGATGCGCTTGCTGATGACGGCATCAAAAATCATTGTCGTGCCTTCATTGCGCAAATTGACCCCGCGCACATCGGCACTCGCCGAAAGCCCATAAGTGATTAAACGGCGGTCAGGAATCTCCGCAATCATGCGTTGGACATGGGGGTGGTCAATACAGAGGCTGGCAAAACCATAAAAAGGAATCGCCGCAACAAAATCACGGAACGCATTTTGCAGATTATCAAAATTGCCGTGATGGTCTAAATGTTCGGGGTCAATATTGGTGACAATCGCCACGGTGGGATTGAAACGTTCAAACGAACCATCGCTTTCATCGGCTTCAATGACCATCCAGTTGCTTTTGCCGAGGCGGGCATTGCTCCCCCAAGCGGTAATGACACCGCCATTGATCACCGTGGGGTCAATCCCCCCGCCATCAAGCAACGAAGCCACCAGCGAGGTGGTGGTGGTCTTGCCATGCGTGCCTGCCACCGCCACCGACCATTTGAGGCGCATCAATTCCCCCAGCATTTCCGCCCGATGCACAATCGGCAAAAATTGCTTACGCGCGGCGATGATTTCAGGATTATCGGCTTGGATAGCGGTAGAAACCACGCAAATCGCCGCGCCGTTGATATTGTCTTCATGGTGGTTGATGGTGATATCAATGCCTTTTTTGATGAGGCGTTTGACTTGGGCATTATCGTGCAAATCACTGCCGGTGACGTGATAGCCCATATCGTGCAGAATTTCGGCAATACCACTCATGCCGATGCCGCCGATGCCGACAAAATGGATGCGCCCGATGCTTAAGGGTAGTTGGCTCATGCCGCACCTCCCTTTTTGGTGAGGGCAAGCACGTGTTCGGCTAGATCTGCCGCCGCTTGCGGTTTTGCCAGTTGCAATACATTGGTGGCGGCGATGGTCAGGCGTGATGGGTCAGCGACTAGCGCGGCGATTTTCCCCGCCAGCGACCCCGCACTCATCTCGGCTTCAGGGATGAGCCAGCCGCCGCCAATATCGTGGATGCCTTTAGCGTTAGCGGTTTGGTGGTCATCCATGGCATCGGGGTAGGGGACTAATAAGGCTGGACGGCCGGCGGCGGCGAGTTCTGCCACCGAGGATGCCCCGGCACGGCAAATCACTAAATGCGCCTCCGCCATCTCGTGCGCCATATCGGCGATGAAGGGCGTGATTTTGGCACTGATGCCGTTTTGCTTGTAGCGTGCTTCAACGGCGGCGATTTGTTCGGGGCGCACTTGATGGACGATGTGGAGGCGGGTTTTTAATGCTGCGGGAAGACGGCTGATGGCTTCGGGGACGGTGTCGCCGAACACGCTAGCCCCCAGACTGCCGCCAATAATTAAGAGGCGCACCATGCCCTCAGCATCAGGGGGCTGATAACCATCCACGCCAAGCCGATGAAACGCCGCCCGCACCGGCGTTCCCGTGACAATAGTGGGGACATGGTTATTTTGGGCGTAGCCTTTGGTATGTTGCCATGAGGTCGCGCATTTCTTGGCAAAACGCACAAGGAAACGATTAGCCCGCCCCATAGACGCATTTTGTTCGTGGATAACAATCGGCACACCAAGCCCTCGTGCCGCAACCAAAGGCGGCACCGCCGCATAACCGCCAAAGCCGATAATGGCTTTAGGACGGCGCATGATGATAGCACCCAACGCCGCCACCAAACCACAACCAAGCCGCGACAGGCGCGCGATTCTCTGCCACCAATTTTCAGCAAAAGGCGAAGCGGCGGCAATGGTAATCGCGCTAAAATGTTTTGGGATCATGTGCTTGCCGCGCCTATCGGTGATAAACACCGCGCGCCAGCCCGCATCTTGTAGATATTCACCCACCGCAAGGGCAGGGAAAATATGCCCCCCAGTGCCACCCGCCGCAAGCATAATGACGCGCCTAGCCATATTGCCCTCCTGTTGCGGGACCTGCAGTATTTGGGATGCCGGTGTTAATGGGGATAGCGGGTTTCAAGATATTCTGTTGCCGTATCATCCCCATCAACAGCCCCATGGTCAGCGCCGAGGTCACCAAGGACGAGCCGCCATAACTGATAAAGGGCAAAGTAATGCCTTTGGTGGGGATGAGTTGTAGCGATGATGCCATGTGGATGGCGGCTTGCAAACCAAATTGCAACACCAACCCCGCAATCGCCAAAACGCGAAAGAGATTATAATCGCGCCCGGCATGCCCAAACCCCCGCCAGACAATCACCGCATAACAGCCGAGCAGAACCAAACAAATCAGCGCGCCATATTCTTCGGCAACGACCGCATAGATGAAATCCGCATGCGCATCGGGGAGATGTTTTTTGAGCTTGCCTTCCGCCGCCCCCACGCCAAATAATCCGCCTTGGGCAAAACTTTCCATGGCTACCGAGGCTTGATAATTGGTGCCGGTGAGGAATTTATCCACGCGCGTGGCAAAATGCGGCAGGAATTGATAGGCAACAAAAGGCGCGGCAATCCCGGCAACGCCTAACCCCGCCGCTTGTCCAATCGGCATGCCGCCCAAGAAAAACAACGCCCCCCACGTCATCAAAAATAAAAACGTCATGCCGATATCAGGTTGCAACACTAATAAAAACACCATCAATCCCAACAGCAGAAAGGACAGCGCTTTGCCCCAGATGATGCGGTTCTCACGCCACGAACTCAACAGCCACGCACAAGTAATAGCGAAGCAAGGTTTAGCAAATTCCGAAGGTTGCAGTTGAAATCCAGCGATAGACACCCAACGGCGCGCGCCTTTGACCTCCGCCCCCAATAATAAAGTCGCCCCAATCAGCCCCAGCATCACCAGCAAGCCCAAAATGCCCATCACGCGAATCATGCCATCATTACATAGCGACGCCACCAGCATAATCGGAATACTCAAAGCCAGATAGATCAGATGGCGTTTGACAAAAAACCAATCAGCGACACCAATTTTCATCGCCACCGACGGGCTAGCCGCCGCCACCATAAACACCCCAGCAATCATCAACATGACCACAGAACCCAAAAGCCAGCGGTCAGTTGTCCACCACCAGATGCTAATCATACTGCGGTCGGTGCGGTTAAACATGCGCGGCCTCCTGTGGCGGTTCATCCTGCATCAATGCGTGGAAAGCGGTGCGGAAAGCCTCGCCCCGCGCTTCAAAACTGGCGAATTGGTCAAAACTCGCGGCGGCAGGGGACAGCAGAATGGTTGCCGCCCGGTCATCGGCATCGCGCGCCGCTTGATAGGCAGATTGGGTCGCGCGCGTGAGGTCGCCGGAACGCTCATAAGGCACTTTGCCTTCGAGGGCTACGGCAAACCCATCCATGCTCTCGCCGATGAGAAAGGCACGGCATACATGGTCAAGGGCGTGGAGCGCATCGCCTAAACCGTCCGCTTTCATACGTCCGCCAGCAATCCAATAGATATGCGGGAAACTTCTAAGCGCATGGGCGGTTGCAACGCCATTCGTGGCTTTGCTGTCATTGATGAAATCAATCCCGTGCTTCTGCCCCAGCCATTCCATGCGATGCGGCAATCCCGCGAAATTTTTGAGCGCATCGTGCCAATCATTATGAGTAATCCCACATTGCGCGAGAAGCCCTATGGCACAGGCGATATTGATGCGATTATGCGCCCCTTGCAGTGCCGGTGGTAGATGCGTCATGGGCGCAATATCGGGGTCAATCTGTTGGCATTTTTCGGGGAATTTCTGCGCGATGGCTTGGCAGGTTTCATCGGTGCCGATAAGCAATGTCGCGCCGTCCTTCAACCCATCCAAAATCCGCATCTTGCTAGCAACATAGCCCTCCCAACCCCCATGGCGGTCTAAATGGTCGGGGGTGATATTCAAAAGTGCGCCGGCATCAAGCGCAAGATTCGGCGTAATATCCAACTGATATGACGATAATTCCAAAACAATAAATCCATCCGCCCCTAGATTATCAAGCGCCATAATCGGTGTGCCGATATTCCCCCCCGCCACCGCATCAAAACCCAGATGATTGAGCAAATGCACCACAAGGCTCGTGGTCGTGGATTTACCATTCGTGCCAGTAATACCGATAATTTTCGCCTTTAACCCCGCCCCCATCGCCAACGCAATATCGCTCATAATCGGCACGTTGTTTTGGCGGGCGGTAGCGATAGCGGGGTGCGGGGCGGGATAGGTTGTTGGGATGCCCGGGCTAGTGATGAGCGCATCCAACCCCCCCCAATCCCAATCATCAGGCGCACGCGCCACCGCACCTTCGGGGACGGCTTCAAGGGGTGCATGATCATCATAGACAACACACTCCGCCCCCGCTTTCAGCAAAGCGTGGCACGATGCCAACCCTGACCGCCCTAGCCCCAGGATTGCGATAGTCTTACCTGCCATGTGATGCGGGATAATCATGCGCCTACCTCAATTTCAACGTCGCCAGCCCGATGAGAGCCAGAATGATGGAAATAATCCAAAAGCGAATCACAATGGTCGATTCCGCCCAGCCTTTTTTTTCAAAATGGTGGTGGAGGGGTGCCATAGCAAAAACCCGCTTCCCCGTGAGGCGGAACGACAACACTTGGACGATGACCGAAATGGTTTCCAAAACGAATAACCCGCCGATGATGGCTAGCACCAATTCATGGCGGGTTGCCACCGCTACCGAACCCAAACACCCGCCCAAAGATAGCGAGCCGGTATCGCCCATAAAAACGCTAGCCGGGGGGGCGTTATGCCACAAAAACCCTAACCCGGCGCCAATCAACGCCCCGCAAATCACTGCCAATTCCCCGGTCCCCGGCACGTAATGCAGCTGCAAATAATCGGTAAAAACCGCATTCCCCACCAGATACGCAATCAACGCAAAGGACGCCGCACAAATAATCACCGAGCCAATCGCCAACCCATCCAGCCCATCGGTCAGATTCACCGCATTAGACGCCCCAACAATCACAACCAGAGCAAAAGGCACATAAAAAACGCCAAGGGGAATCAAAATATCCTTAAAAGACGGCATGGTGACGACATAGCGGAGGGCATCGGGGGTAATTTCAATCAGGTAAAGCACCGCCAACAGCGCAATCGCCATCTGTGCCATCAATTTCCAGCGTCCGGGGATGCCTTGGGCGGTGCGGTGGCGCAATTTAGCCAGATCATCAACAAAGCCGACAACCCCATAACCAAGCGTAACGAACAAAATCGGCCACAGATAAAGACTGCCCCAAGGTATCCACAACAATGCCGATATAGCAAAGGCGAGCAGGATAAATACCCCCCCCATCGTCGGTGTGCCTTGTTTGCTAGCGAGGTGGCTTTCGGGTCCGTCATCGCGGATAGGTTGCCCTTGCCCTTGCCTATGTTTGAGCCAGCAAATCATCGGCTTGCCAATCAGAAACGCGATAATCAACGCCGTCATCAACGCCCCGCCCGTGCGGAAAGTGATATAGCGGAACACATTAAAAATCTGAAAATCCCCCGCCAGAGGCACTAATAGATCAGGCAACATGGCTGTCTCCATTGCGCGCACGGGGCGGGGTTTGCCACGCTTCCACTAGGCGATTGAGATGTATGCCGTTGGAGGCTTTAACCAACACCACATCGCCATTTTTTAGGTGGCTTTCGGCGAGGCGCAGTGCTTCATGGTGGTCATCGGCGTGATAACTCTCAATGGGCGCATCGCTGAGCGCATCGCTGAGATGGCGCATATATTTGCCGGTGGTGATGAGGAGGGCGACGCCTGCTGCTTTCACCGCATCGGCGAGGGCTTGGTGCTTTGCTTCGGGTGCGTCCAATTCCAGCATATCGCCCAAAATCGCCACGCGCCGATTTTTATTGGGCATGCTCGCAAGATGGTGCAACGCCCCCCGCATAGACGCAGGATTGGCGTTATAACTATCATCAATGAGGGTAATGTTGATGGCAGTTTTGGCGGTTTTGACGCGCACAGCGCGCACCGCCCCCCGCCCGGGCAGGTCTTGTGCTTTGGCAAGGGCGGCGAGGGCAGGCTGTAGAGGCAAGCCCAACGCATCCACCACCCCAAGCGCCATCATTGCCGACAACGCCCAATGCGCCGCCGTCATGCCCAAGGAAAAATTATAGGTGTCGCCGCGAATTTTGGCTTCTATATCAATACCGCTAGCATTGCGGCGGGTAGAAACAATCTGATAATCGGCATCGGTGGCATAGCCAAAGCGCAAAATGCGCGCGGCACCCGCTTTTGCGGCTTCCTCCGCCAATAGTTCGGCAAAATCATCATCGGCATTGATGAAGGCGATACCGCCCTTGATGGCTGAAAAGATTTCCGCTTTCGCCATAGCGATAGCGTCAAGTCCCGAAAAATTACTGCTATGGCTATCGGCGATGGCGGTGATGATGGCGATATGCGGGGCGATGAGATGGCTGATGGGGGCTAACTCGCCGGCGTGGTCCATCCCCGCTTCAAAAACGCCAAATTGCGCGTCTTCGGGCATGCGCGCGAGGCTCAAAGGCACGCCGATATGATTATTGAGATTGCCATGGCTAAAATGCGTTTTGCCATACGCCCCTAACGCCGTCGCCACCAGCATCCGTGTGCCAGTCTTGCCGATACTGCCGGTGATAGCAATACGTGTGCCTTGATGGCGCATGCGTGCGGCAAGCCCGAGCCGTTCCAGCCCTGCCATCGGTTCATCCACAGCAATGGCGAGCGCCGTTTTTGGCGGGGATGCGCTATCTTTTGCCACCATAATCGCCACCGCGCCTTGTTTTATCGCATCGCCAGTGAAGCGATTGCCGTCATGGGTTTTGCCTTTGAGGGCAATGAATAAATCGCCCTTTTGCGTGGCACGGCTATCAATGGCGATGCCGTGGATGGCGGTATTGCCCCCCGCCTCCGTCCCTTTATTACCCCCCTTATTGTTGAGGGCTTTGCCACCTACGGCGGTGATGACTTGTTGCGCTGTCCAAATCATGGGCGCATCTCCCCCCCTTTTGGCAATACGTCCTCATTTTGCAGAATCGCCCGCACCACGCCTTCATCGCTAAAAGGCAGGGTTTCATCGCCGACAATTTGGCGGTCTTCATGCCCCTTGCCAGCAATCAGCAACGTGTCGCCATTTTTGAGCCATTTGACCCCATGATGAATCGCTTGGGCGCGGTTGCCGATATTTTCAGCTTGCGGACAGGTGGTTAGAATTTCCGCACGGATGCTTTCAGGATTTTCATTGCGCGGATTATCATCGGTGATAAAAATTTTATCGGCGTGGGTGGTGGCAATTTTTCCCATCGCCGCACGTTTGCCTTGGTCGCGGTCGCCGCCACAGCCGAACACCACGCCAAGCCGTCCCGTCGTCAAATGTTTGAGCGTCAAAAGCGCGTTATCCAACGCATCAGGCGTATGCGCGTAATCGATCACCACGCGGGCGGTGCTGTTGGGGATATTGATGCTGTGCATACGCCCATGCGCCGCCGTGATATACGATAGACTCAACAAAGCATTGGCAATATCAAGCCCCGAAGCATGTGCCATCGCCGCCGCCATAATCGCATTATCGGTTTGAAAATCGCCTAAAAGCGCCAAGGGGACTTGGTATTGCTTGCCTGCAACCTTAATGGTTGCCAACTGCCCCCAATCTAGCGTTTCGCTAGATTCTATAAAAAAATCCGCAGATTTATCGCGCCCGACTTTGATAATGCGCACCGGGCGTTTGGCGATTTTTTTGACAATATCTTTGCCGTATGTGCTGTCAATATTGATAACCGCCGTGCCGCCATCCATCAGAATATCCGTAAAAAGCCGACATTTTGCGGCAAAATAATGCGCCAAGGTTTTATGGTGGTCAAGATGGTCTTGGGTCAGGTTGGTAAATCCCGCCACCGCTATGGGCAGATGGCTCAGGCGGTGTTGTTCAATGCCGTGGGATGATGCTTCCATAATGACATGGCTGATATGGTGCTGATTCAGCTCATTCATGGTTTTATGCAGGGTCAGCACATCAGGCGTGGTGAGGTCAATCGGGATTTGGCTATGGTCATAGCACGCCCCCAACGTGCCGATGCTCGCGGCTTTCCACCCCACACGTTGCCAGATTTGGCGCAAAAACTCCGCAATAGACGTCTTGCCATTAGTGCCGGTGATGGCGGCGATGAGATTGGCTTTGTGCGGATAAAGCGCATCCGCCATCTCCGCCAAAGCCACACGGCTATCGGCGACTTTGATAATCGGCACCGATTTTTGGGGCGTTTTTTTATCCGAAATAATCGCGCGCGCGCCCTTGGTGATGGCTTGGTCAATATAGGCATTGCCATCAACCTCCGCCCCAGAAATCGCCACAAACACATCGCCTTTTTGCATTTTGCGCGTGTCATGGCTGACACCGCTAATGGTGGGGTTGTTGGCGTTGGTTAGGGGCTGTTTTATCAAATCAGAAAGACGCATGGCTAGGCTCTACCTTATCCAGTTCGGGCAATTTGAGCTTGAGAGTCTGGCGAATTTTGGGCGCGTTTTCATCCACAGGATGCACCCCCAACATCGGTGCGATGCGTTGAATCACCCGCCCGCCAACAGGTGCCGCCACCCAACCTGCCGTGGAAAAATTAAAACTATGTTTCTGCCCTTTGGGTTCATCCACCATAATAAAGACGGCATATTTTGGGTCGTGGGCGGGAAAACTGGCAATGAAGCTGGTGATATTGGCTTTGCGGTTATAGCCTTTGCTTTTGATTTTCTCAGAAGTGCCGGTTTTCCCCGCCACCAGATAGCCTTTGGCATCAGCAAAATTGGCAGTGCCGCGCGGATGACTCACCACCCGCCGCATCATGGCACGGATTTGCGTGATGGTTTCAGGCGAAAATAAGCGCGGGCGAATATCCGCATCAGGGGCGGTTTTTTTGATTAAACTCGGGGTCATAATCGTGCCATTGCCAATCGTTGTCGCCATCGCATTGATAAGGTGCATCGGCGTGATAGAAATGCCATGCCCGTAAGACATGGTCATAATTTCCGCCCGTCCCCAATGCGCCGGCACAAGCGGTGCGGCGGCTTCACGAATTTCTAACGGCATGGGTTTGAAGAATCCCAATTTTTCAAAATAGTCCTGTTGGCGTTCTGCCCCGATGCGGTCAGCGATGCGCGCCGAGCCTTTATTGGAAGACACAATCAGCACCTCAGCGACATTGAGGGGGGTTTTTTCCGGGTGAAAATCGCGGATGGAAAACCGCCCCACGTGCAAAGGCGACTGCACATCAATCACATCATGCGCCCGAAACACCCCGCTTTCTAGGGCGATGGCGGTGTTGAAAATTTTGAAGGTGGAGCCGAGTTCATAAACCCCTGACGTGGCGCGATTGAAACGTTGATTTTCTGAAGCTTTGCGTAAGTGGTTGGCATCAAAATCGGGCAACGACACCATGGCAAGAATCTCGCCGGTGGTAATATCTTGCACCAGCCCGGCGCCGCCGATGGCTTGGAAACGTTCAATTTGGTTGCGGATTTCTTGGCGCAAAACCGCCTGTATGTTGAGGTCAAGTGCCAGCATCACATCTTCGCCAGCGGTGAGACGCTCATCCATGCTCAGCTCAATGCCAGCGATGCCTTTATCATCCTTATTCACCCCCCCGAGCAGATGCGCGGCGGCCTCAATATTGGGATAGACGCGCACCAATTTACTGCGTCCATAAACGCCGGCGATGCCTAATTGCAACACATCATTATATTTTTGCGGTGATAGACGCCACGCCAATTCAGCATAGCGCGATTTGCGGGTGAGGCGCGCGAAAATTTGTGCCTCATCAAGGTCGGTCAGCACCTCGGCGAGGGCGGCGGTGGCTTCAATCGGATCAAGGATTTCTTTGGGATTGGCATAGAGTTCTAACGCTTGGAGCGTCGTTGCCATAATCTGTCCGTTGCGGTCTAAAATATCGCCGCGCGGGACCTGTTGCGCATGGGCGGCGTAGGTTCTTTTGGTGTCATCGGCGGTAAGCGGGACTTCCACCACGCGATAGCCGATAAAGACAAAGCAAAGCACGGCGAGGAATTGTGCGAATAATACGCGCTTGGTTGCCACTGATTGCGGTGTGCCTTGCGGGGCATCGCGCGCAAGGTGGATGAGATAGGCAAGCATATTCATTGCCCGCCCCCATCAAGCGTGAAATTGGCGAGCGCACTACCCCCCGATTGGTTGCGCTGTTCTAAATCAGCATCGGTGATGATCTGATTCGCGCTTAAAGGTTTGAGTTCCAATAGCCGTTCGGCTAATTGCTGAACGCGGTCCGGGCGCGACAGATACGCCCATTCGGCTTTGAGAATGGCAATGCGCGCGGTGGTAGCGATGATATTGCGTTCAATCTGTGCGTGTTTTTGCGTTTGGTGGTCGTGTTGCATGCCAACCCCATAGACGCTGATGCCTGAAATAATCGTCAGCAACACCAATGACAGAAATGTAGCCGGATGGGTAAGGAGTTTGAACATCACGCCACCTCATCAAGCCATGGATCAAGCAGGGGGGGCGCATCGGTGCGGATGGCGGCGCGGAGTTTTGCCGAACGTGCGCGCGGGTTGGAGGCAATTTCCGCATCGCTAGCGGTAATGGCTTTGCGGTGGATGAGGGTTAAGGCAGGCGCACCCCCCGACGCATCAGGCGGCACATCGGGCAGATGGCGTGAGGGGCGGGGATTGAGCGCGGCTTGGGTTTTCAAAAATGTTTTTGCTAGGCGGTCTTCAAGCGAATGGAACGACACCACCACCAACCGCCCCCCGGCACAAAGACACGCAGTGGCGGCAGGGAGGGCGGATTTAATCTCGCCCAACTCATCATTGATATAGATGCGGATGGCTTGGAAACTGCGGGTCGCCGGGTCAATGCCTTTATGTTTCGGGCGCGGCAGGGCGGTGCGGATAATGTCGGCTAGTGCCAAAGTCGTTTCAATCGGTGCGATTTCGCGTGCGCTAATAATGGCGCGCGCAATACGCCGCGAAGCGCGTTCCTCACCATATAGCCATAACACATTGGCAATTTCTTGTTCGCTAGCGGTGTTGATGAAATCGCCGGCGCGCATGCCAGATTTTTCCATACGCATATCTAAAGGTCCCTCTTGGCGAAAAGAGAACCCGCGGTCGGCATTGTCTAACTGAGGGGAGGAGACCCCAAAATCAAAGACAATCCCATTGACCGCGGGTAGTTGGAGGGAGCTCAGAATTTCGTGTAATTCAGAAAATCTTCCGTGGATAAGCGTTAAACGATCTTTAAATTCATCTTTCATATCTTTGGCGGCGGCGGCGGCGATAGCGTCGGGGTCGCGGTCTATGGCGATGACACGGCACGGCGCGGCTTCTAAAATGGCACGGCTATACCCGCCCCGCCCGAAAGTGGCATCCAAATAGACCGCACCCGCTTGGGGGGATAGCGCATCAAGCACTTCAACAATCAACACCGGATTATGCGTCATTTGCTATCTCCATTTTGACCCCCATTAGCACGGGGCTTGAGAATCAGTTGCGGGGTGCGTCCCGAACGTGCGGCATTGCGGCTGATATTTTCGCGCTCGTGATAGGCGTTGGGTTGCCAGAGTTGAAAAATGCGCCCGACGCCGACAAATAAAACCATTTCGTCCAAATTGGCATGCGCGAGGAATTCATCGGGTAGCCCGATGCGCCCTTCGCTATCGGGGCGGAATTCTTGTGCGCTTGCCATAATCATTTGCAAAATCGCCGCGTCTTCGGAATAGGCATCTAGTGCGTCAATGGCATCGGCGATCTGATTCATGCGCTCCGCCGACATACCTTCAAGACAGGGCAGATTGAGCGCGCGCGTGAGAATCAACGGCTCATTCCTATGCTCAAGAATGGAGCGATATTTCGCCGGCACCGAAACGCGTCCTTTTCGGTCAATGCGATTTTCGTATGTTGAGGTGAATAACTCCATCACCAACTCCTTATGCCTGCACCGGAAGGTCGCTTTATTGGCGCTAGCCGATGCTTATATTCCGTCCCCCCTGATGTGCGATTTTGCGGTGCGAATTTTCCACAAGTCGCTCTCATGGGATTTTATGGGATAGCATGGGAATAAATGGTCTGTCAATGGGAAAATGCAAAAAAATACAAAAAAACATAATTATTTCATAGCATTAGAAATAGGTTGAGGGGGCGGTTGTTAATATTTGAAAAATAAGTATAATTTTGAATGTTCTTTGTATGTTCTTTTTGGGTTTTCAGCGATTTATCAGCGAATCAGCGAAAAAAAATAAAAAAAAGAGAAAGAATCAGATGGTCTATAAGCCGGGTTCTGTTCATCGCCCAAGGAGAGGCGATTTGATGGCCATTCATCTAGGACGAAAATTACTTTCCGCCTCAAGCGACCTACCCGAACACCAGTCGGGGGAAACCAGCCCCTAGCCCTAAAAAAGGGCGCGATGTTTCTGTTTGGTCTTGCTCCCGGTGGGGTTTACCTTGCCAATTTCGTTGCCGAAATCGCGGTGCGCTCTTACCGCACCTTTTCACCCTTACCATATAGGATATGGCGGTATATTTTCTGCGGCACTTTCCCTGCGGTTGCCCACGCCGGACGTTATCCGGCACCGTCGGTTTCTGGAGCCCGGACTTTCCTCTATCTGCAAAGACAGCGGCCATCCAACCATCTGATTCCGCCAATTATCTATGGGTTGATGGCGCGAAAGTCAAGATTTTTGCCCATCTTGCCCATCAGGGTCTTGCGCGTTTTTGATTTGTTCATAGGCGGCGTTGATGCTGGCTAGGCGTTCGCTGGCGGTGCGAATACATTCAAGGGGCAACCCGGCGGCTTGCAGGCGGTCAGGGTGATGTTCGCGCGCTAGTGCCAACCACGCCCGGCGAATCACCTCAATATCAGCACCAACATCAACCCCCAAAATATGATAGGGGTTGCCAGCGCTATCATCATAGCGCAGTTGAATGCGTTCAAAATCCTTGGCATCAAACCCCAATTCCAACGCCAGCTGATAGAGATAATGTTGCGCATCAGGGGTAATATCCCCATCAACACGGGCGATATGGAACAGCACTTCAAAAAGCTGTGCGAAAATCGGGGCGCGCGCACCGAATAATTGCTTTAACTGGCGCGCATAGCCTTCGGCACCGGCGGGGGTTTGGCGGGCGAGATCCCATAATTTACCTACGGCACTAACATCTTTTTCGGGGATATCCACTTTTTCGCGGAAAGCGAGGATTTGTTTGATATGCACCGCCCCGCCTGATTTCGCCATCTTTGCCGAAAGCGCGATGAGGGCGACCGAAAACGCTACCTTTTTGCGCGCGTCTTCATCATCGTAATTGTCGCGGATTTGGTCAATGGCTTGCCCTGCCAGCACACCGACTAAGCCGCCAATAGCCCCGCCAAGTGCTAATCCCGTCGCCCCGCCAACGATGGTTCCCCAAATGCTCATAACCCTGTTTTAGCAAGCACGCGGGCTTTGGCAAAGAAAAACCCGATTCACCTTGGGGGATAAATCTGCTATTTTTGTGATTATGGGTGCGGATGCGAAAAAAACCGAGGCGCAGATTCTGGATGCAACAGGGCTGAAATGCCCGCTTCCAGTGTTAAAGGCGCGCCAGAAAATCGGCGGGCTGGCGGCGGGTGCGGTGCTGGTGGTGCTGGCGGATGATGCGGCGGCGCCTTTGGATTTCGCGCATTTTTGTGAGGTCGGCGGACATGAATTGCGCGAACAAAGCCAAGATGCGGACGGATGCTATCGCTTCGTCATTGCCAAAGCATCATCATAAAGCCCCATCATAAAGCCTTATCATAAAGGGCGGCAAGCAGGCGCGCATGCAACGCCCCATCGCTTTCGTCATGTTCGCGCCGAATCCCGCAATGCTGACAGCAATCAAAAAACCCTTGTGCCGGGATTTTCTCGCCCCCCTTGCTCACCACCACCGCCGCGCGTAAAGGATGCCCCCCCGCCGCATCACTGGCGATGAGGCTTTCTAAAAATCTTGTCAGTTGATGGATGCGGTGGGGGGATGGGATTTCTGCTTGCTCTGCTAGTTGCAAGTAGGTAATGGTCGTTTTTGCCTGCGCGCATTCGGCTAGAATCGCGTGGGTCTTTTGTTGCCAAATAGGGGCATTAGTGGGATTATGGCGCATAATTAGTCGGTCATTCAGGTTGCAAGATAAGGAGTGTTTTCATGATGCGGTTGCTTCGTGGTTTGATGTTTTCTTTGATTTTCTACGCTAGCACATTGGTGATGGCAATAGTCGGCTTGCCTTTGTTGGCATTGCCGCGCCGGTGGATTTTTTTCTGGCAAGGGCTATGGGCGCGGATGATGATGCTAGAATTGCGCGTGATTTGCGGGATTACGAGCCGTATTGACGGCGCCATTCCGAAATCGCAAGTGATTTATGCGGTCAAACATCAATCAGCATGGGAGACGATTGTGCTGTTAGATTTGCTCAATAAACCGATCACGGTGATGAAACATTCGCTTTTATGGATTCCGCTTTTTGGGCTTTATTTGTGGCGTTATGGGGTCGTTGGCATCAATCGCGGGCGCGGGGCGCGCGAAATTAAACGGCTCATGCAAGCCAGCAAAACTATGGCGAATCAGGGGCGCGGCTTTTTGATTTTCCCCCAAGGCACAAGACTTGCGCCCGATGCCAAAGAGCCGTATCATAGCGGTGTCTATGCGCTCTATGCGAGCACAGGTCTGGCGGTGGTGCCGATTGCGCTCAATGCCGGGTATTTTTGGCAAAAAATCTCACCCGCCAAGAATCCCGGTGAGATTATTGTCAAAATTCTACCGCCAATCCCGCCGGGTCTGTCCAAGCGCGAACTCATGCGACGCCTAGAAGAAGTCATTGAAGGCGAAAGCCGTAAACTCGCACCAACCACTAGCCAAAAAGGATAGAGACCCATGTTCACACTAGACCAAAAAGTAAATGTCGTTTGCACCGATACCGAAAAATCGGTCACGGGAAAAATCGTCCATATTCGCCCTGATGGGTTTGATGCGATGATGGGGGAGGTGGTGATTCGCTTTTACCGCCATAAGCCCCATGTCTATATCGGCAATAAATCGGGGATGGAATTCGTGGTGAAAACCCAATGAAGCGGGGCAGATGATGGGGTTGCTCGCGGCTTTAGATTTAAGCCTGCTGATAGCGGTTGCAGCCATTTTTTTGGTCGGCGGCATCGTCAAAGGCGTCATCGGCATCGGTATGCCGGCGATTAGTATGGCGTTTTTGACGCTATTTTTCCCGCCTTTGGTAGCGATTCCCTTGACGGCTTTGCCGACTATGCTGACGAATTTAGTGCAATTTCTGCGCGCCGATAAAACGTTGCGAAGCGCGCAAATCCGCCAATATCGCGTGTTAGCGGTGGTGATGATGGTGGTGATTTTCATTTTCGGCTATTTTTTGCGTGCCTTCCCCGAATCAATTTTATTGGCGGTTTTGGGCGTGGTTATGGTGTTTTTTGCCGTGCAATCTTTGGCAGGGTTTCGGGTGGATGTGTCGGCATGGGCGGGCTGGCAGGTGTTAAGCGGTGCGGTCGCCGGCGTCATAGGCGGGCTGTCATCGGTATTCTCGCCCCCGGTCGTCATGTATCTGTTGGGGCGCAATGTGGAGCGCGAGCAATTTATGGCGGCGACCGGGTTTTTGTTTTTTATGGGCTATCTGCCCCTGTTGTTGGCGTTGGTGCTTAATGAAGTGTTGCGCTTGGATTTGGTGCTGGCGGGGCTGTTCGGGCTGGCGTTTGGTTTGGTGGGGTTTTTTATCGGCGAGCGTATCCGTCAGCATATCTCACAAGCGCTTTTCCGCCGTTTGATTCTGTTATTTTTTCTGCTCATGGGGATGCGGTTGATTTTCATAGGCGCACTGAATTCATAAAAAAAAGGGGGTCATAAAAAGAGGGGGCATAAAAAAAGGCTGGCCATAAAACTATGACCAGCCCTTCGTTCGTTTCAGCACGCCGCTTATTCTTCTTCAGGCGCATCATCCGCATCAGGCGCATCAGACGCATCAGGCGCGTCATCTGCATCGCCCGAATCAGGCGCATCGCCGGCGCCAGCCGCGCGTAGATTGATGGCAGCGGTTTTGCCGTTTTTGCCGGTTTCAATTTCATAGCTGATTTGCTGATTTTCCATCAGCGTCCGCATTCCAGCTTCTTTGACGGCGGAAATATGAACGAAGACATCTTGCGATTTGTCCTCGGGTTCAATGAATCCGTAGCCTTTTGTTCCGTTGAACCATTTGACGATTCCGTTTGGCATTTGCTTTCTCCTTAAATTGAAGCAAGTTGTTAAATTGTCAAACAACTTCAGATTCTTCTTCAAATTTTGCGTATTGAGAAGCAAAGCGTTGACACCTCCCCCGCACGAATTCACGAAAGAGTGTGCGCATATTTGCATTTATGAAAAAGAAAATCTAGTAAAAATTCAACCCATGACAAAAAAATTAAGGGCGGGGCATCAAGCTTTACGCTCATTTTTACGAGGTAATAGTAAAAATAAGAATAAAAATGTCATATTTGCTATTGAAATTTAGAAATACTCTATCTATATGGATAACTACAAGACTAACCAAGTAAGGAAAAACTATGTCACGTATTGAATATTACGCCCAGTTACGGAAACTGATTACACAGATGGAAGCTGATATGGGCACCGCAGATCTTAGCGAGATTGAACGGAATGTCATCTCGGCTATGGTATTGATATCGGAGGGGACTGACAAGCCTATTCATCTTAGCCAGTTGCGCGATCACGCGTTGCTTGCATCTATGCCGCAGCCGTCGCTTTATCGGGCTTTTCAGAATCTGATTAAGGCAAAGCTCATCAAAAAAGCCGGCACGTCACGTTCGGGGCTTTACTCGCCGAAATTTAAGCGCATTAGCTAAGCGTTTCGTTCCCATCTATTCATCCCCATCCCCCGCTATTTTTGGCGGGGGCGCGGGTGTTTTGCGCCTGATTTTGTCTTGATTCTGGCCTGATTCGGTCCTGATTCTGGCCTGATTCTTGCGCTGTGCCTTGCCCTATATCTTGTGGCTATGTTGCACAAGGCTACTAACAATAGTGGAAAAAAAATTTTTTTTCAAGACTGAAATTTAAAAAAATTAGTGCTATTAGTCGCCCCAAGTTAATTTCACCTTGAGGGAGGGTTATGATGGCTGACAAAAATCCATCCAAACGCTATGTCAATGATTTAAGCCGTTTCACTTATACTTATAGCGTCGTTCAGCGCGCGCGCGGTAAAACGGTGCCGATTGCTTTGGCGTTTTTCTTTTTAATTCTGGCGGGGTTCTTTGGTAATATCAACCTGCACGTGGCACCCGAAGATATTTTCATTGTTATCGCGGCTTCTGCCATTGGCGGTTATATGGCGCTCAATATCGGGGCGAATGATGTTGCCAATAATATGGGACCTGCCGTGGGGGGTAAGGTGCTGACGGTGGTTGCCGCGGTTATCATTGCCGCGATTTTTGAAAGCATGGGGGCATTGCTGGCGGGGGGCGATGTTGTCAAGACCGTGGCAAAAGGCATCATTTCCACCGAAGACGGCGTGGATATTGCGGTGTTTCGCTATTTGATGTTGAGCGCGTTATTGGCGGCGGCGTTGTGGATTAACCTAGCGACCTATTTGAACGCGCCGGTTTCTACGACACATTCCATCGTTGGCGGGGTCATGGGGGGCGGGATTGCCGCCGCCGGCTTCGGCATAGTGAATTGGGTAACCATGTCCAAAATCGCCGCGAGTTGGGTGATCTCGCCGGTATTTGGCGGCATCGTTGCGGCGGCGTTGCTGTTTATCATCAAATGGCGCATCCTCAACCAAGAGGACCGCAATCAGGCGGCGCGCACATGGGTGCCTATACTCATCGGCTTGATGGGGGGGGCGTTCACCGCATATATGGCGATGAAGGGGCTTAAAAAAATCTGGAAGCCCGATACGATGACGATTATTATCGCCTCGCTAGGGATGATGGCGATAACGTGGCTGGGGTCAATTTCGTATATCGCTAAAAAAGCCGACCAGATTGGCAACAAGAAAAAAGAAATTTACACGCTGTTCCATCTGCCGTTGATTATGGGGGTGATGTTGCTGTGTTTCGCGCATGGGGCGAATGATGTGGCGAATGCGGTGGGCCCGCTGGCGGCGATTGTCTCCACCTTCACCAATACCAGCGTCCAAGCCAAAGCGGCGATTCCGTTATGGGTGATGATGATTGGCGCAAGCGGCATCGCGCTAGGCTTGTTGCTGTTCGGGCCGAAACTGATTCACACAGTGGGGCAGAAAATCACGCGCCTTAATGCACCAAGGGCTTACACGGTGGCTTTGGCTTCGGCGATTACGGTGCTGATTGCTACCACGTTAGGCTTGCCGGTGAGTTCCACGCATATTGCCATCGGGGCGATTTTTGGTGTCGGGTTTTTGCGCGAATGGCTGGAACATCCCAAAAAAGGGCAGTTAAAGCCCGGGCATGTTTTGAACGCGACTTCTGATGAGGCTTTTGATAATGTCTCGGCGCGGATGAAGCGGCGTTTGGTGCGGCGGCAATTCGTTTATTCCATCGGTGCGGCGTGGATTATCACCGTCCCCGCTTCGGCCTTCCTAGCGGCAGGGATTTTTTATCTGCTACGGTTTTTAGGAGCCATGGGGTAAGGGCGCGGATTTGCCTGATTAGATTGAGGTAGTCCTCATGCGCGGTAATGTTTTCGGCGTTTTCCAGTAGAATCCAATGGCGTTCGCGTTTTTTGGCTTCGGGGAATTTGTCGTATTGTGTGCTGACCAAAAGCGGGTAATAGGTGACGGCGGCTTTTTGGCTCGCGGGTTTTGAGGCTTTGCCGATGACGGTGGTGATGGGGAAATCGGCAAAGACCCGCCCCTTGACCCCGGCTTCTTCAAAGGCTTCACGGCGGCTGGCTTTGTTGTCGCTTTCGTTTTTCTTGCGGTTGCCTTTAGGAAAAATCCACCGCCCTTTGCGTTTAGAGGTGACAAAGAGGAGCGCGATACGCCCATCTCTAACGGCAAAAGGAATCGCCCCGATTTTATGTTGCATGACCGCCTCCACTACCTACTAAGAAAATATGGTGCTGGCGGAGAGACTCGAACTCCCAACCGCCCGATTACAAATCGGGTGCTCTACCAATTGAGCCACGCCAGCATAATCGCTGTTTCTTTACCAGCAATCGCTAGCATAAAGCAAGTGAAAATCTACCTGCCCCGATAATTGGCATAGAGCGCGATGGCGGCGGCGGTGGATACGTTGAGCGATTCTACCCCCGCTTGCATGGGAATATGCACGAGGCGGTCAATCTTCTCGCGGGTGAGACGGCGCAAACCTTTGCCCTCCGCCCCTAGCACGATGGCGCGGTGCTGCTCTTCCCCGAGGCTGGTAATGTCATATTCCCCCGCCGCATCTAGCCCTGCCACCAAAAATCCGTGCTGTTGCAACTGCGTGATGGCACGCGCAAGATTGACCACGCGGATTAACGGCAGATGTTCCGCCGCCCCCGATGCCGCGCGCAACATGGTGCCGGTTTCCTGCGGTGTGTGGCGGTCGGTTGCAATTAAAGCACCAACCCCGAACGCCCAAGCCGAGCGCATCATCGCCCCGATATTGCGCGCATCGGTAATCTGGTCAAGCATCAGCAATGTGGCAGGCGCGGACGCATTTTGCGCGAGCCAATCATCCAAATTAGGCGCATCAAGGCGCGCCGCGCGCATGACGAGTCCCTGATGGATATGCTTATCTTGGGGGGGGAGCGATTCTTCTAATTGTGTGCGCGGGGTGCTTTTTGGCGTGATATTATGCTGGGCGCATAATGTGCTATGCGCGTCTAGCCATTTCATTGCTTCATCGGTCGCATTGAGGCTATGGATGCGGCGCCCGCGGTTCTGCAACGCCGCCAACACCGCATGCCGCCCATAAATCAACACCTGCTCACTATGAGATGCACCGCCCTGTTTCCGCATGGGTTTCCGCATGATTTTCTAACTTTCATCTTGACAAGAGCCTTGGGTTTTTCTATTCGGCTTTATGACGAAAGACCAGCATTTATTTTGGTGGGGTGGCCGAGTGGTTAAAGGCAGCAGACTGTAAATCTGCCCGCGTAGCGTACGTAGGTTCGAATCCTACCCCCACCACCACGAGAAGCATCAGGAGAGCAGACAATGACAAAAGAAAAATTTGACCGTTCCAAACCCCATGTGAATATCGGCACGATAGGACATGTGGATCATGGAAAAACCACGCTAACCGCGGCGATTACGAAAGTGATGGCTGAGGCAGGGCGCGCCGATTTCCAAGCCTATGACAAAATTGACGGCGCCCCCGAAGAACGCGCGCGTGGCATTACCATTTCCACCGCGCATGTGGAATATTCCACCGAAAACCGCCACTACGCCCACGTGGATTGCCCGGGTCACGCCGATTATGTGAAAAACATGATTACCGGTGCCGCACAAATGGATGGCGGTGTTTTGGTGGTGAGCGCGGCGGATGGACCGATGCCGCAAACCCGCGAGCATATTTTGTTGGCGCGTCAGGTTGGTGTGCCGGCATTGGTCGTCTTTATGAATAAAGTCGATCAGGTTGATGATGCCGAATTGCTAGAATTGGTTGAATTGGAAATCCGTGAGTTGCTGTCGTCGTATGATTTCCCCGGGGATGATATTCCGATTATCAAAGGCTCGGCTCTGGCGGCATTGGAAGGACGCGATGATGAAATTGGCAAAAACGCCATCATTGAGCTGATGAAATCCGTGGATGAATATATCCCGCAACCCGAACGCCCCAAAGACCAACCTTTCTTGATGCCGATTGAAGATGTGTTTTCCATCTCAGGTCGTGGCACTGTGGTGACCGGGCGGATTGAACGTGGCGTCGTTAAAGTCGGTGAGGAAATTGAAATCCTCGGCATCCGCGATACGACAAAAACCACCTGCACGGGCGTTGAGATGTTCCGCAAATTGCTCGACCAAGGCGAGGCGGGGGATAATGTCGGGGTGCTATTGCGTGGCACCAAGCGTGAAGAAGTGGAACGCGGTCAGGTTCTCGCCGCACCGGGCAGCATTAAGCCGTTCAAGAAATTCAAAGCAGAAGCCTATATCCTCACCAAAGAGGAAGGCGGACGCCATACGCCGTTCTTCAGCAATTATCGCCCACAATTTTACTTCCGCACCACCGATGTGACCGGGTCTATTGAATTACCCGAAGGCACGGAGATGGTCATGCCCGGTGATAATATCGCCATGGTTGCAACCCTGATTACACCGATAGCCATGGAAGAAGGTTTGCGCTTTGCCATACGTGAAGGCGGGCGCACCGTGGGCGCAGGTGTTGTGTCTGGGATTGTGGAGTAGGCTTATAGGAGTGTAGCTCAATTGGTAGAGCACCGGTCTCCAAAACCGGGGGTTGGGGGTTCGAGTCCCTTCGCTCCTGCCACCCTAGCCGAACAAACAATCCGTGAGGAATTGGTCAAGCTGTTTGACGCGATTCTGCACCGATTTCAATGTGCGTTTCTCATTGGGGGTCAGGCGCGTCAATTCCACTTGCGTGGTTGGCGGTAAGCCTTCATTGATGTCGGCAATCTGTTGGCGCAACACTAAGCGCAAAGAAAATTGCAAATCTTCGGCAAGGGGGATGATTTCGGGCGGGATGGTGTCGGTTGCCATGAGTTGTTGGGCGCGTTCGGTGCTATTGCGCGCGCTAACCCCCCTTGAAGCCGCAAGGATGCGCAAAGTTTCCACCAACGGCAAAAGCAAATAGCGTTTGATATTAAACCGCCCATTTTCCGTATTGAATCCGCCCCAAAAACTACTGCCAGCATTATACGAATGGATATTCCCCGCCAGCATTTTCAAAAACCCCGTCTGCCCTTTTAATGTTTTATTGATGTGGGTTTGCAGTTGTTCCGCCAATCTATCCGCCCCATGCACAGAAGCATGCACGGAAGCATAATCAAAGAAAATATCCACATAAAGCACATCCTCACCTTTGGCACGTTCAATCCAATTCGTGATGGTTTTTTTCCACTCGTCCAAAGATTTACACCATTTGGCACTATTAGACATGACCCCGCCATCACAATAAGGCACCCCCGCCGTGTCAAGAATATCGGCAATATGCTGTCCCAAAGTTTCAAAATATTTTTGCGTTTTTTCGGCATCGGTGCTCGATGGCGGGGCGGCATAGATGATAGCGTGGTCTTGGTCCGGGGCGAGCAGGCTTTCCTCACGCCCGCCTGACCCGAGAATGAGCAGGCAATATTCTGTCGGCGGCTTCCCGCGCATTTTAGATTCTGCCAAAATCGCGGCGCGGGCGAGTGCCGCCCGATACTGCCCGCTAATCACCGAAGCAATATCATAAGCCTTCATCGCCTCATCCATCAGCGACGCGGCGAGTTGCGGCAAGCCTTTAATGGCGGTAGCAATTTGGCTAGCATCATCGGCAGCGGCAATTTCATCGCCAATCACCATCGCTTCGGTCAAGCGCAAGCGATTGAGTTCCCGCCCCGAAACATAGCCAAGCAACCGCCCGTCGCCACTGATGACCGCAAGATGCCGAATATCATGCTTATGCATGCGCCCAAGCGCAACATGCATATAATCATGGTCATGGACGCTAATGATGGGCGATGCCATAATCGCACCCAGCTGCATTTCGCGGGCGCGGCTGACTTCTTCCATCGGCTGTGCCATGCAATGCACGATGTCGCGTTCGGAAACAATGCCGACCACATCATCAGGGCTGGTGCCGACAAAAACACATTCGCGCTTTTGCTGTTTCATCATAGCGGCGGCTTCAAGCACTTTGGCATCAGGGGGCATAATTAAAGGCTCCGGCACCATCATGGCATTGATGCGGTGGCTATAAGGAAACGGGTCAATGCGTTTGAGCGCATGCGATATAGATGGCGCATCGGGCAGTGCCGACACATCCACCCATCCCGCATTTGCCGCCGCCATGCGTTGTCCGTCAAGGGCGGAGGTGACTTTGAGCAAATCGCCAAAGCGGTGGATGCCTTTTTCCTGCACGGACGGCAGGAGTGCGAAAAACAAATCGCTAGTCATCCGCGCATCACCAATAGCCGTATGGCGTTTGGCGGTGGCAACGCCTAGATATTCGGCAAGGGCTTCAAGCGTTCCCATCACCAACATCGCATCACGCCCCAACGCCACGCTCGCCATCTGCCGTACGCAAATCGCCGGAGGGCTTTCCCATTCCAAGCCATGCCGTGCGGCTTCGGCAAGCAGAATGGCAAGGTCAAAGCCGATATTATAGCCGATAATGACGCGCGCATTAACAGCATCGCGCAGTTGCGGCAGGACTTGCGGAAAATGCGGCGCATCCGCCACCATATCGGTGCTGATGCCATGAATAGACGTGCTTTTTTCGGGGATTTTTACGCCGGGATTGATCATCTGGTCAATGGCATCGCTTTTGTCAAGCGGGTCATAAAGCCCAATCTGCACCACGCGGTCGCTTTTGGTCTGCAAGCCTGTCGTTTCCAAATCAAGCGAGACAAGGGGCAATTTTTCTAGTGGCAGGGAGGTTAATCCAGTCATATTGCGGGGCTTTCTTTCAGGTGTTTGAGGCAAAAATTTTCCCGGGATTCATAATGCCGTTAGGGTCAATGGTGGTTTTAATCTGACGCATGAGATGATAGGCATCGCCATGTTCGCTTTCCATATATTTGATTTTACCGCTACCGATGCCATGCTCGCCGGTAATCGTCCCCCCGGCATCTAGGGCTAGTTGATTGAGGCTAGCGGCGAGGGTTTTGGCGCGCGCCCATTCTTTTTCATCATCGGGGGCGAGCAATACCAGCAAATGAAAATTGCCATCACCAACATGCCCCACCAAAGGCGCGATAAGCCCGGCGTCTTCCACCAATGCTTTGGCGGCTTTAATGCTCTCCGCCAAAGCCGAAATCGGCACACAGCAATCGGTGACAAGGGTGGCGGCGTTGGGCTTTAAGGCTTTGGCGGCGTAATAGGCATTATGGCGGGCTGACCATAATTTATTGCGGGTTTCGGTGCTATGCGCCCAAGCAAATTCCGACCCGCCACATTCCTCGGCGATATGTTGAAACAGCTCCACCTGTTCAGCGATAGCGGTTTCACTGCCATGGAATTCAAGGAATAGATGCGGTTTTTCCGGGGCGTTGAAATCCGCATTATAGACATTGACCCCGCGCATCTGCACCTCATCAAGCAATTCAATGCGCGCCATAGGAATACCGCTTTGGATGGCGAGGATGACGGCTTGGACGGCGGCATGAATATCATCAAAAGCACATCGCGCCGCCGATATACTTTCAGGCACGCCGTGCAATTTGACGGTCAATTTGGTGATGATGCCCAAACTGCCCTCCGCCCCGATAAATAGATTTTTGAGATCATACCCCGAAGCCGATTTACGCGCACGGCTCCCGAGTTCAATTATCTTGCCATCAGGCACCACCACCTCCATCGCCAATATATTGTCGCGGATGGTGCCATAGCACACGCTGTTCGTCCCCGAAGCACTAGTGGAAGCCATCCCCCCCATCGTCGCATCCGCCCCGGGATCAACCGTGAACATTAACCCGGTGGTGCGTAATTCGTGATTGAGCTGATTGCGCGTCACCCCTGCTTCTACCACCGCATCCATATCGTCTTGGTTGATGGTGATGATGCGCGCCATACGGCTCATATCAACGCTGATGCCTCCATGAAAGGGGACGACATGACCTTCAAGCGATGTGCCAACGCCAAAGGGGATAATCGGACAGCGATTCTGCGCGCAAATTTTTATCAGTGCCGAGATTTCCCCCGCATCAAGCGGATAGACCACCGCATCAGGCGGGTGGCTATGCGCGTGGGTTTCATCGTGGCTATGGGTTTCAATCTCTGTTGCGGCGGTGGTAAGCCGCGCGCCAAAAAGATTTTTGAGCTCACTAATCGCTGTTTTGATATTATCGCGTGCCATGTCGTCATTGTAGCGATGCGCCCCCGCATTTTCAAGCATCGCAAAAAAAACAAAATTTCTATTTGCAATCGCGCGCGCATTGGGTTAAACCCCCATCCATCATTGAAGATTTTAGACTTATTTATGGGCGAAAATGTGCGATTTGCGTGTGCGGTGTAGAAAATTGCATTTTTGTTGTCATAAGTGCTTGCACGATTGAGGAAAAATGGCTAGGGTGACTCCAACACAATTTGTTCGCCAAGTTCGGCAAGAAATTAGCCGTATCACTTGGCCAAGCAGGCGCGATGTTATCACTGCAACGATTACCGTTCTGGTGATGGTGTTTATCGCGGCGGTTTTTTTTATGCTCGTAGATTGGGTTTTGAGCAATCTAGTGCAGATGGTGTTAGGGTTTGGTGGATAAAAGCGGCAGGCTGTTTTGTCTGCTTTTGGGGTTTATCTGGGTGTTCGGGATTGTTTAGAAATGGCTAAACGTTGGTATGTGGTTCATGTCTTCTCCGGCTCGGAGAAAAAAGTTGCTCAAGCGGTGCGCGAGCAAGCGGCGGCGTATGGGCAAGCTGACGCCATTGAAGACGTATTAGTGCCAACCGAAGAAGTGGTGGAAGTGCGTAGAGGGGCAAGGGTCAATACGGAGCGTAAATTTTTCCCGGGCTATATTTTGATTAAGATGGAGCTCACCGACCAAGCGTGGCATATCGTCAACTCACACAATCGCGTCACCGGGTTTTTGGGCGCAGACAATAAACCGATGCCGATTTCCGATGCCGAGGCAGAACGGCTCATCAAACAACTTGCCGAGGGCGTTGAACGTACCCATGCCGATGTGAGTTTTGAAATTGGCGAATGGGTGCGGGTTGCTGAAGGGCCTTTTGCGTCTTTCAAAGGGCTGGTGGAAGAAGTGGATGAGGATAAATCGCGCCTCAAAGTAACGGTGTCTATTTTCGGGCGGTCAACGCCAGTGGATTTGGAATTTTCGCAAGTTGAGAAATCGGCTTAACACGTGGAAGGATGAAGGATTATGGCAAAAAAGATTGAAGGCTATATCAAATTACAGATTCCAGCAGGGGCAGCGAATCCATCGCCGCCAGTGGGCCCAGCCTTGGGTCAACGTGGGGTCAATATCATGGAATTCTGTAAAGCATTTAACGCCGCCACCGAGAGCATTGAAAAAAATATGCCAGTGCCAGTGGAAATCACCGTCTATTCGGATAAATCATTCACCTTCACCATGAAAAAAGCCCCGGTGAGTTATTTCTTGAAAAAAGCCGCTGGGCTTCCGAAAGGCGGCGGCACCCCCGGGCGTGAAGTTGCAGGCAAGGTGACGATGGCACAACTACGCGAAATTGCCGACCAAAAAATGGACGACCTCAACGCCGTGGATCAAGAAGGTGCGGTGCAGATGGTCAAAGGTTCGGCGCGGTCAATGGGTTATGAGGTAGTGGAGTAGAAAATGGCAGGAAAAAAACTGAAAGCAGCGTATGAAAGTTTTGACCGCGAGGCGAGTTTCGCGCTCAAGGATGCGGTAGCGATGGTCAAAAAACACGCCAGCGCGAAATTTGATGAGACCATTGAGATTGCCATGAATCTCGGCATTGATACGCGCCAATCAGACCAAATGGTGCGGGGGGTGGTGTCGCTCCCGCATGGGACCGGGAAATCCATGCGTGTGGCGGTTTTTGCGCGCGATGATAAGGCAGAAGAAGCCAAAAAAGCCGGTGCCGATGTCGTGGGTGCGGAAGATTTGGCAGAAACCATGCAATCGGGCAAAATTGATGTTGATCGCGTCATTGCCACCCCTGATATGATGGGGGTTGTTGGGCGTTTGGGTAAAGTTTTGGGGACGAAAGGTTTGATGCCTAATCCGAAACTCGGCACGGTGACGGCGGATGTGGCAAAAGCGGTGGAATTGGCAAAGGCGGGGGAAGTGCAATTCCGTGCCGAAAAAGCTGGCGTCATCCATGGCGGTATCGGCAAGGCAAGTTTTTCCGAAGATAAATTACAAGAAAACGCCGCCGCCTTTATTGATGCGGTGCAAAAATTGCGTCCTGCGGGGGCGAAAGGGGTATTTATTCGCAAAATCGCGCTTTCCAGCACTATGGGTGCCGGGGTGATGGTGGATGCGGCGGAAGCCAAAAGTTCAGCAGGGGGAAGTTCAGTAGGGGGAAGTTAGGCTTTCGTATGTGAATTTCGCTATGCCGTCTATGGCGGGGTAGCGGAAGGGGTCGCCCGGGGTATCTAGGTATTTTGGGTATTTTTGGGGGACTCCACCTGTCCAAGAAGGTAGGTGCTTCGGCTTAATATCCTACTCAGACGGGGATGGCGAATGTGAATTCGCTTGAACTAAATGGGCAGGCCTTGGCGGTGGTTTTTTTTGGACCATCGCTTACGTGCAACCGGATGGAATCAATGATTTGGTTTTATCCATAACTAGCGGAGAAGATCGTGAAAAGATCTGAAAAAACTAAGCTGGTTGATGAACTGCACGCGACCTTTGGTGAGGCGACTTCGGTTGTTCTCACGCATCAGGTCGGGCTAACTGTCAGCGAAAGCAATGCGATTAGGCAAAAAATGCGGGAAGCCGGGGCTCGGTATAAAGTCACCAAAAACCGCATCGCCAAAATCGCACTGCACGGAACGAAATTTGAGGCGCTGAGCGATCAGTTCACGGGACCCACTGCCATCGGCACTTCAAATGATCCAGTGGCGGCGGCAAAAACCCTCGTTGCCTTTGCCAAAGACAATGACAAATTGTCGGTAATTGGCGGGGCGATTGATGGGCGTTTGCTGGATAAGGCGGGTGTGGAAGCACTAGCCCGCTTGCCGTCCCTTGATGCGCTTCGTTCCAAAATCGTTGGGATATTGCAAGCCCCAGCGACACAATTGGCACGGGTCACCCAAGCCCCAGCATCCAAGCTGGCACGGGTTATCCAAGCCAGAGCTGACCAGTTGCAATCGTAGCAGGGCTTCGCCCAGTTTAACAACACTAGTTCAAGCCTGAATGGAGAGAAAAATGGCTGATATTACAAAACTTGCAGAAGACCTTTCCCAGCTCACGGTGATGGAAGCTGCCGAATTGGCGAAACTTCTTGAGGAGCAATGGGGCGTTTCTGCCGCCGCCGCACCGGTTGCGGTGGCAGCGGCAGCTGGCGGCGGCGATGCCGGTGCCGGTCCCGCAGAAGAAAAGACCGAATTTGATGTGATTCTTAGCGCCGTTGGCGACAATAAGATCAATGTCATCAAAGCGGTGCGCACGATTACCGGGTTGGGGCTCAAAGAAGCCAAAGACCTCGTAGAAGGCGCACCGAAACCGGTCAAAGAAGGCGCATCCAAAGACGATGCCGACGCGGCAAAGGCTGCCCTCGAGGAAGCTGGCGCAACGGCGGAACTCAAGTAATCTTGGGATGAAACGGGCAACCCCCCCATGGCTGGATTGTTCCAACACTGGATTTTCCGTCATGGGGGGATGGCTTTTATGCAACAGGAAATAAGGTTATAACAAATGGCATCCACCATCACCGCACTTAATAGTCGTCGTCGCTTTCGCCGCAATTTCGGGTCAATTTCCGAAGTGGCGGCGATGCCGAATCTGATTGATGTTCAACGCACGAGCTATGAATTGTTCTTGCAAAGAGATATAGACCCAGAAAAACGCGAAGATTCTGGCTTGCAAGAAGTGTTTCGTTCGGTATTCCCGATTAAAGATTTCAACGATAAAGCGGTGTTGGAATTCGTATCCTACACGCTGGAAGAACCCAAATATGATGTTGAGGAATGCCAACAGAGAGGTTTGAATTTCGCCTCGCCCCTCAAAGTGACTTTGCGTTTGGTGGTGTGGGAAGAAGATGACGTTACCGGTATGCGTTCCCTGCGTGATACCAAAGAACAAGAGGTCTATATGGGCGATATGCCCCTGATGACCAAGAACGGCACTTTTGTCATTAACGGCACCGAACGGGTGATTGTCTCACAGATGCATCGCTCGCCGGGGGTGTTTTTTGATAATGATCGTGGAAAGTCGCATGCTTCGGGCAAATTATTGTTCTCGGCACGGGTGATTCCCTATCGTGGCTCGTGGCTTGATTTTGAATTTGACCCCAAAGATATCGTCCATGTGCGCATTGACCGCAAACGCAAATTGCCGGCGACGACGTTTTTGATGGCATTGCTTGATGAAACCTCCGAGGCATATCTCGCCGAATGTGAAAAAGAAGGCATTGAACCCGAACGCACTAAGGTCAATGGGTTGAGCCGTGAGGCGATTCTCAATTATTTTTATGAGGCGGTGGCATATAAGCGGGACAAGAAAGGCTGGCGCACGAAATTTGATGCAAGCATGCGGGGGGCGCGGTTGAATCACGATTTGGTCAATGCTGATACCGGCAAAGTGGCGGCAAAGAAAGGCGATAAATTGACGCCAAGAAGTTTGCGCAAATTACAAGAAAGCGGCATCAAAGAGGTGCTAGTCAGCAACGAGGAGCTGATGGGGCAGTATCTCGCCCATGATATTGTTGATAAGAAAACCGGGTTAGTGCTGGCGGAAGCGGGGGATATTCTCGGGGAAGAAACCCTTGCCATTTTGGATGAAACCAAAACCAACGATCTGCGGGTGCTGGCGATTGACCATGTCAATGTCGGGGCGTTTTTACGCAACACCCTCGCCGCCGACCGCAACCATTCGCGTGAGGATGCCTTAACCGATATCTACCGCGTGTTGCGTCCGGGCGAACCGCCTACATTAGAATCTGCCGAAGCATTATTTTCGGGATTGTTCTTTGATTCTAGCCGCTATGATTTATCGTCAGTGGGGCGGGTGAAATTGAATGCGCGAGTGGGCGTTGATGCCGATGACCAAACGCGGATTTTGCGCCGCGATGATATTTTGGCGATTGTGAAACTGCTATTGGGTTTGCGCGATGGTAAGGGCGAGATTGATGATATTGACCATCTAGGCAATCGGCGCGTGCGTTCGGTGGGCGAGTTGATGCAAAATCAATATCGTGTCGGCTTGGTGCGCATGGAACGCGCTATCAAAGAGCGTATGTCCTCATCAGAAATTGACCGCATCATGCCCACGGATTTAATCAATTCCAAACCGGCGGCGGCGGCGGTGAAAGAATTTTTTGGCTCATCGCAATTATCGCAATTTATGGACCAGACCAATCCGCTTTCGGAAATCACGCATAAAAGGCGGTTATCGGCGCTAGGTCCCGGTGGGCTAACCCGCGACCGTGCTGGCTTTGAGGTGCGCGATGTGCATCCCACGCATTATGGGCGCATCTGCCCGATTGAAACCCCTGAAGGTCCGAATATCGGGCTTATCAATTCGCTAGCGACTTTTGCCAAAATCAACCGCTATGGCTTTATTGAAACGCCGTATCGCAAAGTGTCCAACGGCAAAGTCACCGATGAAGTCACCTATATTTCCGCCATGGATGAGGGACGCTATGCCATCGCCCAAGCCAATGCCGAATTGGACGCCAAAGGGCAATTTGTCGGCGAGTTAATCCCCGTGCGTCAAGGCGGCGAAACCAGCCTTGCCAGCCCCCAAGAAGTGGAGTTGATGGATGTATCGCCCAAACAGCTCGTGTCGGTGGCGGCGTCATTGATTCCGTTCCTTGAAAATGACGATGCTAACCGCGCGCTCATGGGCTCAAACATGCAACGCCAAGCCGTGCCTTTGATGAAAGCCGAAGCCCCCCTAGTCGGCACCGGCATTGAGGAAATTGTCGCCAAAGATTCGGGCGTGACGATATTGGCGCGCCGTGCCGGGTTTGTTGATCAAGTTGATGCCACGCGCATTGTCGTGCGTTCAACCGAAATGTCCGACCTAGATGTATCGCCGGTGGATATCTATGCGCTGTTGAAATTCCAACGTTCCAACCAAAACACCTGCATCACCCAACGTCCTTTGGTGCGCGTCGGCGATGAGGTTAGGGCAGGCGATGTGCTAGCCGACGGACCTTCTACCGAAGATGGCGAATTGGCGCTTGGGCGCAATGTGTTGGTGGCATTCATGCCGTGGAATGGCTATAATTTTGAAGATTCGATTCTCATTTCTGAGCGCGTTGTGCGTGAGGATGTCTTTACCTCAATCCATATTGAGGAATACGAAATCATGGCGCGCGATACCAAATTAGGCACCGAAGAAATCACCCGCGATATTCCTAATGTCGGCGAGGACGCGCTCAAAAATCTGGACGAAGCCGGGATGGTCTATGTCGGGGCGGATGTTGAATCAAAAGATATTTTGGTCGGCAAAGTCACCCCGAAAGGCGAATCACCTATGACGCCCGAGGAAAAATTGCTCCGCGCCATTTTTGGCGAGAAAGCATCGGATGTGCGCGATACTTCATTGCGTGTGCCGGCAGGCGGGTCAGGCACGGTGGTTGAGGTGCGGGTATTTTCAAGACGCGGGGTGGATAAGGATGAACGTTCGCGCGCCATTGAACGTGCGGAAATTGAACGGCTTTCCAAAGACCGCGATGACGAACGCGAGATTCTAGAACGCGGATTCTATAGCCGTTTGATGGATTTGATGGCGGGCAAAACGGCGGCATCTGGCTCGGAAGGTATCAAAAAAGGCAGTAAAATCACCCAAGCCATGCTTGAAGAACTGCCCCGCAATAAATGGGTGGAAATCGCCGTCAGCGAAGCCAAAGCGCAAAAATCCATTGAAGCCCAGATTAGCGATTTTGAACAATCCATCAGAAAACTAGAAGAACGTTTTGAAGATAAGGTGGATAAATTGCAACGGGGGGATGAGCTGCTCCCCGGCGTCATGAAAATGGTCAAAGTGTTTGTTGCGGTGAAACGCAAATTGCAACCCGGCGACAAAATGGCAGGACGCCACGGCAATAAAGGCGTGATTTCGCGCATTCTGCCCGTTGAGGATATGCCCTATCTTGAGGACGGCACGCCGGTGGATATTGTGCTGAATCCGTTGGGCGTGCCATCGCGTATGAATGTCGGGCAGATTCTGGAAACGCATTTGGGCTGGGCGGCGGCCGGACTAGGCAAACGCATCGGTGCGGTGGTGGAAGCGGCAAAGCAAAACCAAGATAGCAAACCCATCAAGGATGAGCTGCAAAACATCTATAGCCCCGACCAGTTCAAAGATTCGGTCAGCAAATTGGACGACGCACAGCTGATTGACCAAGGGCAGTTGCTATCAAGGGGTGTGCCGATGGCAACGCCGGTCTTTGATGGCGCAAAAGAAAAAGATGTCCGCGATTTGCTCACCTATGCGGGTCTAAATGAAACCGGACAGGAATGGCTCACCGATGGGCGCACGGGTGCGGTTTTTGACCGTCCGGTGACTGTGGGGTATATCTATATGCTCAAACTGCATCACTTGGTGGATGAAAAAATTCACGCGCGCGCCGTTGGTCCGTATTCGCTCGTCACCCAACAGCCGCTTGGGGGCAAGGCACAGCTAGGCGGTCAGCGTTTTGGTGAAATGGAAGTCTGGGCGCTTGAAGCTTATGGCGCTGCTTATACGCTCCAAGAGATGCTCACGGTCAAATCCGATGATATTACCGGGCGCAATAAAGTCTATGATTCGATTGCCCGGGGCGACAACACCTTTGAAGCCGGTGTGCCTGAAAGTTTCAATGTCCTCGTTAAAGAATTGCAGTCGCTGGGGCTTTCGGCAGACTTGCAAAGCACCGAATCCTAAAAGGAGAACCCCGATGAACGATCTGATTCATAATTTTAGCCAGCCACAGCCAACGCAAAGTTTTGATAAAATCAAAATTTCCATCGCGTCGCCTGAAAGCATCCGTTCGTGGTCGTATGGCGAGATTAAAAAGCCCGAAACCATCAACTACCGCACCTTCAAACCTGAGCGCGATGGGCTATTTTGCTCGCGCATTTTCGGGCCCGTGCGCGATTATGAATGCCTTTGCGGAAAATATAAACGCATGAAATATCGCGGCATTGTCTGCGAGAAATGCGGGGTTGAGGTGACGCTATCCAAAGTGCGCCGCGAACGCATGGGGCATATTGAACTGGCATCGCCGGTGGCGCATATTTGGTTTTTGAAATCGCTTCCTTCGCGCATTGGTTTGCTGACGGATATGATGCTCAAAGATTTGGAAAAGGTGCTTTATTTTGAAAATTTTGTTGTGACCGAACCCGGGCTGACCTCAATGACGAAAGGGCAGTTGCTGACCGAGAGCGAATATTACGATGCGCTAGACGAACATGGCGATGATGCTTTTGAAGCCGGCATTGGCGCCGAAGCCATCCGCAATATCCTCACCGATATGGATTTGGAAGCCGAGCGCGAAAATGTGCGCGAAGACCTCAAAGCCACAGGAAGCGAAACCAAGCGCAAAAAATTGGTCAATCGCCTCAAATTGATTGATGCGTTTTTGGCATCAGGCACGCGCCCTGAATGGATGATTTTGGAAGTCATCCCGGTGATTCCGCCCGATCTGCGCCCCCTTGTGCCCCTTGATGGCGGGCGGTTTGCTACCTCGGATTTGAACGATCTTTATCGCCGTGTCATCAACCGCAATAATCGTCTGAAACGGCTTTTAGAATTGCGCGCCCCTGACATTATTATCCGCAACGAAAGGCGGATGCTCCAAGAATCCGTGGATGCGCTATTTGATAATGGACGGCGGGGGCGGGTGATTACTGGGGTGAATAAACGTCCCCTGAAATCGCTGTCGGATATGCTCAAAGGCAAGCAAGGGCGGTTCCGCCAGAATCTGCTCGGTAAGCGCGTGGATTATTCGGGGCGGTCGGTGATTGTCGTTGGACCCGAACTCAAATTGCATCAATGCGGGTTGCCGAAACAGATGGCGCTTGAATTATTTAAGCCGTTCGTTTTCGCCAAACTGGAAATGTATAACCACGCCAACAGCCTCAAAGCCGCCAAACGCATGGTGGATAAAGAACGCCCGGAAGTATGGGATATGCTGGAAGAAGTGATACGCGAACACCCGGTCATGCTCAACCGCGCCCCAACCCTGCACCGCTTGGGCATCCAAGCCTTTGAGCCGGTGCTGATAGAAGGCAAGGCGATTCAACTGCATCCCCTAGTCTGCACGGCGTTTAATGCCGATTTTGATGGCGACCAGATGGCGGTGCATGTGCCGTTGTCGCTCGAATCGCAATTAGAAGCGCGGGTATTGATGATGTCCACCAATAACATTCTCAGCCCGGCTAACGGCAAGCCGATTATCGTGCCGTCGCAGGATATTATTCTAGGGCTTTACTACCTGACGCTGATGCGCGAGGGCGAGATGGGCGAGGGCATGATTTTCGCCAATCCCGGCGAGGCGCTATTGGCGCATGATGCCGGACATGTGAGCCTGCATGCCAAGGTAAAAGTGCGCGTGCCAAATTGGCAAAATGATGAACGCATCTATGAAGTGGTAGAAACCACCCCGGGACGTGCGCAACTAGCCAATATCCTGCCCGAAAATCCGGCAGTGCTGTTCAGCATCGTCAATAGGTTGATGACGAAAAAAGAAATTTCCAATGTGATTGACCATGTCTATCGCTATTGTGGGCAGAAGGATACGGTGATTTTCTGCGACCATCTCATGGGGATGGGCTTCCGCAAAGCGTGTGAGGCGGGAATTTCCTTTGGCATTGATGATCTCAACACCCCCGATGCCAAGACCAAATTTGTCGGTGAAGCCGAAATCGCGGTCAAGGAATTTGAACAACAATACCAAGACGGACTCATCACCCAAGGCGAGAAATACAATAAAGTCGTGGATGTGTGGTCGCGTTGCACCGATTTGGTCGCCGATGAGATGATGAAAGTGATTTCCGATGAAAAACCGGGGCAACCCGTCAATTCGGTGTGGATGATGGCACATTCGGGCGCGCGTGGTTCGGCGGCACAGATTAAACAACTGGCAGGGATGCGCGGGCTGATGGCAAAACCTTCGGGGGAGATTATTGAAACGCCGATTATTTCTTCGTTTAAGGAAGGGCTGAACGTGCTTGAATATTTTAACTCCACCCACGGGGCGCGGAAAGGCTTGGCAGATACCGCACTCAAAACCGCGAATTCGGGCTATCTGACCCGCCGTTTGGTAGATGTCGCCCAAGATTGCATCATTACCGAAAATGATTGCGGGACGACCAATGGGCTAACGATTCGCCCGGTGGTCAATGATGGTGAGGTGGTGGATTCGCTAGGCGAACGTGTGCTAGGGCGCACCGCCGCCGAAGATATTGTCGCCATGAGCGATAAAAAAGTCATTGTCAGCGCCGGCAATATCATTGACGAAGAACATATTGAACGCATTGAAGACGAAGGCATTGATAGCGCGCTCGTGCGTTCGGTGCTGACTTGTGAGACCAAAATTGGCGTTTGCGGGGCGTGTTATGGGCGCGATTTGGCGCGCGGCACATCGGTCAATGTCGGCGAAGCCGTAGGCGTCATCGCCGCACAATCCATCGGCGAGCCGGGCACACAATTAACCATGCGCACCTTCCACATAGGCGGGGCGGCACAAAGGGGTGCCGAACAATCCAGCATTGAAGCGGTCATTGACGGCAAAGTAAAATTGCAAGATGCCAGCCTCATTGAGGTCAGCAAAGGGCAGTATATCGTCATGAATCGCCACACGCAATTATTGCTACTAGACGCACAGGGGCGCGAACGTTCCAATTACCGCCTCAGCTATGGCGCAAAATTGCTGGTCAAAGACGGCGCGAAAGTTGAAGCCGGGCAAAGAATGGTTGAATGGGACCCCTACACATTGCCGATTGTCAGTGAGGTCGCCGGTGTCGTGGATTATGTTGATCTGATTGATGGCGTGTCTATGCGCGAGGTCACCGATGAATCCACCGGCATCACCAGTTGTGAAGTCATTGATTGGAAAGTCCAAGCCCGACCCCAACCCAAAGTCAATAATTCCATTGGCAATCAGAATCGCAAGGCGGGTTCGAAAGCCCAATCTAAAGACAAAGATTTATATTTACGCCCACGCCTGACCATGCGCGATGAGGCGGGCAATGTCATTATTCTAGCCGATGGGCATGAGGCGCGCTATTTCCTCTCGCCAGACTCCATCCTATCGGCAGAAAACGGTGCGAAAGTCAAAGCCGGCGATGTGCTAGCCCGAATCCCCCGCGAATCATCCAAGACCCGCGACATTACCGGGGGCTTGCCAAGGGTGGCGGAGTTGTTTGAAGCACGCTTGCCCAAAGATGCGGCGATTATCAGTGCGGTAGATGGGCGCGTGGAATTCGGTGCCGAATATAAAAACAAACAAAAAATCCGCATCATCCCCACCGATGACAGCCTTGAGCCAGTGGATTATATGGTGCCAAAAGGCAAAGCCCTAGCCGTCCGCGATAATGATAGCGTCCGCAAAGGCGAGGCATTGCTTGAAGGGAGCCAAGTGCCGCACGATATTCTCAAAGTATTGGGGGTTGAAAAATTGGCAGAATATCTCATCAATGAGATTCAAGATGTCTATCGCTTGCAAGGCGTGAAAATCAACGACAAGCATATTGAAGTCATCGTCCGCCAGATGTTGCAGAAAATTGAGGTACGCAGTGCCGGCGGTACGACTTTATTGGTCAATGAGCAAGTTGATCGTGAAGAATTCGCAGCCGCTAATGCGGCGGCACAAAAAGAAGGCTTGGAAGAAGCAACCGGACAGCCGGTATTGCTCGGCATCACCAAAGCATCTTTGCAAACGCGGTCATTTATCTCGGCGGCATCGTTCCAAGAAACCACCCGCGTCCTCACCGAAGCGGCGGTATCGGGCAAGGAAGATATGCTCAATGGACTCAAAGAAAATGTCATTGTCGGGCGGTTGATTCCCGCCGGCACCGGTAGCGTCATGGCAAAAATGCGCAACATCGCCCAAAGCCGCGATAAACAACTAGAAAAAGAACAGCAACGCGAACGCGACCGCCTAGCCGCCGAAGCGGCGGCAGCAGCCGAAGCCGAAGCGATAGAAGCGGCAAAAGCGGCGGCAAGCCTATCCCCACCCGCAGAATCGCCAGCAGAAGCATCAGAACAATAGGGGAGCCGAATCGCTAATGCCTTGATTTTATGCAAAAAATATGCATCAATCCTGCATTAGCATAAAAAATTGAAAAAAAACGAATATTCCGCTTGACCTATTGGCAGGAACGTCTTATTTTCCGCCCACTTCAAGGGCTTTGGTGGTGTGGGTTTTACAGACACGGGGTTCAAATCTTGGAGTGGTTTTTTGAGGTAGCGTCAGCTACTTTCACAGGCATTCCCTTGCGTTTGCCCTTGCATTTGCGGGGGGGTGTTTTATTGAAAAGGTTTTTTAAGGAAGTCGCTAGTAGGCTGGGATTTCGGTCTGCTGTTTTTGTAATGGGAAGCATTTGATGCCAACGATTAACCAGTTGATAAGGCATGGGCGCCAACGTCCGCTGACACGCAATAAAGTGCCGGCAATGGAGGCATGCCCCCAAAAGCGCGGGGTCTGCACACGCGTCTATACAACGACGCCGAAAAAGCCGAACTCGGCTTTGCGGAAAGTCGCGCGTGTGCGCCTCAGCAACGGCTTTGAGGTAACCAGCTATATCCCCGGTGAGGGGCATAATCTGCAAGAACACTCGGTAGTGCTAATCCGTGGCGGTCGTGTCAAAGACCTTCCCGGCGTCCGCTATCATATTGTCCGTGGCACGTTGGATACGCAAGGTGTCGCCAACCGCAAACAGCGTCGGTCTAAATACGGCGCCAAACGTCCGAAGTAAGGTTTCCCCCATGTCCCGTCGTCATAGAGCCGAAAAACGTGAAACCTTACCGGATCCAAAATTTGGTGATGCGGTGGTGTCTAAATTTATGTCGTGCTTGATGTATGACGGCAAACGTTCGGTGGCTGAACGGATTGTCTATGGGGCTTTTGATAAGATTCATGAAAATACTGGGCTAGAGCCGGTAACAGTGTTCCACAACGCCATTGAAAATGTCCGTCCAAATTTAGAAGTGCGGTCAAGGCGGGTTGGCGGTGCGACCTATCAAGTGCCGGTTGAGGTGCGCGCCACCCGCGCCCAAGCCCTAGCCATACGTTGGCTCATTGATTCGTCACGTAATCGCGGTGAAAATACCATGACCGACCGCCTAAGCGGTGAGTTGCTTGATGCGATGAATAATCGCGGGGCAGCCGTCAAAAAACGCGAAGACACCCATAAAATGGCAGAAGCCAATCGCGCTTTCTCGCATTATCGCTGGTAATTTTAGGTAAGGACTCATCATCATGGCTCGTGCATATCCTCTTAACCGCTATCGCAATTTTGGTATCATGGCGCATATTGATGCTGGCAAGACCACCACGACGGAGCGCATTCTTTATTATACGGGACGTTCCCACAAAATTGGCGAAGTGCATGACGGCAACGCCACTATGGATTGGATGGAACAAGAACAAGAACGCGGGATTACCATCACCTCGGCGGCGACCACCTGTATGTGGTATCGCACCGAGGACGGCAAAACACCATCAGGCGCATACGGGGCGGATACTGACGCGGCGCAGTTCCGCTTTAACATTATTGATACCCCGGGACACGTGGATTTCACCATTGAGGTGGAACGCTCGCTAGCAGTATTAGATGGCGCGGTTTGTGTGTTGGATGCGAATGCCGGGGTTGAACCACAAACCGAAACCGTCTGGCGTCAAGCCGACCGCTATCAAGTGCCGCGCATTGTTTTCGTCAATAAGATGGATAAAATCGGCGCGGATTTCTTTAACTGCGTCGCCATGATTAAAGACCGCACCGGCGCCACGCCTCTGCCGATTCAAATTCCCATCGGTGCTGAAACCGATTTTGCCGGGCATGTGGATTTGATCACCATGCAGGAATGGGTATGGAAAGGCGAGGATCTAGGCGCGTCATGGGTCATCCAAGACATCCGCGATGACCTCAAAGCCAAAGCCCAAGAAATGCGCGAGCAAATGATTGAAATCGCCGTAGAACAAGACGACACCGCAATGGAAGCCTTTTTAGAAGGGCAAGAACCCGATGTAGAAATTTTGCGCGAATTGATTCGCAAAGGCACTCTGGCGATGGCGTTTGTGCCAGTTTTATGCGGGTCGGCGTTCAAAAATAAAGGCGTGCAACCGATGCTCAATGCGGTGATTGATTTTCTGCCGGGTCCTTTGGATGTGCCAGCCTATGTTGGTTTCCGCCCGGGCGATGATACCGAAACCCGCGATATTGAACGCAGTGCCGATGATAATGCGCCATTTTCGGGGTTAGCGTTCAAAATTATGAATGACCCTTTTGTTGGCTCACTGACTTTTGTGCGGATTTATTCGGGTATGATGAAAAAAGGCGACAGCCTCCTCAATTCCACCAAAGGCAAACGCGAGCGCATCGGGCGCATGATGATGATGCACTCCAATAACCGCGAGGAAATTGAAGAAGCCTTTGCCGGCGATATTGTCGCCCTAGCCGGCATGAAGGAAACAACCACAGGCGATACGCTTTGCGATTCCGGCGACCCGGTGGTGCTGGAAACGATGAGCTTCCCTGACCCGGTGATTGAAATTGCCGTTGAGCCAGCGTCTAAAAACGACCAAGAAAAAATGTCGTTGGGGCTGCAACGTCTAGCGGCGGAAGACCCCTCTTTCCGCGTTTCCACCGATGAAGAATCGGGGCAGACGATTATGAAAGGCATGGGCGAATTGCATTTGGATATTCTGGTTGACCGCCTCAAGCGTGAATTCAAAGTTGAAGCCAATATCGGCGCACCGCAAGTGGCATACCGCGAGACCATCACCAAAGAAGTTGAGGTGGATTACACCCATAAAAAACAATCAGGCGGTTCCGGGCAATTCGCGCGCATTAAGGTCATCTTCCGCCCCCTAGCAGAAGGCGGGTATAATTTCATCAATAAAGTCGTTGGCGGTTCTGTGCCCAAAGAATACATCCCCGGCGTAGAAAAGGGGCTGATTTCTGCCAAAGATACCGGTGTTATCGCTGGATTCCCGGTGATTGATTTTGAAGTAGAATTGATTGACGGCGCGAGCCATGATGTTGATTCGTCGGTGCTGGCGTTTGAAATTGCCGCCCGTGCCGCGTTCCGTGAGGCGAATGCGAAAGCAGCCCCACGCTTGCTTGAACCCATTATGAAAGTTGAGGTCATCACGCCTGAAGAATATATGGGCGACATTATCGGCGATTTGAATAGCCGTCGCGGTAATGTTGAAGGCATGGATCAGCGCGGAAATGCGCGGGTGATTGCGGCAATGGTGCCACTGGCGAATATGTTTGGCTATGTCAATACATTGCGTTCCATGTCGCAAGGGCGGGCGCAATATAGTATGCAATTTGATCACTACGAACAGGTGCCGCAAGCGGTTGCGGACGAAGTGCGTAGCAAGATGGCTTAACCTAGAAACTCGTGAAGGAGAGTTGAAAATGACAAAAGAAAAATTTGACCGTTCAAAACCCCATGTGAATATCGGCACGATAGGGCATGTGGATCATGGGAAAACGACGCTAACCGCGGCGATTACGAAAGTGATGGCTGAGGCGGGGCGTGCGGATTTCCAAGCCTATGACAAAATTGACGGTGCCCCCGAAGAACGCGCGCGTGGGATTACTATCTCCACGGCGCATGTGGAATATTCTACCGAAAATCGCCACTATGCGCATGTGGATTGCCCGGGGCACGCCGATTATGTGAAAAACATGATTACTGGTGCCGCGCAAATGGATGGCGGTGTTTTGGTGGTGAGCGCGGCGGATGGTCCCATGCCGCAAACCCGCGAGCATATTTTGTTGGCACGTCAGGTTGGCGTTCCGGCTCTGGTCGTTTTTATGAATAAAGTCGATCAAGTGGATGATGCCGAATTGCTAGAATTGGTTGAATTGGAAATTCGTGAGTTGCTGTCGTCGTATGATTTCCCCGGGGATGATATTCCGATTATCAAAGGCTCAGCCCTTGCGGCACTAGAAGGGCGCGATGATGAGATTGGCAAAAACGCCATCATTGAGCTGATGAAATCCGTGGATGAATATATCCCGCAACCCGAACGTCCCAAAGACCAACCCTTTTTGATGCCGATTGAAGATGTGTTTTCCATCTCAGGTCGTGGCACTGTGGTGACCGGGCGGATTGAACGTGGTGTCGTTAAAGTCGGTGAGGAAATTGAAATCCTCGGCATCCGCGATACGACAAAAACCACCTGCACCGGCGTTGAAATGTTCCGCAAATTGCTCGACCAAGGCGAGGCGGGGGATAATGTTGGGGTGCTATTGCGTGGCACCAAGCGTGAAGAAGTGGAACGCGGTCAGGTTCTCGCGGCGCCGGGTAGCATTAAGCCGTTCAAGAAGTTCAAGGCAGAAGCCTATATCCTCACCAAAGAGGAAGGCGGACGCCATACGCCCTTTTTCAGCAATTATCGTCCGCAATTCTATTTCCGCACCACCGATGTGACCGGGTCTATTGAATTACCCGAAGGCACGGAAATGGTCATGCCCGGGGATAATATCGCCATGGTTGCAACCCTGATTACGCCGATTGCCATGGAAGAAGGTTTGCGTTTCGCTATACGTGAAGGCGGGCGCACCGTGGGTGCAGGTGTTGTTTCTGGGATTGTGGAGTAAAGGAATGGATAAATCGGCGAGAGCATAATTCTCGCCGATTTTATTTTGGAAAGGTAAAGGATGATGCTAGATAATCAAAATATTCGCATACGGCTGAAAGCGTTTGATCATCGCATTCTCGATCAATCCACGGCGGAAATTGTTAGCACCGCCAAGCGCACTGGTGCGCGGGTTTGTGGGCCGATTCCTCTGCCGACCTCAATCCGCCGTTTCACCGTCAATCGCTCGCCACATATTGACAAGAAAAGCCGTGAGCAATTTGAAATGCGGACGCATAAGCGTTTGCTAGACATTATGGACCCAACCCCGCAAACCGTTGATGCGCTGATGAAGCTGGATCTAGCGGCGGGTGTTGATGTTGAAATTAAACTCTAAGGAAGGGTAAGAGCCATGCGCTGCGGAACACTAGCACGCAAAATTGGAATGACGCGGGTATTTGCCAAAGACGGCACGCATATCCCGGTGACGGTGCTCAGTCTTGACGCATGTCAGGTGACGGAGACACGCATGGCGGCGCGTGACGGTTATGATGCGATTCAAGTGGGCTCAGGGGTGCGCAAAGTCAAAAACATCAGCAAAGCCTCACGCGGTCAATTCGCCAAAGCCAAAGTTGAACCCAAAGCAAAATTAGCCGAATTCCGCGTCAGCGCAGACGCGATGCTTGAAGTAGGTGCGGTCATTGGCGCGAATCACTATGTCGCCGGGCAGTTGGTAGATGTCGCCGGCATCAGCCATGGTAAAGGTTTCGCCGGTGCCATGAAACGCCACAATTTCGCCGGGCTTCGGGCGAGTCACGGCGTGTCGCTATCGCACCGCGCGCATGGTTCCACCGGTGCTAATCAAGACCCCGGCAAAGTCTGGAAGGGCAAAAAAATGGCGGGGCAGATGGGGGCGGCGCGCGTCACCACGCAGAATCTTGAAGTCGTTGAGGTGCTGGTGGAAGATGGCTTAATTTTGCTCAAAGGCGCGGTGCCCGGGGCGAAAAATAGCTATGTGATGATTAGCGATGCCATCAAAGCCGAACGCCCCGCCGATGCGCCTTATCCTGCAGGATTATTCGCCGATTATGTGCCGCCATCAGAAACCCCCGAGGAAGTGGAAGAAGCACCTGTTGAAGCGGAAGTGCCTGTGGAGGCGGAAGCGGAAGCACCCGCAGAGGCAGAAGCCGAAGCACCTGCCGAGACGGAAGCACCCGCCGAGACGGAAGCCGAAGCACCCGCAGAGGACGCTCCCGCAGAGGATGCCCCCGCAGAAGCCGATGCTGATGATGACAAGAAGGGGCAGGAATAATGAAAATCGCTGTAAAAACCCTTGATAATAAAACCGCTGGCGATGTGTCAATGAATAGTGCCATTTTTGGCATTGAACCCCGCGATGACATTATGGCGCGCGTGGTCAATTGGCAGTTGGCGAAGCGTCGTAGTGGTGCGCATAAGGTAAAAATTCGTTCAGAAATCGCCAAAACAGGCGCGAAACTCGGACGGCAAAAAGGTAGTGGGCGCGCACGGCATGGCGCGGCTTCAAGCAATATTTTCCGTGGTGGCGGTGTCGTGCATGGACCGCAATTACGCGACCACGGCTATGCTTTGCAAAAGAAAGTGCGTCAACTCGGGTTGAAATCGGCGCTTTCCGCACGGGCGCAGGCGGGGAAATTGTTGATTCTTGATAAATTGACCTCCGATGGTAAAACCGCGAGCCTCAAAGCGCGGCTCAAAAAATGTGGCATAGATAACGCGCTGATTATTGGCGGGGCGGAAATTGATGCGCTATTTGCGCGGGCAGCGCGCAACATTCCCATGCTGGATGTGTTGCCGCAACAGGGAATCAATGTTTATGACATTCTGCGGCGCGATCTTTTGGTATTAACCAAGGACAGCATCGCGCATCTTGAGGAGCGTTTAGCATGAGCATCCGTCCGCGCAAAAAAACCACCATTTCCATGAGTGAAAATAAGGCGTATGCAACCATTCTGCGCCCGATTATCACGGAAAAATCAACCATGCTATCCGAGCAAAATAAAATCGGTTTTGTCGTGCCTCTACACGCGACCAAGCCTGAGATTAAAGCGGCGATAGAAACACTTTACAATGTGCAGGTGAAATCGGTGAACACATCAATTCTCAAAGGCAAAACCAAGCGGTTTCGCGGCATTTTGGGACGGCGCATTGACCAGAAAAAGGCTTTTGTCACCCTCGTTGAGGGACAAAGCATTGACATGATGCAAGGGGTGTAGGTGATGGCATTGAAGACATATAATCCGACTTCTCCCGGGCAGAGGGGCTTGGTCACCGTTGATCGCAGCGCGCTCTATAAGGGCAAGCCGGTGAAGAAACTCACCCAAGGGCTTTCCCAAACCGGGGGGCGCAATAATTCGGGGCATACGACCTCATGGCATAAGGGCGGAGGGCATAAACGCCGTTATCGCATGGTGGATTTCAAACGCACCAAGCGTGATATTGCGGCGGTGGTGGAACGGCTTGAATATGACCCAAACCGCACGGCTTTCATCGCGCTGATTAAATATGATGATGGCGAACAAGCCTATATTCTAGCCCCCCAACGCATCGCTATTGGCGATAAAGTCATCGCCGCCGAAAAGGCAGATATTAAGCCCGGCAACGCCATGCCATTATCGTCCATCCCCGTGGGGAGCATTATCCATAATGTGGAAATGAAGCCCGGCAAGGGCGGTCAGTTGGCACGTTCGGCAGGCACTTATGTGCAGCTCATCGGGCGCGACCAATCCTATTCTATTCTGCGCCTTTCATCTAGTGAGGTGCGGATGGTGCGTTCGGAATGTATGGCAACGATTGGTGCGGTGTCTAATTCTGACCAACAGAACATCAAACTTGGCAAAGCGGGGCGGAGCCGTTGGCTTGGGCGGCGTCCGCATGTGCGGGGGGTTGCCATGAATCCGATTGACCACCCGCATGGCGGTGGTGAGGGTAAGTCCTCGGGCGGGCGGCATCCGGTGTCGCCATGGGGCAAACCCACCAAAGGCAAACGCACACGCAGTAATAAAATGACCGACCGCCTCATTGTGCGGCGGCGGAAGAAATAGGGAATCACCATGGCACGTTCGGTATGGAAAGGTCCTTTTGTTGATGGCTATCTGCTCAAAAAAGCGGAGACGGCGCGCGAATCTGGGCGCAATGATGTCATTAAAACATGGTCGCGGCGCTCAACGATTATGCCGCAATTTGTCGGGCTGACTTTTGGCATCCATAACGGCAAGAAATTCGTTCCGGTTTCGGTGACCGAAGATATGGTCGGGCATAAATTTGGTGAATTCGCCCCGACGCGTACTTTTTATGGTCACGCGGCGGATAAGAAAGCAAAACGATAGGGTATAATGATGGGAAAGCAGAGCAAATCAAGACGCGAAGCCGATAATGAGGCAAAATCAGTCGCACGCAATCTGCGGGTTAGCCCACAGAAATTGAACGAAGTGGCGCAGATGATTCGTGGCACCTCGGCTTCAAAGGCGCTGGCATTATTGAGTTTTTCACGGCGGCGTATCGCTGGCGATGTCAAAAAGACTTTGATGAGCGCCATCGCCAATGCCGAGAACAACCATAATCTGGATGTTGATCGCTTGGTCGTGCGTGAGGCGCATGTCGGCAAAGGTTTAGTCATGAAGCGGTTTCATGCACGGGCGCGCGGGCGCGGGGCGCGGATTCTAAAGCCGTTTTCGCATTTAACCATCATCGTAGCAGAAAAAGAGGAAGTCTGATGGGACAGAAAGTAAAACCAATAGGCTTGCGCCTTGGCATCAATCGCACGTGGGATTCGCGCTGGTATGCGGATCGCAACTATGCCGATTTGATTCACGAGGACATCAATTTACGCAATTATCTGATGGATAAACTCAAACCCGCCGCCATTAGCCGCGTGGTCATTGAACGTCCAGCCGGGCGTGCGCGGATTTCTATCTATGCCGGGCGTCCGGGGTTGATTATCGGCAAAAAAGGGCAAGATATTGAAGAATTGCGCGTTGAACTGACCAAGCGTGTCGGCACCGAGGTGAGCCTCAATATCGTTGAAGTGCGGAAACCTGAAATTGATGCGAAACTGATTGCCGAATCCATCGCCCAACAGCTTGAACGGCGGGTGGCGTTTCGCCGTGCCATGAAACGTGCGGTGCAATCGGCGATGCGGTTAGGCGCGTTAGGGGTGCGGATAAATTGCGCCGGGCGTTTGGGCGGGGCAGAAATTGCGCGCACCGAATGGTATCGTGAAGGGCGGGTGCCGCTTCATACTTTGCGCGCCGAGGTGGATTATGGCGAAGGCACGGCGCATACAACTTACGGGGCTTGCGGCATCAAAGTTTGGGTGTTCAAAGGCGAGGTCATGGCGCACGACCCGATGGCACAAGATAAACGTTTGGCAGAAAAACAGCCAAGCGGGGCAACCCCACCGATTCCGGAGACACGAGGCTAGAGAGCAATGCTACAACCGAAACGCACAAAATTTCGTAAAGCGCATAAGGGGCGGATTCACGGGCTTGCCAAAGGCGGCACGCAGTTGAATTTCGGTGCTTATGGACTCAAAGCCACTAGCCCCGCACGTGTGAAAGCACGGCAGATTGAGGCGGCACGGCGCGCCATCACCCGCCATCTACGGCGGGCCGGGCGCGTGTGGATTCGCATCTTTCCCGATGTGCCGGTATCGACGAAGCCGGCGGAAGTGCGGATGGGTAAGGGTAAGGGCAATCCCGAATTTTGGGTCTGCCGTGTCAAGCCCGGGCGCATTATGTTTGAAATTGACGGTGTGCAGAAAGAATTGGCGGTTGAAGCCCTGAAATTGGCTTCGGCGAAACTGCCCCTCGGCACCCGTGTGGTTAGTCGTTTAGGTGAATGAGATAGAGCGAGTAGGAGATAGGATGATGGCAATGGTAAAAGCTGAAGAATTGCGGTCAAAAACGCCTGATGAGTTGAAAACCCAGCTCACAGGTTTGAAAAAGGAAGCCTTTAATTTGCGCTTTCAAGGGGCTACGGGTCAGTTGGAAAACCCGGCGCGGATGCGCTTGGTGCGCCGCGAAATTGCGCGCATCAAAACCATCCTCACAGAAAAAGCCGCAGGCGCGAAATAAGGAGATTAAGACGATGCCAAAACGGATTTTGCAAGGTGTAGTGGTCAGCGACAAGGGCGATAAAACCATCATCGTCAATGTGGAACGCCGCATTATGCACCCGCTTTATAAAAAGTTTATCTCGCGCACCAAACGTTATGCGGCGCACGATGCGGAAAACCGTTGCAAAATCGGCGACCGCGTGCGTATTGAAGAATGCCCGCCGATTTCTAAATCAAAAAAATACGCGGTGATTTACGATGCGGCGGCGGCGGCGGGGGCGGCGGCGAAAAAAACGACTAGCAAACCTGCGGCAAAAGGTGAGGCGACAGCCGAAACGACAACTGACGCAACAACCGAGGCAACAACAGGGACAGAATCATGATTCAGATGCAATCAAATCTTGATGTTGCCGATAATTCAGGCGCACGGCGGGTGCAGTGCATTAAAGTGCTGGGCGGTTCTGGGCGCAAAACGGCAAATGTCGGCGATGTCATTGTCGTGTCGGTCAAGGAAGCCATCCCGCGCGGACGTGTCAAAAAAGGCGATGTGCATCGGGCGGTCATCGTGCGCACGGTGAGTGAAATTAAGCGTCCCGATGGTTCGGTGATTCGCTTTGATAAAAATGCGGCGGTGTTAATCAATGCCGCCAATGAGCCGATTGGCACACGCATTTTCGGCCCCGTCACCCGCGAGTTGCGGGCGCGGCGGTTTATGAAAATCGTGTCGCTGGCACCGGAGGTTTTGTAATGGCTGAGACATTTAAAATCAAAAAAGGCGATAAAGTCATCGTCATTAGCGGCCGCGAAAAAGGCAAAACCGGTGAGGTCACATCGGTATTGCGCGCGCAACGCCGCGTCATCGTGCAAGGGGTCAATCAGGTCACCAAGCATCGGCGCGCGAGCCAATCAAGCCCCGGCGGCATTGAAAAAATTGAAGCACCGCTACATATTTCCAATGTGGCGCATATTGACCCCGACAGCAAAAAACCAACCCGCATTGGTTATGACGTCAAAAAAGGGGTGAAAACACGGATTGCCCGCCGTTCGGGTAAGGCAATTGGTTAAGGAGTCAAGGGTATGAAAACGCGACTACAAACACATTATGAGGATTCAATTCGTCCAGAGATGATGGAAAAATTCGGCTATAAAAATCTGCTGGAAGTTCCAAAGTTAGACAAAATCGTCATCAATATGGGCGTGGGCGAAGCGGTCAGGGATTCGAAGAAAATTGAACAGGCGAGCAATGAACTCACCGCCATTGCCGGACAGAAATCGGTGGTGACCAAATCGCGTAAATCGGTGGCGGCATTTAAGTTGCGCGATGGTATGCCGATTGGCTGTAAAGTGACGTTAAGGCGCGCGAAAATGTTTGAATTCTTGGATCGTTTAGTGACCATCGCCCTGCCGCGTGTGCGTGATTTTCGGGGCTTGAGCGTCAAGAGTTTTGATGGGCATGGCAATTATGCTTTGGGGGTCAAAGAACAACTGGTTTTCCCCGAAATTGAGTATGACAAAATTGATGGCATCCGTGGCATGGATGTGATTGTGGTGACAACGGCTAAGACTGATGATGAGGCTTGTGCGTTATTGCGCGGGTTCTCATTTCCGTTTCAGTCATAAGGAGGATAAGTATCATGGCTAAAGTAAGCGCGATTGATAAAAATCACAAAAGGCAGAAGAAATCTGCAAGCATGGCGGCGCGGCGCGCACGGCTTAAGGCGATTATCTATAATCGTTCCTTGCCGATTGAAGAACGTTTTCAAGCGACGCTAAAATTGGCAGAACTGCCACGCAATAGTGCGCGGGTGCGCGTACGCAATCGTTGTCGGGTGACCGGCCGTGCGCGTGGATATTATCGGAAACTGGGGATGTCGCGGATTGCCTTGCGCGATCTGGCATCGGTCGGTCAGGTTTCTGGTGTTGTGAAATCAAGCTGGTAATGAGGGAGACGAAAAGATGACAATGAGTGATCCTCTCGGTGATATGCTCACGCGGATTCGCAACGGGCAAAGTGCGCGCAAGCACACGGTCAATAGCCCGGCGTCGCGTTTCCGTAGCGGTGTGCTTGAAGTGCTAAAACGCGAAGGCTATATTCGCGGTTTTTCCAGCGTTGAGGCGCGTCCGGGCATATTTGAATTGCAAATTGAACTCAAATACCATGATGGCTTGCCCGTAATCTCGGAGATCAAGCGGGTGTCGCGTCCGGGGCGGCGGGTCTATTCTAAAATCAAAGATCTGAGTCAGATCTATAACGGGCTAGGGATTTCCATTCTATCAACCCCGCGCGGGGTTCTGTCGGATGCGGAAGCGCGCGAAGCCAATGTCGGCGGAGAAATTCTCTGCCGCGTGTTCTAACAAAGGAAGCGCAGGAAGGAACGATATTATGTCTCGTATTGGTAGTAGCCCCATCACTTTACCCGAAGGCACCACCCTCGCACAAGAGGGCGGCATCGTCTCAGCAAAGGGCAGTAAAGGCGCGTTAGAGATGGCTTTGCCGCCGCTGGTGGAGCTTGAAATTAACGATGGAAAAGCGATGCTTAAACCGCAAAATGATAGTCAGAAAAGCCGTGCGCTTTGGGGGACGGCGCGCGCGGTCATCAATAATATGGTGGTCGGCGTGTCGGAAGGTTTTTCCAAAAACCTAACCATCCACGGCGTCGGTTATCGGGCGCAGATGCAGGGGAAGAAACTAATCTTGGCGCTTGGCTATAGCCATGCGGTAGAAATGGAAGTGCCCGAATCTATCTCGGCTTCGGTGGAAAATAATACGCTGATTAAACTCACCAGCCATGATAAAGAAGCCCTTGGTCAATTCGCATCAGAAGTGCGGAGCAAACGCCCGCCGGAACCCTATAAAGGTAAAGGCGTGCGCTATGAAAATGAACAAATCTTACGCAAAGAAGGCAAGAAGAAGTAGAGGCTAACCATGACAGATTTTCACCAATTATTTCAACGTCGCCGTGCTAGGAATCGCACGCATTTGAGCAAAGTTGCTGGCAGTCGTCCGCGCCTTTCGGTGCATCGGTCATCGCGCCATATTTACGCACAAGTGATTGATGATGTGCGGGGGGTGACGTTGGCTTCGGCATCAACTTTGGATAAGGATTTGAAGGGCAAACTCAAAACCGGCGCGACTTGCGAAGCGGCGGGGCAGGTCGGCAAATTGGTCGCAGAACGCGCCCAAAAAAGCGGTATAGACACGGTGGTTTTTGACCGTGGCGGTTTTATTTATCATGGTCGGGTGAAGGCGTTGGCGGTTGCCGCGCGTGAAGCTGGCTTGAAATTTTAGGAGGAAAGCATGGCTCGTAATGACGCATCGCGCGATAACACCCACGAAGAACAAGAGTTAGTTGATAAGCTCGTTGGCATCAATCGCGTTGCCAAAGTGGTCAAAGGTGGTCGGCGTTTCGGTTTCGCGGCACTGGTAGTTGTCGGCGACACCAAAGGGCGCGTGGGCTTTGGCTCGGGCAAGGCCAAAGAAGTCCCCGAAGCCATCCGCAAAGCCACCGAAGCCGCCAAACGCAATATGATTCGCGTGCCGTTGCGTGATGGGCGGACTTTGCACCATGATATTGAAGGGCGTTTTGGTGCGGGGCATGTGTTGTTGCGCTCGGCACCGGCGGGGACGGGGATTATCGCCGGCGGTCCTATGCGCGCGGTATTTGAAACGTTAGGGGTGCAGGATGTGGTGGCGAAATCCATCGGCACATCCAACCCGCATAATATGATTAAGGCGACTTTTGTGGCTCTAAAGGCGGTGCAAGCCCCGCGCGCGGTGGCGGCAAAACGCGGCAAACGCACCAATGAGATTCTAACGGGCAGACGCCGCGGCAAATCCACCGCCAAAACTAGCGAAGCAGCAGAAGCATAAGGGGAGAGCAACATGGCAGAAAAAGCAACTTTGCGGGTGACCCAAACCGCTAGCCCCATCGGGCGCAAACGCGACCAACGCCAGACTTTGGTTGGGCTTGGGTTGAATAAACTCGGGCGCAGTCGGGTGTTGGAGGACACGCCTGCCATTCGTGGTATGATTAACAAAGTCGCGCACCTCGTGCGGATTGACGAAGCGTGAATGAAGGATGACGGGAAATGAAATTGAATGAAATCAGAGACAATCTAGCCGCGCGCAAAACCGGCAAACGGTTAGGGCGCGGCATTGGTTCGGGCAAGGGCAAAACTTGCGGTTCCGGGCATAAGGGGCAGAAAGCGCGGTCAGGCGTTGCCATCAACGGCTTTGAAGGCGGGCAGATGCCGATTACCCGCCGTCTGCCGAAACGTGGCTTCACCAACATTTTTCGCCGGCGTTTTGCCGTGGTCAATTTGGGCGCGGTGCAGAAAGCGTTGGATGCGGGTAAATTAGACAGCAAAAAACCCGTGGATACGGCGGCTTTGATGGCATCAGGTTTAGTGTCGCATCCGCGCGATGGTGTGCGGCTGTTGGCTAAGGGCGCGCTCAAAGACAAGGTCAATTTCCTCGTGGCAGGTGCCTCGGCAAGCGCGGTTGAAGCCGTGAAAAAGGCGGGGGGTTCGGTGGAAATTGCCGCAAAAGCCCCCGAAAAATCTGCCGCAAAAGCCACCGAAAAATCTGCCGAAAAATCCACAGAAAAAACAAAAAAACCCGCTAAAAAGGATGAAGCATCATAATGGCACGCACCCCCGAAAGAATGGCGGTGAGCGCCAGCCTAAATGCGTTTAGCAAGGCAACCGATTTACGCCAGCGGATTCTATTCACGCTAGGTGCGCTCATCATCTATCGCCTCGGCACCTATATTCCCGTGCCCGGCATCAATCCCGATATTTTGAGCGATATTTTCAGCCGCCATGCCGGCGGTGTGTTGGGCATGTTTGATATGTTTAGCGGCGGCTCGTTGGGGCGCATGACCATTTTTGCCCTGACCATTATGCCGTATATCACCGCCTCCATCATTATGCAGTTGATGACATCCATCGTCCCGAGTTTTGAAGCGTTGAAAAAAGAAGGCGAGGCAGGGCGCAAAATCATCAACCAATATACCCGCTATTTGACGGTGTTTTTAGCGGCGGTGCAGGGCTATGGCATTGCCGTGGGGCTTGAACAAGCCCAAGGGGTGGTGTTTGAGCCGGGAATGTTTTTCCGTATCACCACCGTGGTGACTTTGGTCGGCGGCACGTTATTTTTGATGTGGCTAGGCGAGCAGATTACAGAAAGGGGGGTCGGCAACGGCATTTCTTTGATTATTTTCGCCGGCATTGTCGCCAACCTGCCGAGCGCGTTGGCCGGGACGTTTGAATTGGGGCGGACAGGGGCTTTATCGTCGTTTTTGATTCTGTTCTTTTTAGCCATGGCGATTGGGGTGATAGCCTTTATCGTCTTTGTTGAGCGCGCGCAACGGCGCATTCTGGTGCAGTATCCAAAACGTCAGATGGGCAATAAAATGTTCGGCGGCGAATCATCGCACCTGCCCTTGAAAGTCAATGTGCCCGGAGTGATTCCGCCTATTTTTGCCTCGTCATTGTTGCTGATGCCGGTATCTATTTTGAGCCTAACCAATTCTGCCGATGGCGGTGCGGGGTGGCTGGTGGCACTCAATGCGCTGTTGGGGCGGGGGCAACCGCTTTACTTGGGAATCTATGTGGCACTAATTGTGTTTTTCGCCTTTTTCTATACGGCGATTGTGTTCAATCCTGCGGAAACGGCGGAAAATCTGCGGCGTTATGGCGGGGTGGTGCCGGGGATGCGCCCGGGCAAGCCTACGGCGGATTATCTGGATTATGTGCTGACGCGCCTGACGGTGTTGGGGGCGGCGTATTTGTCGGCGGTGTGTTTGCTACCCGAAATTTTGATTAGCCGTTATAGCGTGCCGTTTTATTTCGGTGGCACCAGCCTGTTGATTGTCGTCACCGTGACCCAAGACACTGTGAGCCAAGTGCAATCGCATCTGATGGCGCATCAATATGAAAGCCTGATCCGTAAATCAAATCTGCGGGGGGCAAGGCGATGATTATCATTCTATTAGGCGCACCCGGCGCAGGTAAAGGCACACAAAGCGCAAGGCTAGTGGCGGAACGCGGTTTAACGCAGCTTTCCACCGGCGATATGCTCCGCGATGCGCTGGCACGTGGCACCGAATTAGGCAAACAAGCCAAAGCCATTATGGATGCTGGAAAATTGGTGGCGGATGATATTATTTTGGCGATGATCAGGGAGCGTCTCACTGCCTCAACGGGCGGAAATGGCGTGATTCTGGACGGCTTCCCCCGCACCATTGCCCAAGCCGAGGGGCTGGATAAAATGTTGGAGGAAATGGGGCTGCGTATAGACCATGTCATTGAGATTGGCGTTGATGAAAACGTGCTGGCTGACCGCATTATGACGCGCGCCAAGGAGTCGGACGAAACCCGCGATGATGACAGCGTTGAGGTGTTACAAAAACGGCTCAAAGTCTATCACGAAAGCACCGCCCCGATTATCCCCTACTACCAAAATCGCGGCAAATTGAGCGTGGTGGATGGGATGCAATCAATAGACGCAGTGGCAAGTGCCATTGATGCGATTCTTAAAACAACAGAGGAACGGAGTTAGGCTTGACGGATGCGCGTTTATCGCTATAATGCGCGCAGAATGATTTTAAGGCAGATTTCGGCTCATTTAGGAACAGAAGGAGAAAGGCAGTGGCTCGTATTGCTGGTGTCAATATACCGACCAAAAAAAGGGTGAAAGTCGCTTTGACTTATGTGCATGGCATAGGTGCGACTTCGGCGGCGCATATCTGTGCGAAAGCCGGGCTTGGCGATGAAAGGCGGGTCAGCGATCTGACCGAAGATGAGTTGACGCGCATTCGTGATATTATTGATGCGGATTATCTGGTTGAAGGCGATTTGCGCCGCCAAACCTCAATGAGCATCAAGCGGTATTTGGATTTAGGCTGTTTGCGTGGGTTGCGTCATCGCCGCAATTTACCCGTGCGCGGGCAACGCACCCACACCAACGCCCGCACCCGCAAAGGGCCAGCAAAAGCAATCGCTGGCAAGAAGAAATAGGAGACGCATCAGATGGCAAAAGCACCCCAAACCCGCGTCAAACGCCGCGAGAAAAAGAACATTACCAATGGTGTTGCGCACGTTAATTCGTCGTTCAACAACACCAAAATCACCATCACCGATGTGCAGGGGAATACGATTTCGTGGTCATCTGCCGGGGGGATGGGGTTTAAGGGTTCGCGCAAATCCACGCCTTATGCGGCACAGATTGCCGCCGAGGACGCCGGCAAAAAAGCCATTGAACACGGGATGAAAAACATTGATGTGCAGGTAAGCGGACCGGGGACGGGACGCGAATCGGCGTTGCGGGCGTTGCAAGCGGTGGGCTTTACCATCAGCTCTATCAGGGATGTGACGCCGATACCGCATAATGGTTGCCGCCCGCGTAAGCGTCGCCGCGTCTAATCACCCCCCGCACCCCCGCAACTCTAAACTAAGGAATCGCATGATGATTGAATTGAACTGGCAAGAATTAAAAAAACCCGGGCGCCCAAGCCCCAAATATGATGAGGCGAACCCGAATAAAATGACAATGACGGTTGAGCCGTTTGAGCGTGGCTTTGGCGTCACCGTGGGTAATGCGTTGCGGCGGGTGTTGCTGTCATCTTTGCAAGGTGCGGCGATTACCTCGGTGCAAATCCAAGGCGTGTTGCATGAATTTTCATCCATCCCCGGCATCAATGAAGATGTGACGGACATTGTGCTGAATCTCAAAGGCGTTGCGGTCAAAATGTCGGTGGAAGGCCCGAAACGTCTGCGCCTCAATGTGGAAGGCCCTTGCGTGGTGACGGCGGGGATGATCAATCTGGTCAATGGCGTTGAGATTATGAACCCGGACCATGTCATCTGCACGCTTGATGCGGGGGCATCCTTGGGCATGGAATTGACGGTGACCACAGGCAGCGGCTATGTTCCCGCCAGTGCCAGCAAACACGATGACCCGCCCATTGGCTTGATTCCCATTGATGCGATTTACGCGCCGATTCGCCAAGTCGCATATAAGGTGGAAAATACCCGCGTCGGGCAACGCACGGATTTTGATAAATTGATTCTGACGGTGGAAACCGATGGTTCGGTCAATCCCGAAGATGCGGTCGCTTATGCCGCGCGCATCATCCAAGACCAGATGGAATTCTTCATCAATTTTGAAGAGCCAAAAACCTCCAAAAGCCGTGAAGATGCGGATGCGATTCCATTCAGCCGCAACCTATTACGCAAAGTGGATGAGCTGGAATTGTCGGTGCGTTCAGCGAATTGCCTCAAGAACGATAACATTGTTTATATTGGCGATTTATGCCTCAAGAGCGAACAAGAAATGTTGCGGACGCCGAATTTTGGGCGTAAGTCCCTCAATGAGATTAGGGAAGTGCTAAAAGGCATGGAGCTTGAATTGGGGATGGATATTCCGCAATGGCCGCCGGAAAATATTGAAGAAATGGTGAAACTTTTGGATGAGCCATTTTAAGGGAGACTAGTCATGCGCCATCGTATTTCGGGTAAAAAACTCAATCGCACTTCACAGCATCGGCAGATGTTGTTCCGCAACATGTCGCAAGCCCTATTGCGCCACGAACAAATCGTAACGACCCTAGCAAAAGCACGGGCATTGCGTCCGGTGGTGGAACGGCTGATTACGCTAGGCAAGCGGGGGGATTTACACGCCCGCCGTCAAGCCTATGCGCGTCTGCGTGATGAGGCGATGACGACAAAACTTTTTGACGTTTTAAGCCCCCGCTATGCCGCGCGCAAAGGTGGCTATCTTCGCATTATCAAAGCGGGGTATCGTTATGGCGATGCGGCGGCGATGGCGGTGATTGAATTCGTTGACCGCGATGAAGATGCGCGCGGCAAAGGCGACCGCCCGGAAGAAGAATCCACCACCGAAGAAGCGCAAGCTCAATAATCGTGTGGGGGTTTTCATGCGGGGCAAATCTGTTGCATAATGCCCCTTATGAGCAAAGCATCTCAAGACGGATTATTTATGGATAGCGCCCCGCGCCCTTTGGCGGATCTATTGCGCCCACAAAACCTTGATGCGGTGGAGGGGCAGGCGCATCTATTGGGCGCGGACGGCACATTGACGCGCATGGTCGCGGCGGCGGCGGCAGGTAAGGCGTTCCCGTCGCTGATTTTTTGGGGCGCACCGGGCACAGGCAAAACAACGATAGCACGCCTGTTGGCGGCGGCGATTGGTATGGAATTCGCGCCCATGTCCGCGGTCTTTGATGGGGTGGCAGATTTACGCAAGATTTTCGCCGAAGCCCGCACCACCCGCGAACAAGGCGGCAAAACCCTACTTTTCGTTGATGAGGTGCATCGTTTCAATAAAGCCCAACAAGATGGGCTACTGCCGCATGTTGAAGATGGGCTAGTCACGCTAGTCGGCGCGACCACAGAAAACCCGAGTTTCGCCCTCAATGGCGCGTTGTTGTCGCGGTGTCAGGTGTTGGTGTTGAATCGGCTTAATGATGAGGCGCTTGATGCGTTGATGATGCGTGCCGCCGCGCATTATGATGCCCCCTTGCCGTTGGATGATGCGGCGCGGGGGATGTTGCGGGGGCTTTGCGATGGCGATGGGCGTTATTGCCTCAATGCGATTGAAACCGTGATGGCGCAAGTTAAAGCCGATGCCCCGCCCCTCACCCCCGAAGATTTAGGGCGCATGCTATCAAAGCGGGCGGTGGCGTTTGACCGCGATGGCGACCAACATTACAATTTAATCTCGGCACTGCATAAATCGTTGCGCGCCTCTGATGCCGATGCCGCATTATATTGGTTTGCGCGTATGGTGGTGGGGGGTGAAGATTTGCATTATGTGTTGCGGCGGCTGACGCGCTTTGCCACCGAAGATGTGGGGCTAGCCGAACCCGAAGCCCTACCCCGTGCCATCGCCGCGTGGCAAAGTTATGAACGTCTAGGCTCCCCCGAAGGCGAATTAGCCATCGCCCAATTAGTGCTGTATCTAGCAACCGCCCCGAAATCCAACGCTTCGTATGTGGCATTGAAAGCGGCACTGCGCGGGGCAAGGGAAAGCGGTTCGCTCGCACCCCCTGAACATATGCTCAACGCGCCAACAAAATTGATGAAAGATTTAGGCTATGGCGACGGTTATGTCTATGACCACGACACCGCAGATGGCTTTGCCGGACAAAGCGGGTTTCCTGATGATTTCCCGCGCCAGCAATATTATACTCCACCCGAACGCGGCTTTGAACGCGAGATCAAAAAACGCCTAGATTGGTGGGCGAAAAGGCGGAAAGGATAATCATGCTTTGGTTAGCGGTAGCATTGGGCGGGGCAATGGGGGCAGTGGCGCGCTATGGGGTCAGTGTCGGGGTGGTGGCAGTGGCGGGGACGAGTGCCGCCGCACCGGTGGCGACTTTATTGGTGAATGTTGTTGGCTCCGGGGTCATGGGGGCGGTGTATGGATTTTTATCAGGGGGCGGGGCGATGCCCGAATCGTTGCGGCTATTTTTGGGGGTAGGATTTTTGGGGGCTTTGACGACATTTTCAACGTTTTCGTTGGACATCATCGCGCTAACCGCCACGCGCCAGATTATGTTGGCGGGGCTTTATGCGGTGGCTTCGGTGGCGTTATCGCTAGGGGTGTTTTTGCTGTGTGCGGCGTTAGTGCGGGGGGCAGGTTAGGCGATGGCGCACATCACCATTAGCGCCGATGAAGCGACCATGCGCCTTGATAGGATGCTGCGGAATCGTTTTGCCGGGCTGTCGCAAGGGGCGATTGAAAAACATTTGCGTCAAGGCAAAATTCGCGTCAATGGCAAACGCATCAAAGCCGCACATCGCCTAGCGACAGGCGAGGAAGTTAGCGTGCCGCACGAATTCGCCGAGATTACCCCGCGCCCTAAATCCGCCCCGCCCCCTGCCCCCGAAGTCGTTGCAATGTTGCGCCAAGCGGTGATTTACGAAAACAATGATTTCCTAGCCCTCAACAAGCCGTCAGGTCTAGCCGTGCAAGGCGGGGCGGAAACGCATCAGCATATTGACGGCGCATTAAGCACGGCTTTTGTCGGGGGTGCGGATTTCCGCCTCGTGCATCGGCTTGACCGCGATACTTCAGGGGTGCTGTTGGTGGCAAAAACCACAGCATCCGCCCGCCGATTGGCGCAAGGTTTTGCTGGTAGGGGGCATAAAAAAACCTATCTAGCATTAGTGCTAGGCAAGCCCCCCGAAACGCACGGCATCATCACCGCCCCGCTTATCAAATCAGGCGGGCGCGGGCATGAAAAAATGGTGGTGGATGCAGAGGCGGGCAAACCTGCCGAGACGGCTTACACCTGCCTTGAAAATTTTGAGGGCAAAGTATCGCTGATGTTGTTAGAGCCACGCACGGGACGCACGCACCAATTACGCGCCCACAGTTTAAGCATCGGTTGCCCGATTTTAGGCGATGGCAAATATGGCGGGCGCGCCGCCTTCCCCCATCAAGCGGTGAAGCGGCTTTGCCTGCATGCGGTGCGTTTAGATATTGTCGGCGCACCGCCATTAGTCGCCGCCCTCCCCAGCGATTTTTGCGAAGTCATGCAGGGTTTTGGCTTTGATAGCCGGGCGGTCATGGCTATGATAAAAGCGGGGGATGCGTGATGAAAGCCAAACCAGCCGAACGTTTTTGGCAAGAAACTACACTGACAGCGCACGATGCCGGATGGCAGGTGTTTTTGGATGCGCGCCCCCTCAACACCCCCGCCGGTGCGGTTTTGGTGTTGCCGAGGGAGGCACTAGCCGAAGCCATCCGCCAAGAATGGGATGCCCAACACGACTATATAAATGCAAATACCATGCCGATGTTTCGCCAAGCCGTCACCGCCCTAGACCGCATCGCCCCCCATCGCCAACAGATTACGGATGAACTCATCGGCTATGGCAACAATGAATTGCTATGCTATCGTGCGGAAACCCCGCCCGCATTGCAAGCCGAACAGCATAGAATCTGGCAACCATGTTTAGATTGGGCGCAGGCAAATTTCGGGTTCAATTTCACCACAGGCGCCGGCATTATGCCCATTAAGCAACCACCCAAAAATGCGCAAATCACGCGCGATATTCTAAAAGCGATGGATGATTTTCATCTAGGCGGGGTGGCAAATCTCATCATCGCAAGCGGTTCAATGGTGGTGGGGCTAGGGGTTGCGTTCGGGCATTGCACCCCCGAACAAGGCTTTGATGTGGCATTTTTGGAAGAATGCTGGCAAGCTGAGCAATGGGGGCACGAAGCCGAAGCCAAAGATAGACGCGCACGCATAAAAGAGGATATGATAGAAACACATCGCTATCTATCGCTGTTGAAAGGAGAACAAACATGACATCATCCATCATCACCACGCTAGAAGAAAAGCGCGCGGCGGCACGACTCGGCGGCGGCAGCGCGCGCATCGCCAAACAACACGCCCAAGGCAAACTCACCGCCCGCGAACGCATCGCCGTGCTGTTTGATGCAGATTCTTTTGAAGAATGGGATATGTTCGTGGAACACCGCTGCACCGATTTCGGCATGGGCGATATGACTTTCCCCGGCGATGGTGTGGTCACCGGATACGGCACGATTCACGGACGCCCGGCATTTGTGTTCTCACAAGATTTCACCGTGCTTGGCGGCTCGCTTTCAGAAACCCACGCGGCAAAAATCGTCAAAATTATGGACCAAGCCATGAAATCAGGCATCCCCATCATCGGGCTCAACGATTCAGGCGGGGCGCGTATCCAAGAAGGCGTGGCATCCTTGGGCGGTTATGCCGAGGTGTTTCAACGCAATGTTGATGCTTCAGGCGTGGTGCCGCAAATATCGGTAATCATGGGGCCGTGCGCCGGGGGTGCCGTCTATTCCCCCGCCATGACCGATTTTATTTTTATGGTGGAAGGCTCATCCTATATGTATGTGACCGGACCCGATGTCGTCAAAACCGTCACCCACGAAGAAGTCAGCCACGGTGATCTAGGCGGGGCCATGACCCACACGCGCAAATCAGGTGTCGCGCATAAAACCTATGCCGATGATATCGCCGCATTGATGGGGGTGCGGGCGTTGATGTCCTACCTGCCGCAATCGGCGGCACAGAAACCGCCCGAATTACCGGCGCAAGATGCCATCAACCGCCAAAGCCCCGCCCTAGACCGCATCATCCCCGCCAATCCGAACCAGCCTTATGATATGAAACATATTATCAGTCATATAATTGATGATGATATTTTCTTTGAAATTCACCCGGATTTTGCCAGCAACATTATCACCGGCTTTGCACGGATGGGCGGGCAGAGTGTGGCGATTATTGCCAATCAACCGATGGTGTTGGCAGGATGTTTAGACATCAACGCCGCCCGCAAAGCCGCACGTTTTGTCCGCTTCGCCGATGCCTTTAATATCCCGCTAGTGACGTTGGTAGATGTGCCAGGATTCATGCCCGGCACCGCCCAAGAATATGGCGGTATTATCAATCATGGAGCAAAACTGCTTTTTGCTTATGCCGAGGCGAGTGTGCCGAAAGTGACGCTGATTACGCGCAAAGCCTATGGCGGGGCGTATGATGTGATGTCGTCAAAACATTTGCGCGGGGATGTCAATTACGCATGGCCGAGTGCGGAAATTGCCGTCATGGGCGCGGAAGGTGCGGCGCGGATTATCTTTCGTGCTGATAGTAAAGATGCGGATAAACTCAAACAAAGGTCGGATGAATATCGGGATAAATTCGCCAATCCGTTTATCGCCGCCAAACGCGGTTATATTGATGATGTGATTATGCCGCATAATTCGCGCTTTCGCATGATTCGCGCATTAAATATGTTGCGCGATAAATCTGTCAGCCAACCGCCACGCAAACATAATAACCTACCGCTTTGAAGAAGGAAAAATCCATGTTCAAAAAAATCCTTATAGCCAATCGCGGCGAGATCGCCTGCCGCATCATCCGCACCGCCCGTGCCATGGGCATCAACACGGTGGCGGTCTATTCCGAAGCCGACGCCAATAGCAACCACGTGGCACAAGCCGACCAATCTATATGTATCGGCGCCCCGCCTTCAGCCGAAAGTTATCTCAAAGCCGATGCCATCATCAAGGCGGCAAAATCCACGGGCGCCGAGGCAATCCATCCGGGCTTTGGCTTCTTGTCGGAGAACGCGGGCTTTGTTGAGGCGGTGGAAAAAGCAGGTCTCATTTTTATAGGTCCCGGGGCGGAAGCGATCAAATTGATGGGCGACAAAATCACCTCAAAGAGTTTGGCGATTAAGGCAGGCGTATCGGTAGTCCCCGGCACTGATGGTGCGGTGGGCGATGTGGAGGCGGCGGCAAAAGCGGCAGAAAAAATCGGCTATCCGGTGATGATTAAAGCCTCGGCAGGCGGCGGCGGCAAGGGGATGCGGATAGCAGAAAACGCCAAAACTTTGCGCGAAGCCATGCCCCAAGCCCAAAACGAAGCCCGCGCGTCATTCGGCGATGACCGCGTATTTATTGAAAAATTCATCACCGAACCCCGCCATATTGAAATCCAAATTCTAGGCGACCAGCACGGCAACATCGTCTATCTCGGCGAGCGCGAATGTTCGCTCCAACGCCGCCACCAGAAAGTTTTTGAAGAAGCCCCTAGCCCATTCCTAAGCGCAAAAACCCGCGACGCCATGGGGAAACAAGCGGTGGCACTAGCAAAAGCAGTAGGCTATCACTCGGCAGGGACGGTGGAATTTATTGTCGGCAAGGATGAAGATTTTTATTTTTTAGAAATGAATACGCGCTTGCAGGTGGAACACCCCGTCACCGAATTGGTATATAATGTAGATTTAGTGGAATGGATGTTTCGCATCGCCAACAATGAAAAACTGCCGTTCAAGCAAAGGGCAATAAAACCAAAGGGCTGGGCGATAGAAGTGCGGCTTTACGCCGAAGACCCGGCACGAGGATTCCTACCCGCCATAGGTCAACTAGCCCGCTATAGTGCGCCAAGCGGCGACGGCATCCGCGTGGATAGCGGTGTCCATGAAGGCGGCGAGATTTCCATCTATTACGACCCGATGATTGCCAAACTGATAGGCTACGGCAAAACCCGCGCTGACGCTTGCGCGCGCCTTGGGGCAGGGCTTGATGCTTATGTCATTGAGGGGCTAGCCCATAACCGACAATTCCTCCGTCATGTATTAGGGCAGAAAGATTTTGCAAAAGGCAATTTCACCACCAATTTCATCGCCGAGAAATACCCCGAAGGCTACCGCGCCGCCGCCCCCGATGATGCGAATCTATGCGCAAAAATGCGCGCATTAGCCGTGCTGATGCTAGCCGAATATAGCGACCGCATGGCGCTGATTAGCGGAGGGGAGGGCGAGACGCAATTTACTCTAAAAGATGAAGCAGGCGCGGCGACAGCAATCTGGCATCGCACCACCCAAGCCGTAGAAATAGACGGCAAGCGCATAGAAATAAAAGGCAATTTCAACCGCCACAACCGATTATTTGAAGGCACAATGAATGGCGAAGCGACCGTCATGCAATGCCGCCACCACGCAGCAAAAGTAGAAATCATGGCAGGCGCGCACAGGCTAGAAGTGCATATCCTCCCGGAACGCTTAAAACATTTACAAGAGTTAATGCCGGCGACAGAAACAGGAAGCGGCGCCGCAGAAATCCGCGCCCCCATGCCCGGATTACTAACAAAAATATTGGTAAAAACAGGCGACAAAATCCGCGCCGGCGACGATGTAGCGGTAATAGAAGCCATGAAAATGGAAAACCTATTAAAAGCCGATGAAGGCGGAATCGTCGCCGAAATCCTTGCCGAAGCCGGCGAGGTCATAGCCGCAGACCAACCCCTAATCCGCCTGAAAGACGAGGCATGAGCGCAACATCACTAGAGACATTGTTGGGCGCATTAGGACCCCACGCCAAAAAACTAGGCGATGAGTTAATGGCGGCAAAACAAACCAACCAACACGCCACAATAATCATCCTAGCGGCGGCAATTTTGGACATAGCCCTAAACGAGCCAAGCGGCGCGCCAGCACAAGCAGACAACTTCGCCAAATCTATTGCTTACAAAAATCGCCAATCCCATTGGCTCAGGATTCGCCGCAACGGAATAGTCCATTACGCAGGGGGTCAAGGCGGCTTCATGGACGCAAAAGACGATGCAGAAATATTAGAAAAAGACGCGGAAAAAGCGTTGGATGTGCTTGCCGAAGCCCTAACCACCCTCATCCACTAAAGCGCATATAGTTGCCGAGGGTTGTGGGGAAATGGGTTTCTAGGGCGGTGTCTAATTGGTGCATTAGTTTTGGCGTTTCCGCAGGGGTTTTTATTTCCGAATTGATAGCAACGGTTTCGGTGTCGGCGATGCCGCAGGGGGTGATTTTTTGAAATCCTTGCAACATTTTTGCATCCACATTGATAGCAACGCCGTGCCAGCTCACCCAGCGGGTTAGGCGCACGCCAATCGCCGCTATTTTTTGATTCGGCACTGCATCCGCGCGCGCTAACCAGACGCCGGGCGCGCCCTGACGTGGGCTTGCGGCGATGCCAAATTCGCTTAATGCGGCAATCACCCATGCCTCAATGCCGCGAATAAATGCGCGCACATCCTGCCCGCGCTCACGCAAATTAAGCATAATATAGATAATTCTCTGCCCCGGCGCATGGTAAGTCCATTGCCCCCCACGCCCAACATGACGCACAGGTACCGCGCCCGCATCCAACCGAATATCCGCCGCCCCCCCCGAACTGCCGACCGAACTGCCGCCAGTATAGACCGGCGCATGTTCCAAAAACCACAGAGCCTCGCGCGCCGCACCCGCCGCAATCCCAGCAACCCGCGCCTCCATCGCCGCCACCGCATCATCATAACCAATAGGCACAACCCCAACCCAAACCGCCACCCCACCAAAGCCGCGGAAGCAAGCAGGGCGCGAGAAAGGCAAAGAATATGGTTCAACAGGCGAAGACATAAGTTTCAGGCTTGCGTTAAATCAGTTTATCTGTTATCGCATAGTTATACCAAAGACGCAAGAATGAGCGTCATAAAGTGCGGCTGTGGGCTTAATAACTCGTGGAAGTTCGAGTCTTCTCATCCGCACCTTTTTTTATCCTTGCAACTGAATTATATGCTCCGTCCGCATACGTGAAGCCAGTGCATTGTTATTTGAAACTTGAATTGGTAAATATCTTTTACTATCGGGTATTTCCCGTGTTTTTTCGTCTTTGACTGTAAAACCAATTCGTTTTGCGGCAAATTGTAGAATTTTGTTGTTCTGTATATGGTTGCCTTTAATGTTTGAATTTCCAATGACAACATAAGCAGGCTTGTTTTTTTTCAGAACTCTTTTCATTTCTGAGATAATTCCACTAAGATCCACTAAATATCTGCTTAATAGCCTACTTGTTTGATGGTCGATTTCTTTTAAACCAATTGAATTGAGTAATGCGCTAAATTCCACGTCGTCATAGTTATATGATTTTGCTGAACCAGCAGAATCTGTCCGAATTGCTCTTAATTCTGATATTTTATACCCAAACCAAACCAAAGAAAATTTATGCCCTCTTAAATAATCAATTGCATTCAAATAAGGTGGCGATGTGATGATTGCATCGATTGTATTATCCGGAATAGACACCATATTTTTAGCGCAAGAAAGATGGATTTCAGCATCGGTTTTTGGATCAATTCTTTGCAATGACGTAATGACGTGCTGAACTGATTTTTCATAATGCGCCATTATATCAAAGTCATTTTCTGTAATGACTTTATGGGGGCGACTATGTGCGGTATCTCTTGCCAATGAAATTTTTGGCTTGCTTGTAATGATTAACCTACTGAGTGCCACTTTAAGGAGTTTAATGTGCCTATCTGACGAATCAATTGACGAGTCGGAAAAATACGCCGCAAATTTTCGCAACTGCTTTTGCTGTTTTGGGGCGAACCAATAATTTATGAAATTTGATGTTTCATCGTCATTGTCAATCCAATCTAGTGAAATTTGGTTTTTGGGCGTTGATTTTATAAATTTCATTAAATTTTCATATTCCTTCCATACTTCGTCAACAACTATGGAGGTTGATGCAACACTAGAAATAAGCTGAGCCAGTGGATCAATATCACAACCAATGGATTTCAATCCGTGTTGTGAGCAATGGCTTAAAGTCATTCCTGAACCACACATAGGGTCAAGAACAACAGACTTTTTGGGTAGATTCTTAATTTCTTCTAAAATGATTTCAGGCGCCATTCTAGCTGGAAAGGGGTGAACATACTTCATTTGATATAATCTCCGATTGCTGTGGGTAGTGAATTGCGATTTAGTTGGTGCTTAAGTTTACCTTTACTACCGCTGACCAAATATGTCCCGCTTAATTTTCTCTTTACAGACACATTCTCAGATTTTTCTAGCGAAAAATGGATTAACTGCCTCATTTGTTCGTGTTTAATACCAACTATGCCGTCGGCTCCACAAATCAGTCCAACAATGCAATCGCCGTATTTTTCGGCAAGTTCAGAGCATAAAAATTGTTGTTCATCGCTAAATGAAAAACTCCAATACCCTCTTCGTGTTCTTGAAAATTTTAGATAAAGCGGACACTGACCACAAATCAGAAAAAAGCCATGCTTGTCATCATAGGCTTTTTCAATCATTAGCGGCTTATTCAGGCTATCAATCAAAAATGCTAGCGCCGCACCATGATATTTGTAAGCATCACTAATCATTGATTTCTTTGTATGAATCTTATTTTGTTGCCTTGCACCTTATAGAGTAATCTTGCGTCGCCGTGATGATTATAGAATATCTTTAAGTGGTGCAATGCATCAGGCCTGTTTCCTCGTTTATATTCGTTAGTAGAAAAAATACCCTTCTTTCTTTGTATAGATTTCACCTCTTCATCAGAATATTTTGAGCTAGAACCGCCAAATTCAGAGGCTTTATGAAAACAAATATTATTCGAATCAGCACGAGCTTCTGTAAGTAAATATTCGAAGATGTGTTCAGGAAATTCATGTGCCTTGAAAGTTTGCTTCATTTCCTTCAAAATTTCCTCAGTAGATTTTTCAGATACCATACACCTTTCATGGCGATTTTCATCAAATTTAAAAACTGCCCATGACATTTCACCGCCTTCAAAGTCGACAGATGATCTATCGATTGAAGCGCTTGATGTAGGGAATACGGTTTTGTCAGATATCCATGTTGGTACGTTATTATTTTTTATAATGGATTGGATTGCTAATTTGTGAAATAAAAAGCATTTAGCCCACTCTTGCATTAGAGGCTCGGGAGCCCAAAGTTGAAAATCACACTTGTATTTATCTCTGTGTCCAAACATCCTAGCGCGCTGAATATATGTATCTTGAGTGAATTTACCTTTGACTGTTCTAGTAAAATACATAGATAATAAATTATCGAATGTTATGCCTCGAGATATAATATTTCCACCTATTACGAATGAAAATAAGCATGTAGGTTTCAATGCATCATCTATATCTTGCGTTTTCCGCTGCTTTTTCCCTTCAGTATTAACTTCAACAATTTGTTTTCTCCAGATATTATTCAATATAAATTCCAAAATTTCTTCTGCATCGCCATCATATTTTTTCTCAGCTATTTCCAATATTTTACGACAGGATGCATTAAAATTTGCATTGTTGGGATCTTGCAATTTCCTAACAACCTTTGAGACATTTTCAATATCCTCTTTGTGTTCACCAATTTTACCACTAGTATGTATGATCATGGAAAAGTTTTCTTTATTATTTCTGGTAAGGTGTTGTTCCGCAACGCCACACAAAAAATGGAAAATAGCTGGTTCTAATTTCGTGTTTGAGTCGTTTTTGTCAGGATCAAAAAAATGGCTTCTATATTGCAGCATTTCCGAATTTTCAGGGAAGAAAAAATCTTGCCCAACATAGCCAGAGTATGGATCAAATCTAACCCAATCTTTTGCAACATTGTCAAAAGTGTTATTTAAATCCAGTCGAGCCGGAGTTGCAGTAACGCCAATATAGTGGCTATTATTTTTTTCTAAAAGCTTGCCAATTAATTCATTTATTTTTGTTTTTTCATCCCGATTAATTTTGGCGTTTGGAGTAGCGTAGTCCGCTTCATCGTCAATAATAACAACATTTTCAACTAATCGAAGTTGCTCTATAAGCTTTTCTAAGTCTCGAGCGTTCTTTTTTGAAAAAATAATCCATTTTGGTTGCTTTCGTATTTCACTAGCATCATCCGGTAACTCAGAAAATTGTTTTGGTGCGGGACTTAAATCCGCAGCTTTAAATCTAGTCATACTCTGATTCAATAAAGCAACATTATCAGTCATTAGGTTTATTACTACAGCATATCCTTTATCCATCAAATAAGCATTCAAAGCGATCATCATCTCGGTCTTGCCGCTTTGTGGCTCGCCAAAAATGACAAAGGATTTGCTCTTCGCTGTTAAATCAATTTGTTTGACGGTGCTTTCAATTTGTGTGGTTTCTAAACCCGCACCCTTAAGATAATCAACACGCTTTTCGTATTGATTATCACCAACATTACCAACCATTGCTTTATAATCTGTCATCGCCATCCCCATTTTTTCTAGTTACATGGACAAGTATACGTAGAATAAGAAACTGATAAAGCACTAGTGTAATTAAAAAAATTCAAATTGTCAAGGGAATTTTCACAATCATTATCCGACAATCGATAAACATCCACGCCCCGCGAAGCACTTTAAAATCCCCCCAAAAAGCGTCCTGTCCTAAAACGCGCGCACATCCTGCCCACGCCGCCGCAATCCCAGCAACTCGTGCTTCCATCGCCGCCACCGCATCATCATAACCAATAGGCACCCCCCCAACCCAAACCGTCACCCCGCCAAACCCACGAAAGCAAGCAGGGCGCGAGAAAGGCAAAGAATATGGTTCAACAGGCGAAGGCATAAGTTTCAGGCTTGCGTTAAATCAATTTATCTGTTATCGCATAGTTATACCAAAGACGCAAGAATGAGCGTCATAAAGTGCGGCTGTGGCGGAACTGGTAGACGCGCAGCGTTGAGGTCGCTGTGGGCTTAACAGCCCGTGGAAGTTCGAGTCTTCTCAGCCGCACCATTTTTTTTACTTTTTTTGGGGAGGCGTAGACATGATAGAAAAATCGCTATTTGATGAAGAACCGTTGCAGTGGGGCAGTGCGGACGCTGTTCCCCGCGAGGCTGGCATATACGCCATCTTCCTGCCCGATATCAACGCAGCCCCTGACACTTGGCAAGCGGATTTGCAGAGAGATTGGAAAGGGGATTTGCAGAATGAACGCAATCTTTTGTATATTGGAAAAGCTGAAGATGGTTTGAAGAGCAGATTGAGCAAGCATTTTACTGGCGACATATCTGGCTTGAATGGCAAACCCAGAGAACATGGCACGAGTGGCGATTCATCAAATAGCACTTTTCGGAGATCGGTCGGCGCCATGTTATTGCACACAGGCCTAGACCTAGAACTCATATATCGCACCGCCGACTACAAAAAAAACGGCAGGTATAGTTTCCAGCGAGAAGAACCGCTGTCAAATTGGATACAGGAAAATTGCGCCTTCACTTTTTGCCCTATGGAAGCCGAATATATAGAGGAAAAAGAGGCAGGACTCATAGGACATTTCAAACCGCCATTGAATGACACTGACAACCCATACACGCATCCATTGCTAAAAAGCGCACGAAGCGAATGCAGAAAATTGGCAAAAATAATCCAAATATGAGGTTAGGTATGACAGAAATCACACTTGTTGACAAAGAGCCGTTGCGGTGGAGTGGTGAGGACGCCGTTCCTCGCGATGCTGGCATATACGCCATCTTTTTACCCGATGTCAGCGTTGCCCCTAAAGATTGGCAAGCGGATTTGCGGAATGAAAAAAATCTTTTGTATATTGGGCAGACTAAATCTAAAAAGGGTTTAAGGGGCAGATTGAAAACACATTTCGCTGGCACAGATTCAAAGACGAGCGCTTTTCGACGGGCGATTGGTGCTATGTTGTACAAGCAGCTAGAACTAAAACCCTACTACTCTAGCGACGAAGCAAAGCAATATAGATTTGAGAAAGAAAAAGAACTTTCACATTGGATACAAAAATATTGCACTTACACTTTTTGCATCATGAAATCTGATGCGGGGGAAGCAGAGAAAGAATTCATAAAAGAACACAAGCCACCATTGAATACTAAACACAACCTGTGGGGTGTCCATCCATTACTAGTGAATGGTGCGCGAATCGAATGTATGAAATTAGCGAAAGAAAATACGCAAAATAACAGCTAATTTTCAACTACGGTTTTACGTATTTTTATGCTGGTTTTGTGTCCTCACTTCCAAATTATGCTTTAATTTCTAATGATTCACAAGTTTATTGAAAGGGATGGCGATATAATTGCATAATGAACCCGTCTATTTAATCAATTCATTTGAGAGGTAATTATGCACGAACAGCTCTTGCTCGCCCCCCAACCCACAACTAAGCGTATTGCCGATTTGGCTGGTGATGATTTTTATCCAACGCCAGAGTGGGCAACTCAAGCTCTCTTAGAACAGGAAAGTTTTGAAGGGAAAGTCTGGGAGTGTGCTTGTGGGGATGGGTCAATGTCTGAAGTGATAGAAAGTCACGGATACTCTGTTTATAGTTCCGACTTATACGACAGGGGCTATGGGGAAAGCGGGGTAGATTTCACTACTGCGAACATGAAATTTGACAACGTAATAACAAACCCTCCTTTCCATAGTGCTGAAAAATTTGTTCTGTCTGGAATTGCTAACACCACAAAGAAAGTCGCACTGCTTCTTCGTTTAGCATTCCTTGAGAGCAGTAGGCGACAGACCAACATTTTTAATATCACCCCGCCGGCAAGGATTTGGGTATTTAGCGAACGTATTACATTTTATCCCAAGGGTGCGGTAAGAAAAGGAAGCGGAACTACAGCATATGCGTGGTTTGTTTGGGATAAAGCACATACTGGAAACACGGAATTAGCATGGTTGCCACTTAGGAAGAAATGATCAGGTGCTTCTCTAATTATTACCTTCCTTTTATTGCTAGGCGACCTTCTTCTGTTATTGTTAGAGTGCCCGGCTTAGTTGAGTTGTCGTAAGTGATATATCCTAGATAAACCATTCCGCTACCATCATTTCTGTGAGATACTAGATTTCTAACTTTCTGGGAAAAATAAGTATCGCTCCTACCTTCAATTATGCCAACATCATGACCGTCTGGTCGAAGTTCTTCCTCCAGCAGTTCAATTAATTTGGTTGTATTCAATCGACCGTTTGGCGCATTCGCTAATAGCTTGAGTGCTTCATGCATGATTTCGCTTTCAGTATATCTGGTCATAAAAACCTCCTTATATAAGTGCTACAGTAAGCATGCTTGCTACGATATTGTGGTCATCTTTGCATATGGACATCATTTTGAGAATGTCAAGTATTCAGAAAATAAAAATTATTTTTTTGAACAAAAAATTATCAAGAAATGAGGGCTATGCGCCTCCCAAACCCCAGCAGGGGCAACCGTCCCAGCGGTTTATTGGTGGATGTATCTACAATCTCCACAAGGCACTCAAAATCCCCCCCAAAAAAAAAAGCGTCCTGTCCTAAAACACCCCCACGCCCCAAAGGCATCCGCCAAAAATTCGCTCCACCGCGTTCGGTGGCGCTCCGCCGCGTTCTGCGCTCGGGGGTTTGGGGGTGAAACCCCCATTATTTTAAAAGCTCGCGCGCGCGTAGTGCGGTGGTAATTTCTTCTAGTATCGCAGAATCCGACCTTGACTATGCTTGCGTTGGCGTGCCGAACAGCAAAGCATATTATGGGTCAGATAGCTTAAACTAGTCAGCCTTCTTACGCCCCGAATTTCATGGGCGCGATGATGCGTTCGGCTACTGTTAGGAATTGGCGTTTTATTGGGTCTATGTTTTTGTGGGCGCTCATGATGAAGCCTATTTTTGTGTGGAGTAGGGGGTGTTCGGAGATTGCTACATACGTCAATGCGCCTTCTTCAATTTCTTTGCGGAAGCCTATTTTTGTGTAGATGCCTAAAAACATATTGCTGGTTATTAGGCTTTTGGCTATGTGTAAATCGTTGGTGAAGAATTGTGCTTTTAATGAAAATGATTGTTCATCCAGGATCGTGTCAATATAGGAATGATGAAACCGCGCATCTGCCGTGCGTACTAGCGAGTAGCCTTTGAGGTCTTCAAGGGTCAAATAGGGGCGCGTTGCTAGGGGGTGGTCTATGCGCATGATGACTCCCATCGGGGCGGATTTAAGCCCCATAATCCGCAAATCTGGGTGCAAATCTAGGTCAAAACTGATGCCGATATCGCATTCGTCTTTGAGCAATGCCGTGTTGATATCTTCGGGCATCGCCGTCAAAGCCGATAGCATAATTCCCGGGTAATGTTTGGTGAATTCCTCAACGATACGGGGCATGATGTCAAAGCGCATCGAATCTATAAAATGCACCCTTAATTCGCCGGTGACCAAATCGCGCAATTCGCGGATTAGGGTTTTTACGTGGTCATAGTCTAGGAGGGTTTTGCGTGCGTGTTCTAAAATCAGATTCCCCGCCGGCGTCAGCACCGCCCCTTCGGGTGAACGGTCAAATAATTTCACCCCCAACTGCGCTTCTATATTGAGCAACTGGCGGTTGATGGAGGTTGAACTGATATTCAAAATCTTGGCGGCTTTGCGGATAGAGCCTTGATTGGCAATCTCATCAAGATAGCGTAAAATTGAGGCGTGCATTGCGGTTTTGTCCTTTCGCCCTATGATTTAGGTGGTGCGTTTTTTGCACCACTGTGGGATAAAACGGATTTAATTGTATCACCCTTTTTCGTGCTAGGCTATACTTCTTGCTACACAAAACAAATGAGGAGGGCAGCATGACTTTTGAGAAAAAACACAACACAATGACACGGCGCACGGCGCTTGGCGGTATCGGGGCGACGGCTTTGGCGGGAACGTTGGGCGGGTCGCTCATCAGCATTGCCCCTGGGCGTGCGGCGGATTATACGGTCAATTTACAACTCGGCTGGCTGGTTTCCAATGGGATTCTGGGCGAGGTTATGGCTGACCATCACGGCTATTTTGCCGATGAGGGTTTAGAGTTAAACGTCATTCCCGGCGGGCCTAATGTTGATGGCGTGGCATCGGTGGCATCGGGGCGGGCTAATTTGGGTTCTATTTCGTCTTCGCCGTCTTTGATGTTAGCGCGCTCTAACGGCATTCCGATTAAGTGCATCGCCGCCGGCTATCAAAAGCATCCTTTTACGTATTTCTCCCACAAGCGGAATCCTGTGCGGACGCCTAAAGATCTGGTTGGCAAAAAAGTCGCCACCCAAGGCACCGCACAGATTCTGCTTAAAGCGCTCCTCGCCAAAAACGGCATCAAGGAAAGCGATGTGGAAGTAATCGTAATGGGTTCAGCCATGGATGCGCTGATGACCGGACAGGTTGATGTCGTCACCGGTTGGAGCACCAACATTAAGGCGCTTGAAATTCTAGGCGATAACCGCGTCGATTTGAGCTTGTGGGATGCCGGGATTCAGCTTTATGCAAATCCTTATTATGTCACCGATAGCGTCTATAATAATCACAATGATAAAGTCGTCGGTATGATGAAGGCGATTGCGCGTGGTTGGGGTTGGGTGCATGACAATCCGCAACGGGCGGTGGAGATTATGGTTGATCGCTATCCTAATCTTGACCTAGATTCGGAGAAAAAGGCAGTGAATCTGATTGTCAATTTTGCCTTCAACGAAAGCACACGCCGGCGCGGTTGGGGGACGATGACCAAGGCAAATTGGCAGAATCAGATTGATACTTATGCCAATCTTGGGCAGTTCAGTGGCGCAGCGCCACGGCTCGGGGATATTATGACCCTTGATGTGCTTGACGCGACTAGTGCGTCTCGACCAAAATACGGCTGAGGTTGTTATTGCACTTAACGCAACGAGGCTTGGAATGAGGGTTATGCAAAAAAGCCGAGCAAAAGCGGGCGGGGATGATGCACCGCCCGCGATTGCGCTTCCCCCGCCTGCGGTTGCGCTTTATAGTGCCTCGGTTGATTTTGGTGCGGTCAAAGCCTTAAACCAAATTGATTTGCGTATTGAGGATGGTGAGTTCATCACCATTCTCGGCCCTTCGGGTTGCGGTAAATCCACTTTATTGCGGCTGATTTCTGACCTCGTGCCACCGAGTGCGGGGGCGATGTCCATTTTTGGCGACAGCACCGAAGCGGCACGGCTGGCACGGCAATTTGCTTTTGTTTTTCAAAGTGCGGCACTGTTGCCGTGGCGGACTGCCGTGCAGAATGTGCGCTTGCCTTTGGAGATGGGTAAGAAAATGGCAAAAAAGCAGGGACGCGCCTTGCCGGTGAGCGCACAATCCCCTGAAGAATTACTAGAATTTGTCGGGTTAAAGGGGCGCGAAAATGCTTGGCCGCATGAGTTATCAGGGGGGATGCAACAGCGCGTAGCCATCGCGCGGGCGTTGATTTGCAAACCGAAATTGCTTCTGATGGATGAGCCTTTTGGTGCGTTGGATGAAATGACCCGCGACCATCTCAATCTGCAGCTACTGGATATTTGGAAAAAGACCGGGGTGACGATTGTTTTTGTGACGCACTCCATTCCCGAGGCGGTGCTATTGGCACAAAAAGTGGTGATGATGAAATCGCAACCCGGCGCAATCAAAAAAATAATCCCCATTGACCTGCCAGCAAAGCGCAAATTAGAGATGCGCGACACGGCAAAATTCAACAAATACGCCGCACAATTACGCAAACTTTTAGGAGCGCATTGAGTGATGGCGCATATCGCAAAAACCCATCGCAGCACCTTTATGCAAATTGCCATTCCGTTGGCGGTGGCGGCGGCGTTGATTGCCTTGTGGGAAGGCGGGGTGCGGTTTTTCCAAGTGCCCGAATATATCGCCCCCGCCCCTTCGGTGGTGTTGCAAGTATTTATATCGGATTTTGATAATCTGATGCGTAATTTCGTGCCGACCTTGATTGAAAGCCTGCTCGGTTTTACTGTCGGCACATTATCGGCGGTGCTGATTGCGGTGGCGTTCGTCCATAGCCGTTTTATGATGGAAGGATTTTTCCCCATTGCGGTTTTTGTCAATACGATTCCGATTCTAGCGATTGCGCCGGTGTTGGTGTTGCTGTTTGGTCCCGGGTTGACGGCGAAAGTGGTGATTGCGGCTTTGATTTGTTTCTTTCCGACACTGGTGAATATGGTGCGGGGATTGCAATCGCCGACACCGCAGATGATGGAACTTGCGCGCATTCTATCGGCGAGCCATTCGGAAATTTTTTGGAAGATCAGGTTTCCTTCATCAATTCCGTTTCTGTTTTCCGCGCTTAAAATTGCCGCGACCACTTGTGTGATTGGCGCGATTGTTGGCGAATGGGTAGGGGCAAATATAGGGCTTGGGGCTTTGATTCTTGAAGCGACCTTTAATTTTCGCTCGCCACTTTTATATGCCACGATTTTTCTGTCTTCGGGGCTATCGGTGGCGTTATTCACGGCGGTGACATTGGCGGAAAAATGGCTGGTGAAATGGCAGAATTAACATGAAAGGAGCAAAACTATGACCAATAAAATAAAAGAGAAAATAGCCATGCAAGGCGAACAAGTGCCGGTGGTGGCGGATGTTGATGTGGTGGTTGTCGGCGGCGGTGCGGCAGGGGTGACGGCGGCGGTGAGTGCCGCCCGCAACGGCGCCTCGGTGGCACTGATTGAACGTTATCACCATCTAGGCGGCATGGCATCGGGGGGTATGGTGCTGGTGCTGGATGATATGGTGGATGAGGATGGGCGCATTGTCACCACGGGGATTGTTGATGAGTTTGTTGCGCGCATGCATAGTGAAGATGCGGCGGTATTTCCGCCCCCGGAAGATTGCGTTAAGAATTGGGAGATGTGGCAGAAATGGGCGCGTTGGGGGTGTATTGATTTCCATAAAGCCGGGATGCCGCAACCGATTATTCACGCGGTTGCCTTTGACCCTGATGCGTGGAAGCGCGTGAGTCTTGATCTATTGGTTGAGGCGAAAATTCATATTCGTTTGCATAGTTGGTTTTCGGATGCGCTCGTGGAAGGCGGGCGCGTGACGGGTGTTGTCTGCCAAACGAAACGCGGGCGCCAAGCCGTGCGCGGCAAAATGATCATTGATGCGTCAGGGGATTTAGATGTGGCAGTAGCGGCAGGCGCGCCATTTATTCAAGGGCAGTATATTGTCACCACGGTGTTCCGCTTATGCAATGTGGATATTGATAAAGCCGAAAGTTTTGAATATGCCAACCCCGAAGAATACAAAAAACTAGACCGCGAGGCACGGCGTCTCATCGGCGGGGCTTGGGGGATGTGGTGGCTGAAAACGCCTCTGCCGGGGATTGTTTGGTGTAATTGCCCGCACATGCCCGATTATGACGGCTTATCGCCCGAAGATATGATCGCAGCAGAAATAGAAGGGCGCGAGCGCATGATGAATCTGTTCGCTTTTGCGCGCGCAAATATCCCGGGCTTTGAAAATGCGCGCATGCTGGGGGCGGCGGAACAGATGGGGATTCGCCAGACGCGCCAGCTTGAAGGCGAATATGTGGTGACGCGCGAAGATGTGCATGGCCGCCAATATTTCACCGACAGCGTCTGCCGTGGGCGCGATTACTACACGCCTTATCGGGCGTTATTGCCGAAAGGCGTGGATAATCTAATTGTCGCCGGACGGCATTATTCGTGTGAAAGCGAAGCGCAGAAATTATCGCGTGAGATTCCGCCTTGTATGGCACAAGGCGAAGCGGCGGGCATTGCCGTCAGTCTTGCGCTCAATGCCGATTGCGCGCTCCGCGATGTTGAGGCTAGTGCGATTCAAAAACAAATGCGCGCCCAAGGGGCTGACCCCGGCGATAAACCCGCATCCTCGGCAAAACTTGAAATGGATATTGCCGGCTAAAGTGAAAGAAGGACGTTATGAGTGTAAAATCATCCCATGCTTATCCCCTTGAAGGCGTTGTCGTTCTGGACTTCACGCAAGTGATGATGGGGCCGTGCGCCACGCAAATGCTAGGGGATTTTGGTGCTGAGATCATCAAAATTGAACGCCCAAAATATGGCGATTTATCACGGCAATTTTTTGGCGGCGCAACCGAGGCGGAGCAAAATAATGCGGTTTATTGTTCGCTCAATCGCAATAAACGCTCGCTGGAATTGGACGTGAAATCGCCCGAAGGCAAGGCGATGATCTATGATCTCGTGCGCCAAGCCGATGTGGTGGTGGATAATTTCCGCGCCGGCGTGATGGAACGGCTAGGCTTTGGCTACGGGGCATTGCGCGACATAAACCCCCGCATTATTTGCGCGTCAGGCACGGGCTTTGGCACGGCAGGACCCCACGCGCATAAAGGCGGGCAAGATGTGTTGGCACAAGCCATGGGGGGGGTCATGGAAAAAACTATGGATGCGTCTATCCCGAAATCCATTTATCCGACGACGCTTTGCGATTACACGGCAGGGATGCACCTAGTTCAAGGGGTGTTGGCGGCGTTATTGGCGCGCGAAAAAAGCGGCGAAGGACAGCAAGTCAATGTCTCGCTCTATGATTCCATCATCGCCATGCAAATGCAAGAAGCCGCACAATGGAGCAAGCATAAGGAGATTCTAAATTGGGCGGCGATGCCCTTAACCGGGGTGTTTGATACCACCGATGGCGCGCTCGTATTGGTGGGGGCTTTCAAAGAAAATCCGTTGCGCGATATTTGCGACGTTTTGGGGATTGAAGATTTGTCGCAATCCTATCCCGATTTATCAAGCCAGCGCAAAAGTAAATCTTTTTTGCAAACGACTTTCCGCACGCATTTTGCCACGAACACCACTGCCTATTGGCTTGAAAAATTGGAAGCCAAAGATTTGCTTTGCGCGCCCGTGCGTTCCCTGCCCGAAGCCCTTGACGACCCGCAAACGGCGATGAACGATATGCTGCTTGAGGTGGATCATCCTTTATTGGGCGCACTAACCTTACTCAGCTCGCCCGTGCATTTGAGCGCAGCGCCCGTGAAATTACGCCACACCCCGCCGAGACTTGGCGAGCATAATGATGAAATCATGGATGATTTCGGCTTGGCTGATAAAAAAAGGAATAAAGCATGAGCGTCACCTTTACCTTAAATAAAGGCATAGCAAAAGTCGTCATCAATCGCCCGGAACGTATGAACGCGATTGACAGCAAAACCGAAGCCCGCCTCGAGGCCATCTGGCAGAAGCTAGAAGCCAATGCCAGCGTGCGCGTAGTTATTTTAAGCGGCGCCGGGGATAAGGCGTTTTGCGCCGGCGCCGATCTTAAAGCCGCCCATGATGGCAAAGGGGATGGCAAAGGAGGGGGCGACAAAAGGGGCTTGGATTACTGGGCGCATGGCAACCCCAACGGCTTTGGCGGGTTGTCGTTGCGCCAAGATTTCAACATTCCGGTGATTGGGCGCATCAATGGGCTGGCACTTGGGGGCGGGTTAGAATTGGCGCTTGGCTGTGATATTCTGATAGCCTCGGAACGCGCTAAATTCGGCTTGCCCGAAGCTAAAGTGGGCAACCTACCCCTTGATGGCGGCATGGTGTTGTTGCCCCGCCGTATCCCGCAAAACATCGCCGCCGGCATGATGCTAAGCGGGCGCATGATGGGGGCGGCTGAGGCGCATCATTATGGCTTGGTCAATGAAGTCGTCAGCGATGATAGACTTGATGAAACGGTAGATGCTTGGGTGCAGGATATTTTATCGTGCGCGCCGCTATCGTGTCGGGCGATTAAAAAAACCATCCGCGCCACCGCGCATCTGACACCTCAAGAGGCACGGAATTTCAGCCACCCCGAACTCATCGCCGCACTAACATCCGAAGATGCGCTTGAAGGCGTTGCGGCATTCCGCGAAAAACGCGCACCAAAATGGAAAGGCAAATAACATGACCTTAGTCATTAAATCCGAATGTATTGATGTTAAGGACGGGGCTTGCACGAAAGTCTGTCCGGTGGATTGCATCTATGAGGGCGAAAGGATGTTCTACATCCACCCCGATGAGTGCATTGAATGTGCGGTCTGTGAGAGCATCTGTCCGGTGGCGGCGATTGTGTTTGATGATGAAATCCCAGCCGATGAAGCCGCATTTATCGCACTAAATCGGCAATTTTTTGACGGCGCGGGCGAGCGCAACAACGCCCCCGCCCCCCTAGAAGGCGGTTGGCGCAATGGGCTAACCGGCAAAGACCCCAAAGCCATTGCAACATGGAAACAAGACAAAAAAGGAGAAGACGAAAATGGCTGAAATTCATAAAAACTATATTGGCGGTGCGTGGGTTGCCGGCGCGGATGCAAGCGACAATACCAACCCGGCGAAACCAGCAGAGATCATCGGCACATACGCCATGGCAAGCGCGGCGGATGCGGATAAAGCGGTGGCGGCGGCGCGCCAAGCCTTACCCGAATGGAGCAACACCACACCGCAACAGCGCCATGATTTGCTTGATAGCGTCGGCAATCAGATTCTAGGGCGCGCTGATGAAATCGGCAAAACGCTCGCGCGCGAAGAAGGCAAAACCCTCCCCGAAGCCATCGGCGAAACCATGCGCGCCGGGCAGGTGTTCAAATTCTTTGCCGGCGAAGCCTTGCGGCAATCGGGGGAATTTATCCCATCCGTGCGCCCGAACATTGATATTGAAGTCAGCCGTGAGCCTGTCGGGGTGGTGGGGCTGATTACCCCGTGGAACTTCCCCATTGCGATTCCAGCGTGGAAAATGGCACCGGCGCTAGCGTGGGGGAATTGCGTTGTGCTGAAACCGGCGAGCCTAACCCCGGCATCGGCGCATGTTTTGGTTGAGATTTTGGATGCATGTGGATGCCCGAAAGGGGCGGTGAATTTAATCATGGGAAGCGGCGGCGTGCTAGGCGAGGCGATGTTAGCCAACGCCGATATTGATGCGTTTTCTTTCACCGGCTCGGTCGCCACCGGACGCCATATCGCCGCCGCTTGTGCCGCCATGCAAACCAAACTACAACTGGAAATGGGCGGCAAAAATCCCCTAGTCGTCATGGATGATGCCGACCTTGATATTGCGGTCGCGGCGGCAGTCAATGGCGCATTTTTCTCAACAGGGCAACGTTGCACCGCCTCATCAAGATTGATTGTGCACGCGCCGATTTACGATGCTTTCGTTGAAGCGACGCGCAAAACCATCAAGGCACTCAAAGTCGGCAACCCCCTAGATGCCGAAACACAAATCGGACCGGTCATCAGCCCCGAGCAACTGCAATCCAATTTAGCCTATCTGGACATAGCCAAAAAGGAAGGCATTGAGGTCATAGGCGGCGCGGCGCTAGACCATGCCGATAAAGGCTATTTCCAAAACCCCGGCTTGATGTTGGATACCAAAAACCAGATGCGCATCAACCGCGAGGAGATTTTTGGACCCCTTGCGTCGGTGATAAAAGTGGGGGATTTTGATGAAGCCGTGGCGGTTGCCAATGATACCGAATTCGGACTTTCCGCCGGGATTTGCACCAAGAGCCTCAGCCACGCCCGCCAATTCCGCAAGCAAGCACAGGCGGGCATGGTCATGGTAAATCTGCCAACAGCAGGGGTGGATTATCACGTAGCATTCGGCGGGCGTAAAGGCTCATCCTTTGGACCGAGAGAACAGGGACGTTACGCGGCGGAATTCTACACAACCTTAAAAACTTCATATATACAAGCATAATGGGCAAGCAATGGGATAAAAGGTTCATGGAATTGAGCCAAACCATAGCAGCGTGGAGCGAAGACCGCGACCGCGGCGTTGGTGCGGTGATTGTAGGGGAGGGCAATGTAATCTACGCCACCGGCTATAACGGCTTGTGCAGAGGTGTCAAAGACAGCGAAGACAAACGCTTTGACCGCGCAAGTGGCGAGAAATTTTTCTGGGTAGAACACGCCGAACGCAACGCCATCTACAACGCCGCGCGCATAGGGGTGGCACTAACCGGCACACGCATCTACATAAACCGCTTCCCATGCGCCGATTGCGCCCGCGCCATCATCCAAAGCGGCATAGCAAAAGTAATCTGCCCCCCCCGCCCCACCGATGACGGCAAATTGGATTATAGTTTTGAAGTCGCCGAAACCATGCTCAAAGAGGGCGGCGTGACGCTCCGCTTGCTCGCATAGAAGCGCACCACCTCTGCCGGTTGCGGAGTGGGGGGATGGCGGTGTTTAATGTTGCGGAGGGGGTTTGGGGTTGGGTGGGGGTAGTACGCACTTGACTAGGGATGAGTTTCAAGGGTATAAATGCGAATGAGACAATATGCGAGGGCGTCATGGATAAGCTGGCTTTGAAAAACATTGATAATTCTGCAAATCAGGATGAAATCAAAAATACTGGCTTGAACAGCGCACGAGCTGCCAAGAAAGACGAATTCTATACGCAACTTTCCGATATTGAAAAAGAATTGAGGCACTATGCGCAACACTTCAAAGGCAAGACTGTTTATTGCAACTGCGATGATCCAAGGGTGAGTAATTTTTTCCATTATTTTTCATATGGTTTTGAACATCTTGGCTTGAAAAAATTGATTGCAACTTGCTATAAAAATCAATCAGTTGACCTCTTTAGTGCCTCAGATGTAGAGCAAGCCATTTCCCTTGAATATAATGGCGACAAAAACGGCAACAAAATTCCTGACCTTGAGGAGATTGGCATAAAAAAACTTAAGGGTGACGGTGATTTTCGGAGCGAAGAAAGTATTGAATTATTAAAACAAGCCGATATTGTCGTAACCAATCCGCCTTTTTCACTATTCAGAGAATATGTTCAGCAACTTATTGATTATGATAAAAAATTTATTATTATAGGGAACTTAAATGCAGCCTCTTACAAAGAGATTTTTGCTCTTATTAAAGCAAATAAAATTTGGTTTGGTCCCAGTATAAAAAGTGGTGACCGAGAATTTGGTGTGCCAGATGAATATCCACTTAATGCTGCTAGCTTTCGTTTAGATGCGGATGGGCGTAAATTCATAAGAGTAAAAGGGGTGCGCTGGTTCACAAATTTGGACTTTAGAGAGCGTCATGAAGAATTGATTCTTTACAAAACATATTCACCAGAAGAATATCCAACTTATGACAATTATGATGCTATTGAGGTTAGTAAGACAAAAGATATTCCTCTTGATTACAATGGAGCTATGGGTGTGCCAATCACATTCCTTGATAAGTATAATCCAGAGCAGTTTGAAATACTTGGCATAACTGACCGTGATAATAATTCTGGCTTGAAAATACGAGAATATACGGTAAATGATACACCAGATTATGGTAATCTTAATAGGCGTGGAGCTATAAAAGTGGACGGCAAATACAAATCTACTTATGCTCGCCTCTTAATTAAAAAGGTTAATCCAAATGAAAATTGAACTAAAAGAAATCACTGTCCGCGAACTTGTTGATGGCTATGAGGATAACAAGCATGATGGCGTTGTTGGTTATGGAGGGCAACTTGATATAAGACCTCCTTTTCAGCGTGAGTTTGTCTATAAAGATGCTCAGAGAGATGCTGTTATTACGACGATTTCTCAAGAACACCCTCTCAATGTGATGTATTGGGCGGTTCGTGAAGAAGGTGGTTTTGAGATTATAGACGGACAACAGCGGACAATTTCAATTTGCCAATATGTTAAAGGTGATTTTTCGCATAATGTTTTCTCAGATGAGCAACGATATTTTTATAACTTGCAAAAAGATGAACAAGAGCGTCTTTTGAATTACGAATTAATGGTTTATCTGTGTAGTGGAACAGATAGCGAAAAATTGGAATGGTTTAAAACGATCAATATCGCTAGCGAAAAATTAACAGATCAAGAGCTAAGGAATGCGGTATATTCTGGCTCTTGGGTTACCGATGCAAAACGTTATTTTAGCAAATCTGGTTGTCCAGCATACAGCATAGGAAACCGCTATTTGAAGGGTTCGGCTATTCGTCAGGAATACCTTGAAACCGCTATTAGTTGGCTGAGCGATGGCGAAATTGAAGCATATATGAGCAAGCACCAGCATAAACCGAAAGCAGATGAACTGTGGGCGCATTTTCAGTCTGTTATAAATTGGGTTGAAACCACATTTCCAAAGTATAGAAGCTACATGAAAGGTATTCATTGGGGCAATCTTTACAAAGATTTCAAAGATGCGAAACTTGACCCAGTTAAATTGGAAAATGAAATCAGTAAGCTTATGGAATATGAATCTGTGAGCAATAAAAAAGGTATATATTCTTATGTTTTAACCCGTAAAGAAAAGCATCTGAATATCAGAGTTTTTCCCGATGCTCTGAAGCGTGAAGCCTATGAAAGGCAGGGCGGTATATGCCCCATTTGCGAGAAAAAATTTGAAATTGAAGAAATGGATGCAGACCATGCCATACCTTGGCATAAGGGCGGTAGAACCGACGCCGATAACTGCCGAGTGCTTTGCAGAGAAGATAATCAAAAGAAATCTGGAAGATAACGCCTTAATCAGCACCCCGCCAAAAGCGGTGGAGGAGGGTTAATTTTTTTGCTTTTCAATTTGCGGTGGAGGAGTGCCAGTAAAGCGATACACGTTTCTCAAAAGCATTTTCGGCTTAGAAATTTGAAGTCGTGGTTCTTCATCGTTTTCAATATCCATGAGATTACTGCAATGACACAATAACACCCTATATCCAGGAGGCTCGTCTGCCATAAGTTGAACCATTTCCTTTTCTACTTCTTCAAGAGTTTTATCACTTATTTTATTACCAGTCAGGCGCGCCTCTAAATGGTAAAAACGCCGTTTTAAAAAATTATGCGTTTGGGCACCTATTGAAAACTTCAATACCAAGTCTAATGAGGCAGAAATCGCTGGCAATAATGTTAAAAGCGTGACAATTTTAGGGCTACTACCAAACAATCCCAAAACCAATAAGGCACTTGATGTGATAATGGCGAAAAAAACAAGACGATGGCAAAAATCTAAGAAACCCTCTCTATATTCATGATAGAGAGAAGATAATCGACATTGCCAAATCAACTCATCTTTTCGACTTTTCTCACGCATTGGTTGTTTTTCAGCACTCATTTTTTTTTGGGTGGTTGTACTGGCGTTCTTGTTGCGCTAGCCGGACGCCCCGAGTCTCTATGGCGCGGCGTTTGTTTGTTCTCAGCGAGCGGCTTCCGAGTGGGCCTCTCTTGCCGAGGCGACGGTTTCTTAATGTTGGACAATTTGACCTCCCATTGTTTGCGGTAATACAAGTAGAGGATATTGTAATCAGAATATCAACAAAATCAAGCAATTTATTTTAACTAACTCCCCCGCCATCATAATTTTTGACCATCTGGGCAAATTTATTTGCTGACGCGCGCAAAACCTGCTAACCATCCGCCTTATGGATGAAACACCTAAACCACCGCTTACCCGCATTCAGCGTGAAAATCGTGCGCGCATTCGTGAGGCTGCGTTGGAAGCTTTTACGCGCCATGATTTGTGCGGGGGTTTGCGTGGGGTGACTTTGGATAAAATTGCGCTTGTTGCTGGGCTGACTAAGCCGAATATTCTTTATTATTATGCCAGCAAGGATGCGATTTATTCTGACCTTTTGGAAAATTTACTTGAAGAATGGTTGTTGCCGTTAAAGGAAATTTCCCCCGATGGCGAACCATTAGCCGAAATCCAAAATTACGTGCGGCGGAAACTGCGGCTTTCTATTGAAAAGCCCCGCGAGAGCAAACTTTTTGCTACGGAGATTCTGCACGGCGCGCCCCTAACCGCCGCCACTTTGTCCGGGTATTTGAAAGATTTGGTGGATGAAAAAGCCGCGCTGATTGAACGTTGGATTAAACAGGGACAGCTGGCACCGATTGACCCCTATCATTTGATTTTTTCCATCTGGGCTATGACGCAACATTATGCCGATTTTGATGTGCAGGTGCGGGCTATTTTAGGGGCGGAGAAAACCAAACGCTTGCCCGATGAGGCTTCGGTGTTTTTTGATACATTATGCGCCCGCTTGCTAACGCCCTCAAAATAATAGATTTATTTCGCGTTAGGGTTATTGGGATGGCTCGTCCAATCGCCATGTTCTTTGGGGATTTTCACGCCGGTGCGGGGGTCGGTGGTGCCCGGGGCGAGCGTTTCCATGGTGATGCAATCCTCAACGGGGCAGACATTGACGCATAAATTACACGCGACGCATTCGGCATCAATGACTTCAAAAATGCGGTCTTTCGTCATTGAAATAGCTTGGTGCGAAGTGTCCTCACACGCGGCATAGCAACGTCCGCAACCGATACATAAATCTTGGTCAATACGCGCTTTAGCGGTGTAGTTCAGATTTAGATATTGCCAATCAGTGACATTCGGCACGGCGTTGCCAATAAAATCATCAACGCGCTTATAGCCTCTATCATCCATCCAAAGCGCCAATCCGCTAGTCAACTCATCAATAATGGCAAAACCATAAGTCATCGCGGCGGTGCAGACCTGCACATTCCCCGCACCTAGTGCCATAAATTCGGCGGCATCGCGCCAAGTCGTCACCCCGCCAATCCCCGAAATCGGCAAGCCTTTCGTGGCATCAGTGCGCGCAATCTGCGCCACCATATTCAATGCGATAGGCTTGACGGCCGGGCCACAATACCCCCCTGCCGTGCCTTTGCCGTCAATCATCGGCTCGGGTGCCATAGTCTCCAAATCCACCGAGGTGATGGAGGTGATGGTGTTGATTAAACTCACCGCATCGGCACCGCCTGCTTTTGCCGCCGTTGCTGGATGGATGATGTTGGTGATGTTGGGGGTGAGTTTCACAATCACTGGCAGGGCGGTGGCATTTTTGACCCAAGCGGTGACCATTTCAATATAGTCAGGCACCTGTCCTACCGCCGACCCCATGCCGCGTTCAGACATACCATGCGGACAACCAAAATTGAGCTCAAACCCATCGACACCAGTCTCAGCAATGCGCGGGATGATCTCTTTCCAACAAGGCTCTTCACAAGGCACCATCACCGAAGCAATCAGCGCGCGGTCGGGGAAATCTTTTTTCACCCGCGCCATTTCCTCTAGGTTGATTTCAAGCGGGCGGTCAGTAATCAACTCAATATTATTCAACCCCAACAACCGCCTATCCGCACCCCAAATCGCCCCATAACGCGGACCATTAACATTAACAATAGGCGCGCCCTCCATACCAAGCGTCTTCCAAACCACCCCGCCCCAGCCGGCGTCAAAGGCACGGCGCACATTATATTCCTTATCCGTGGGCGGGGCAGAAGCGAGCCAAAACGGATTCGGTGAAGATATCCCGCAAAATTTACTAGTAAGATCAGCCATGTTTTCCTCCCGTTAAGCTGTTGTGAATTTCTATCGCCGCATCACGCCCATGCGCCACCGCCGTCACCGTGATGTCATCGCCTAAGCCAGTGCAATCACCCCCCGCCCAAACACCGTCCATGCTAGTTTTATGTTGCGCATCAATTTTGATTTTGCCGTTTTCTACTGCAATGTCAGGGGGAGGCGGGTCAAGAACCTGCCCGATAGCGGTGAAAATTTGGTCGGCTTCAAGGGCGAAATCATCATCGCCCTTAACCGCAAAATGTACCTTGATGCCAGCGCTAGTTTTTTCCATTTTCTGCGGCGTCGCATGGAAACGCATCTGCACGCCTTTTGAAAGCGCAAGGTCCTGTTCATATTGCGAAGCCGGCATATCACTAGCCCCCCGCCGATAAGCAATCGTGACCTCCGAAGCCCCGAGCAATTTAGACTGCACCGCCGCATCAATCGCCGTCATGCCGCCGCCAATCACCACCACCCGCCGTCCGATAGCGACTTTTTCCAAGGCTGACGCTTGGCGTAAATCAGCGATGAATTCGGTAGCGGGGGTAACGTTCGGGCTATCCGCACCATCAATGCCTAAATCGCGCGTATCGCCTAAACCGACGCCCAAAAACACCGCATCAAATTCCGCGAGCAGAGATTCCAAAGTAAAATCCCGCCCCAGCATCACCCCGCATTGATGCGTAATCCCGCCGATTTGCAAAAGCCATTCCACCTCTTTTTGTGCGAAATCATTGACGACTTTATAGGCAGCGATGCCGTATTCATTCAACCCCCCCAATTTTTCCCGCGATTCCAAAATATGCGCATCAATCCCCAAAAGCGCGAGGCGATGCGCGGCAGCTAATCCTGCCGCCCCGCCACCAACAACAGCAACATTTTTTCCGGTGTTTTCCGCACGTTGATAGGGATGCGTTTTTTGCGCCATCAGCCTATCGGTGGCGTGGCGTTGCAAGCGTCCAATCTGCACCGGGTCGCGCTCGGCTTCCTCACGCACACACGCGCCCTCGCACAGATTTTCCACCGGACAAACCCGCGCACACATCCCGCCTAAAATGTTAGAATCAAAAATAGTCCGCGCCGCCGCATCCGCCATCCCCGTAGAAATCTGACGAATAAAAAGCGGAATATCAATCCCCGTAGGACAAGCCGTCACGCACGGCGCATCATAACAAAAATAGCATCTATCCGCGGCAACAGCCGCCTCATGCGCATCAAGAGGCGCGTGTAAATCCGCAAAACATTCGTTGAGTTGCGCGCGGTTGAGACGATTTGCGGCGATTCCAGTATTAGTCATTTTTATCCCCTAATTGGTGCGTTTCTTCATTTCTACAATTTTTTGACCAAAAGGTCAAATTTTTTTTGAAAAAAAATTACGGATACAAGCTTAAAACGGCAAAATAAACCCGAACGGGATGATTCCGTTGATTTTGCCTCCTAGTATGCGTAGTACCATTAGCATGGCGCGCGCGGGGCTATCCAACAATAAAATAGAGATTCCTTATGGCGATGAAGGCAAAGGATAAACACGCGAGCACGTCCATGAATTTTTGCCGATACGGATAGCCGATGATGAAACGGCGGAACAGATTAGCAAAGCCGCTATAAGCCGAATAGACTGCCAAGGCAATCGCACACACCGTGATAATAATTGCCAGTGGCTTTATGGTGTTGCTTTGCGCGAGGCTTGGTAAAACCGACAAATACACCAACGCTGCCTTGGGATTAGAAAGCGAGGTAGCAAAGCCGAGCCAAAATAGCCTATTGCTGTTGAGGGCTTGCGGTGCGCCCGCATCCCCAAGTGCCGGACGCACCAGAATCCGATAGCCCAAATAAAGCAAATAAAGCGACCCCACGACAATAACAACATCAAATAATTGCGGCGCAACCCGCAAAACATAAGCAAGCGCCGTCAAAGACATAACACTATAAATAATAGCCGCACCAGTAATCCCAAGAGGCACAAGCAACGCCCTAGGCCAACCATAACGAAGCGACGCATCCATAGAAATCACCGCATTAGGCCCCAAAGGAATCGCCAGAAAAAACCACAAAACCGCAAAGGAAACCAACTCAAACCAACTCAGACATAACTCCGTTCTCCTGTCATAAATTGCCCGTGTCCCAAAAAACATCCGCCAATAAATCGCTCCGCCGCGCTCGGCGGTCGGGGGTTTGGGGGTGAAACCCCCATTATTTTAAAAGCCCACGCCCACGTAGTGCGGCAGTGATTTCTTCTAGTATAGCAGGGTCATCTATGGTTGCAGGGGCGGTGTAGGCTTCGTTGTTTGCTATCTTTTGTATAGTTCCGCGTAGGATTTTTCCTGAGCGTGTTTTTGGGAGGCGTTTGACTTCTATGGCGGTTTTGAAGGCGGCGACTGCGCCTATTTTTGCGCGGACTAGGGCGACTAGTTCGGCTTCTAATTCTTCGGGGGGGCGTTTTACGCCGTCATTTAGTACGTAGAATCCGATTGGCAGTTGTCCTTTGAGTTGGTCTGCCGCACCGATCACGGCGCATTCGGCTATGTCGGCGTGGCTGGTGATGATTTCTTCCATGGCGCCGGTGGAAAGGCGGTGTCCTGCTACATTTATGATATCATCGGTGCGCGCCATGATGAACACATTGCCGTCTTCGTCAATCATGCCGGCGTCTGATGTGGTGTAGTAGCCGGGGAAGGCGGTGAGGTAAGCGTCCTTGAATCGTGCATCGGCATTCCATAATGTTGGCAAGCATGATGGCGGTAGCGGCAATTTGATTACTATATTTCCTAGATTTCCGCGCGCGATGGGTTTGCCGTCATCATCTAGCACTTGCACGTCATAACCGGGCATCGGACGCCCTGATGATCCCGGCGGCACTTCTACTAATCCTAACCCTAGCGGATTCCCCGCTATGACCCAGCCGGTTTCGGTTTGCCACCAATGGTCAATGACCGGGACTTGCAGTTTCTCGCGCGCCCAATGTAGGGTGTCAGGGTCGGTGCGTTCGCCAGCTAAAAACAATGCGCGAAAATTATCTAAATTATAATTATTCATGAGCGCGCCATCGGGATCAACTTTGCGAATAGCGCGAAAAGCGGTGGGGGCGGTGAACATGACCGCTATGTTATATTCGTCAATCACACGCCAAAACGCCCCGGCATCAGGTGTGCCGATGGGCTTGCCTTCATAGATGACGCTAGTGGCACCGAACAAAAGCGGCGCATAACAAATATAACTATGCCCCACCACCCAGCCAACATCGGACGCCGCCCAAAACACTTCCCCCGCCTTCAATCCATAAAAATGATCCATCGTCCATGCCAGCGCCACCATGTGTCCGCCCGTATCACGCACCACGCCCTTGGGTTGTCCGGTCGTGCCAGAAGTATAAAGAATATAGAGAGGGTCGGTCGCCTTCACGGGAACTGGTGGCTGTTTTTTCCCTGTCGCGCGGGTGGCGTTCATGGTCTCAGCATAGTCAAAATCGCGCCCATCTATTAGCGCGCAATCTTGTTGTTCACGTTGCAAAATTAAACAAAAATCCGGCTGATGTGCCGCCATGGCAATCGCCTCATCCAATAGCGGTTTATAGGCAATTACCCCCGAAGGTTCAATGCCGCACGACGCCGAAATAATGGCTTTCGGTTTAGCGTCATTGATGCGGATAGCCAGCTCCGTGGGCGCAAAACCCCCAAACACCACCGAATGAATCGCACCAAGCCGTGCCGATGCCAACATAGCAACCACAGATTCTGGAACCATAGGCATATAAATGATAATTCTATCGCCCTTACCAACACCTAGATCAGCCAGTGCCGCCGCCAATGTTTCCACCTCATCCAACAATTCCGCATAAGTGATTTTGCGCTTAGTGCCAGTAACCGGGCTATCATAAATGAGCGCAATTTGCGCCCCTCGCCCCGCCTCAACATGACGATCAACCGCATTATAGCAAGTGTTCGCCTCGCCACCAACAAACCAACCGCCAGTGTCGCTATCAAAAACCTGACTCGGTTTCTTAAACCAATCAATCCGCGCCGCTGCTTTATCCCAAAAACTATAAGGGTCGTTTTTCCAGCTCTCATAAGTGTTCTGATATTGTGATGGCATTATGTTCCTCCGCCTGTGGTTTATATGTGATTGTAGTGTTCTTTTTTTAATTGAGCAAGGATGGTTTGATTTTTTTTATGGGGGTTTCACCCCCAAGCCCCCGAGCGCGGAACGCCGCGCTGCGAATTTTTGGCGTGTGCCTTAACTGTTCGCGCCCCTTTTTTTGACAACCGATGAGCGCTAGCGATCATCGTCATTAACATAAAGAGGCGCAAAGTGTCGTGGCATAAACCAAAAATCCGCCCCGCCGCGTTCGGCGGTCAGGGGGTTTGGGGATGAAATCCCCCATGCCTTGACCTAATGTTTCTATGAGAGTAAGAATTTTCTATGCTTGATGAGCGCCCACTACTATCCAATCCCCGCGCGGTGCGGCTTCGTGCTGTTCGCGATGTTTTTGGCATTCCGGGTTTGGGGATGTTTTTGAGCATGGCGGGTTTTTCGGCGATTGCGCGTGAGGCGGGGTTTGGTTTATTTGAGGCTTTAGCGACCACGGCTTTGGTATGGGGGATGCCGGGGCAGGTAGCGATGGCGAGTCTTTATTTGGCGGGTGCATCGGTTGCGGTGATTTTCATTGCGGTGGCACTAGCGAATATGCGGATGATGTTGATGGTGGTGAGCACGGTGGATTTGTTGGGGTTCAGGCGCAATGGTGTGGGGTTGGCTAAACAATTATTGAGCGTGCATTTATTGGCGATTACGACATGGCTTCAGCTGGCGGTGGCGCGAGGTGCGATTGCGCGTGAGGCGATGTATATTTACTTTTTGAGCTTTTCTGTGTTGCTTTATATTGTTGGTTTATGCGGGACGATTTTGGGTTATTTTCTAGTTGATTTAGCCTCAATTTGGTTGTTGAAGGTGATTATTTTCACGACGCCGCTTTATATATTAATGATGGTTACGCGGGTGCGGGATTTGCTGTTTCGGCAGGCGGGTTTGGTTGGCGGGATTGTGGCGCCGTTGCTTTATCCGTTTCTTGGGGGGTGGTCAATTTTGCTGGCGGGGGTTGTTGGCGGGTCGTTGGTGATGTTGCCGCGTTTTATATCGGCGCGCCGCTTGCGTTCGCGTCTGCGGGAAAGGGGTAGGGGCTGATGATTTCGGAAAGCACGCTTTATCTATGGGCTTTGATTTTGCTGGCGTTTGTGGCGACGGATATGTGGCGCTGGTTGGGGGTTTTGCTGGCGCATCGGATCGCGCCCACGAGCCTGTTGATGAAGTGGATTAATGCGGTGGCTTATGCTATGGTTTGTGGGGTGATGGTGTCGGTGGTGGTGCATCCGGCGGGTTTGGTGGCGTCAAGCAATTTGCTGGCACGGCTGGCGGCGTTGTTGGTAACCATGGGGTTGATGGTGCGCTCGGGAAATACATTGGCATCGGTGGTTGCGGGGGCGTCGGTTTTTATGCTATTGGATTGGCTAATAGTTTCATAATGGGAGGTAATGATAAAAATGACGGCAGATGATTTAGTTTCTTTTTTAGAATTGAAACCGCATCCTGAAGGCGGTTGGTATAAGGAGACCTATCGTTCAAAAATGGAGCGCGAGGGGCGGTGCGTGATGACGGCAATTTATTATTTATTGCGCGCGGGTGAAACATCACGTTGGCATCGCGTCAAGGATGCTGATGAGGTTTGGACATGGATTGCCGGGGGCGTATTATCGTTCACGCGCAGTGTTGATGGCAAGCGCGCCGAGCCGTTGCGATTGGGCATGGATTTGGCGGCGGGCGCGGTGCCTCAGTTGGTGGTGCCGGCAGGGGCGTGGCAGACGGCAAGCGCAGAAAGTGATTTTGTATTGGTGAGTTGTATTGTCGCCCCGGGTTTTGATTTCGCCGGATTTGAATTCGCACCAAGCGATTTCGCCCCCAAAATTTCCTCATAAATCCGCCATCCCGCGCACCGCCCGCGCACCGCCTAAACCGCCCTTTTGAAATTGTGATTGATAATCATTCGCATTCGCGTTATGGTGCGCGCTATCTTACTATCTTAATGGAGAAAGCGATGTTTCATACACTGATGCGTTATGTTGTGGTGTTGGTGAGTTTTTGCGCGCTACCCCTGCTACCTACGATGCAAGCGGCGGCGGATACGACAGTGATAAGCATTTATTCGGCGCGCGCCCCGGCGTTGTTGCAACCGATGTTGGATGCGTACACGGCAAAGACGGGGGTGGATTTTAATGTGCTGTATCTGCCCGATGGCATGGCGCAACGGTTAGAGGCGGAGGGTGCGGCGACCCCGGCGGATATTGTGCTGACGGCGGATATTATCCGCATGGCGGAGATGGATGCGCTCAACATTTTCGCGGCGTTGGACTCGCCAATTTTGAACGCCAATATCCCGGCGAAATGGCGCGATGATGATTTGCGCTGGTTCGGTCTGTCGGCACGGGCAAGGGTGGCGGCGGTTTCTAAAGCGCGTGTGGGGGCGCGCGTAGAGGCAGGCGCACTGACCCGCCTAGAAGATTTAGCCGATGCAAAATGGCGCGGGCGCATTTGCAGTCGTGCCGGGAGTCATCCATATAATCGCGCGTTGCTGGCGTCGGTGGTGGCGCATGCGGGCGCGGGCGCGGCGGCAAAATGGGCGGAGGGGTTCGTCAAGAATCTAGCGCGCAAACCCCAAGGCAACGACCGCGCACAAGTCAGCGCCATCCATTCAGGGCGGTGTGATGTGGCGCTGATTAACACCTATTATTACGGGCTGATGCGCCACAATTTACAAGACCCCGAACAACAAAAATGGGCGGATTCGGTGCGCTTAGTATTTTTGAATCAAGCAGGGCGCGGCCAGCACGTGAATATAACCACCGCGGCGATGCTGGCGACAAGTGATAAATATGATGCGGTAGTAGCATTTTTAGAATGGCTAACCGGCGCCGAAGGTCAGAACATTTATTCGGGCATCAATTACGAATACCCAATAAATCCACAAGTAACCCCCTCAGCAGAACTGCGCTCATGGGGCGCATTTGAGGCGGATGACCTGCCCATAGACGAAATAGCAAACAACGCCGAAACAGCACAACGCATCATCGACCGCGTGGGGTGGTGATGGGCTTGCGGTGCGTGGTGGCGGGCGCGGTGCGGTGGCGGGCGCGGAATATTATTGCCATGATGAAAGGAAATTGAAATTGGATTAGGAGTGGGGTATAGTCATTTTACAACTTTGGACAAGGGGGGATTTTTTTATGAATAAAGCGAGCAATTATCTATACACAGGCGACAATATCCACTTTTTACACCGATTCGATTCCGAGAGCGTTGACCTAATATACCTTGACCCGCCCTTCAACAGCAAGCGCACCTATTCCGCCCCTATCGGGAGTAAGGCGGCGGGAACTTCGTTCAAGGATATGTGGTCATGGGATGATATTGATGAGGAGCTACTTGAAACGTTATTCATCACCCATCCCTGCCTTGTTGATTTCATCAAAAGTATAGAAGGCATCCACGGCAAGCCCATGATGGCTTACGTGCTTTATATGGCACAGCGCATTAAAGAAATGCGCCGCGTGTTGAAGGAAGCGGGAAGCATCTATCTGCATTGCGACCCGACCGCCAGCCACTATCTCAAAATCGTGATGGATGATGTTTTTGGGCGGGATAATTTTAGGAATGAGATTGTTTGGTGTTATACTGCACCAAGCGGTAGTGTGAAAAGTTTTCCTAAAAAACACGACATTATTCTTTTCTATACAAAATCTGATGAATGGACTTTTAATGCTGATGCAGTAAGGATTCCTTATAAAAAACTAAACACAAATAAAGGGCAGTCTCATTTTGGCGCAGATGTATCATTGTCTTCTAAAGTTAGGGATGAGTATTTACACAGAGGCAAGATGCCAGAATCGTGGTGGCCTGATTTTTCACCAGTAGGAAGATTAAAGAAAGAGCGCACAGGCTACCCCACCCAAAAACCCCTAGACTTGCTAACGCGCATCATCAAGGCTTCCAGCAATGAGGGCGATGTTGTCCTTGACCCCTTCTGCGGATGCGCCACAACTTGCGTCGCCTCACAACAGCTCAATCGTAAATGGATTGGCATTGACATTGAAGAACAAGCCGCGCATTTGTTAGTAGAAAGGCTTAGCGATGATGCGGGTATGTTTAAGGATTTTGTGCATAGGTTTGACTTTCCAGAACGGACAGATTTACCAATCGAATCGCCTAGCAAGCCAGAGTTGAAACAAGCCATGTTTGATGAGCAAGGTGGCAAGTGCAACGCTTGCGAAAACGAGATGCGAATTGTTGATTTTCACATTGACCATATCATCCCTGTAAGCAAGGGGGGAAGCGACACAAGGGAGAATTATCAGTTGCTGTGCGGTAATTGCAACATGATCAAGGGCAACAGACCGATGGAATATCTTAGAAGCAAGATTGCCAAGCGTGATAATCTGTTATCACAACAAATAACGTTTGGTCGGTAGGGTTTGAGGGTAACGTTCTATGAAAAAATCAGTAGAAAAAAAACGCAACAAAATAAGGTATGGGTCTGCTGTATGGCGTTTGTGGATGTGGATTAGGCGGAGACCCTTGTGGATACGTTCTACTGTGCAAAGGCTATGGCAATGGCTATGGCAATGGCGCACCCTTAACAATATTTTGATTTCTATCCTCCTTGTTGGCTTAGGTGGTATGTTGGTTTTGGTTGTGTATACGTCTTCAGTATGGTGGCACAACTCAAATTTAGAGGATAATCATGAAAATTTACGAAATTTAATTTATGCTTCCGGTGGTGTCGGTGTGATTATTGGCTTGTTGATTGCTACCCAAAGACAGAAAACATTTTCAGATCAAGTGCAGGTGCAAATAGATCAAAGTTTTAATGAAAAATTGGGGCGTGGCGTTGAGTTGTTGGCAAAGGAAGACACATCCACACGTAGTGCTGGGATTCATGTTTTAAAAGATTTATTTAATAATGCCAATGAGGAGCAAAAGCCTATTATTGCAAATATCATTTATGATTTTTTCCATGAAAAAACGAGAATTCGACGTGGCAAGAACGGCAAACCCCTTTCTTCTAAATTAGCGAAGGAAAGCCGCCAAGATGTGCAAGCCGCCTTGGATTACCTTACTGGCTTGCCTTTAGATGAGCGAGACAAACTGCTCCAAAGTCGACTTATCAATTCTGGGCGTTTTGGTGGTCGGTTTGACGATGATGGTCAGATTGTTAATGGTATCTTAGATTTTAGTAATCTAGATTTTGGTTATCTAGAATTTAAAAGTAAAATAATAGAGCGCATTAGTTTTAATAAATCTTATTTTAATAATACGGCATTTGGCATGAGATATACTGATGCTTCAAAACATACAATTGCTTCTGGCAGGATACCAAATAGCACAATTCGTTCTTGTTTTTTTGCGTTCGCACAAATTAAGAATACAGTTTTTTATGAAATGGTCATCGAGCATTCATTTTTTTATGAAAATGATATTGATTTTGAGAGCGTTACTTTTCACAGAGTGGTGTTTCTAGAAAAGACTTTTTTACTCAAAAACGATAATAAAATTCCATCTGTGCCTCTCGACACATTAATACCATTTACTCCAGTAAGAAGAATTTTACCGCTTTTTATGTTTATGGATATTGGAGAAAAAAATTTCAATTTTGTTGATGATTTTGAGCCAAAGGTTTTTTTCCGATCATGCTATTATCCAAAAAATCAGCGCCTATCATCTAAAATGGATGCTAGTCGAGAATATGAGGAGAGAGGACATGGGGATAAGTTTTTTGTTATACCTGAAGAAGATTCAGAAAAAAAATCTTGGTCAGGACAACCTGTAGATAAATGGGTTGCAGTAGAAGTTGCTGAATGGAGATTAATGCGAGTGGAGGCAATGAGCGAAGATACTACTGAGCTAGAATCTGAATTAGTAAATGCTAAAAAAGAATTGCAAGATGCTAAAGAACGTCTTAACAAATACCAAAAAAATCAGGGTCTCTCCGAAAAAATGCCCGACCCACCGCCATTTGATTTTATATAAAAAGGAGCAACCAACCATGAAAAACCTAACCCACTTAGGCAAATCCACCCCCACCCCGCTTCCGTCCGCGCCGGAGGATGCTGTTCTTGATCGTGTTCCTAATCCGCATGCTGACACGCCTTACCTTGTAAGGTTTGTTCAGCCTGAGTTTACTTCGCTTTGTCCGGTTACTTCGCAGCCTGATTTTGCGCATTTGGTTTTGGATTATATTCCGCAGGATTGGTTGGTGGAATCTAAATCGCTTAAGATTTATTTGAATAGTTTCCGCAACCATCAGGCTTTTCATGAGGCTTGCACGGTGGATATTGGTAAGCGTCTTGTGGATTTACTCGCGCCTCAATGGTTGCGGATTGGGGGGTATTGGTATCCTCGAGGGGGGATGCCTATTGATGTGTTTTGGTCTAGCGGGGCGGCGCCTGATGGGGTTTGGATTCCTGAACAGGGGGTCGCCGGGTATAGGGGGCGGGGCTAATTTAGATTATCGTGGGCGCGGTTAGGGGGCGGGGCTAATTTAGATTATTGTGGGTGCGGTTAGGGGGCGCGGTTAGGGCGTGCGGTTACTGCGGGCGCGGTTAGAGCCTTTTTAGCGCGTCCCTAAACAACCCCGCATCCACATTGCCGCCTGATGCTATGATGATGGTGGTCTTGTCCTTGCCCTCAACCGCCCCGCTTAGTAGTGCCGCTAATGCTACTGCGCCGCCGGGTTCTACTACTAATTTGAAATCCTGCCACGCGCTTGCCATGGCTTCTAGCACTGCCTCCTCGCGCACCGCCACCCCGCCGCTTACGTGTTGGCGGTTGATGGGGAAGGTTATTTTGCCGGGCGTGGGGGTTACTATGGAATCGCAAATTGAGCTTGCGCCGGCTTGGTTCGCCAGCCTTTTGTCTGCTGTTAATGAGCGTGCGAAATCATCAAATCCTTCGGGTTCGGCGGCTATAATATCTAGGCTTGGCAGGCTCTCATGCAGTGCCAACGCCGTCCCTGCCAACAATCCGCCGCCACCTGTTGGGCAGATTAGCTGATGCGGTTTGATGTCCCTTGCCTTTAAGTCTGCGGCGATTTCTAAACCTAGTGTGCCTTGCCCGGCTATCACCCTTGCATCGTCATAGGGCGGGATGATTTCGGCATTTTGTGTTTTGGCTAGCGCGGCGGCGATGTCCTCGCGCGATTGCTGATAGCGGTCATACAACACCACCTCACCGCCAAAATTTTTGGTGTTGTTGATTTTCATGGCGGGCGCATCTTGAGGCATAACGATACTAGCCTTGAACCCTTGCGCGGTAGCCGCCGCCGCCACCGCCGCACCATGATTGCCAGACGAATACGCCACTACATGATTCACGTCACCAAGACACGCCACAGCATTACAAGCCCCGCGAAATTTAAACGCCCCCGTATATTGCAAAGGCTCGGCTTTCACCAACACGCGCCCGCCTATCCGCGCATTGAATTGCAACGATTCCAACAGAGGCGTGTGGCGGATTTGCCCGCTAATGCGTTCTGCCGCCGCGACTATATCTTTATAATGAACTGCCATGGGGGCGACTCTAACCTTTCTTGGCATAAAACGAAACCTTGAACTCGCGCGCTTATGGCTTTATGCTTGCTTTTATTTCGCATCTATCTTTGGAGAAAACGTGATGATGACAGGAAAGCCGCTATTTCAAGGTTCATGGGTTGCGCTGATGACGCCATTTCACGACGGCGCGTTGGACGAATCGGCGTTTCGTAAATTGGTGGCGTGGCAGATAGGCGAAGGCACTAGCGGTCTCGTTCCTGTCGGCACCACGGGCGAATCGCCGACCCTCAGCCATGATGAACATAAGCGCGTGGTGGAATGGTGCATCGAATCTGCGGCAGGGCGGGTGCCGGTGCTCGCGGGTGCGGGTTCCAATTCCACCGCCGAAGCCGTAGATTTCGTCCGCCATGCCAGCCAAGCCGGTGCCGATGGGGCTTTGGTGGTGACGCCTTACTATAATAAACCGACGCAAGCGGGACTCGTCCGCCATTATGAAACCATCGCCGAGGCGTCTGAAATTCCCATCGTCATTTACGACATCCCCGGGCGTTCGGTGGTGAGCATGGATGTGGATACCATGGCAAAACTCGCCGCACATCCGAACATCACCGGCGTCAAGGACAGCTCGCAAGACCTCACCCGCCCCACCGAATTAACCAAGCGCATCGGCGTTGGTTTCAGTATGCTATCGGGCGAAGACGGCACCGCATTGCCGTTCCGTGCGGCAGGGGGGCATGGGTGCATTTCGGTGACCGCCAATGTCGCCCCGCGTTTATTGGCGGCAATGCATGCAGCTTGGGATGCGGGGGATAGTGCCGCCGCCTTGGCGATTCATGCGCAACTGATGCCCCTGCATCGCGCGCTGTTCTGCGAATCCAGCCCCGGCCCAGTCAAATACGCGGCACATTTATTAGGGCTTTGCCGCGCAGAATTGCGCTTGCCCTTGACGGATATTTCCGCCGCATCGCAAAGCCAAGTCAGCACCGCCTTGACCGAGGTCGGTTTAGCCAACTAACTCAGGATCATGTCATGGCATCGCTAATATCGGTTGGGGTGATTGCTGAAAATCGGCGGGCGCGCCATGATTATGAGATTTTGGAAACGTTGGAAGCAGGGCTAGTGCTGACAGGCAGTGAGGTCAAATCCTTGCGTCAAGGGCGTGCTAGTATTGCCGAATCTTATGCGGGTGAGGTTGCGGGTGCGCTCATGTTGATTAACGCCACCATCCCCATTTATGAGGGCGCGCGCGAAAATCACGACCCAAAACGCCATCGCGCTTTGTTGGTGAGCAAGAAAGAACGCAACAAATTGCTCGGGCAAATTCAACGTGATGGCATGACGGCGGTGCCATTAAAACTATATTTCAATAAGCGCGGTTTGGCGAAATTACTGCTAGGGTTAGCGGCAGGGCGCAAAAAACACGATAAGCGCGAAGCCATCAAGCAACGCGATTGGGACCGCCAAAAAGCCCGCCTGCTCAAGGGCGACCAATAAGCGCATCCACGGAATCAAAAACCGCATCAAACATAGATTCGGTGAGCCGCCCCGTCTGCGTGTTATAGCGCGAACAATGATACGACGAGATAAGATGCTTGCCATCACCCAACTGCCACTCCCCGTGATGCTGAAACGGATAATCGCGCCGCCGCAAGCCCAATAAATCAAGCACCGTGTGGTGGGCAATCTGCCCCAAAGTAAAAAAGACTTTTATATGTGGCATGCGTGCGAGGTCGCGTTCCAAAAACGGACGGCAGGTTTTGATCTCATCGGCGGTGGGTTTATTTTCCGGGGGCAGACAGCGCACGGCATTGATGATGCGCGCTTGGTGCAGAACCAGCCCATCATCCGCCCGCGCCTTAAAAACCCCGCTTGCCCAGCCGTGTTTCAACATCATCTTAAACAACAAGTTCCCGGCAAAATCCCCGGTGAAAGGACGTCCGGTGCGATTCGCGCCCTTTAATCCCGGGGCGAGTCCGATGATGGCAATCGGTGCATCCAAACTGCCGAAACCATGCACCGGCGCATTATACCAATCGGGATAGCGTTGCTGTTGCAAATGGCGGAAATCCACCAAGCGCGGGCAGAGGGGGCAATTTTGCGGCGGATTATGCCCCGCCATCATTATTCCTCACCATCATTATCCATATCGTAATGCGCTTGTTGAAGATGCGGACGTTCCAGCTGTTCGCGCAAATCGTCTAGGTCAATGAAATTATCGGCTTGACGGCGCAAACTATCGGCGATGAGCGACGGGTGGGTTTGCGTGGAGGATACCACAGTCACACGCACGCCTTTATCCTGCACCTCACGGATGAGACGGCAGAAATCGCCATCCCCCGAAAAGAGTAAAACATGGCTCACATGGTCGGCTAATTTAACCATATCCAACGCCAATTCCATATCCATATTGCCCTTGATGCGCCGTTGCCCGGTTTCGGAATTGATAAATTCACGAATCGGTTTTGAAACCACCGTATAGCCGTTATAGTCAAGCCAATCGGCGGCACGTTTGATGGGGGAATGTTCGGTGCTATCGGGCAGGGCGGTATAGTAATAGGCGCGAATCAGCTGCCCACTTTCCTGCAATTTCGCTAGCAAACGTTCAAAATCCAATTCAAATTGCAACGATTTGTAGGTAGCATAGAGATTGGCGCCATCAATAAATACGGCAAAACGTTCATTGGGTCGGATGTTAAACATTTTTTTCACTTTCTATTATGGGGTTGGTTCTGGTATTGGATTGCTCCCTTTGAGTCTATAATGCGGGATATGCACAATGTCAAACGAACATGAGGCGTTTTTAGGAATCGGCGCGAATTTACCGATGCAGGGCTATGCCAGCCCCAAGGAAACTTGCCTAGCGGCACTAGAAAAATTGGCGGCGGCGGGGGATATTATCTGTATTGCGACCTCCCCATGGTATCGCACCGAACCGCAACCCGTATCCGACCAGCCGTGGTTTTTCAACGCGGTGGTGCAGATCAAAACGCATCTCACCCCCCCAGCATTGTTGGCACGTCTGCATAGTATTGAACGCGCCATGGGGCGGGTGCGCCAGCACCGCAATGAGGCCCGCATCATTGACATGGACATCATAGATTTTGACGGCGTGGTGCGACAAGATGCGCCGATTCTCCCCCACCCCAGAATGCACGAGCGCGGTTTCGTGCTATATCCCTTGCGCGACCTCAAAGCCGATTGGGTGCATCCAATAAGCGGGGCGGGGATTGACGCGCTGATAGCCAAATTACCGCCGCAGAATATGGAACTAGCCCCCTAAATTTAGGGGCTTGCTTTTCATGCGCGCTTGCATTATGAAAGGCATAGGTTCATCATTTTCGTGGGAAGGGTTAGAGTTATGGCGCGCGTCACCGTTGAAGATTGCATCGAAAAAATCAATAATCGTTTTGAGCTTGTGCTAGTAGCGGCGCATCGGGCGCGGGGCATTGCCTCAGGCGACCCGCTAACCGTTGAGCGCGACAAGGATAAAGACCCGGTGGTAGCCTTGCGCGAAATCGCCGATGAAACCATCGCCCCGGAATCGGTCCAAGAAGAATTGGTAAAAAGCCTCCAACAAATGAATCGCCGCGAAGAAGAACAAATCAGCCGCGACGAAGCCGCCAGCCTAGCCCAAGATGACATGGCAGCTTTCGGCACAACCGACGGCACAACCGACCCTGACACCGGCAAACAATCCCAACCCCCCATGTCCGCCTTCATCCCCCCCACCGACACAAGCCCAGAAGGCACCTTCGCCGACACCGCCCAAGGGGCAGAGGAAGAAGACCTATAAAAACTTGTTGCAAGCGATTTTTTGTTGGTTTAGACTTGCAAGAAATGCACTATTGACAATGTGGAGGACTAAATTATGCCGAATGATCTTACAACAAAACGCAATCTATTGGACGCGCGCGAGGATCTACGTTTAGAATCGCGGCGGAAACTTGCTTCATCGGGCTTTACGGCAAGCACTTGGACGCTTTCGGGCGTGGTGCTAGTGGCTTGTGGCGGTGCCGGGGAAATTACAGATGCACTATGTCCAAATTTCGACGCGGCGGTGCTAGTGTCTTGCGGCGGTGGCGGGGGTCCTAACGTCCAGTCCAGCCAAGGTGAATCGCATTTTGTGCAAAGTAGCCCCGTTCGAGGTGCAAGACTCTATTTTGATACGAACAATGATAAGCGTATTACTGACGAAGATATGCCGCGAATTGCTGAAGAAGATATGCGAACGCAAGACGGGCAGTATCCTGAAGGTTTCACCACTGACGCAACAGGTGAGGCAGAAAATATCCCCGACCATCTCTTCGGCAAGCCGTTTGTGGCGATTCTTGATGGTGCATTTAATGCGGACACTGACGCACCATTAAGCGGCGTGATGTTTTCCATCCCCGATTATTCCACCCCCGAGGCGACAGGTCAGCACACCATAGCCACGCCGATTACGGATTGGATTGCGGGGCAGGCGGGATTCAAGGAGCCGCAGGTGCGTACGTCTAGCCAAGTGCGTGATGCAGTCAACGATGTGATTGCCAATTTTTTAGGGCATGAAGCCTACTCCACGCTGGCGGGTGACGAACTAACCGCCTTTAATTTGCTATATGCGGCGATTCTTAACCATGCAAGTTATGCGGGCAATCCAGTCATTGAAGCTTTGTCGGCATATTTGGCAACAAATCCTTCCCTTGCAGATGTGCGGAGTAATGCCCAGACTCTGATAGCGACGTTAACGGATGCTGATGTCACCACGCTCATCGTATTGCATGTTGATGATGATACGACTAGTGCGAATATGATTGATTTACCTGACGTAACCATAGGCACGAATGCAGAAGCTGGTGCGTATGTCGCAACGGTTTATGCCGTGGGAACAGGTACGGTGAGCTATAGCATTGTTGAATCTGACGGCACGACGCTTGATGTTGACAGTCTTTTTAGCGTTGATTCGCAAGGGGTAATTTCGGTGCGGCAAGGCGCGGATTTGACGGCGAGCAATACGGCGATTCCTGTATATGTTCAGGTCACTAGCGGCGGTGAAACCGAAACCGTCAAAATTGATGTCACCGTTCAATCTGTCACTACACTAACCGCCCCGACTACTTCCGGGACGATGGAGATAGCGGAAAATACGCTCGGTTCTGATGCAGACCCGGTGGTTACGGGCATTGATGCTGGTAGCAGTGCTGTCAAGGCGAATTTCATAATTAGCGATGCCGCAGATTCCCCTCCCGGTTATGCGGCTATGTTTGATATTGTTCAAAACCAAGACGGCACTACATGGAATCTGGTGCTGAGAGATCGCGAATCACTAGACTATGAGGCGATTGACAATTTGCGATTGCGCGATACCCAAGCCCTAGACGAGCAGGCGATTGTCAGGGGCGCAATCAAACTAAACGTCCGATACCAGACGACCAACCCCAGTGACCCCAATAACCCACTTTTTTCCGACCCGTTAGAATTCACCATCAGGGTCATGAACGGAGAGGACATTACCTTTAGCGGTGATTTTGGCGGGGTAGTGACTGAGGATGCGGATGCGGATGCGGATGCGGATGAGGATGCGGATGCGGATAGTCTGGTAGCAACTGGGTCTATCAGCGTGAATAATAATAGCGACGATGCGGATGTGAGCGTCACGGATTCTGGCACTTATGGCGAACTAGTCTTAGATGATAGTGGCACTTGGACTTACACGCTGGGCGAGGGTGCTGATGCTGCTGCTATGACTAAAATTCAACAGCTGCGCACAGGCGAGATTTTGGTTGATACGGCGACAATATCCGTAGCCTCCACCCCCGCCACCACCAAAAACATCTACATCACCATTATTGGTGCCAATGAGGATGTGCATTTTGCTGATGCGAATGATCCAACGATGCGCGACATTTCGGTGGCGACTGTGCCTGATGCCATGGATATTCAAATCGGCGCCGCCGCCCTTGATGGCAGTTTTGATTTGGGCAATGTGTTTGATGATTTCGGCGTGACCCTTATGGAGTGGTTGGATGATAACGACCCCACCACCCAAGATAGAATCATAGAATTTGCTGATTCAGTGCCTATGAATTTGCGCGCACTCTTTGATTTAACCGAGAAAACCGAGGGCGGCGACGAGGTCGGCGATTTGACCTTCACTGGCACTAGTGCAGAAGCGGCAGAGCTTGGCATTGGCACCATTGAACTTGCCATGATTGCAAGCGCCCCCCAATCCACCACATTGGACATCCCCCTCACGGTGCGGGTAAATGTCGCTCTTGCCGCCCAAACCATCAGCATTGATGAAAATGACGACAGCCCCGATTTTTCAACCCTGCCAACTGGCAACGGGGCGATAAGATATACCATTATTGACGGCAATGAAGACGATAAATTCGCCACTGACGACACGACCGGCGCCATCACGCTCAATCCGGCTGAGGGGGCTTTGGATTTTGAAAATGACGCCACTAGTTACATGCTAGAAATCACTGCCACTGATGGAGAAGGTGATACAGCCACCGCTATGATCACCATCAATGTGGGCGATGTCAATGAACATGCGCCGGTATTTGTCACGAATACGGATGATACAAGCCTCGCTGACACCACCATAGAAGTTGCTGAGGATGCCGCAAATGACGATAGGGTTGGGCTATTCCGTGCAACAGATGCGGATGGCACCAATAATGTGGTTGACTACACGCTGGCTGGTGGTGGCGGTGCGTTTGCTATTCGTGAGGTGGCGGGTAGCACCGATAATAATTGGGAAATTTATGTGGCTGACGCTACTCAGTTGAATTATGATTCGGCAACCAAAAGCTATAGCCTAATGGTTACGGCTTCGGATAGCGACCCTGATATGACTGTCCGTAAGTCCACCATGGAGACGTTCACCATCAACCTCACCGATGTCAATGATATCGTGCCCACCTACACTACATCTGGCACAGCCTCGGTTGAGAGAATGCCTAACGGCAATACCAATGACATTATGACGGGATATAGCATCACCGTCACCGATGCCGACACGGACGATGCGGATATTAGCGTTAGCGTTAGTGGCGATGCCGACAACCGCTTTGAATTCCAACGCGGCACTACTAACACATGGAATTTAGTCCTCATAGAAACTAAAACGGTCACGGAGACAGTAGGCACGGACATCGCACTTACCTATACCGTGAGCGATGGTGACAACACGGCGGCAACCGATGGTTCGGTTACCGTTAGTGTTATCATGGGAAATACACCACAATCCCCAGCAATAATCCCAGACCGCCAATCCTTCGCACACCAAGACTCCTACGACCCAGACGACTTAGGGCTAACCCCAATGCCAGACGCCGACCCCCAAGCAGGATAACATCCCCGAATTTTTACTTTGCATAGCGCGTGAATTAGTGCGATTCTATGCTTATGAATTCGGTTATTTCTGCTTGTGAGCTTAGCGCGCGCATTAAGCCATTTTACCCCGGGCTTGATGCCGATATGATTATGCGCGCCTATGATTTCTGCCAACACGCCCATCAGGGGCAGTTGCGTTCTTCGGGTGCGCCTTACTATACGCATCCGGTGGCGGTGGCGGCTATTTTGGCGGATATGCACCTTGACCCCTCAACGATTATCACCGCACTCCTGCATGATGTCGTTGAAGACACAGCGGTCACATTGGAAGAAATCAGCACCGATTTTTCGCCTGAAATTGCCGATTTAGTCAATGGCGTCACCAAACTAACCAAAGTGGAAATGCAAAGCGACAACAGCCAAGCCGAAAATTTCCGCAAACTCGTCATGGCAATGAGCAACGATATTCGCGTGTTGTTGGTGAAATTAGCCGACCGCACCCACAATATGCAGACGATTTTTGCCATAGAATCCCCCGAAAAACGCGAACGCATCGCCCTTGAAACTTTGAGCATCTTTGCCCCCCTCGCCGAACGCATCGGGCTATCAAATTGGCAGAATGAATTGGAAGACCGCGCCTTTGAGGTATTATACCCCGAAGCCCGCCAATCCATCGCCTCACGCCTAGAATACCTAACCGAAGCCTCCAAAGACATCATCGAAAAAATCATAGGCGAGTTGCGTTCCTATTTAGAAGTCTCAGGCGTCGCGTGTCAGGTGACCGGACGCACCAAAACCCTCTATTCCATCTGGCGCAAAACCCAAAGCAAAAACGTGGATATGGAAGAATTATCCGATGTCATGGCGTTCCGCATTATCGTTGAAGATGAAGCCGATTGCTATCGCGCGCTCGGGCTTCTCCATCGGCATTATCCCACGGTGATGGGGCGGTTTAAGGATTACATTTCCACCCCCAAACGCAATAAATATCAATCGCTCCACACGGCTTTAATCGGACCTTTCAAGAAAAAGATTGAAGTGCAAATCCGCACCGAAGACATGCACCGCACCGCCGAAGATGGTGTCGCCGCCCATTGGCGCTATAAAACCTCCAACGCCCCGGTCAATAGCCACGAAGTCACGCGCATCAATTGGATCAACGATTTGGTGGATATTTTGGAACGCGCCGAAACCCCCGAGGAATTTTTAGAAAACACACAATTAGAAATGTATAGCGACCGCGTGTTTTGTTTCACGCCCAAAGGTTGGCTCATCGTGTTGCCTGCCGAAGCAACGGCGATTGATTTTGCCTATGCGGTGCATTCGGATGTGGGCAATACCTGTGTCGGCGTGCGTATAAACGGCAAAAACCGCCAGCTCGCCACCAAATTAAGCAATGGCGACCAAGTAGAAATCCTAACCAGCCCCGATGCGATCCCCAACGCCGAATGGGAAGATTTTATGGCAACAGGGCGCGCACGTTCGGCATTGAGGCGGTTTTTGCGCCTCAAAAAAGAAGCAGAATTCTCACGCCTTGGCCGTGCCTTACTCGCCAAATCCGCCCGCGAGGCATCGCTTGAGGTCAGCGATGAAATGCTTGAAACCTGCCTCATCAGTTTCAACGCCGAGGGGGTGGAACATCTTTATGCACTAGTCGGCGAGGGCAAAATCAAACCGATTGACGTGCTAGCAAAAATTGACCCAGATTTGCGCCCCATGCGCAAAAGCAAAACGCGCAATAAAAAATCTACCGATGAGGAGGCACTAGATATTAAGGGGCTGATTCCCGGCATGGCGGTGCATCACGGGCATTGTTGCTACCCCTTACCCGGCGAGCGCATTGTCGGCATTGTTACCACCGGCAAAGGCATCACCGTGCATCGGGTAGATTGTTCGGTGCTTGAAAAATTTAACGCCATGCCCGAATTATGGCTAGACATTGAATGGAAACGCGAAGGCCCGACACGCTTAACCGGACGGCTGATTGTCGTGCTGTTGAATGAGCCGGGAACGCTAGCATCCATCGCCAATTTAATCAGCCGTCATGACGGCAATATCAGCGACATCAATTTACTAGGACGTTCAAGCGATTTCTTTCGCTTTCAATTAGATGTTGAGGTAAAGCATATTCGTCAGCTAAATGCCATGCTAGGTGCCATGCGCGCCAGCAAATTCGTTGAAAGCGTTGAACGGGAGAAAATATGATGACGGCAAAACCCCATTTAAGATTGGGCGTGAATATAGACCATGTAGCGACCCTGCGTAATGCGCGTGGGGGGGTGCATCCATCGCCGGTTTTCGCGGCAGAACTCGCGGCAGGGGCGGGGGCGGATGGCATAACCGCGCATTTGCGTGAAGACCGCCGCCATATCCGTGAGGCAGATTTGCACGGCATCAAGGCAAGCGTCAATCTGCCGTTAAATATGGAGATGGCGGCGAGTACTGAGATGCGCGATATTGCCCTAGCGGTGATGCCGAATGCCGTCTGCCTCGTCCCCGAAAATCGCCAAGAAATTACCACCGAGGGCGGGCTTGATGTAGCAGGGCAAGCGCAACGGCTCAAACCGGTGATGGATGCGCTCAAAGATGCGGGGATTCGGCTATCGCTATTTGTGGAAGCCGATGCGCATCATATCAACGCGGCGGCGGATTTGGGGGCGGATATTGTGGAACTACATGCGGGGGCGTATAGCATAGCTGAAGCCCAAGCACAGGAACAGGCACAGGATGCCGAATATCGTCGTTTGCTGATGGGCGCGGAATTGGCGGCGCGCCTCAATTTAGAATGCCATGCCGGGCATGGGTTGGATTTTGCAAATGTCGGGCGGGTGGCGGCGATACCGCAAGTGGTGGAGTTGAATATCGGGCATTATCTCATGGGCGCGGCGATTGAAACGGGGTTGGCGGCGGCGATAAAAACCATGCGCCAACGCATGGATGAGGCGCGCGCATGATGCAAAATATCATTCTGGGAATCGGCACCGATATCATCAGCATCGCGCGCATCAAGGCAAGCATTGACCGCCGCGGCGATGCCTTGCTCAAACGGCTCTACACGCCAGCCGAACGCGAACAAGCCATGGCGCGCAAAAACGGCGCGATGCGCTATCTAGCAACACGCTTTGCGGCAAAAGAAGCCATCTGGAAAGCCCTATGTCATCCAAATGTATCTAGTGGCGTATCGTTGGCGGAAATTGAAATTTTGGCGAATTCTGACGGCGCGCCTGAAACACGGCTCTATGGCGGCGCATTGGCGGCGGCACAGGAAAAAGCCGGCGCGGCGTGGCAGCTGCACCTATCTTTATCCGATGATGATGGGTTGGCACTTGCTTTTGCGGTGTTTTCTGCGCCATAACCATTTTGAAAGGCGGAACAGCAATGGAAAAAAAAGCATCCTCAAAAAAAACATCTTCAGGGGTGGAACTCATCAAAACGATTTTCTGGGCATTGGTCATAGCACTCGTGTTCCGCGCATTTTTATTTGAACCATTCCGCATCCCGTCAGGGTCAATGATTCCAACCCTGCGCATTGGCGATTATCTTTTTGTGTCAAAATATGCGTATGGCTATTCGCGCTATTCACTGCCTTTTGGCGTGATTGCGTTTGATGGTCGGATTTGGCGGGGCGCGCCGGATTATGGCGATGTGGTGGTGTTTCGGCGCCCCGGGGATGAGGGCGTGGATTTCATCAAACGTCTCATCGGCAAACCCCATGACCGCATCGCCGTCAAAGCTAGCGTCATTTTCATCAACGGCAAAGCGGTGCAACGCACGCCAACGACCACGCCGCTAAATGATGCCGGGCGCGCGTTTCCGCGCGTGATGGCGTTCAAGGAACGTCTAGAAAATGGGCGCGAATATGTGGTGCTAGAACGCAGTTTGGACGCGTCATATTCCCGCGCCGATAATATGCCCGAGGTGCAAATTCCGGCGGGGCATTATTTTTTCATGGGCGATAACCGCGACCGTTCCAATGATAGCCGTATCCATTTAGGGGTCGTGCCGGAGGCGAATTTAATCGGGCGGGCGGAACGTCTATTTTTCTCGCATAATAGCAGTGCGCGCTTGTGGCAATTTTGGAAATGGCCATGGGCGATTCGTTTCTGGCGCATTGGCATGGGCATAGATTGATATGGGCAAAAAAACAGCATTACCCAAAGCCATCGCCGCCGCACGTTTGCAACTGCAAAAACGGCTTGATTATCGATTCAAAGATGCGCGCCTATTAGACGAAGCCATGACCCATGCCAGCATAGATGCCGACATCAACAACCAACGCCTAGAATTCCTAGGCGACCGTGTCATCAATCTCATTATTGCCGATGCGGTTTTTGCCCATGCTGGCGACGCGCGCGAGGGCATTTTGATGCGGCTTTATGTGGATTGCATTGACAATACGGCACTAGCGACATTGGCGCGGGATTATCAACTTGATACAACGCTCTGGGCGGCAAAGGGCATTGATTTTGCGCAGAATCATAAAGTGCTGGCGGATGCGTTGGAGGCGTTATTGGGGGCGATTTGGCTTGATGGCGGGCTTGAAGCGGCACGCGATGCGGTGGCGCGCATTTGGGGGGGACGCTTGCAATCTCTGGCGTTGAAGCCCGCCGATGCCAAAACGCGCTTGAATGAATATGCGTTGGCGCATTATACCGACCTGCCCGTATATAATCTGGTGGCACGAAGCGGTGCTGACCACGCCCCGCATTTCACCATTGAGGTCGCGCTAGATGCACGCACGGCAGAAGGCAGCGGGGCATCACGCCGCCAAGCCGAACAAGCCGCCGCCGAAGCATGGCTCAAAGAGGTGTCCGCATGACTTGTGCAGGATTCGTGGCTTTAATTGGCGCACCCAATGCGGGCAAATCAACACTGATGAATTGCTTTGTCGGGCATAAAATCAGCATCGTCACGCCCAAAGTCCAAACCACCCGCGCCTGTATTCGCGGCATTGTTATGCGGGGGGCGAGCCAGATTATTTTCATTGACACCCCGGGCATTTTCGCACCAAAACGCCGCTTAGATCGCGCCATGGTGCGGGCGGCGTGGCAAGGTGCTGGCGATAGCGATGTGGTGATGCTCGTGCATGATGCGGCGCGGAGCCAGATTGATGCGGATACCACAAACATTCTAGCGCAACTAAAACAGCACCCGCCCCAAGTCAAAACAGCACTGGTGCTAAATAAAATTGACCGCACCACCCCCGAACAAATCATGCACCGCACCGCCGCCCTTGCCGAACAATATGAATTTGATAAAGTCTTTATGGTCTCCGCCACCAAAGCCAAAGGCACCGATGATATTTTGCAATGGCTAGGCGCGCAAATGCCCGAAGGCGCGTATCTTTACGACCCCGATGATTTATCGGACCTGCCCGAACGTCTATTGGCGGCGGAGGTGTTGCGCGAAAAATTATTCCTCAATCTGCATCAAGAATTGCCGTATCAATTAACCGTGGAAACCGATTCTTGGCAAACCCGCGATGATGGCAGTGTTGAGCTGCGCTGTTCCATCTATGTGGCACATGAACGCCATCGCGGTATCATTTTGGGGGCAAAGGGCAGAACCCTATCGCGCATCGGGCAAGGCGCGCGGCGCGATTTAGAGGCGATGTTTGGGCGCAAAGTGCATCTTTTTAACCATGTCAAATATAGGAAAAATTGGCTTGATGACCCGGCGCGCTATCGCAGTTGGGGTTTGGATTTTGAGGCGTAAGATATGGTAGAATTCCACGACAACGCCATTCTGTTATCAAGCCGTCCGTTCGGCGAGGACGCAGCAGTGGTACAGGTCTTAACCGCAAGCCACGGACGCTATGCAGGTCTGGTGCGCGGGGGGCAATCGCGGCGCACCCGCCCGATTTTACAGCCGGGCAATATCGTACGCGTGGCGTGGCGGGCGCGGCTAGACGAACATTTGGGGCAGATGGCGGTGGAATTAGAAACGGCTTATGCGGCGCAAATGTTGGATGACCGCTTGCGTTTGAGCGTCTTGTCATCGCTGGCAACATTATTATCGCAAGGGCTAGCCGAACGCGAACCCTCCGCCCGACTTTATGAGGCGAGCCTAGCCATGTTGGATTTATTAGCATCGGAAAACCCCCCGGAAATCTGGCTCGCCGCGTATATTCGCTGGGAGATTGGTCTGTTAGAGGCGGCAGGATTCGGCTTGCAACTAGACCGCTGTGTCGTCAGTGGCGCACAAGAAAACCTATGCTATGTCAGCCCGAAAACTGGCGGTGCGGTAACGGCAGAAGCCGCCGGTGCCCATGCCCCGCGCCTATTAATTTTGCCAAGTTTTTTGGGTGGGATGCGAAAATCACTTGAACAAGATCTCATCAATGGTATGCGTATGAGTGGGCATTTTATCTATCGCCAACTATTCGCGCTCCACCATAAACCTATGGCAGAAGCACGGCAACGGCTAGAAACATTGGTGGCGGCGGAATACGACATAGAGGAAGGACAAGAGAAAAATGGGCGGGTCAATTAAAAGCGATTTTTCATCAGAGCTGAGCCAACGTTACCTGGCTTACGCGCTATCCACCATCACCGCGCGTTCCTTGCCCGATGTGCGCGATGGGCTGAAGCCGGTGCATCGGCGGTTGCTATATGCCATGCGTCAGTTGAAACTTGACCCGGAACTCGGCTTCAAAAAATCGGCGCGGGTGGTGGGGGATGTGATGGGTAAATTCCACCCCCACGGCGATGCGGCGATTTATGATGCCATGGTGCGTCTGGCACAAGAATTCGCTATGCGCTATCGGTTGGTGGATGGGCAGGGTAATTTCGGCAATGTTGATGGCGATAACGCCGCCGCCATGCGCTATACCGAGGCGCGTTTGACGCTGGTGGCGCAGTTGCTATTGGACGGCATTGATGAGGATGCGGTAGATTTCCGTGCGACTTATGATGGCGAGGGGGAAGAGCCGGTGGTCTTGCCCGGGGCGTTCCCGAATTTGTTAGCCAATGGCGCACAAGGTATTGCTGTGGGTATGGCGACTTCAATCCCGCCGCATAATGTGCTTGAATTGATTGATGCGTCTTTGCATCTCATCAAGCATCCGAATGCGTCCCACGGCAAATTGCTGGATTTCATCAAAGGCCCTGATTTCCCCACCGGCGGCGTGCTGATTGATGAGGGCGCGGCACTGGTGGAGGCATACGCATCAGGGCGCGGCTCGTTCCGATTGCGCGGGAGCTGGGAGGTGGAAAAAGCCGGGGGGAGTTGGAAAATTGTCATCACAGCGATTCCCTATCAAGTGCCAAAATCGCGCCTCATTGAAAAAATAGCCGAATTGATGCAGGCAAAAAAACTACCCTTCATCGCCGATATTCTGGACGAATCCGCCGAGGATATCCGCCTAGTCATTGAGCCAAAATCACGGCGCATGGATGCGGCAATGATTATGGAAAATCTGTTTCGCCTGACCGATTTAGAATATCGCGTGGCGTTAAATCTCAATGTGCTAGACGCGCAAGGCACGCCCGGGCGGGTGTCATTGCGCGATGCGTTATTGGCGTGGCTTGACCATCAATTAGTGGTATTGCGCCGCCGCACCGAGCATCGTTTGGGCAAAATCGCAACACGGCTTGAAGTGCTAGCGGGGTATATCATTGTCTTTCTGAATCTGGATGAAGTCATTGCCATCATCCGCGAGGAGGACGAGCCGAAAATACGCCTGATGGAACGTTTTTCTATGAGCGAAGCACAAGTGGCGGCGGTGTTGGATATGCGCTTGCGGTCATTGCGGAAACTAGAAGAAATGGCGTTGCGGAAAGAACAGGAGGGGTTGAAAGAAGAACAAGCCCGCCTCAAAGCCATGTTAGCGGATGAGAGCGCACAACGCGCGCAAATCGCTAGCAACATTAAAGACATGCGGAAAGCATTTGCCAAAACCGACACGCGCCTCACGCGCATTGAACCCCTGCCCGAATTGGCAGAAGACCCGAAAGACATGCTGATCGAATCAACGCCTTTGACGGTGGTTTGTTCGCAAAAAGGCTGGATTCGCAGCATCAAAGGGCGGGTAGAACCGAGCACGGATATTCGTTTCAAAGAGGGCGATGCCAGCCGTTTCCATCTGCACGTGGATAGCACCGATAGGCTCATTATCGGGCTAGAAAATGGGCGGTTTTATACGCTTCCTGTTGATCGCCTCCCCGGCGGGCGTGGCTATGGCGAACCGCTTGCGCTCATGTTTGATATGCCTAGCGACCAAGCCATCGTATCGCTCATGCCATATAAAGCGGGTGCGGTGTTGCTCGCATCATCGGCAGGGCATGGCTTTGTGGTGGATATGGAACATCTAAGCGCGCAAACCAAAAGCGGGCGACAAGTGATGAGCCTTGATGCCAAAGCGCGCATGGTGGTGGCGCGTCCGCTTAGGGGCGATATGGTGGCACTTGTCGGGAGCAACCGCAAATTGCTCGTCATCCCCACCGACACCATCCCGGTGATGAGTAAAGGTAAGGGCGTGATTCTGCAACGCTATAAAGATTCGGTGCTTGCGGATGCCATTGGTTTTGATAGCACAGAAGGGCTGTCATGGATGCAATCAGGGGGGCGGGTGCGTTCGGAATCGGACATCACCCCATGGCTAGGCAAGCGTGGCGGTGCGGGTAAATCGGTGCCTGTGGGCTTCCCCAAACCCCCCCGATTTACTTAACGCGCCTTATTCAAAAGGAATCCATTTGCCGCGATGCATAATTTCGGCGGGGGCGAATTGTGCCTTGTAATTCATCTTGTGCGAGTCGCGGATATAATAGCCGAGATAAACATACTTAAACCCCAACATATAAGCGATGGCGGCGGTATCCAAAATCAAAAACCGCCCGGGCGAGCGCGCCGATTCTGTGGGGTCAAAAAAACTATAAACCATGGAAAGCCCATCCTGTTGTAAATCAATCAGCACCACGCCGAATAACCTGTCGCCATCTTTATATTCCACCAGAATCGTATCAAGGGGGCTTGAGCCGATCATCAGTGCGAAATGCTCATAATCCATGCGCGCCATCTCGCCATTGCCGTGGCGACTAGCTTGATAGGTTTGGAAAAGCGCGAAATGGTCTTCGCGGGGGTGGTTGGGTAGAATCTCGCGGGTGAGCTGGGTGTTTTTGCGCAAAATCCGTTTATGCCCCCGCGTTAATTGCAACGCCCCGCCCGTGCCATCCCCGGCAGGGATGCGGATGGCTTGGCAGGCTTGGCAGTGTGCGCAAATCGGACGATACGCCCAATGATCCATGCGCCGAAATCCGGCTTTTGCCAATGTCTCATGGGCTTCGGGGCGGGTGGATAGATCAACAATTAAACGCTGTTCCACTTGCCCTTTGATGTATGAGCATGGAAAAGGGCGCGTGGTGCGCGTCATTAAAGGTTGGGTTATGTGGCTTGGCTTATTCAAGATACTAATTCGCTGTTTCCGATAGAATTTTCACGGCAAAGCCTTTGTCTTTGAGCGCGGCGATAATTTCATCCAAATGGTCGCCCCCGCGCGTTTCAATCACCGCGTCAATTTTGGCTAATTTTGGTGGCACATCTTGGAACATGCGTTGGTGAAAAATCTCAACGATATTGGCACGGCAGCTGCTAATCGCCGTGGAAATTCCTGCCAGCATCCCCGGCTCATCGGTGATATCAATCCGCAGACGCGCAATGCGCCCATCGCGTGCCATATTGCGCGTCAGCACCGCCGATAACAACCGCGCATCTATATTGCCCCCACAAAGCACCACCCCGCATTTCCTCCCTTTGAATTTATCAGGATATTGCATCATTGCCGCCATGCCGGCACTCCCCGCACCCTCTACCACCAGCCGTTGTTGTTCCACCAACGCACCGACGGCTTGTTCAATCATATCCTCACTAACCAGCAGAATTTCATCCACCAATTCGCGCACCACCGGGGCGGTGAGGGCACCGGGTTTTTTCACGGCAATCCCCTCCGCCAAAGTCTCGCCCCCCCCGCGAATCGTCTCCCCTGCAACCATATCGGTCATGGTCGGCCATAATTCTGCCTCCACGCCGATGATGCGGATTTTGGGGTTGATGGCTTTGGCGATGATGGCGATGCCACTAATCAGCCCGCCGCCACCGATGGGGATGATGAGCGTGTCTAAATCGGGGGTGTCTTCAAGCATCTCAATCCCCACCGAACCTTGCCCGGTCATCACCAATTCATCATTGTAGGGATGGATGAGCGTCATGCCGCGCGCGTCAATGACGCTTTGCACCACGCCTTCGCATTCATTGAGGTTGCGCCCTTCAAGAATAATCTCCGCCCCCCAAGCCCGTGTGCGACTGACTTTAGCAAAAGGCGTTTGCGATGGCATGACAATCACCGCCGGCATCCCCATTTGGTGTGCGTGATAGGCGACGGCTTGGGCGTGGTTGCCGGCGGACATGGTAATGACCCCGCGTTTCCTTTCATCGGGGGAAAGCGCGCTGATGCGGGTAAAAGCCCCGCGCGGTTTGAACGATGACGTAATCTGTTGGTTTTCCAATTTGAGCCAAATATCCGCACCAAGCATTTTGCTAAAAGCGGGGGAAAACACGCTAGGGGTGCGGATGATGGCATGCGCCATGTCTTGATGGGCTCTACGAATATCTTCAGGCTGGATGGATTCGGGGGTGACGTTCATGGGTTAGGTCTCATTATTGGTTGCGGTTTAATTGATAGGCGACATCATACGCAAAATAACTCAAAATGCCAGCACATCCTGCGCGTTTGAACGCCAAAAGCATTTCCATAATGAGCGCGTGTCGTTGCGTCTCGGGCAGGGTTGCCATCAGTGCCTGAATCATCTGATATTCGCCGCTGACTTGATAGCCGAAAATCGGCATATTGAACGCCTCATAAGCACGGCGCATAATATCCAAATACGGCATCCCCGGTTTAACCATGACAAAATCCGCGCCTTCTTGAATATCAAGGGCAATTTCGCGCAAGGCTTCATCGCTATTGGCGGGGTTCATTTGATAACTCGCCTTGTCGCCCAACCCCCCCGATAGCGGATTTGACCGCGCCGCCTCACGAAACGGCGCATAGAGGGTGGAGGCATATTTCGCCGCATACGCCATAATCATCAAATCGCTATAGCCGTTTTCATCAAGGCTGGCACGGATGGTTTTGATGCGCCCATCCATCATATCCGAAGGCGCGACAATATCCGCCCCGGCTTCGGCATAATTGAGGCTTTGCGCGCTCAAAATTTCAAGCGTCGCATCATTATCCACCTGTCCCCCACGGATGACGCCGTCATGTCCGTGGCTGGTAAAAGTATCGAGGGCAATATCCACCATCACGCCTATATCGGCATTGATGTCTTTGATGGTTTTGATGGCACGGCAGATGAGGTTGTCGGCTTTGAGTGCATTGGTGCCGTCGTCATTTTTGACTTTATCATCAAGGCAGGGGAACACGGCTAAGGTGGGGATGCCTTCCTTTTCGGCGGCTTTCACGGCGGCTTTGAGATGCGTTAGGCGCAATCGATAGACCCCTGCCATGCCGTCAATAGGTTCCGGGTCGCCATCGCCCTCGGTGACGAAAAGCGGCCAGATAAAATCGCTAGGGGTGAGGCGATGTTCGGTAAGCATACGCCGACTAAACCCCCGCATGCGCGCACGGCGGAGGCGCGTTATAGGAAACCCGGGCATGAGATGCTCAGCAGTCATAGCCCATCTTACCCCATCACCCGCCCTAAGTGCAAATTGTATTCGCCATCAAGGGCGTTATGGCGTATAGGATGAAAGCATGATGAGCGATGTCAATATAGCGGTAAATGGAAGCAGCGGACGCATCACACTAGCACGTCCAAAGGCTCTGCACGCCCTAACCACCGCCATGTGCCAGATTATGACCGAAGCACTAGAAGCATGGTGGCACGATGATAAAGTCGCCCGCATTTTACTAACCGCAGAAGAATCGCGCGCGTTTTGTGCCGGGGGCGATATTCGTGAGGCTTTAGCCCTCGCCCAAAATGCGAATCCCCAAAATGCGAATCAGGCGGGGGATTATTTCGCGTGTGAATACGGCATGCACATGTTGATTGCCGCACATCCAAAACCGCTGATTACAATAGCCGATGGTTTGGTCATGGGGGGCGGTGCCGGATTATTGTTTCACGCGCAACATGCGCTCATCACCGAAAATATAGATTTCACCATGCCCGAGGCAGGAATCGGGCTGTTCCCTGATGTCGGGGCATCGCTGTTTCTGCGCCGTGCTAGGGGGCATTTGGGGCTTTATGTGGCTTTGACCGGGACGCGCATTGGTGTCGGCGATGTGGTCGCGTCAGGATTGTTGCCCGATTATATCGCTAGTGCGGATGTGCCGAATTTGGTCGCGGAATTAGAAAATCTGGATGCCGAAGCCGATTGTGAAGCGGTAATTGCGCCCTATCGCCGTGATGATGCAGGGGCGGGAACATTAATGGCGCATATTGATTGGATTGATGAGATTTTATCACTGCCAAGCCTTGAAGCCGTGCGCGATAAGGCACTAGAATCAACCCACGAACTCGCCCCCGCATTAGCCGAAGCCTTGACAAAACGTTGCCCGCTATCGTTAAAAGTGGCGCATCGTTTGCTGACAGGTGCGGTGCCTGATGGCTATATTTCTGCCTTAATGTTGGATTATGCCTTGGCTTGGCGTATGATGAATTATGGCGATTTTGCCGAAGGTGTGCGGGCGGCGGTGGTGGATAAAGACCAAAATCCCATCTGGACGCATAAAAGCCTTGAAGAAGTGGGCGATGCCGATATAGATAGTTTATTTGCGGAAACAAATAGACCAAGTTTCGCCTACTCGTCATTATTAAGAAAGGGTCATTGATGCGGTTAAGTCAATATTTTCTACCAGTATCCCGCGAAGTGCCAAAAGAGGCGCAAATCGTGTCGCACAGATTGATGTTGCGGGCAGGGATGATTCAACAATCAAGTGCCGGCATTTATAGCTGGTTGCCCTTGGGGTTAAAGGTATTACGCAAAATTGAACAAATCGTCCGCGAAGAACAAAATCGCACGGGCGCGTTAGAGATATTAATGCCAACGATTCAACCCGCCGATTTATGGCAAGAATCAGGGCGCTATGAGGATTACGGCGCCGAAATGCTCCGCATCCAAGACCGCCACGAACGCGCGATGCTCTATGGTCCCACCAACGAAGAACAAGTCACCGATATTTTCCGTGCGCATGTCAAAACCTATCGCGCCCTGCCGTTGAATCTGTATCAGATTCAGTGGAAATTCCGCGATGAAGTGCGCCCACGTTTCGGCATTATGCGGGGGCGCGAATTTTTGATGAAAGATGCCTATTCGTTCGCCCTCAATGCCGATGAGGCGCGCATTGCCTATAATAAAATGTTCGTATCGTATTTGCTGACGTTTAAGCGTTTGGGTCTCACAGCGATTCCTATGGAAGCCGACACCGGACCTATCGGCGGCGATATGAGCCACGAATTCGTCATCCTAGCCGAAACCGGCGAAAGCGCGGTGTATTGCCACAAAGATTGGCTCAATGATAGCCTTGATGCCGGGGCGGTGGATTATGATGCTGATTTGCAACCGATTGTTGATCGTTTCACGACGCTCTATGCGGTGACCGATGATAAGCATGACCCAAAAACCTGCGGCGTTGCCGAGGCGGATTTAGCGGTCACGCGCGGGATTGAGGTTGGGCATATTTTCTATTTTGGCGATAAATATTCCGCGCCCATGGGGGCGGAGGTGATGGATGATAGCGGTAAATCCTCGGCGGTTTATATGGGTTCTTACGGCATCGGCATCTCGCGTCTAGTCGGCGGGATTATTGAAGCAAGCCACGATGATAAAGGCATTATCTGGCCTAAATCGGTCGCGCCTTTTGATGTGGGGGTGGTCAATTTGAAAGCCGATGATGATGTTTGCACCACAGCATCCGAAGCCCTTTACGCACGGCTGATAGAGGCGGGGTTTGATGTATTGTTGGATGACCGCAACGAAAGCGCCGGGGGCAAACTCAACACCATGGATTTAATCGGCATCCCGTATCAGATTATTATAGGCCCGCGCGGGATGGCATCGGGGCAGGTGGAATTCAAAATCAGGGAAAGCGACAAGCGCCAAGATATGGGCATAGATGAAGCATTCCAAGCCATGATGGAGACACGTTAATGGGAGGCGTATTCGGACATTTTGAACGTTTGATGGCGCTCCGCTATATGCGCTCGCGCCGCGCCGAAGGCTTTATTTCGGTGATTGCATGGTTTTCGCTTCTCGGCATCAGCCTTGGGGTGGCGACGCTGATTATTGTCATGTCGGTGATGAATGGCTTTCGGGAAGAATTGGTCGGGCGCATCTTGGGGCTTAATGGGCATTTGGTGATTTATAGCAACGGGCCGCAAGGCATTGAACAATATGACCAACTCACCGGACGCATCGGCGGCTTCCCCGGCATTGTCGCGGTGACCCCGCAAATTGAAGGGCAAGTCATGGCAGGGGCGAATGGCTTTGCGTCAGGGGCGGTGGTGCGGGGGGTGCGTTGGGAAGATTTGGCGGCGCGCAAGCCTTTATGGGATTCGCTCAATGAGCCGAGCATTGAACGTTTCAAAAAAGGCGAGGCGGTGCTTATCGGTTATGAATTGGCGCGTAGTTTAGGCGTCAAGGCGGGGGATAATCTGTCGCTATTATCCCCGCATGGTAAGGTCACGCCCTTTGGTACCATCCCCGAGAGGCGGGTTTTCATCATAGCCGGGCTGTTCCATGTCGGCATGCACGAATATGATAAAGCCTTTATCTTTATGCCCTTGGCGGACGCGCAATCGTTTTTTGATATGGATAGGCGGGTAACAGCATTAGAAATTTACGCGCGCACCACCGATGGCACCGGCGTGATTCGTGAAAATATCCACCAAACCATCGGGCAGGGGTTGCGCGTCTATGATTGGCGCGAGCGCAACAAAGGTTTTTTGAACGCGCTAATTGTTGAACGCAATGTCATGTTCATGATTCTGTCGCTGATTATTCTGGTGGCAGGGTTTAACATTGTTTCGTCCATGATTATGCTGGTGCGGTCTAAAAATAACGATATCGCGGTATTGCGGGCGATGGGGGCGACCAAAGGGTCAATTTTGCGGATTTTTATGATGACAGGTTCAAGCATCGGCTTGATTGGCACGGTGTTTGGGGCGTTGTTGGGGCTTGGCTTTTGTTGGAACATTAATGGCATCAAAGGGGTGTTGGAAAGCCTATTGGGGACGGAATTATTTGCGGCAGAGGTCTATTTCCTTTCCACGCTCCCCGCCCGTGTTGATCCGCAAGAGGTGACGAATGTTATTATCATGGCGTTGCTGTTGTCGTTTTTATCGTCAGTCTATCCGGCATGGCGGGCATCGCGCGTGGCACCGGCGGAGGCGTTGCGCTATGATTGACCCAAATGCAGATACGGTGTTGAGCTTTCATCAAGTATCAAAATCCTTCGTGCAAGCCGACCGCAAAATTGATGTATTGCGCGAGGTCAGCTTATCATTAGCACGCGGTGAATTGGTGGGGCTAGTCGGCCCTAGCGGTTCGGGCAAAACCACGCTTTTGAATATCGCCGGGCTTCTGGAACGCCAAGATAGCGGACAGGTCACCATCAACGGCAAAGCCACCCACCGCCTCCGAGACGGCGAAGCATCGGCAATGCGCCGTGAAGCCATTGGCTTTGTCTTCCAATTCCATAGATTGTTGCCCGAATTTTCCGCCCAAGAAAATATCGTCATCCCGCAAATTATGAATGGTCTAGGGCGGGGGGTTGCCGAAGAACGGAGCAACCAATTACTAGAAATGATAGGGCTAGCCGCGCGTGGCACGCACCGCCCGGGGCAACTGTCGGGGGGCGAGCAACAGCGTGTTGCTATCGCCCGTGCGGTGGCTAATGTGCCGGCGGTTTTGCTGGCGGATGAACCCACCGGCAATCTTGACCCCAATACCGCTGGCGATGTGTTCGGGCATTTGGTGAAAATTCTGCGCTCCACCAACACCGCCGCCCTAGTCGTGACGCACAATATGGAATTGGCGCAATCGCTTGACCGCGTTTTGACGATTCGCCAAGGCGCTTTGACGACATAGTGATGGGCTTCATGGCATCCCCTTTTGTTCATTTGCGCGCACATTCCACCTATTCGCTTGCCGAAGGGATGTTGTCGGTAGAAAAATTAGTCCATAAAAGCGCCGAATGCGAACAACCCGCCCTCGCCCTCACCGACCATTTCAACACTTTTGGCGCATTGGAATTCAGCCGTGCGGCACTTAAAGCCGGGGTGCAACCGATTATCGGGGCGGAAGTATATTTGGACGATGATGGGGGCGATGCGCCGCATGGTGAAATTGTGCTATTGGCACAAAACGAACAGGGCTGGATGAATTTATCGCTGTTGATGTCCGAAGCCCTGCTCACCGGCGCGCATGAACCGGCGATAGAGTTTGAAGCCTTAAAACAACACGCCGAAGGTTTGCTCGCTTTGAGTGGCGGGGCGAAACATGGCTTTATCGCCGCACCTTTAGGGGGCGGGCAGGTGGCACTTGCCGAGAAACGTCTTGATGCGTTGGCGGCGATTTTTCCCGAACGACTTTACATTGAATTGCAACGCCACAACACACCCCTCGAGACCCGCATTGAACCGCAACTGCTTCAATTAGCGCTGGCGCGGGGGTTGCCTTTGGTGGCGACGAATAATTGCTATTTCGGGCGACGCGAAGATGCCCCGGCGCATCAGGTTTTATTATGTATTTCGGAAAGCAAAACCCTCTATCACGATGACCGCCGCCAAGAAACCGAAGACCATTATTTCAAATCCACGGCAGAGATGGAGGCGTTATTCGCCGACATCCCCGAAGCCCTAGCGAACACCGCACAGATTGCCAAGCGGTGCGCCTTTGCGGTGGCGGAACGTCCGCCGGTGCTACCCGCTTTCACCACCCCCGATGGCAGTGATGAGGCGACATGGCTCAAAAAATTAGCGCATGAGGGGCTTGATAAGCGGTTGGAACAACTGCGCACAAGTCCCGATTATCAAAACCACGACCCCGAAACGATGACAACAGAATACCGTGCGCGCCTTGATGATGAGCTGAAAATTATCACCAAAATGGGCTTTTCGGGGTATTTTTTGATTGTTGCCGATTTCATCGCTTGGGCAAAAGCCAAAAACATTGCCGTAGGTCCCGGGCGCGGCTCGGGCGCCGGGTCGTTGGTCGGCTATGCGCTCGGTATCACTGATTTAGACCCCCTCCGTTGGGGTTTGCTGTTTGAACGATTTTTGAATCCTGAACGCATTTCCATGCCCGATTTTGATATTGATTTCTGCCAAGACCGCCGTGAAGAAGTCATCGCCTATGTGCAGACGCGGTATGGCACCGATAGGGTGGCGCAGATTATCACCTTTGGACGTTTGCAAGCCCGTGCCGCTTTGCGCGATGCCGGGCGGGTGATGGGGATGGCGTTCAGCCAAGTGGATTATCTAGCAAAATTAGTGCCGAACAACCCCGCCGACCCAATGAAATTAGCCGATGCCATCAAAAGCGTCCCCGAATTAAAACAAGCGGTGGAAGGCGATGAAGCCTTGAAAGAATTATGCGATATCTCATTGCAGATTGAAGGTCTATTGCGCCATTCTTCTACGCATGCGGCGGGGTTGGTGATTGGCGACCGCCCTTTGGCAGAATTGGTGCCGCTAACCCGCGATGCGCGGTCAGAATTGCCGGTGACGCAATTTAATATGAGTTCGGTGGAAAAGGCCGGGCTAGTCAAATTTGATTTTCTCGGTTTGAAAACCCTAACCGTGTTGCAATTAACGTTGGATTTGCTCAAACGTTCGGGGGTGAGCCTTGATTTATTGGATATTCCGTTCGCCGATGAAGCGGTGTTTGAAATGTTAAGTAAGGGCGACACCGTGGGGGTATTTCAGCTGGAATCCACCGGTATGCGCGAGGTCATCAAAGGGCTACGCCCCGACCGCTTTGAGGATATTATCGCCATAGTCGCGCTCTATCGCCCGGGTCCGATGGAATACATCCCGCAATATATCGCGCGCAAACATGGGCGTGAGGCGGTGGAATATATGCACCCGCTTTTGGAGCAGATTTTGGAAGAAACCTATGGCGTGATGATTTACCAAGAACAGGTGCAACGCGCGGCGCAGATTTTAGCGGGGTATAGTCTAGGCAAAGCGGATATTCTGCGCCGTGCCATGGGCAAAAAAGATGCCTCCACCATGAAAGCACAAAAGGATGAATTTATTGCCGGTGCCGGCGAAAACGGCATTGATAAAGCCTTGGCGGAAGAAATTTTCAACAAAATTGATGCCTTTGCCGGTTATGGGTTTAATAAATCGCATGCGGCGGGGTATGCACTGGTGGCGTGGCAGACGGCGTGGCTCAAACATCACCACACCGCAGAATTTCTAGCCGCACTGATGACTTTTGACATGGCGCACACCGAAAAATTGGCAGTATTTCGCCAAGATTGCCAATATAACGACATCGCCATGCACCCGCCATCGGTGCAACATTCCGAAGCCATTTTCACGGTGATGCGCGATGATAAAGGCGAGGCACTGCGCTATGGGTTGGGGGCGATTCGCAATGTTGGCATTGAGGCGATGAAAGCCATTGTGGCGGAACGTGAAGCAAATGGCGCGTTTGCTTCATTGGAGGATTTTGCGGCGCGCTGCGGGGGGTTGCTCAATAAACGCATGCTTGAACATTTGATCAAATCCGGGGCGTTAGATGATTTCGGGCATAGCCGTGCGACACTATTGGCGGCGATTGACCGCATGATTTCCTACATCCAAACCGCACGCCATGAGGCGGAATCGCAACAGGAGAATCTATTTGAAGGCGTGGAGGGCGAGGCGTTAAAAATCCCCCTTGATGAAGTGGCAGAATGGAACGCCCAAGAAACCATGCAATTTGAGGTAGAAGCCTTGGGGCTTTATTTGAGCGCGCATCCCCTTGACGCATACGCCCCGCAACTCGCCCCCTTAAATATCACCCGCGCTAGCCAAATTGATGCGGCGGTGGAAAAAGCGGGAGGCACCACGCATCTGCATTTCGCCGGGCTAGTGGCAGGCAAACGCATCCGCATGTCGGCACAAAATAAACGCTATGCGTTCTTGCAAGTCAGCGACCCTAGTGGCGTTAGTGAATTCACGCTTTTTAGCAAATTGCTCGAATCAAGCGAAAGCATCCTCACCGACAACGCCCCGATTTACATCAAAGCCGAGGCGCAAGCGACAGGCGGACGCATTAAATTATTGGCACAGGAAATCCTACCCCTAGAGACTGCCGTCAATGACAAAATACGCGCATTGATGGTGCATGTGCTAGAAGCATCCGCATTAGAGGGCATCGCCACCGGATTAAAACGTGCAGGGGACGGACGGCAGACGCTATTATTAAAACTCCACGCCCAAGCGCATGAGGTGGTGTTGGTGTTGCCCGGGCAGTATCGGCTCAACAATGATATGGCGCAATATATGAAATCTTTGGCGGGGGTGGCATCGGTGCGTGAGATATTTTTCTAATAAGTGCTTGCAAAAGCTGTGCGTCTCGGCTAAATGGGGTTGCATCAGTCAGTGATGGCTGAAATTCACACATGAAAGCGGTGATGCTGGGCGGATGTTCAATATCACCTTCCGGTGGGTGGAGACGCCCTCAAACTTTCATGGAGGCTAACCGGAGAAACGAAGGAGTATTCTCAATGTCTGTGCCAAGTTTTACTATGCGCCAATTATTGGAAGCTGGCGTGCATTTCGGCCACCATACACGGCGGTGGAACCCTAAAATGAAGCCGTTTATTTTCGGCGACCGCAATAGCATCCACATCCTCAATCTGCAACAAACCGTGCCGATGCTCTATGAGGCATTAGAAGCCGTGAGCAAAGTTGCGGCGAATGGCGGGCGGGTGCTTTTTGTCGGCACCAAGCCATCAGCATCAGAGGTAGTAGCAGAAGCCGCGAAATCATGCGGGCAGTTTTTTGTCAATCATCGCTGGCTTGGGGGCATGTTGACGAATTGGTCGACGGTTTCAAAATCCATCAATCGTCTGCGCGAAATGGAAACCCTGCTTGACAGCGAAGACGTGTTAGCCATGACGAAAAAGGAAGTTCTGCAACTCACCCGTGCGCGCGATAAATTGGAAAAAACCCTCGGCGGTATTAAGGATATGGGGGGCTTGCCGCATATCATATTCGTCATTGACACCAACAAAGAAGACATCGCCGTCAAAGAAGCCAATGTGTTGAAAATCCCGGTGGTTGCCGTGGTGGATAGCAATGCCAACCCCGATGGCGTGGATTATGTCATCCCCGGCAATGATGACGCCCTACGCGCCATCAGCCTTTATTGCGATTTGGTGGCAGGGTCAGTGATTGAGGGCATGAAAGCCGAAATGATGCGCGACGGCGTGGATATGGGCGCGGAAGAAGCCCCGATGGTTGAGGAAGCGGTTAAGGAAGCAGGCGGGGGGGCGGAAGCGAAACCCGAAGCCAAGCCTAAAGCCAAAACAAAACCCAAAGCCGAAGCCAAGCCCAAGGCAAAGCCGAAACTAAAAACGGCAATTGAAACCCCCGTTGAGAGCGAATAAAGGGAAGAATGGAACGATGACAATTACAGCAGAAATGGTCAAAACTTTGCGCGTCTCTACCGGGGCGGGTATGATGGATTGCAAAAAAGCCCTTGATGAAAGCAAAGGCGATATGGATGCGGCGATTGATTGGCTCCGCAAAAAAGGTCTCGCCGCCGCCGCCAAAAAAGCCACGCGGGTGGCGAGCGAAGGGCTTGTCGCCGTCAATACCAAAGCCACTATCGGTGCGGTGGTTGAGGTCAATTCCGAAACCGATTTCGTCTCGCGCAACGCCGATTTTCAAAATTTCGTGCGTCAATGCGCCGAATTGGGACTAGGCGCAAAAGATTTGGACGCTTTACTGGCAACCAATTACCCCGACACCCCGCACAGCACCGCCGAGGAAGTCACCGCACAAATTGCGCGGATTGGCGAGAATCTAAGCCTACGGCGGATGCAACGCCTTGAGGTGGAGGAAGGGGCGGTCATATCCTACATCCACAACGCCGCTAGCGCTGGTATGGGCAAGATTGGCGTGTTGGTGGCACTGACATCGGGCGCGGATAGCGGGGCTTTGCAAAATCTAGGCAAGCAATTAGCCATGCATATCGCCGCCACCGCCCCGGCGAGCCTCAATGCCGATGACCTTGACCCCGATTTTGTCGCCCGCGAACGTCAGGTTTTGGTGGATCAAGCCATGCAGGAAGGCAAACCCCAAGACATCGCCGAGAAAATGGTGGAAGGGCGCATGAAAAAATTCATCAAAGAAGTGGTGCTGATGGAACAAATCTTTGTCATGGATGGCGAAAGCACTATTAGCGATGTCATTAGCAAAGCCAGCACCGAAGCCGACAAACCGATTACCCTCACCGCCTTCGTGCGCTTCAAATTAGGCGAGGGCATTGATAAAGAGGAAAAAGATTTCGCCGCCGAGGTTGCCGAACAACTAGGTAGCTGATTTAGGGAGGAGCAAAAAATATGCCAGCATCTTCCACCGCGTTTCAATATCAACGTGTATTGCTAAAACTTTCGGGCGAATCGCTGATGGGCGATCAAGGCTATGGCATTGACCCCAAATTGGTTCTGCGCGTCGCCAAGGAAATTCGCACCATCAAAGCAAAAGGCATTGAGATTTGCCTTGTCGTTGGCGGCGGCAATATCTTTCGCGGTATTTCAGGGGCGGCGAAAGGGATGGAACGCACCACCGGCGACCATATGGGGATGCTGGCGACATTGATGAACGCGCTAGCGATTCAGGACGCGCTTGAAGAATTGGAGGTGGATACACGGGTGCTATCCGCCCTGCCCATCAGTGCGGTTTGTGAACCTTACATCCGCCGCCGTGCCAAACGCCATATTGAAAAGGGGCGGGTGGTGATTTTTGCCGCCGGCACTGGCAATCCGTTTTTCACCACCGATACGGCGGCGGCGTTGCGGGCGGCGGAAATGAATTGCGATTTGATTCTAAAAGGCACAAAGGTAGATGGCGTTTATTCTGCCGACCCAGAAAAAGATAAATCTGCCACACATCTTCCACAATTAACCTATATGGATGTATTATCGCGTGATTTAGCGGTGATGGATGCGTCAGCAATTTCACTAGCACGGGAAAATGGCATACCGATGATTGTATTTTCCATTAACAGTGCCGGTGCGTTAGAACGCGTATTACAACATCAAGACCGCTTCACCCTCATTACCGACAAACAAAAAGGAGCATAATCATGGGCGTAGATATAGATGATACAAAAAGGCGGATGCAAGGCGCAGTCGCCGCACTAGAAACCGAATTTCAAGGCTTGCGAACAGGGCGCGCCTCGGCGACAATGTTGGAGCCGATTAGCGTCAATGCGTATGGCGCGCAAATGCCGATTAACCAAGTCGCTACCATCGCCGTGCCTGAATCGCGGTTGCTATCGGTGCAGGTATGGGACCAATCCATGGTTGAAGCCGTGGAAAAAGCCATCCGCGAATCAGGCTTGGGGCTTAACCCGCAAAGCGAGGGCAATGTGATTCGCATCCCCGTGCCTGACCTATCGGCGGAACGTCGGGATGAGCTGGCAAAAGTCGCCAAAAAATACGCTGAAACGGCGCGGGTATCCGTGCGTAATGTGCGCCGCGATTCCATAGAACAAGCGCGCAAAGGCGAAAAAGACGGCGAATATGGCGAAGATGAACGGCATGGGTTGGAAACACAGATACAAAAACTCACCGATGAATATGTCGCCAAGATTGACGATTTGCTCGCCAATAAAGAAAAAGACATTACCACCCTTTAGATTTTGAGCCATTGCTATGTCGCCATCAGTGCCACATCATTTAGGGATTATCATGGATGGCAATCGCCGTTGGGCGCGGGCGCGTGGCTTGCCGGTGCGGGCAGGGCATATGGCAGGGGCGACGCAAGTGGAGACCATCGCCGAAAGCGCCTATCAGCACGGCATTGATTGGCTGACTTTGTTTGCGTTTTCCACAGAAAATTGGAGGCGCCCCAAAGCCGAAATCGCCGATATGTTCGGGGTGTTCCGCTATTTTCTAGCGCATAAAGCCCGGGCGCTATTGGAACAGAATGTGCGCTTGCGGGTGATTGGCGATGTCGCGCAATTCCCCCGAGGCATTGCCGATGCGGTGGTGGATTTGGTGGCGCGCTCGCAAGAAAATGCGGGGCTTAATTTGACGGTCGCGCTCAATTATGGGGGGATGAATGACCTCACCAACGCCGCACGTGCATTGGCGGTGCAGGTGGAGGAAGGGGTGCTATCGCCGGCGGAAATTTCCCCGGATATGCTGAAAGCGCATTTAGAAACCGCGCCTCTGCCGCCGGTGGATTTGCTCATCCGCACTAGCGATGAGAAGCGTGTTTCTAATTTTATGCTGTGGGATATTGCCTATGCGGAGTTGGATTTTGTGCCGATATTATGGCCCGATTTCACCCCTGCCGAATTGGATAAGGTTCTGCATAGTTATTGCGCCCGCGAGAGGCGGTTTGGCGGCGACCCTGAAAATGTCGTCAAAACCGCATCAGGAGGCTAGGCGGGGGATGCTAGAAAAAATGAAAATCGCACAAAATGAAACCATGGGGCGCATTGTTATCGCGCTGTTGCTACTGCCGCTTTTGGCAGTGTTGGCGTTTGGCGGTCAGGCGGGGTTGGTATTGGCGTTGCTGTTTCTGGCGGTGATGATGTGGGAATTGCTGGCATCGGTGGGGCGGCGTTATTTTTGGGCTGGGCTGGCTTTTGTTAGTTTTGTCTGCCCGATTGTGTTGGCGATGCTGTCGGCGATGCTGTGGGTGCAGCTGGTGGCGTGGGCGGTTGCTGGCGGGGTTGCGCTCGCTTTCTTTCCGCATATTTCGGGGGTTTTGCTGGCACTGCTTTTGGTGCTTTTGGGGGTGGTTTTGCTGGGGTTATTTACGCTTGCGGATGCTGGTATGTGGCTGGTGCTTTGTCTGATTAGCGTGGCGATGGTGGATATTATGGGCTATATGGTCGGGCGCACCATTGGCGGGGTGCGGCTTTGTCCGTCTATCAGCCCGGCGAAAACATGGAGTGGGGCGGTGGCGGGATTCTTGGCTAGCCCCTTGCCGTTTTTGCTTTATTTTTTGTGGATGGATAAACCGCTAGGCGGGGCGTGGTTTGGTTTTGCTTTTGGCTTCGTGTCCATTTGCGGGGATTTGCTCGAATCATGGTTCAAACGCCGCCACGGCATTAAGGATATTAGTAGCCTTCTATTAGGGCATGGCGGGTTGTTGGATCGTTTTGATGGCTCGTTGATGGCGGTGCCGTTGCTTTATGTTCTGCTGGTGCTGGGCTGGTTGGGGTGAGTGGCGCGCACAAAAAATCGCTCGCGGTATTGGGGGCAACAGGGTCAATCGGACACTCGGTGTTGGATCTGGTGGCGCGTTATGATGACCGCTATGAGGTGGTGTTGCTGACAGGGCATCAGCAGGTTGCTGAATTAGCCGAACTAGCCCTAAAATTCCGCCCGCGCCATGTGGTGCTGACTGGCGATGCGGGGTTTGCGGATTTAGAGGCACGGCTGGGCGATAGCGGCGCGCATCTGCATCACGGCATGGATGCGTTGCTTGCTTGTCTTGATGAAACACCTGACCTCACCATCAACGGCATTAGCGGCATTGCCGGGCTGTTGCCGTCTTTGCGGGTGTTGGAATCTGGCGGAGCGTTAGGGCTTGCCAATAAAGAATCGCTAGTGGCGGCGGGGGCGTTGTTGGTTGAGGCATCGGCACAGCATGGCGGGGTGATTCTGCCCACGGATTCCGAACATAACGCCATTTTCCAAGTCTGGTCGGCACAGCATGCGGCGGCGATAAAATCCATTACCCTGACGGCATCGGGAGGCCCTTTTCTCAACACGCCCCTCACGGATTTCGCGCATCTTACCGCCGATGCCGCCTTGCGTCATCCCAAATGGCAGATGGGGCGCAAAATCAGCATCGATTCCGCGACTATGATGAATAAAGGGCTGGAAGTGATAGAGGCGTGCGTGTTGTTTGATGTACCCATTGAGGCGGTAGATGTGGTGGTGCATCCGCAAGCTGTCGTGCATGGTTTGGTGCATTATGCCGATGGCAGTGTGCTGGCACAATTAGGCGCGGCGGATATGCGGGTGCCTTTATCTTATGTGCTGGCATGGCCTGAACGTTTGCCTTGGTGTGCGGATGGTTTGGATGTGCTGGCATTGTCGCGTTTGGATTTTCTGCCTGTTGATGAAGCGCGCTTTCCGGCGGTGGAATTGGCGCGGGGGGCGTGGCGGCAAGGGGGGGTCGCGCCGTGCGTTTTGAATGCCGCTAATGAAGTGGCGGTAGAGGCGTTTCTTAAAGGAAAAATCGGCTTTTTGGATATCATCGCTAGTATTGAGCATACGCTTTCTGCTATGTCTTTGGGCGGAAATGTTGATTTAGAAGCGGTGCTAGGGGCGCATGACGAAGCCACCGCCACCGCACGGGCTTGGATTGAACAGAAGGGGTCGTGATATGCTGGATATTTTGCTGATTCTGGCGGGGTTTTTGGGGATATTGACGCTGGTGGTGTTCGTCCATGAATGGGGGCATTACTGGGCGGCGCGGCGGTGCGGGGTTGTCGTTGAGGTGTTTTCTGTGGGTTTCGGGCGCGAATTATTCGGCTGGAACGGGCAGGGTGGCACACGCTGGCGGTTTTCGGCGATTCCCTTGGGCGGTTATGTACGCATGCGCGGGGATAGCGGGGTCGCAAGCATACCAAGCCAAGGGGCGGTGCGTCAGCAGGGCAGTTTCATGAGCGCATCGCTGGCATCGCGCGCCTTTATCGTTGCCATGGGACCTATTGCCAATTTCATTTTGGGTGCGGCGATTTTCGCGGCGATTTTTTTCACTTTGGGTAAGCCTATTACCCCGCCGATTATTGATGATTTAACCCCGGGCGGGGCGGCGGATACGGCAGGGCTATTGCCGGGAGACCGCATTCTATCGGTGAATGGTTATGGGGTGGATGATTTTAATGATTTGCGGCTGCATGTGGCGGAAAATCCTGAACGGGCGATTGCGCTCACCATCCGCCGCGATGGGCGCGATTTTGGCATTTCGGTGATTCCCGATGCGGTGCGTGATGAATGTGGGCGCGTGTTATACGGGCGTTTGGGGGTGATGAGCCATAGCGGTGAGATGGCACAATTAGGCTTGACGGCATCCATCGGTGCGGCGGTGGCGGAAAGTTATGCGCTAACATTGGCGATAATGCGGGGGCTAGGGCGTCTCATCACCGGGCAAGCCAATCAGGGCGAAATTGGCGGGCCGATAAAAATTGCCGAAATCACTGGCATGGCGACCAAACAAGCGGTGCGCGACCAACAAATCGCACGGCTCATGTTGTTGATTGCCGCGCTTTCCATCAATCTTGGCTTTATCAATTTACTGCCGATTCCGGCACTAGATGGCGGGCATCTGGCGTTTTTTGGGCTTGAAGCATTGATGCGCCGTCCCTTATCGCGGGTGGTGCAGGAATGGGTGATGCGTCTCGGTATGGCATTTTTGTTGAGTTTGATTATATTGGTGACGTTTTTTGATATTTTGAGCCTAACCACCGCGCCGTGTTGATGCAATGCTTTAATTAAATGGCGAATTGGTTTATAGTGAGGAATGATGATGAATAAAATATCTATACGCGGATTGTTGCAGTTGCTGGTGCTTGTTGTGCTGGCGCATTTTTTTGTGGCGGGTTCAGTGCGCGCCCAAGAGGATGCTATTACCATATCCGAAATCGTCATTGAGGGCGCAAGGCGTGTCAGCCCGGCAACGATTCGCTCGTATATGCCGATAGCAGAAGGCGACAGCATCTCCCCCGCCCGCCTCAATAGCATCATCAGCACCCTGTTTGCCACCGACCTATTCCACGATGTCAATCTGACCATTGAGGGCAATAAATTGGTGGTGGTGGTGGATGAAAACCCCATCATCAACCGCATCAGCATCGAGGGCAATGATGTGATTTCGGATGAAAATTTACTGCAAATATTGAACATTCGCCCAAGGCGCGTTTTCACGCGCAAAGTGGCACTGGATGCGCGCGCGATTTTGATAGAAGCCTATCGCCAAAACGGACGCTATGCCGCCACCATTGAGCCAAAAATTATCCATCTGCCCGAAAAGCGCGTGGATCTAGTGTTTGAAGTTGATGAAGGGCCGCTGATTAAAATCAGCAAAATTAAATTCATCGGCAACCAACAATTTAGCGACCGCGCCCTCCGCAATGTCATCGCTTCACGCGAGCAGAAATGGTATATTTTTCTTGCGCGCAATGATAAATATGATGCGGCGCGCTTGACGCTGGATGAACAAAGATTGCGCGAATTTTACCTGCAAAATGGTTATGCGGATATTTCTATTTTGCGCTCATCGGGGGAATTGCTGGCAGACCGAAGTGCCTTTGTTTTGAGTTTTCATATCAACGAAGGCGCGCAATATAGCGTTGCCGATGTTGCCATCAATTCGGAAATTGAGGGCGTGGATGTGGCGACTTTGCTGGAAGTCAGCACGCTTGAACTTGGTGCGGTTTATGATGTGCGTTATTTGGATGAAACGCTTTCCAATATCACCGACCGCTTGGGCGAATTTGGTTTTGCCTTTGTCAATGTTGAGCCCGAATTTACGCTCAACCGCGATGATGCCACGCTAGATATTACGCTCAATATCGGGCGCGCTACCCGCAATTTTGTTGAGGAAATTCAAATCAACGGCAATGACCGCACCCTTGACCGCGTTATTCGCCGCCGTTTTGAGTTGGTTGAGGGCGATAGTTTTAATCAGTTGCGCCTAACCAATTCGCTCCGCAATATCCGCAATCTGGGCTATTTTTCGGACGTGCAGGGCCGTGTGCTGGCAGGTTCGCAAGCCGACCAATCGGTGGTTGATGTGACGGTGGAAGAACAAAGCACCGGCGCATTTTCGCTAGGTGTTGGCTATTCTTCGGTGGATGATGCGTCATTCCAAATCGGCATTGAAGAACGCAATTTCCTCGGTAGCGGGCGCGGGGTGCGGGCGAATGTGTCGGTTTCGGGCAATCGGTCAAATTACCGCGCTGGCATCACCGAGCCGTTTTTATGGGATCGGGAATTGTTCGGCAGTTTTGATCTGTTCCGCACGACCAACGAATATAGCAACATTGAAACCCAAAGGCAGGGCGTTGATGTCTCGGTTGGTTTCGGTGCGCGCGATGGCTATTACCACCGCTTCAGCTATCTTTTGGCAACCACAGAAACCTCAGTAGGCACAGCAAATCCTCCGCCGGCATCCACTAGCGGCGATGAAGGCGGGCGGTTGGTTTCGGAGATAGGCTACCAAATCTCGCAAGATAAACGCGATAGCCGTATTGACCCCCGCGATGGCTATTACTGGCGCATCAATAATGGTGTTGCCGGATTGGGCGGCGATGTGCAATATCTCAAATCAGTCGTTGAGGGGCAGTATTTTATCCCGTTCGGCTTTAAGCGGTTTGTCCTAGCATTCGGCGCGGAAGCGGGAATCATTGATGGCTTTGGCGAGGATATTTCGCGGTCAAATCGCTTTGTCATTGGCGGGCGTGAGATTAGGGGCTTTGATGGCGATGGCATTGGTCCGCGTGATGCGGGTGACTTTTCGGCGGTGGGGGGCAATCAGTATTATGCGGGGCGGGCGAGCATTATTTCGGATTATGGACTTGACCCCGATTTAGGCGTACGCTGGACGCTATTTTATGATTTCGGCACATTATGGGGGGTGGATGATGATGAGGGCGTGACCGGTGCCGATGAAAATAGCCTGAGAGCAACGGCGGGTTTTGGTATTTTCTGGGATACTTATGTTGGACCGCTAACATTCTTTTGGACAACGCCGATAAGCGAAGAAGATTACGACAATACCGAATCATTCCAATTCAGTATCGGAGGGCGGTTCTAATGCGCGGTAGATTGGCGGTAATGGTATTGATGGCTTTGTGGCTTGCTTTGGCAAGCGCGCTGGCACAGGATGGCGCGTCCGCGTCCTTAAAAATCGGCATTGTTGATATCAATGGCGTCTTAGGGCAATCGGTTGCTATGACCAAAATCCGCGCGACCATTGACGAAGAAAACAAAAAATTCCAAGCAACCATAGAGGCAGAACAACGCGAATTACGGAGCGCCGAAGCCAATCTCAATGCGGAACGCCAATTATTGGATGCGTCCGAATTCAACACGCGGGTGCAGGAATTTGAAAGGCGTGTCATCATCTTGCAACAAAGAACGCAAGCACAACGGCAGAATTTTGATGCAACCTTAAAACGTGCCGATGAACATTTACGCGCGCTACTTTTGCAAATTATCGGCGAGATTGCCGCAGAAGAAAATTTTGATTTGGTGATGCAACGCCAGAATGTGGTGCTGTTCCAAAGCGAGTTCAACATATCCGCCGAAGCATTAAGACGGCTCAATGAACGCACCAAAGACCTCACCATCACCCTGCCGAATAAGGAAACCCAATAATGAAACACGCACTAGCATCGGATAAAGTGATGACGATGGCGGAGGTGGCGGAATTGGTGTCGGGGCAACTTGTTGCGGGTGGGGGCGATACCCGCATCACCGCCCTTGCAACGATTGATGCGGCAGATGCGGGCAGTGTTTGTTTCGCCAGCAAAGCGCAAATTCTAGCAGGGCTGGCGGGTAAGGCGGGTGCTGTGTGTTTAATCCCCAAAACCCTAGCCGATGACGCCCCCAAAGGGCATGCTTATATTGTCGTGGATAATCCCAAAGATGCTTTCACGCAGTTATTGGCGCATTGCTTCCCGCCCCCCGAAACCACCGGAAAAATCAGCACTATGGCGGATGTCGCGCCCGATGCCAAAATCGGCAAAAACGTACAGATTGATAGTTTTGCGCAAGTCAAAAGCGGCGCGGTGATTGGCGATAATAGCATCATTCATGCCGGCGTTGTCATTGGCGCGGATGTCATCATCGGGCATCACGCGCGCATTATGCCACATGTCAGCATCAGCCACGCAGAAATCGGTGCCTACGCACAGATTAGTAGCGGTGTCGTCATCGGCAATAGCGGTTTCGGCATCAGCACCGATGGCGCAAATCGCCTAGTGCCGCATCTTGGCAAAGTGCGGATTGGCGACCATTGCTATTTCGGGGCGAATACGAGCATTGACCGCGGCATGTTGGACGATACCATCATCGGCAGTCATGTGATGTTGGATAGCCTTTGTCATATCGCGCATAATGCGGTCATTGGTGATGGGACGATTTTTTGTGCTATGTCGGGGGTTGCGGGTTCCGTGCGCGTTGGTAAGCGCAATCTTTTTGGCGCGCAAGTAGGGGTTGTTGATCATATCGTCATTGGCGATAATAATATCTTTGCCGGGTGCAGTGGCGTCACGAAATCGCTCGGTGATAATCAGGCTTATGGCGGTGTTCCTGCCGTGCCAATGGCGGATTATCGCTTGCAAGTTGCAGGTTTGCGTCAGCTAGCGCGCAAGATGAAACGAAAGGAGCAATGACCATGAATCAAGATGTGATTTTAGACCATAACGCGATCATAAAACTCATCCCGCATCGCTTTCCATTTTTGATGGTGGATAAAGTGCGGGGGCTAGTGCCGTGGGAACAAGCCATCGGCATCAAAGCCATCACCGCAACCGAACCCCATCTAGTCGGGCATTTCCCTGATTATCCGATCATGCCCGGGGTGCTAATCATTGAGGCAATGGCACAGACGGCATCGGTGCTTATCGCCTATAGTAGCGAGGGGCAGTTTGAAGGCAAACACGTCTATTTCACGAGCATTGACAAGGCGCGGTTTCGTGCGCCCGCCCACCCCGGCGACGTGCTAGAATGCCATGTCAAATATGTCAGCAACAAAGATACATTCTACAAATTTGAAGGTGTCGCAACGCATGGTGCTGTCAAAGTAGCAACCGCTTCTTTTTCCGCTATGATTGTTGAACCGGGAAGGTAGCACAATCATGACAACGCAAGTGCATCCAACCGCCTTGGTGGATGACAAAGCCGAACTCGGTAGCAATGTCACTATCGGGGCGTTTTGTTCCATCGGTGCCGATGTGAAAATCGGCGATAATTGCGTCATCCATCAATCCGTAATCATTGATGGCATAACCCGCCTCGGCAAAGATAATGAAGTGTTTCCTTTTGCCGTTCTAGGCAAAGCCCCGCAGCATCTCGGCTTTAAGGGCGAGGCATCGGTGCTTGAAATCGGCGATGGCAATATCATCCGCGAATATGTCACCATGCACCCGGGCACGAAAATAGGCGGCATGAAAACGCAAATTGGCACACAGGGGATGTTTATGATTGGCTGTCATATTGCCCATGATTGTCATATTGGCGACCATGTCATTATGGCGAATCACGTAATGATGGGCGGTCATGTGCGCATTGAAGACCATGTGATGATTGGCGGCATGACAGCGATTCAACAACATGCGCGCATCGGGGCTTATTCCATGGTTGGCGGGGCATCGGCGGTGACGAAAGACGTGCCACCTTTTGCCAAGGCGTTCGGCAATCATTGCTATATTGGCGGGGTCAATGTGATCGGGCTTGAGCGCAACGGCTTCAGCAAGGAACGTCGCCAACAAGTGCGGGCGATTTATCGGGATTTATTCTGTGAGGGCGTTGAGTTTGGCGCGCGCCTTGCTAATGTGCGGGCTAAATATGGCACAGATGCGGACGCGCAGATGATTCTAAAATTCATTGACGCACAATCCGCCCTCCCCATCATGCAGATGAGTCATCATCGTGGCAACAAATAAACATATAGGCGTCATCGCCGCCGAGGGTGCGTTGCCGCGCATTATCGTTGATGCGTTGTTGGCGCGCGGGTATCAGCCTGTCGTGGTGGCTTTGGAAGGTATGGCGGCGGGTGATTTCCCATGCCCGACGCATCAGATTTATTTGGGTTCGGTGGGTAAAATCATCAAAGCATTTCAAGAAGATAAATGCGATACTATTTTAATGTCGGGGACGTGTCGGCGGCTACCTTTGGCGCAGTTGAAACCTGATATGCAGGGGATGGTGTTGGCGGGGAAAGTGCTAGCCGCCGGCGACGACCACGCCATGAAAGTGGTGCAGGATTTCTTGGAAAAAAACGGGTTCATTGTCGCCGATTTGAAAAAAATTCTGCCAAATCTTTACGCAGAAAAAGGCGTGTTAGCGGGCAAACGTCCGAGTAAAAAACAAAAAGAAAGCATCACGCGCGGGCTTGAAATTCTAACAATGTTAGGGCATGGCGATGTCGGGCAAGGGGTGGTGATGCAAGAGGGGCGGGTGTTGGCGATTGAGGCTGCAGAAGGCACCGATGCTATGCTGGCACGAAGCGGGGCTTTGGCAGATAAAACCCGCCTCGCCCCGATTTTAATAAAGGGCGCGAAAATCGGACAAGACCAACGGCTAGACCCGCCGGTGATTGGCGCGGATACCATCATCGCCGCGGCGGATGCCGGGGTGGATGTGGTGGCTATCGGTGCCGGCGAGGTGGTGCTGGCGGGGCGTGAGGCGATAGTGGCGGCGGCGGAAAAGCACAAAATCAGCCTCATCGGGGTGGCGCGGTGATGGCGCTCAATTCGGTTTTTATATTGGCGGGTGAACCGTCGGCGGATGCGCTAGGCGGTGAAATTATGGGCGCATTAGGCAAGGGCGTAAAGGTGTTCGGTGTCGGCGGTAAGGTGCTGCAATCTGCCGGGCTAGACGCCATCGCCCGCCAAACCCGCCTCACCATCATCGGGCTAGGCGGGGTGGTGCGCGCGTGGTTTGATTTGCATGCTTTGGCGGATGAATTGATTGCGGAAATTTTAACCCGCCGCCCCGATGTCATCCTGACCATAGACAGCAAGGCGTTTTCGTTGCGCTTTGCAAGGCGGTTAAAAAAAGCGATGGCGCAAGCGGGCTGGCACGCGCCGATTGTGCATCTAGTCGCGCCCACCGTGTGGAGTTGGGGAGGCTGGCGGGCGAAACATTTTGCCGAGGTCATGGATGAAATCCTGTGCCTGTTCCCCTTTGAACCCGCCTATTTCACGCATCATGGGGGGAGGGCGCGCTATGTGGGGCATCCGTTATTGGCGCGGGATATGCCGACAAAATCCGCCGCCCGCCATGCGTTGGGTTTGGATGCGGGGGCGGAGGTGGTGGCGTTCATGCCCGGCAGTCGTGCTAGTGAGGTCAAGCGATTATTGCCAATTATGCGCCGTGCCTATGCCACAATGAAAGCCGAAAAACCGCATCTTAAAGCCATCCTGCCCCTATCCGCCTATGTCGCGCCGCTAGTAGAGAATTTATTAGCGCAGAATCTGTTGGGCGCGGATGCCGAAATCCAACTGGTAGAGGGCGATGATGCGTCCATGACGGCACTAGTGGCGGCGGATGCCGGGGTGATTTGTTCAGGCACGGCAACTTTAGAGGCGGGGCTGGCGGATTTGCGTGGCTTGGTGGTCTATCGTAGCGATTGGCTGACGACGCTGATAGCGCGGTTTTTTGTCGATAAAGATAAAATCGTGCTGGCGAATGTGGTGGCGGATAAGGATTTTTATCCATTGCTATTAGGCGGGCAGGTCAATGCGCGCAATGTAAGCCGAGGGATTCTCTCCGCCCTAGCCACCGATGCGCCCAATAATGCCTCGGGCATTGCCCCCAAAATCCGCACGGCACTCCACCACCCCAACCACAATTTTGGTGCAGCGGTGGTTGCGGCTTTGCGCGCAAATTAGCGTTTATCAATGGGCGTAAAGGCACGCGGTTCGGCCCCGACATAAAGCTGACGCGGACGCCCAATGCGTTGCATCGGGTCTTCAATCATCTCTTTCCATTGCGACACCCAACCCACCGTGCGCGCCACCGCAAAAAGCACCGTGAACATGGAGGTCGGGAAGCCCATAGCTTTCAAAATGATACCCGAATAGAAATCAACATTAGGATAAAGTTTTTTATCAATAAAATAACTATCCTTGAGGGCAATTTCTTCCAATTCCATGGCAATTTCCAATAACGGATCATTGATGCCTAATTTTTCTAGCACCTGATGGCATTGCTCACGCAGGACTTTGGCGCGGGGGTCAAAGCTTTTATAGACGCGATGCCCAAACCCAAATAGGCGGAACGGATCATCTTTGGCGCGCGCGCGTTCAATATATTCGGGAATACGCTTGGCCGTGCCAATTTCCGCTAGCATATCCAAAACCGCCTCATTCGCCCCGCCATGCGCCGGCCCCCAAAGCGCCGCAATCCCCGCCGCAATACACGCAAAAGGATTAGCCCCCGATGACCCCGCCAAACGCACGGTGGAGGTGGAAGCATTTTGTTCATGGTCGGCATGGAGGATTAAAATTTTATCCATGGCGGTGGCAAGAATCGGATTGACTTGATATTCCTCGGCGGGAACGGCAAAGCACATATGCAGGAAATTTTCCGCATAATTCAGGTCATTGCGCGGGTAATTAAACGGCTGTCCCGTAGAATATTTGAACGCCATCGCCGCCAGTGTCGGCATTTTCGCAATCAAACGCCGTGAGGCAATCATACGTTGGGTCGGGTCGCTAATATCGGTGGAATCGTGATAAAAAGCCGAAAGCGCACCGGTAATCCCACAGAGAATCGCCATCGGGTGCGCATCACGGCGAAAGCCACGGAAAAACGAATGAATCTGCTCATGCACCATAGTATGATGCGTGATGGCGTGGTCAAATTCCGCTTTTTCGGCTTTATTAGGGAGTTCGCCATGCAGGAGCAGATAGCAGACTTCAAGAAAATTGCTCTTATCGGCGAGCTCATCAATGCTATACCCCCCATGGAGCAGCTGCCCCTTATTGCCGTCAATAAAGGTCAGGCGCGATTTACACGACGCCGTCGCCATAAAACCCGGGTCAAAAGTAAATAGATCCAGATCGGCTTGAATGTCGCGGATATCCACCACGGCTTGCCCTAACGTGCCTTCAAAAATCGGCAGTTTCGCGCTCTTTCCGGTTAGGCTATCGGTGATTTCCATATATCTTTTGGTCATTTGTTCCCTTCCATTTTTTTATGAACGCGCACTATACGCCTTATGCGCGATTATTGCAAATCGCACGGATGCGGGCTTTGACTTCATCACTGCCAAGCACCGTGAGGATGAGGATAATGTCGGGGGCTTGTTTCTTGCCGGTGAGCGCAACCCGCAAGCCCGGGGCAACATCGCGCATTTTCCAATCGTGGGTAGCGAGCCAAGTTTCAAACCAAATTTTTGTTGCCTCGCTATCCCCCACATCAGCAGGCAAATCATCAGCGAATCGGGCAAGCCGTTCAAGGTAGGGCGCATCAAGTAGGGTTTTGGCATCGGGGTCAATATTCGGCGTATCACTCAAAGCAAATTCCGCCATTTCGCGTAATTCGTTGGTGTTTTTGGCGCGTTCCTTAATCGCTGGCACCAGCAATTTGAGGCGCGTTTTTATCATTGGTGCTAGGGGGGGCGTTAAATCATCACCAATCAATGCCATCACCGCCGCATCATCCATCACATTGAGATAATGGCTATTAAGGGCGGTCAGTTTTTCCATATCAAAGCGCGCCGGGGATTTACCGATTCCCCCTAAATCAAACCATTCTATCGCTTGGGTGCGGGAGATAATTTCATCATCGCCGTGGGCCCAACCAAGGCGCAAAAGATAGTTATTGACGGCTTCGGGCAGAAACCCCATGGCTTCGTATTCCATCACCCCTAACGCCCCGTGGCGTTTAGAAAGTTTGGCGCCATCGCTCCCGTGAATCAGCGGAATATGCGCATAAATCGGTTGCGTCCAGCCCAAGGCTTCAATGATTTTCTGTTGGCGAAACGCATTATTGAGATGGTCATCGCCGCGAATAATGTGGCTCACCCCCATATCATAATCATCCACCACCACGGCGAGCATATAGGTGGGCGTGCCATCACTGCGGAGCATCACCAAATCGTCAAGCTGTTGGTGGTTGATGCTGACAGTACCTTGCACGGCATCGGCGATGGTGGTAGTGCCGTCAAGGGGCATTTTGAGGCGCACCGCATAAGGCGCATCGGGGGTTTTTTGGCTCGGTGCTTTATCCCGCCACGGCGAGCGAATCGGCTGCCCGATTTTGCGTGCCTCATCCCGCATTTCTTTCAATTCTTCCGGGGTGAGATAACAACGATAGGCGTGTCCTTGTGCCAGCAATTTTTCCGCAATTTCCGTATGGCGTTGTTGGCGTGTGGATTGATAGGTCGCCTCACCATCCCCTGCTAGATTTAGCCAGCCTAGCCCTTGATGGATGGCGTCAATGGCGGTTTTGGTGGAACGCGCGCGGTCAGTATCTTCCACGCGGAGCAAGTATCTACCCCCATGATGACGCGCAAACAGAAAATTAAAAAGCGCCGTGCGCGCGCCCCCAATATGCAAAAACCCCGTGGGCGAAGGCGCAAATCGTGTAATAACATCCATGAATTTTTAACCTCAATTCGTGTATAGTGCGGATAAAGGAATAGCATGATGACAAGCAAAACACCAGAAAAAGCACCCGAAAAAACACCCGAAAAAGCATTGGGCGAAACGAAAACATGGGACGATGAAGCCCTACCCGAACCGCGCCGTTATCAAAGTGGCTGGTCGTTGGTGGTGGCGCTTGGGTTGATAGCAGGGGTGCTGACGGGGAATCAATTTTTCCAAGGGCTAGATGGCGCGGGGGTTGAGGCGTTACGCGGATATTTTTCGCTGGCTGGGGTGGCTTTGTTGGCGGTGCCGATATTGGCGGTGGCGGCGGGGTTGGCGTGGCGCGGTTTTGGGCGCACGGCTTGGGTGGTTGCGGCTTTGGCGGTGGTGTTGGTGGGGCAGGGGGTGATGGTGGATGAGCATCTATCGCGCCCCGCCCCTATCGCCGTGCCAAGCGGCACGATCACCGATTCCTTTATCATCACCGAAAGCCAACGCCACCGCCGCGAGCGTCAGCAAATTTTGGCACGTTTTACTGATGCTAGCCCCTTTGCGCCAAGTTTCAAGGACAGCACATTACGCTTGCTCATCCCTAGCGGTCAGCCGCCGCTTTATGCCGGGGATGTCATTACGTTAAAAATGCAATGGCAGGAATTATTGCCACGCCTTATGCCCGATGGTTTTGATTTTGAACGCCACGCCCGCGCCCAAGGCATTGTCGCTTCGGGCAGGGTGCTTGAAGTGCTAGCGGTTGAGGCAGGCACGGGCTGGTCAATGGCAAAAATGCGCCGCCAATTCCAAGAAACATTGTTTGAGCGCATGGAACCAAAATGGGGCGCGCCGGTGGCTTCGGCGTTGTTGATAGGCTTGCGCGCCGCCATCGCACCCGATTTACGCGAAGCATGGCGCGGGGCAGGATTGGCGCATTTATTAGCGATTTCAGGACTGCACATGATGTTAGTCTGCGGGGTGATTATGGGGTTGGTGCGCACGTGCCTTGCGTTGTTTCCGGTGTTTTCTAGCCGTTTCTCGCCATTGAAATTGGCGGTGATGTTGGCACTGCCTTTATGTTTGTTCTATCTGTTTTTTAGCGGGGTATCGGTCAGTGCGTTGCGGGCGTTTCTCATGTTGGTTTTGGCGATGGCGGCGGTGTTGCTGTCAAGGCGGGGCATCACGCTCCATCATGTGCAGGTCGCGGCGATTATCATTTTGTTATTTGACCCGGCGAGCCTATTTAGTGCGGCGTTTCAAATGTCATTTTCAGCGGTGTTTGGGCTGGTTGCCGCTTGGACGCTTTGGCAGAAATATCGCAGGTTTCGGCGGGTGAATTTGCTGATGCGGTTGCTCGGGTATTTTGTGGCGATTGGGCTATCTTCGCTGATTGCGAGTCTGGCATCTATGCCGTTCGTGTTGCATCATTTTGGCGTGACGACGACTTGGTCTTTGCTGGCGAATATGATGGGGATGCCGTTGATGGGTTTGGTGATTATGCCCACGGGCGGGGCGGGTGCGGTGCTGACGCCGTTGGGGCTTGAAGCTCTGCCTTTGTATATTATGAATGGCGGGATTTTGTTGTTGTCGGCCTTTGCTGAGATGGTGGCGGGCTGGCAAGGCGCACGTTTGGCATTGGTGCCGCCTTCAGGATTGGTGGCGACATTATTGGCGTTGGTGTTGATTAGTTTGGTGGTGATGCGCGGAGGCTGGCGGTGGTTGAGTTTGGTGCTGGCAATCTCCGCAATGGCGCTATGGATAGCCACCCCGCGTCCTTTGGCGGGGGTGGTGCTCAATTACGGCAAGCCCGTGCTGGCGGTCAAGGCGGCGGATGGCCTGTTGGTGTTAAGCACAAAACGCCATAGCGGTTTCGCCGCACGGATTCTCACCACGCCTTTCGGTGTCGCGCGGGGGCTTTATGTGCGGCGCCATGCGGATAGTGCTTGCGATTCGGGCTATTGCTTGGTGCCGATTTCCGATGGGGCGGTAGCGGCATTGGTTTGGGATGCCGAGGCGGTGGATGCGGTGTGTCGGCAAGCCGATTTAGTTTTGGTCATGGCGGAGGTGTCGCAAGGCTGTCAAAGCGGGGCGATGCTGATTGACCGCACCGAAATGCTGGCTAGTGGCGGGATGTTGATTTATGCCGATTCTGTGCGCGGGGTTTATTATACGCGGCGGGTTAATACTGACGAATAAGCCCCTTTAACCTGCCTTGAATTTTAATCTGGTCAAAGCCAAAAATGCGGGTTTTATAGGCGGGGTTGGCGGGTTCAAGGGCGATGCTCTGGGCTTTGCGGCGGAGGCGTTTGAGCGTGGCTTCCTCTTGGTTGATGAGGGCAACGACAATCTCGCCGCTTTGGGCGGTGTCCGTGCGTTCAATTAAGGCAACATCGCCGTCAAGGATGCCGGCTTCAATCATGGAGTCGCCTTCAATAGTTAGGGCAAAATATTCCCCCCGCCCGAGCATCGCTTGCGGGATGGGGAGGGTGTTGGCATGGTCTTCAAGTGCGGCAATCGGGGTGCCGGCGGCGATTTTGCCGAGAAGCGGAATTTCCACCAAGGCGCTATCGGGTGAGGTGTCGGGGGTGTCGGGGGCATTAGGCGGCGATGGGGGCGTTTTATCGGCTTGCTCGTCTTGATAAGGCGTGCCGTCCGCATAGCGCAGAATGGCAACCGCGCGCGCCCGATGATGCAGACGCGCAATATAACCGCGCTCCTCTAAAGCCAGCATCAAGCGATGAATCCCCGATTTTGATTTCAAGCCGGTAGCACGGCAAAGTTCTTCAAAACTGGGCGCGATATCGTGGGTTTCCACATATTGAATCAGATGCGTCAAAAGATCATGTTGTTTGCGTGTGAGCATAGTTAATCCCCTTTTGTTTGCATTATGTTCTTGTTTTGTATCGGCGTCAAGGGTTTTTTTATGCGTCGTCAAGAGGGATGATTTCAACCATTGCGCCCGCTTCAATCGCCTCGGCATTTGCCGGGCGAATCATCAGCGCGTCCGCTTGGGCGAAATCTTTGATTTTGGCGCTATCCTGTGCGGTGAAGGGGATGAAAATGTTGCCTTGGATGTGTCCGCGCATATATTCCTCGCGTTCATCATTCGCCTCTATGTTTGCCCCGAGTTGCATTTGGCGCGTTTTGGGGGCGGGGTTGAGCCCTAACATGGCACGGATGGCGGCGCGCACAAAAATCAACGTGCAAACCCCGCACGACACCGGATTGCCGGGAAGCCCCAGCATCGGCGTTTTGTTTTCGCCAATTTTTCCCGTGCCAATATGCCCAAAAATCATCGGCTTACCCGGACGCATGGCGATGCGCCAGAAATCTAACCCTTGGCTATGGCGCATCATATTGGCGACAATATCATGCTTGCCCACCGATGCCCCGCCCGTGAGAATCAGCAAATCCGCATCATGAATAGGCGCGGCGGTGGCATCAATGAGTGCGGATTCTAGGTCAGGAATCGGCGGCAGGGTCACGGCTTCCCCGCCCATCTTGCGCACCATTTCGGCAATCATAATGCTGTTGCTTGAAACAATTTGGCTGGCTGTGGGGGATGCGCCGATTTCTACCAGCTCGCTGCCGGTGGCGGCGATGACGATGCGTGGGGGGCGGCGGGTTTTGATGCGGTCATAACCGGCGGCGGCGAGCAAGCCTAAATGCCGACCATCAAGCCACCTCCCCGCTTGGAGCAACGCATCGCCAGTTTGAAAATCCTGCCCTTGACGGCGGATAAACTGCCCGCGTTTGGGCGGTTCTAGGATTTCAATGGTCTCACCATCTTGGCGGGTGTTTTCAACGATAACGATAGCATCCGCACCTTGGGGGAGATTGGCGCCGGTGGAAATATGCACGCAGAATCCCGCCTCAAGAGCCTTATCAAACGGCGCCCCCGCCGCGCTTTCCCCCGCCAATTTTAATCTAGTCGGCACCGTTGCCACATCGGCACAGCGCACCGCATAGCCATCCATGGCGGATTGGTCGGCGGGGGGATTGGTTAGTTTGGCGGTGGTGTCTTCCCCCAACACCCGCCCGCCTGCCTCGGTTAAGGGCGTGGCCTCAAGGGGCATCAGTGCCAGCGCATCAATAATGCGGGCGCGGGCTTCATTGACGGAAAGGGGCGCTTTAGGCATCGGTTTTGAAATGCCCCGAACGCCCGCCAGATTTTTCCACCAGCCGAATATCGCCAATGACCATGCTTTTATCCACCGCTTTCACCATATCATAGACGGTGAGGGCGGCGATGGCTACGGCGGTTAGGGCTTCCATTTCCACGCCTGTCTGTGCGTTCAAACGGCATTCGGCAGAAATCACCACGCGGGTGTCTTCGCAAGTGAGTTTGACATCAATATGGCTCAATGTAAGGGGATGGCAGAGGGGGATGAGGTTAGCGGTTTGTTTCGCCCCCATAATCCCTGCCAGTTGGGCGATGCTTAACACATCGCCTTTTTGCGCCCCGCCCGCCCGAATGAGCGCCAAAGTTTCCGCCGCCATGCTGATAGAGCCTTCGGCACGCGCCATGCGGTCGCTTGTGGGTTTTTTTGATACATCTACCATGCTTGCGCGCCCGTCCGCGTCAAAATGCGTTAGTTTGCTCATGAATGTTGCTCCTTCCAATTTGGGGGTAGGGGGTTGGATAACAGCGCGCTAGTCGCCATGGCAATATCATCTTGGCACATGAGCGATTCGCCGACCAGAAAACACCGCGCCCCCGCCCGTGCCATTTGTGCCAGATCATCACTAGTCCGCAACCCGCTTTCGGCAATGGCAAGGCGCGATGGCGGAATTTTTGCCAGCAATGCCTCGCCCACGGCTAAATCGGTGGTCATGCTGCGGAGATTGCGGTTATTGACGCCAATCATCGGCGCGGTGAGGGCAAGCGCACGTGCCACTTCTTCGGCATCATGCGTTTCAATCAACACGTCCAAGCCGTGGAATCTAGCACAATCCTCTAATTCGCGGGCTTGGGCGTCGCTTAATGCGCTCAGAATCAGCAGAATCGCATCACCGCCATAGGCACGTGCCTCGGCAATCTGCACCGGGTCAATGATAAAATCTTTGCGCAAAATCGGCAGAAGTGTCGCGCCTTTAGCGGCGACCATATCGGCGATACTGCCATGAAAAAATTCCGCATCCGTCAGCACCGAAAGGCACGTCGCCCCGCCTGCTTCATACGACATGGCAACGCTTTCAGGGTCGGCATGCGCGTTGATGACCCCCCGCGATGGCGAGGCACGTTTAAATTCGGCAATGAGTCCATAGCCATTAGCGGCGGCTTTTTTGAGAGCATCAGCGAAGCCACGTGGCGGCGGCAGGTCGGCAATCATCGGGGTGAATTCCCGCGCATTGAGGGCGGCGATTTCCTCGCGTTTTTTGGCAATGATGGCGTTGAGTTGGTCGGTCATGTTGCGGCATCCCGATTGGTGATGGCGATGAGTTGGTTCAGTTTTTCTTGGGCGCGCCCTTCATCTAGGGAAGCGGTCGCCAGCTGTGCGGCTTCGGTTAGGTCAGCGCAATGCCCCGCCCCATAAAGTGCTATCGCCGCATTAAAAATAGCAATGTCGCGGTAGGCATTTTTCGCCCCGCCTAAAATGGCTTTCAGGGCGGCGGCGTTTTCTTGGGGCGTTCCGCCCCGCAAATCATCAAGGCGGGCGGTTTCTAATCCGATATCCGATGGGTGAAATTCCATGCGCGTAATGGTGTCGTCGGTGAGGCGGAGGGCAGCGGTTTTGCCAGTGGTGGTGGCTTCGTCTAACCCATCACTGCCATGCACAATCACCGCATTTGTCGCACCAAGTGCGCGCAATGCCTCGGCATAGGGCATCATCAAATCCGCAGAAAATACCCCCAGCATAAAGTGTTTCACCCGCGCCGGATTCGCCAAAGGTCCAATCATATTGAAAATAGACCGAAAGCCTAGCGCGGCGCGGATAGGCGCAACATGGCGCATGACCGGATGATGACGCTGTGCCATGAGGAAACAAATCCCCGCCTCATCCAGCGCCGCTTGCACATGGCGCAAATCGGTATCCAAATTGACACCGCATTGGGTCAGGATTTCCGCCGCCCCGCTTTTGGACGACACCGCCACATTGCCATGTTTCGCCACAGGAAACCCCGCCCCGGCAACAACTAACGCGGCGGCGGTGGAAATGTTCCAAGTGCCGATACCATCGCCCCCGGTGCCAACAATATCCAGCGCAGATTCGGGGGCGGTGATGGGGCTTGCATGTTCCAACAGCACCGACACGCCGGCAATGACATCATCCACCGCCTCCCCCCGCGTGGCGAGGGCGCAGATAAACCCGCCAATTTGTTCAGGCGACGCCTTGCCACTGAGCAGGAAGGTGAACGCCTCACGCATGGCATCGCGCGGCAGTTGTGCGCGCACTAATTGGGCTAAAATGCTTTGCATGTTTTGCGCAGAATCAGTCATGGATATGTTCGGGATGGGTTTTGGATAGGTTGAGGAGCTGGCTTTCCAACTCGGTCAATTTGGCATTGCTAGGCGGGCGCACTAAACCTGTGGCATCAAGGAAATTCAACAAAATCCGATAGCCATTTTCCGAGGCAATGGATTCGGGATGAAATTGCACGCCAAAAAGCGGCAGGTCTTTATGTGCAATCCCCATAATCGCCCCCGCATCCGTGCGCGCGGTGATGGTGAGGCACGCGGGCAGGCTATCCGGCTCAATCACCAGCGAGTGATAGCGGGTGACGGCAAAACGTTCGGCACAGCCGGCGAAAATGCCTTTAGAATCGTGGGTAATAAAGGATAATTTGCCATGCACCGGCGGCGAGGTGCGTTCAATGCGCGCACCAAACGCCGCACCGATGGCTTGGTGCCCTAGACACACGCCCAAAATCGGCACGTGCGCCCCCGCCGCGCGCTTCACCAACGGAACACAGACCCCCGCTTTATCAGGGGTGGCAGGACCCGGCGACAGCACGATGCCCGCCGGTTTCATATCCATAATGGCATCTATGGTATATTCATCATTGCGGATGGTTTTGGCTTCCGCGCCTAGATCCGCGAGGAAATGCCAGAGATTCCAAGTAAAACTATCATAATTATCAATGAGCAGGAGCATGGGTGCCTCATGATGTTGCGCCTATCATTCTAGCGCATTTTCGCCAAATTAGGCAAGCGTTTTGGTAAAAGGCGCAATGTGGTAAAATATAACCGCAAGATAAACATTTTGATAAATAAGGAGTTTTATTGATTTTATGCAAAATAGCCCCTTGACGCGCCCGGCGAAGCCGTCTATAAGCCCTGCTAGATTTTTCTGAAAAGGGAAGAAAACCTATGGCGAAGTTCAAAACCTATTCGGCGACGCCGACGGATATTAAAAAAGATTGGTGCGTAGTTGATGCCGAGGGCTTGGTGTTAGGGCGCCTAGCCTCCATCATCGCCAACCGCTTGCGCGGCAAGCACAAGCCCAGCTATACGCCCAATATGGATTGCGGCGACCATGTCATTGTGGTCAATGCCGATAAACTATTGCTAACCGGCAATAAGCGCGCGGCAAAGACCTATTATTGGCACACCGGCTATCCCGGCGGGATTAAATCAAGGACGGCGGAAAAATTGCTGGAAGGGCGTTTCCCTGAACGGGTGCTGATTAAAGCGGTAGAACGCATGATTCCGCGCGGGGTGCTAGGGCGGCAATGTATGAAACATCTGCACGTATATGCCGGCACGGCGCATCCGCACGAGGCGCAACAACCGCAAAAGCTGGACGTTGCAAGTATGAACCCAAAAAATAGCGCGAGATAACACCATGATAGATGAACCAAAGAACGAGACCGAAACCGAAACCGAAACCAAAGAGGGCATGGGCGCGTTAGAGGCTCTAAAAACTGAAGCCCCCGAATCCCCCGAATCCAGCGATAGCGATAAGGCACCAGAATCCGCCCCGGCAACCCCCGCCGAGCCGCAAATTGACACGCTAGGTCGTTCATACGCAACCGGCAGACGCAAAGACGCCTCCGCCCGCGTATGGGTAAAACGCGGCTCAGGCAAAATCCAAATCAACGGCAAAGAAATGAAAGACTATTTCGCCCGCCCAGTATTACAAATGCTATTAGCCCAGCCATTTGAAGCAGCCGCGCGCACCGGCGAATATGACGTAGTAGCAACAGTAAAAGGCGGCGGTCTATCCGGCCAAGCAGGAGCAGTCCGCCACGGCATAAGCCACGCCCTAATCCGCTACGAGCCAAACCTACGCCCCGCCCTAAAAGCCGGAGGCTTCCTAACCCGCGACAGCCGAACAGTAGAACGCAAAAAATACGGCAAAGCCAAAGCCCGTAAGAGTTTTCAGTTTTCTAAACGTTAGGGGTTGTGCCGAAAAATTCAGCAATATCAGGATGAGAAAGAATATGTTTCTGTTTTTTTATATAGCCTACTTTGTGATGGGGATTGTGCAGTTGTTTGCAATTATGGATGGCATAGACTACGCGACAGGCATTGGTGGAATTTTTGGATTTTTTATTGCGCTTTTTACAACATATATTCCATTGCTTGGCGCAGGATTAGGTGTTTATGGCGCGGTTAATGTGTGGGATTGGCACTGGATTCAGGCTGTTTTACTTTATTTTTGGTTTATTCCAGTAATTATAGTGTTTGGATTGATAATGATAGTGTCTGAATTTTTTGATACGTCCAACCGTAGTTAGATAAGTAAATGTCATTACCTGCCATCGAATTCTGGTTTTCCCATAGCGTTAGAAGAAATCGCAAAAGTTTCATAATAGCAAACTTGATATTGTTTATTATTATGGCGTGCGTTATTGGAACTTTGATTATTTTTGATGTTCGCTTGCGTGCGGGTTTTATAATTTTTTTTCTCTACTATATTCCATTTCTTATTGTTCAGTATTTTCTTGCTGCGCAAAGGTTGCGGGATTTTGGTGTTACAGGCTGGCTAGCATTGCTTTGGATTCCAATTGCCATGTTGCCGTCCCCTTATCATACTGTGGCTTCTCTAGTATTTCTACTTATTCTTTGTTCTGTGCCAGGCACTGAGGGCGATAACAGGTATGGTAGTGACCCGTTACAAAGCAGGCAGCGTTTTATTGCGTTGTTGGAAGATGAGTGATGAACTGAAAGGAAATTGAAATTGGGGTAGAAGTGGGGCATGGTTGCGCGTGGTTTTGAATATGGGGGGTATTTTTATGGGTAAAATAACAGGTTGGATACGAAATTATGGGCTTATTGCCATCATCGTTATCTTGCTGTTGGGCATGGCAATAGGGGGAGGCATTATAATCTATTATGACTTCATTGACCCTGATGAGAAAATCAGTGTTGGTGAATTATTGCGGAATTTCATTCTTGGTCTCGGCGTTATTGGTGGCGCTGGTGGGTTGCATATTGCCATAAAAAGGCAAGAAACATTTTCGCATCAAGGTTTTAATGATAGGCTAGGGCGAGGTGTTGAGCTGTTGGCAAAGGACGATGTCGTCATGCGCTGTGCAGGACTTAAGGTTTTGGAAAATTTGGCAGACAATGCTGATGATAGCCAAAGAGAGATTGTATTGGATATCATTTATAACTTTTTCCATGATAATGCGAAAATAAAAATAGAAGATGGGAATAAACCTCGCCCTAGAACTCAAGAAAAAACCACTCAGGATTTGCAGGATGCGCTAGATATACTTATCAGTTTACCTATAAATGACCGCGAAAAATTACTTTCAAAACGACTCGTTGACGGTCAGTTAGATTTTCGCAAGTTAGATTTTCGTAAGTTAGATTTTAGCCATTTAGATTTTTCTGGCAAAACACTAGAAAACCTTGATTTTTCAGAAACCGTAATGGATAGAACTAGTTTTGCGGGTGCTACAATTAAAAATGTCAATTTTTTGTGGCCTAAAAAAAATAGAGACGTTGATCTTTCTCATGCCAAAATTATAAATTCGAATTTCGGATCCGGAGACATAGTTAGATCTTATTTCGGTTCTACCACTATTGAGAATTCAACTTTTTTCAGCATGAGAATTGAAGATGCAAATTTTTCCAATGTTGAAATAATAAACACTACATTTGGGGCGGTGGAATTTATAGGTGGGCAGTTTAGTGGTAAGAAAAAAATGAAGGTTTCATCACGTGATGGCTTCGGTGACTTGCCAGAGTTCTTTTGCACGGAGTTTAGGCACACAGAATTTGATTTCGCTGATAAAATTAAGCCAAGTGATTTTTTTGAATCATGTTATTGTCCCGAAGACGAGGATTTACCTTTTCTGAATGAGGGTAAGAAATATAGGTACACAATAGACAGGGGGAATGTTTTCGTTGATGGTAGTTCTTGGTCAGGGGAAAGTGTGCCGAAACGAGTTGCAGTGGAGATTGCTAGGCGTAAATTACGAAATGCTGAGAGATTATTGTCAATAGATTTGTCTACTGGCTTTGTTGAGAATATCAAAGAATTAAAGGATAAAGTGGAAGATATTAAAAAGGAATTGCGCGCCGCCGAAAAAGATCTTGAAAACGATACAAACAAACATAACCCCAATCCCACAGGACTAACCCCAAAAATCCCCCAATAAAGAACCCCCACCCCCCACCCCACCGCATCATGTTGCTTTCAATCAAATATGACGGTGCCTTTGGGGGAGGTGACTTGGAAACGCAATGCGGCGTCGCCTGTGGTGATTTCTGCTAGATGCTCTACCTGAAGTGCCTTGAGGATATTTTCTAATGTCTCAGCTTCGGGGTGTGAGAGGCATATTTTTTCTAATATCACGCCGAGATTTTGTTGGGCTGTGCTTGGGTGCGGGTCTGAATCTGGCCACTGAATAAATAGAGGCAGTAGCCCGCCCATGGGTAAATGCCCGTCTTTTGGCACGGTCAGACGCCATGAAAGCGCGCCCCGCGTGAGCATGGTGATTTCACCTAAATCAACAGGGCTTGCTTTGACCACTGCCTCCAAATCATCAGTGCCTACCACCCAACACAATGCCCGCGGGCGCGCTTTTAGACGGGTTCGTGTTTCAGCCTCATCTAAACTGAACCACCGCCTGCGCCCGGGGTCAGCGGGCGCGTCAGGGTCTATGGCAATTAGTTCAAAAAAACTTTCATTGCCCGATTGCATCACACAATTATGCGTGCTCATGGCATCATGCTTACCGCCGCGCGGGATGATAACGCCTAGCCGCGCGTCTATTTCAGCAATGCCTTGTTCCAGCGTGTCGGTGCCAATGACAAAATGATCAATCTTGTTATGCATCGGCTTGAGGATGACATCTGCGCTTGAATGTGTCAATATGTGGCGCATTTTTGGATTTCTAAATCGCATAGTGTTTGATAAATTCGCGGTCGGGTTCTATGCCTAGTCCCGGGCGGGTTGGGATTTTTACGGTGCCTCCGTTTTTTGCGACTTGGGCGCGGATGTTTAGTGGTTCTTTTAGTAATTCGTTGCAGAATTTGTTGTGGGTTGTGTCAAATTCTAGTAGCGGTTCGCGCGGGTTTAGGGCGCCGGGGAGTGGGGGCATTGCTGCTAGTAGTTGCAGGTTGGTTGCTACCGCGATTGCCGAACCCCAGACGTGATTCACCACCGGCGTGAAATGTGCGTGGCATAGGGCTAGGACGCGCAGATATTCGCTTATGCCTCCTAGGGCGCAGACTTCGGGTTGGGCTATATCTAGCCCGCGATTTTCTAGAATCTGACGCCAGCCCCAACGATTGAATTCCGCTTCCCCGCCAGAGATATTGACCTTTAACCCCGCGCGCAATTCGCGGTAGCCGTCTAAATCTTCGGGGGCTACCGGCTCTTCAAACCAATAGGCGCGCAAATCTTCCAACGCCCGCCCCACATAAAACGCATCATGCGTCGTATAGCAATGATTGGCATCAACCATAAAATCAAAATCATCACCCACGCCTTTCCGCACCGCCTCGCAGAGTTTTACATCGTCCTTTGCCCCTAGCCCGACTTTCATTTTTGTCGCTACAAAGCCCATGTCTTTAATCGCCGCCGCCTCATCCATGAAGCGCGCCGCCATGGTTTTGGCATCCTCACGGCGGAGCATCATGCCATAGCCATAGACCTGCACTTGGTCGCGGTGCGCCCCGCCGATTAACCTATGAATGGGAAGCCCCGCGACTTTGCCGGCAATATCCCAGAGCGCAATATCTACCCCTGAAAGCGCTTGCAACGGCATGCCTTTCTGTCCGTGGTCGCGCATCAGGTTATAGACCTTGTGCCAGACAACATCGCGGTCAAGGGGATTCATGCCCATAATCATCGGTGCGATCACGCCTTCAACGATGCCTTTATTGGCGCGGGCGATATTGCCGGGACCGAAACACTCGCCCCAGCCGCTGATGCCCTCATCGGTTGATACCTCCACCAGATGCGCGGTGCGTTTGGCGTAGTATTGCTGTGAGTAACCTAGTTCTTCGGGCAGGTCATATTCAAGAATAAAACTTTGGATATTGGTGATTTTCATGCGTTCGCTCCCTTTCATTCGGTGCTATCCAACGCGCGCGTGATGCGTTTGAGAACTAGGTAATCATAGAGGGCGAGCGTGGAACAATCATGCCCGATTCCCGACTGCCCGATGCCACCATGGGGTAGGTCAATATCGTATTTGACGCCGTTGATTTGAATTTCGCCATAGCGCAATTTGTCGGCATAATGTTCCGCCCGTGCTAGATTTTGCGTGAAAATATACGCGGTTAGCCCGCCTTCCTCGCAATCATTCGCCATGCGGAGCAGGTCGCTTTCATCGGCAAAACCTATAAGGCTGACAACGGGACCAAAAATTTCTTGGCGGTAAATTTCCATCGTCTCAGCCACATTATCAAGCACGGTGGGTGCCATGTAATATCCCTTGTTGAGATGCCGGGGGCGGTCGCCGCCAGCTAGTAATGTCGCGCCCTCGGCGACAGCATCATCAATCAAACCCTTAATGCGCGTCCAAGCACGTCCATCAATGAGTGGGCCGGTGGTGATATCGGCGGTTTTATCAAAACCAGTTTTGGCAGATTTGGTGCGGGCGATGACTTTTTTGGTGAAAGCATCGCGCACGGATTCCGCCACAAAAACGCGGTTGGGGGCGACACAAATTTGCCCGGCATTTGAAAATTTGACGCCAGTTATGATATCGGCGGCGAGGTCTAAATCGGCATCCTCAAAAACCAACACCGGCGCGTTGCCCCCCAATTCCATGGAATAGCGTTTGATTGAAGTCGCCCCCACCCGCATAATATGTTGCCCGGTCTTGGTGGAGCCAATCAGCGTCACCAGTTGCGGAATCGTTGAAGCGGTCAGCGCATCGGCGACATCATAGCCATCGGTGCAGAGAATCTGCACAACGCCTTTGGGCAGACCAATTTCCGCACAAAGCGCGCCCACGGCATAGGCGGAAATCGGGGTTGCTTCAGATGGCCTAATAATAATCGGACACCCCGCCGCCATGGCAGGCGCGATTTTGAAGGCGAGATTCAATAGCGGGAAATTCCACGCCAGAAATGCCACCGCCACGCCAATAGGCGCATGCACCATCTTATGCGTGTGTGTGCCTGCGCGGTCAGTCACGCCATAATCTTGAATCCGCGCGATTTCTTCGGCATAGAATTCTAACGACACCACCAATCTATCCCAATCTTCATGCGTTTGCGCCCATGGCTTGCCCATCTCGTGATGCACGCAATCGCGTAAAAAATCCTCATTGGCAACCACCGCATCGCGCAGTTTCCGCATCCAATTTTGGCGCACGGCAATGGATGCCCCGCCCCAATCAGCAAAGGCAGATTTCGCCGCCAATAATGCGCGTTCCACATCAGCGAATCCTGCCGTTGCGATGGTTGCAATGACTTCTTCGCTTGCCGGATTGATGACATCTTTACGCCCGCTTCCTGCCGCCAGCGCGCCGTCAATATACATTTTCGTTGGGAAATCCATCGCCGCACCTCAATCAAATAGGGTTTCAATGTTGGTTTTAATTTGGTCGCCAATATAGAGCGCCAATGCCTGTATCGTTGAGGTCGGATTAACCGCACCCGCCGTCACAAAAATAGACCCATCAACGATAAATAGATTTTTCACATCATGGCACCGCCCCCACGCATTCACCACCGATTTTTCCGCATCATTGCCCATGCGACACGTCCCCATCTGATGCCAACCGGCGCGCCACCAGACTTTATCATCATTCTTGGCTAGCACCTGTTTTGCCCCGGCGGCTAAAAGCACCTCCTTTGCTCGTTCTTCACCATGTTTCAGCATCGCCCGCGTATTGTCGCTCAGGCGATAGGTGATTTTGGGGGCGGGGATGCCATCGCTATCGGTGAGGTCAGGGTCAAGGGTGACGCAATTATGCGCCTCGGGCAGGTCTTCCGTCACCACCGTCAAACCAGCGAGATAGGGATAGATATTATCCATAATCTCGCGGTGTTCTGCCCCCCAAGCAATCGGCGCATCAACCCCATAACCCCCCAAAGCATACGTCATCGGCGTGGTAGAACGCCCCGAATGTAGCCCATAGCCCCGCACGAATCCGCGTGTCGGGTCGCTTTCATAGAATTCTTGGCTCAAAATAGAACACGCCATCGGCCCCTCATGCCCTTTCATCGCCTCATCAAACACCCCCGCCACGCCAGTGAGGGGATGGAACATGAGATTCTTGCCAACTAGACCCGAATGATTGGCGAGTCCATCGGGGAATGATTTTGATTTTGAATTTAACAAAATCCGCGGGGTGCCGATGCCATTACACGCCATGACAACCAGCGCGGCTTTTTGCTCATGCAGCTGCCCGTCAAGATCGTGATAGAGCGCGCCGGTGGCAAGCCCTGTCGCTTCATCAACCAGAATTTCACGCACGCGCGCATTGGTGCGGAGTTCAACCCCCGCATTTTCCAGCATCGGCCAATAGGTGAAATTCGCACCCCCCTTCGCCCCCGCCGCGCATCCTAAATCGCAGGTGCCAGCATTGACGCATTTTTGCCGTCCGTCATCATCTTGGCTCAAAATAGCGACATCCGAGGGCCACCAGTGCCAGCCTAATGCGTTAAATCCTTTGGCGAGGGTCTGCCCCAATATGCCAATCGGAATCGGCGGGTGCGGCGGCGTGTAATCGGGATAGGCAGGGTTGCCCCCTAAACCCGATGCGCCGATATTGCGGTCATTCATATCGTAAAACGGCGCGATTGTGTGGTAATCTAACGGCCAATCCGCGCCGACACCATCCAGCGTTTTGGTGCGAAAATCGCTTGGGCGGAGGCGCGGCCAATGCCCTAGAAAATTCATGGTTGAACCGCCAACGCCGCACCAATTCACCGGTGCGATGCAGCTTTCCTTTACATTGATGGGGTAATCTTGGCGGGCTTGGCGTATATTGGGGTCAGCCGAAAAAGCACCATAGCGGGCGAGTTCGTAATCGCCGCGCCGTGATGGGAAATCCTTATCCGCTAGGTGGTCGCCTTGTTCTAGGCAGAGAATCCGCATCCGCGTTTCCAACAACGACCACGCAAGCGCCGCCCCCGAAGCCCCCGCCCCGATAATCAGCACATCCACAGATTCATGGCTCATGTCGTGCCTCCGGTGGGGTCGCGGAATATGCGCCCCCGCATGCGCACCGGTGCGGTTAATACCTCCATCAATTCAGGGCTTTCGGGTGGCACATCATAGCCCAACGGATGCACAGGATGCGCGCCGACCCCAAATTTCGCGCGCATATCGGGGCGACTATAATAGCCTTTGTAAGTCTCGGTCAGCAGTGCGGTGAAGGCATCGGGTTGTTCGGCTTCTAGTTGGCGGACGAGTTCTATGGTAATCCCATCCGTTGCGGTTTGTGCCATGTTTAGAAGGGCGGTGATTTGGGTGCGGAATTGTGCATCTTGGCTAGCCACCGCCCCCAGAAAATCCGCGACCCCCAACGCTCCACCTCCAGGAATCGCGCGCGCCGCATTAGGCGGAATCAGCACATCCAAAATAGCAGTCAGCAGATTGCGTTCATCAGCACTCCACATCCTAGCGTCCTCCTGTATTGGTGCGCGATAACGCATCAATGGCGACGGCTAATAGCAAAATCGCCCCGGAAACCATCAATTTATCCGCCGCCGAAGCCCCCGTCAGATCAAGCCCATTGCCTAATGAGCCAATCACCAACGCCCCCAGAATCGCATTCCAAACCGACCCGCGCCCACCAAATAACGACGTGCCGCCAATGACCGCCGCACCAATCGCCTCAAGCAGAAGCGAGCCGCCGGCGAAGGCGGTATATGAAACCGAACCAAAACGCGATGCGCCAAAAATCCCGCCTATCGCCGCCATCAAGCCGACAATGGCAAAGCCCGAAACGCGAATGCGTTGGGTTTTCATGCCCACCCGCCTTGCGCTTTCGGGGTTGCCGCCGACGGCAAAAAGCGAACGACCATAAGGCGTAGATGTCACAACCCACCCCAAAAGCGCGGTGATGGCAATCAGCAGAACCAGCAATAACGGCAAGGAACGATACGCATTCAAAGTCAAAACCACCGCCACGACAATCACGCCAAACGCCGCTACCTGCCCCCACAGCACCAAGGGGCTATCCAGTTCCAGCCCTTTCATGCGCCGTTGTGCCTGTTTGCGGAGGCTTGCGAGGGCGAACAGCACCACCACCACCCCTGCCAGCACCAGCCCCCACATATCAGGAATCAACACCCGCGCGATGCCCCGCACGAACGGATCACCGACATTGAGATTGCCCGTGGGCAGAATTTTCTGCATCAAGCCTTGATAACCTAACAACCCCGCCAAGGTGACGACAAAGGACGGAATGCCAACATACGCCACCAATAACCCTTGAAACGCCCCCATGAGAATACCCACGCCCATAACGATAATACACGCCGCCCAGCCGGGCACCCCAACCAGCACCAGCACCCCCAAAAGCGCGGCACAAACACCCGCCGTTGCCGCCCCCGACAGGTCAATCTCGCCCAACAGCAACACAATAGTAATCCCCACCGCGAGCGTCGCAATGACCGCAGATTGCATAAATAGATTATAGATATTGCGGGGGCTTAGAAATATCGCACGAAAACTTTCCGCCTCACCGGTCAGCACATCATAGGCGGGTAGCGCCAAGCCAAAATAGCCCCAAATCGCCCCAAGTGCGAGAAGCACCGGCACGAACGCACCAAATTGCGTCTCACGCATGGCTCTGAAGCGGTCAAGGAATGTCATTTTGCCGTCACGCCGCATTGCCCGCCCCCTCATCATCAAGTCCTCTCGTCATGGCAACGACAATCGCATCGGGCGTGGTGTCGGCGGTGGTGTAGGTGGCGACATTACCCCCATGGCGTAGCACGGTGATGCGGTCAGCAACCTCAAAAATATCGCGCATATTATGCGAGATATAGACCACAGCATGATTGGTCTCGCGCAGACGTTTGACGACTTCTAGCACCTGCCGCGTTTGCGCGACACCAAGTGCCGCCGTGGGTTCATCAAGCATCACCACGGTGCTTTCCGTGCCAACCGCGCGGGCGATGGCAATCGCTTGACGTTGCCCGCCCGACAGGCCTTCAACTTTCGCCCGCACCGATTGCAATGTCCGCACTTGCAATTTATCAATGGCTTCGCGGGCTTTGACTTCCATTTCCAGCGCATCAAGCGGACGCAACAGGCGCGGCAGAAATCGCCAACCCGCCTTAACCGGCTCATCCCCTAGCGATAGATTCGCCGCCACATCTAAATTTTCGCATAATGCTAAATCTTGATAAACGATTTGAATCCCCAACCCGCTAGCATCATTTGGCGATGAAAGCGTGACCGGCTTATCATCCATAAAAAACGCACCTTCATCCGCCCCATAAGCCCCTGCTAGAACCTTCATCAAAGTGGATTTGCCGGCACCATTATCGCCGACTAGTGCCATAACTTCCCCGCGCGCGACCTCAAAATCAACATCGCGCAAAGCGTGAACGCCGCCGAATCGTTTATGTATCCCACGCACCGCAAGATGCGCTGGAGGGGCGGTGTTTTGCCCCTCCAACTTGGTTTTAGACGCCATGATTATTGGCAGAAAGCGGTCGCCGCGGCTTCGCCTTGACAGACCATTTCTTTGCTGATGGACGTATCATTGGCAATCACATAAGCCACGCCATCAACGCCGACTGCCGAATATGAACCGACAGGCACATAAGCGACTTTCGCACCAACGCCATTGGTCACGGTGTCGGGGGCGAGGTCAGAAAAATCCTCACCATTGACAAGGCGCACGGTCACCGCCGCCGCTGCCGCCGCCATGTCTTCTAAAGGACGCCAACCGCATTGGGTTTGCTTGCCGAGCAACATGAGTTGTTGGGCTTGCACGGTGCAATCCAGACCTGAAACCGGCACAGTTCCTGCCATGCCTTGTTCTTCCATGGCGGCAATGGCGGCACCGGCGTTGCCATCATTGGACGATACCACGCCTTGCACATTGTTGTTGAGTTGCGTCAGGGCTTGGTCCATAGACCGCCGCGCGATGGCAGGGTCCCAGCCTTGCGTCCAGTTCTCATACCCCAGTTTGCGCGCCCCGCTTTCGTAAAGCGGTGTCAAAGCCCGCAACTGCCCGTTGTGAATCACCGCGGCATTGGGGTCAGTTGGCGAGCCTTTGAGCATCACCAGCGTATCACCATCTTTGGTGTTGTCGATGATATGCATGGCTTGGTCATAACCCATGCCTTCAAGATCAGCCTGCACCCAGAACGTGGTGTTTTTTGAGTTAATCATGCGGTCATAGGCAATCGTTGGCACGCCTTCTTCGGCGGCGGTGTCGGCGATAATCGCTGAACTTTCGCCATCAATCGGGATGACAACGAGCACTTTCGCGCCTTGGGTTAAGGCTTGTTCGGCTTGGCGTTGTTGGGTTGAGGTGTCGTTATTGGCGTTAAAAACCTCAACTTTGACATCAGGGGCGAGTTCGCCCATGGTGCGTACGAATGCCGCCGCGTCTTGTGTTTCCCAACGTGGATTCACATTTTCGGGCAACAGAAGCGCGACCATATCCGCCGCCGACGCAACCCCAACCGACATCAATGCCGATGCCCCTATGAATCCAGTCAATAAGTGTTTTGTTATTTTTGAAAACATTACATCCTCCTTTTGGTTTGATGCTTGGTGGCGTGTTTCCCCGAGGTTTCGGGCAATACCACTAGTTCGCCCACCTTTCTAAACTAGTGGCAATGCTATCGTGTCCAGCGTGTTTCAATTTGAATTCAGGAAGCACGGAGGACAGGCGTTCGTAAGTATCGGTCATGTGTTTGTGCATAGCCGTGCGGGCTTTATCGGCATCTTTGGCTTCAATCGCTTCAAGGATTTCGCGGTGAAGCGGCAGGGAACGCGCGCGGTTATCCAACGGGTCATCATTGGTGATTTTGATGGAACTGAGCAACGCCGAAAAAATCACGCCTTCTAGTGCCGTCAGCAACTCATTATTTGAAGCGCGCAGGATGGCGCGGTGAAACAACGCATCGGCAATGACAAAATCTTGAATCGATGCCGCAGATTCCATGTCCTCTTGGCTTTTGCGGATTTCGGCGACTTGTTGGGGGGAGGCGGAGGCAGCTGCCCAGCCGGCGGCATTGGGTTCAACCATTTTCCGTACATCCATGAGTTGCCGTAGAAAATCAGGGTTCGGCTCAATGCCTTGATGCCAAGCCAGCACATCATCATCCAATAAATTCCAACTAGCGCGCGCCCGCACCCGTGTGCCGCTACCCCGCCGCACTTCCAAAAGCCCCTTGCCAACCAGCAATTTGACCGCCTCGCGCACCACCGATTTGCTGACGCCGAATTTGTGGCAGAGTTTGTTCTCATCATCAATCAAATCGCCCTCGGAAAAACGCCCGGCAACAATCCGCCGCCCCAACTCACGGCAGACTTGCGTAGCCAACCCCGGCACAACCCCCGCCGCATCTTTCAGATCATAGTATAAAAGCTCACTCATACGCATAATATAAACATCTGATGTTTCGCTTGTCTAGATGTTTTTACAAAAAAATCGATTAAACCCTCAGCCAAGTGCCTTGGCGGGCGGATTGTTGAATCCGTTCCACCAGCGTTTGAATCCGCAATCCCGCCCGAAAATTAAAAGGCTCAGGCGCATCGCCGTTAATTGCAGAAACATACCCGGCAACCTCAATGGCTTTGAGATCGTTAAAGCCGAGCTGATGCCCGGGGGCGGGGCAGAATAACCCATAGGGTGCGTGTTCGGGGGCTGCCTCAATTTTGCGGAAACCTTGGCGTCCGGATGGGTCATCAAAGGTGAAAAAATGTAGCTCGTTAAAGCGTTCTTGGCTGAAACTCAGCGCGCCTTTGGCACCATAGACCTCAAAATCATGTTGCATTTTGCGCCCTGTCGCAATCCAGTTGCCCTCAATACTGCCCGATGCGCCGTTTTCAAAACGCAGAAAAGCGCGCCCTATATCATCGGTTTGGATTTTATGCACATTGCCTTTGGCATCGGTGCGGGTGCTGTGATGCGTTGCCAAATCCCCCATGACATCGCTGATGCTACCGAGCAGAAATTCTGCCGTCGCCAGAGCATGGCTGCCCAAATCCGCAAGCGCACCCCCGCCCTTTGGGTCAATGCGAAATGTTGCCGTGCCTTCGGGGGATGCCATAAAATCTTCGGCGTGTAGCCCGCGATAGCCACGAATTTCCCCAAGCGCACCATCCGTAATCATATCGCGCGCCAATTTTAACATGGGGTTGCATAGATAATTGAAACCGACTTGGGTTTTGATGCGCGCGGCTTCGGCGGCGTCTGCCATTTCTTCGGCGTCCGTTGCCAGAGGTGCTAGGGGTTTTTCGCAATAAACGTGCTTGCCCGCCGCTATCGCCGCTAGTGCCATTTCCTTATGCAACGCATTGGGGGCGGTGATGGACACGATATCAACATCAGCATCGGTAATAATATCCGTCCAATCGGCGGTGTGTTTCGCAAAGCCAAAGGCGCGGGCTAGGGCTTCGGCATTGGCGGCGTTGATGTCGGCGACGCTGTGGAGTTCCGCCTCAATAGGCAGGTCAAAAACACGGCAAGCATTGGTGAAGCCAAAAGCGTGCGCCCTCCCCATAAATCCGGTGCCAATCAGCCCGACTTTGCATTTAGTTTTGGCATCAGGCATGGATCTGCTCGCGGTTGACAATCAGCGTATGGTCAATCGTGCCGTTGAAGAAATTGACAATATTCTCGGCGCTAGAAATTGCCATGCGCGCGGCGGCATCTTGGGTCAGCCCGCCGATATGCGGGGACAGCACCACTTGGTCAAAACCTTTAAGCGGGTTGTTGTCGGGCATAGGTTCTTCTGCAAAAACATCAAGCCCCGCCGCGCTAACCTTACCGCTTTTGAGGGCATTGACTAGTGCCGTTTGGTCGATAATCCCGCCGCGTGCTGTATTCACCAAAACCACGCCATCGCGCATCTTTGCCAGTTCCGCCCCGCCAATCAAAGGCGCGCCCTTATGGGGAATGGAAAAGGAAATGACATCCGCCCATTGCAACGCTTCGTCTAGGTTTTCAACGCCGGTAACGCCATCTTTGGGCCAGCCCGCTTGCATCAGATAAGGGTCATAGGCGCGGATATTCATGCCAAATACTTGCATGCGCGCCCCGATATGCCGCCCGATACGCCCATAGCCGAATTGCAAAAGATTGCGCCCGCGAATATCGCGCCCCTCAAGCCTGTTGCGCCATTCCCAATCCCCCCCACGCACCGCCGCATCGCCGCGCAAAATGCGCTTACACGCCCCCAGAATCAGCATTGATGCGTGTTCCGCCACCGTGGTAGAATTGACATCACCGCACACCGCTAGCGCAATGCCGCGCCGATTGAGCGCATCAACATCCACCGCATCATACCCGACCCCATGGCGCGAATAGATTTTGACATTTTTGCCTAGCGCAATCGTCGGCTCTGATACGGGTTGCGTACGCAAAAGCACCGCATCGGCATTAGCGATTTCGGCGACAAGGCTTTCCTCGCTCGTCACATCAATATAGGTGACGCTGACATCTGCCGCCGTATCTAACACCTGTCGCCCCGAGGGATGCAACGGGCCGCCAACCACCACATGCGGCATCAGTAGCCTCCTTCGGTTGTTTTCTGTGCTTTGGTGCCGGTGAGTTCGCGGAAACGTTTGACGCTTGCCCCTGCCGCCCCAGCCAATAGACGCGAATCCCCCGAAACCGTGGTGAGGCTATAGCCCCATTCAAGCGCCCGTGCCGCATATTCGGGGGTGCCACAATGCAGGCAAGCGTTGATGCCATTAGCGACGCAAACCTTAGCGATGCGCTGAATGATTTCCACCATCTCAGCTTCTTCGCGGTCAAAGCCCGGGGGCAGACGTCCCTCTTGTGTTCCCAAAGTCAAATCGGCAGGTCCCACATAAATGCCATTAAGCCCCGGCGTCGCGGCGATGGCTTCTAAATTGGCGACACCCTCGGCGGTTTCAATCATCGCTAGGGCTAGGACTTCATCATTCATCGGCGTGCTATATCCCGCCATGGCAAAGCCGGCGCGCGTTGGTCCGAAACTGCGCTGTCCTTGCGGGGGGTAGCGCATATAGCTGACAAATTCGGCGGCTTGGTCGGCTGTGTTTATCATCGGGCAGATAATGTTGAGCGCACCGCCATCTAGGGCTTTCATAATGGCGGCAGGGTCAAGCCACGGCACCCGCGCCCCTATTGTCACCCCACTCGCGCGCATCGCTTGTGCCATCGGCAGAAACGCCGAATAATCCAGCGCGCCATGTTGCATATCAATGGAAATCGCATCATAGCCTTGCGCCGCCATAATCTCGGCGGTGAAAGGGCTGCCGATAGAACACCAGCCATGCAGAACAGGTTGCCCCGCCGCCCACATTGCTTTGACTTTGTTAATGCCCATCATGCTCTCCTTAAAATACGATTTGCCTTAAAATACGATTTGGGCAAGTTTGGTATCAAGGTAATCTTCAATGCCCTCGGCACCGCCTTCACGTCCCATGCCCGAAAAATTGATGCCCCCGAAAGGTGCTTCGGATGCCGCTAGTGCATAGGCATTGATGCCCACCATGCCCGATTTGAGTTGTGCGACCGCACGGCGCGCACGGCTTGGGTCGGCGGTAAAAGCATACGCCGCCAATCCCATGGTAGAATTGTTGGCGCGCGCCAATACTTCGTCTTCATCCTTAAAGCGCGTGATTGCCGCCACCGGACCGAAATTTTCCTCGGCAAAAACCTGCATAGAATCTTCTACATCGGTGAGGATTGTTGGCTCATAGAAATGCCCGGCATTGAACCCTGCCGCGCGCTTGCCCCCATGCGCGATGCTTGCGCCATCACCCACCGCAGCTTGCACCACCGCATCAATCGCCTCAAGCCGTTGCCCGTTGATGAGGGGGCCCATGCCCGTATCCGCATCTAGCCCATCGCCCAATTTGATTTGCGATGCGCGTGCAACAAAACCTTCAACGAACGCATCATGCAGGCTATCATGGATGAAAAAGCGGTCAGGCGTGACGCAAACTTGCCCGCAATTCGCGTATTTTGATGCCGCAGTCACATCAAGCAAAGCGTCAAGGTCAGCATCATCATAAACGATAAGCGGCGCATTACCGCCCAATTCCATGGACACCGATTTCACAGTTGCCGCCGCATCGCGGAGCATTTGTTGCCCGACACGTGTGGAACCCGTCAAGGAAACTTTACGCACCCGCTTATCCGCCATCACCACATCATAAGTATCCGCAGTAGAGCCGACCACTAGATTTATCGCACCATCGGGAAAGCCGCCGGCGCGCAAGCAATCCACCACCACCATCGCCGAACCCGGGGTCTGTGAAGATGGACGCAACACCACCGAACATCCCGCCGCTAGGGCAGGGGCTAATTTGCGCGCTGGTAGCACGGCGGGGAAGTTCCATGCGGTAAATGCGCCGACAACCCCCACCGCCTCACGGGTAACCTCAAAGCGTCCGCCCGGGGCGCGGCTTTCAATGGTGCGTCCGTAAATGCGCCGTGCTTCTTCGGCATACCAACGCAACTGATCATAGGCTAACCCCCATTCGCGGGTGGCTTGGGCTAGCGGTTTGCCGGTTTCGGTGGAAATCATCACCGCCGCCTCATCGCCGCGTTTCAGCATTTCATCGGCGGCTTTATGGAGCGCATCCGCACGCCCAAACCCGCCCATATCATGCAGTGCGCCGAGCGCATCCGCCGCCCCATCAATCGCGGTTGCAGTATCTTCGGCATCCGCCGCCGCAACGATGCCGAGGGATTTTTCGCTTACCGGAGAAAATACTTCTGCCTCCTTGCCGCCCTTAACCCACGCACCGCCGATAAAAAGTCCAAATTTATTATACATAACTCACTCCATTTCGTTAATTTTGACCACGCGTCCCTCTTTTGCCGACAGCAAACAGGCATCGGCAAGCAAAAGCGCCAAGCGCCCATCTTCAAAACCCACCGGCACCGGCGCACCCGTTTCAATCGCATCAATAAAATAATCAATTTCAAGATTAAACGCAGTCGCGTAGCGTTCAATGAAAAAATTCTGCAAAGGCGCAGAGATATTGGTCTCATGCGCTAGATAAGCCCGCATATTGTGATTATGATAATTGTCCGAAACCACCATGCCTTTTGTGCCTAGCAACTCAACGCGTTGGTCATAACCATAGACGGCTTCACGCGAATTGGTGATGACGCATTGCTTATCGCTTGCGGTTTTCATGGTTATGATAGCGGTGTCGTAATCATCACACGCTTGCATCAGGCTCGGCTTGACGAGGCGCGAGGCGACAACAAAAACCTCAGCAATTTCCTCCCCCAACATAAAACGCGCGAGATCAAGGTCGTGAATGGTCATATCGCGGAAAATGCCCCCCGAGGTTTTGATGTAATCATCCGAAGGTAGCCCCGGGTCGCGGGAGGTGATGGTGACTTGATGTAGCGCGCCAATAGTGCCGTCCGCCCGTGCTTTCTGGCAGGCGGCGTGTCCCGGGTCAAAACGCCGCACAAAGCCCAACATGATCGGTATATCCGTGTCAGTAAGGCGCGCACGAAAAGCATTGACGCGCTCTAACGAAAGGTCAATCGGCTTTTCACAAAGCACCGGTTTTTCTGCCTCAAGGCAAAGCGCGAGCAGGTCAATATGCGTCGCTGTTGGCGTTGCAATCAGCACCGCATCAGCCCCCGTAATCGCCGATTCTGCCGAGGCAAATTTAGTCACCCCATGCTTGCTTGCTGTCGCATCGGCGGCGGCGTTGTCGGGGTCATAAACCCCTGACAATTTTGCGCGTGGATGCGCCGCGATATTATCCGCGTGCATGCGCCCAATCCGCCCACAACCTAGCACAGAAATTCGTGTCAATTTTCCCTCCGCATTTTGTTGTTGCAACAATCGTTGAAATTGTATTAAATGTCAATAATCATTTCGCCAATAATCATTTCATTAGGGGAGGAAAACGGCATGAGTGCAGATATTGTGCGCTTGACCATGGCGCAGGCTTTTGTTCGCTATCTTTCTGCCCAATATACGGAAATTGATGGCGCGCGTGTGCCTCTATTTGCCGGGGTTTTCGCCATTTTTGGGCATGGCAATGTGACCTGCCTTGGCGAGGCATTGGAACGTGTGCAAGACCAACTCCCCACTTGGCGCGGGCAGAATGAACAATCTATGGCACTAGCGGCAGTCGCCTATGCCAAAGCCAAAAAACGCCGCCAGATTATGATTGCGACCTCATCGGTAGGGCCCGGCGCAACCAATATGGTGACGGCGGCGGCGGTGGCGCATGCGAATCGCCTGCCGGTGCTGTTGATTGCGGGGGATACTTACGTCAATCGTCTGCCCGACCCGGTGTTGCAACAGGTGGAACATTTTGGCGCGCCATCCACCACGGTGAATGATAGTTTTAAGGCGGTGTCGCGCTATTGGGACCGCATTGTGCATCCGGCGCAAATCATCCAATCCTTGCCGCAGGCGGTGGCGATGATGCTTGACCCGGCGGATTGCGGCCCGGCCTTTATCGCGATTCCGCAAGACACGCAAGAACTTGCCTATGATTATCCGTTGGAATTTTTTGAAGAAAAAACATGGGTCATCCCGCGCCCCCGCCCCGCACTTGAACAGGTAGCGGCGGCGGTGGAAGTTTTGAGTAAAGCCAAAAAGCCTCTCATTATCTCAGGAGGCGGGGTGCGTTATTCGGGGGCTGAGGACGCGCTTGCCGCTTTTGCCAAAAAACGCGGCATCCCTATGGCAGAAACCATCGCTGGCAAGGGCGCGGTTTGCCATGATAATGCCGTCTATGTTGGCGCCATGGGCATTGAAGGCACCGAAGCCGCCCGTCATTGTGCGGAATCGGCGGATGTGGTGCTTGCTATCGGCACACGTTTGCAGGATTTTACTACGGGTTCATGGACGGCTTTCCCCAAAAATGCGCGCTTTATCCATATCAATGCCGCGCGCTTTGATGCGTCTAAGCATCGTGCGGTTGCAGTGGTGGGGGATGCGTTGGAATCGCTCAATGCGCTGGATGCGGCACTTGGCACTTGGACAGCACCCCCCGCACGTATGAGCGAAGCGCAAGCGTGGTATAAGGAATGGAACGCGCTCGTGGATGCGGGACAAGCCCCCACCAATCAACAACACCCAAGCTACGCACAAGTGGTCGGGGTCGTCAATAGGATGGCAAAGCCCGAAGATGTGATGGTCACGGCGGCGGGGGGCTTGCCCGGTGAGACCATCAAAAATTGGCGGTGCAAATCGCCCCATAGTTTTGATTGCGAATTCGGTTATTCGTGTATGGGTTATGAGATTGCTGGGGGGTGGGGACACGCGCTGGCACTTCAAAATAAGGCGGGGGGTAAGGCGGGGACGCCGATTGTTATGGTCGGGGATGGCTCGTATATGATGATGAATTCGGACATTCATTCGTCGGTCATTTCGGGGTTGAAGATGATTGTGATTGTCTGTGATAATGGCGGTTTTGCGGTTATCAATCGCTTGCAGACAGGGATGGGCGGGGTTGGTTTCAATAATCTGCTCAAAGATAGCCGTGTTGTTGATGGCGAAAATGTACCGCACGTGGATTTTGCTAAACACGCCGAAGCCATGGGGGCGGCGGCACGGCATGTGGAAAATTTAGCGGAGCTAGAAGAAGCGATGGCTTGGGCAGAAACCACTGACCGCACCACCGTGATTAGCATTGCAACCGATGCGTATAGTTGGACGCCCGGGGGGGCAGATTGGTATGTGGGCGTACCAGAAATCTCGCCCCGCAAAAGCGTCGTCAAGGCGCGCAAAACCCAAGAAACATTCCGCAAAAAACAGAGGATTGGAATATGAGCCTTAAAGCCAAATTAGGTATCTCGCCGGTGGCGTGGTGGAATGATGACCTTGAATCGCTTTCGGATGATGTGAGCCTTGATGAATGTTTGCGCCAAGCGGCGGAGGCGGGGCTGACTGGCATGGAAACCGGACAGCGTTTTCCTATGGATATGGACGCGCTCGCACCGCTTTTGCATAAGCATAATATCGCTGTTTGTGGGGGCTGGTTTTCGGGCGAATTGCTGGTGGGGGAGGTGGAAAGAGAACAGGAACGCATCGCCGCACAATTAGCGTTTTTTAAGGATGCCGATGCCCCGTGTATTGTCTATGGCGAAACGGCTTTATCTATACAAGGCAAGCGCGAAAAACCTTTGCGCGATAAGGTAAAACTTACCGAAACACAAATCGCCGAATACGGACGCAAAGTTTCCGATTTCGCCGATTGGTGTGCGAAAGAGGGCATGGTTTTGGCGTATCATCATCACATGGCGGCGGCGATTGAAACCGAGGCGGAACTTGACCTTTTGATGAAACATTCTTCGGTGCCTCTGACCTTTGATGCCGGGCATATGGCGTTTGCCGGGGGCGATAATTTCCGCGTCATTGAAAACCATCACGCCCGCATCCACCATGTCCATGTCAAAGATATTCGTGCGGATGTAGTCGATGGGCTTGACCGCAGCCGCGAAAGTTTTTTGGATGCGGTGATTAAGGGCGCGTTCACGGTGCCCGGCGATGGCGCACTTGATTTTGAAGCCATCACCAAAGCATTAGCCGCCAAAGGCTATCAAGGTTGGTTCGTCATTGAAGCCGAACAAGACCCTATCGCCAATCCGCCCCTTGAAATGGCGAAAAAGGGGCGCGCAGAATTGTGCCGTGTCATGGATGCGGCGGGGTATGAGGTGATTGTGCCATGAACAGAATTGACGGAAAAATCGCCGTCATCACCGGCGGCACACAAGGGCTTGGTGCGGCAATCGCACAGCAATTTGCAGAAGCAGGGGCGGCGGGCATTGCCATTGTCGGGCGCGATGCCGATAAGGGCGCGAAACAAGCCAAAGCAATCACCGACGCCACCGCCGTGCCAGTAGAAATGCTTGTCGCCGATTTGCAAAATATCAAAGACGTGCAGAGCATTATTCCATCCGCAGTGGCGCGTTTTGGCACGATTGATATTTTGGTGAATGCGGCAGGCTTGACCGACCGCGGCAATATCCTCAACACCGCACCCGAATTATTTGATGCGATATTTGCGGTGAATACCCGTGCGCCGTTCTTTTTGATGCAGGATAGCGTCAAACAGCTGGAAAAAGACGGCAAGGGCGGGCGCATTGTCAATATCGGCTCGGTAGCAGCACGGGCGGGGCAACCATTTCTGACAGCATATAGTGCCTCCAAAGGCGCGTTGGAAACCTTAACGCGCAATGCCGGTTATGGGTTGATGCGGAATCGTGTGCATGTCAATCAACTCAATATCGGCTGGATGGCATCTGACCATGAACGCAAGCTCCAACTAGCCGAATCCGGCGACCCTGATTGGGAAGAAAAAGCCAACGCAACCCTACCTTTCGGGCGTTTGCTTGACCCCATTGAGGTCGCGCGCGCTGTTTTATTTTTGGCTTCGGATGATGCTGGCATTATGACGGGTTCGGTGATTCATTTTGATCAATCCGTATGGGGTGCTTATGACGGACAAGCCCCGGGACCTGCCGAAAAATTAAAGGAATAAAGGGCGGCGTTTTAGGCCTTGCGTTTGCTTCTGTGGCGATATTGGTCAGCGACCACGGCGGCGACGATGATGATGCCTTTGACGATGTTGATGAAATAGACGCCAATGCCAAGAAAGGTAAAGCCCGACGTGATGATGCCGAGTATCAAAACGCCAATAATCGTCCCAGTAATGCGCCCGACCCCGCCCATGAGCGACGTGCCGCCAATGACCACGGCGGCGATGGCGTCCAACTCCCACATCAAGCCCGTCCCCGATTGCGCGGTTTCGGCACGTGAGGTCTGAATTATGGCGGCAATGCCATAGAGCAACCCCGCCAGTGCATAGACGAGCATTTTATGGCGTCCCACATTGATGCCTGCCATGCGCGCGGCTTGTTCGTTTGAGCCGATGGCGTAGGTGCGTCTGCCATAGGTCGTGCGCGTCAACAGAATATGCGAGAGCACCGCGACCCCAAGGAATATCCAAATGGGCGTAGCACCTGACCCGAAAAAGCCGAAATCATCAACAAAAAAACTAACCTGTTTGCCCGATGTATACCACCTTGACAGCCCCCGTGCGATAACCAACATAGCAAGCGTCGCAATAAAGGGCGGTATGCGCGTGATGGCAATGACAGCACCATTGAACCAGCCTAGCCCCATCGCTACCCCCAGCCCCGCCAGCACCGGAATAATCACCGGCAAATCCGTAAAAGCAGGATAGACGGCATTGACATTATCCGAAGTCTGTGCGAGCGATGCCGCAACCAATCCCGCGATGCCGATGATAGACCCGCCAGATAAATCAATCCCCGCCATGATAATAATTTGCGTGACGCCAATCGCCATAATGCCGATAATCGCCATCTGCAAAATGATGATAAAAAGCCGTTGTGCGTTAAAAATAAAAGTCTGCCCTTGGGTGAGCCAGCCAAGTATTTCAAAAATTATCGCAACGCCAATCAACACCAAAAAGATGCCAGTATCTTTGGGCAGGGGGCGGGCGGTCATGTTTTTGATCATATCCATCATCTACGCGCCCCCACCGCTAGTACGCTTATGGCGATATTGGTCAGCTATCACCGCCGCCAGAATGATGAATCCTTTGGCAATTTCTTGGTAGTAAAAATCCACGCGCAGAAACGTAAAACCTGAAGTAATCACCCCCAGAATCAGCACGCCAATGACCGTGCCACTGATGCGCCCACGCCCGCCGAAAAGCGATGTGCCGCCAATGACTGCGGCGGCGATGGCGTCAAGTTCATACATGAATCCCATCCCCGATTGCGCCATAGTCGCCCGCGCGCTCATCACCACCCCTGCCAGCCCGGCAAGCCCGCCAGCAATCGTATAGACCAGCACTTTATGGGCATTGATATTGATGCCCGAAATCCGCGCTGCTTCTTCATTGGAGCCAATCGCATAAGTGCGCCTGCCATAAACCGTCCGCGTCAAAAGAATGTGAAAAATAAGCGCAACGCCAATAAAAATAATCACCGGCACGATGCCTGAGCCGAGAAATTTATAACTATCGGTCAAGCCAATAATAGGTCTGCCATCATTGTAAAGCACCGCCACCCCACGTGCGGCAACGAGCATACCAAGGGTCGGAATAAACGGCGGCACACCCGTATAGGCAGTAATCGCCCCATTGAGCCAACCCGCCCCGCACCCGACTATAATCCCCATGGCAACAGGTATGATAACCGGCAAATCGGCGATGCCATCAAAATACATCAAAAACCCGCCCGAGGCTTGGGCGAAACTAGCGGCGACCATTGCCGACATCGCCGCCACTGAACCCGATGACAGATCAATGCCCGAGGTGATGATGACTTGCGTCACGCCCACGGCGATGATGCCAATGATGGACACTTGCAGAATGATAATCGGCAGGCGCTTCACGTTAAAAAGAAAACTCTGCCCAATCAGCAACCAGCCGAGAATCTCAAACAAAGCCGCGACGCCAAACAGCATCAGAAAAATGCTCATATCCGCAGAAATTTTGCGCTTCAAAACCACAATCCACCCCTTTTAGATATAGCTGGCATTTTCATGAACGCCCGTATCTAAGCCAGTAATCAGTGAGACAATCTCATTGCCGTCGGTTTTCTTGGCATCCAGCGCACCGACAATGCGCCCCCGCCTAAACACGATAATCTTATCAACTAAATTAAGCACCTGCCGTAGATTGTGGCTGATGAGGATAAGCGGGATGCCTTGCTTTTTTAAGGTGCGGATGATGTTTTCCACTTGCGTGGTTTCCTGCACCCCCAGTGCCGCCGTTGGCTCATCCATGATAATGAGTTTTGATGCGAAAGTGACCGTGCGCGAAATCGCCACACACTGCCTCTGCCCGCCCGACATATTGCCTATGGTGTTATGGAGGTTGGGAATTTTGATGGCGGTGCGTTTCAACCCTTCTTCTGCCATTGCCAGCATTTTCTTTTCATTCATAAAACTGAACGGCCCAAGATTGAAATAAACCTCCTCACGCCCAAGAAATATATTCGCCGGAACATCCAAATCATCGGCAAGGGCAAGGTTTTGAAACACCGTTTCAATGCCAACTTTGCGCGCATCAAGGGGATTGGCAAAATGGCGGGTCTTGCCATCAAAAAAAATCTCCCCCGCCGTCGGTTGTTCAACCCCAGTAATCTGACGCACGAAGGTAGATTTGCCGGCACCATTATCGCCGACAATAGCAACATGTTCACCGCTTCTAATTTCAAAATCGGCATCTTCAAGGGCATGAACCCCGCCATAATGCTTGGTTAACCCTTTGGTGGTTAATATAATATCACCTGCCATGTCCTCCTCCCACTATTTAGAAAGTGGGGCGAGATAGATTCCCGCCCCACAATCAAAACGCACTTACTTGAAGCGATCGATATTATCAAGCGTCACCGGAATAAACGGAATATCCGTATACGAGCCGAGTTTTTCGCCTTTGATCATCTTCAAGGCGGCATCAACACCGCCCGTTGCTTGCCCTTCAGCATCTTGGAACACGGTCACGTCCAATTCGCCCGCTTCCATGGATTTGATGGCGTCAGGCGTGGCATCAACCCCTGCGACAACCACATCATCCATAGAAATGCCAGCACTTTTCAAAGCCTGAATCGCCCCGAGTGCCATTTCGTCATTATTGGCAAAGACAATATCAGGACGGATGCCCGAAGATAGCCAGTTGGTGACGATATCAGCACCTTTGGTGCGTTGCCAATCGCCCACCTGTTCGGCGACGATTTTAATGCCCGAACAAGCCCCCGTTGAAACCACATCCTTGACGGCTTTGGTGCGTGATTGTGCGGCTTCGTTGGTTAGAATGCCAATCAAAATCACCGCATTGCCTTTACCGCCGGTTAGTTCGCAGACGGCTTCGGCTTCCAATTTGCCAGCGACATAATCATCAGAGCCGACATAGGTTGATTTGCCGCCAAGATTGTCTATATCCACCGGACGGCGGTTGATATAGACTAACGGAATGCCGGCGCTTTTGACCATCTCGGTAATTGCCGGTGTTGATTCCGCACTCACCGCCGCTAACATGATGGCATCAACGCCCGAGGCGATGAAGTTTTGGATTTGGCTGATTTGCGTGCCAACATCCTCACGGGCATCTTCAATCAGAATGTCATGCCCCAAGGATTTAGCGTGCTTTTCAGCCGCCGTGCGTAGTATGGTCTGGAAATTATCGTCAAAATTCGGACTTGAATAGCCGATAGTTTCAGCAGACGCACTACTAGCGATAAATGCCGCAATAGCAACTGCGCCAAATAGGTTTGAAATTTTCATTTTCGTTCTCCTTTTGTTAAATGTTCTGTGAAACAGAACGGGTTATTTGCCGTCTCATGACGGCTACTCGCCGGCGTGCCGGAGATTCGCTTGTTGCCTTACCCCCACTTCAACCCAGCTTCCATTAGCCTGTGCTGATGCCACCATCGCTTCCACCACCTCAATGGAATGACAGCCAGCTTCAACACTTGGATAGGAAAGCGCTAAAGGGTCAGGTGCTATACCTGCTTTTTCGGCAGAAATGACGTCATATAGGTCGCGGTAGATATTGCCCACCGCCGCGACAAAGCCTTCGGGATGTCCTGTGGTTATGTTGCTCGCGCGTTCGGCTGATGGGGAAAGTTCGGCACTTCCCCGTTCAAGGATTTGCGTGGGTCTATTGAGGGGCGTCCAGTAAAGTTGGTTGGGGTTTTCCTGCCCCCAACGCAAGCCCCCATCTTCGCCAAAAACCTGAAGCGTTAAACCATGGGTACGCCCAATGGCTAAACCGCTTGTCCATAAACGACCAATCACCCCGTCTTCTAGGCGAAAGGCGGATAGATTGTCATCTTCAAGTGCGCGCCCCTTGATGCCACTAGCAAAATCGCTTGAAACCGAACAGATATTCTGCCCGGTCACATAGCTTGCCAAATGGAGTGCGTGCGTTCCGCAATCAAGGGTCACCGCCGCCATGCCCGCCTGTTTAGGGTCAAAACGCCAGCGCACGCGCGGATTATCGGCATCCGCCGCATCCGCCATAAAACCGCCAGCAAATTCAGCAAACACCACCCTAAGCGCCCCAAGCACACCCGCCGCCACCATATCGCGCATCTGCCTAATCATCGGGTAGCCCGAATAGCCATAATTCACCGCACAAATGCGCTTAGTTTGATGAGCGATTTGCACTAGTTGGCGCGCCTCAATCGCGGTCATGGTTAGCGGTTTCTCGCATAGAACGTGAAAGCCAGATTCTAAAAACGCCTTGGCAATTTCAAAATGGGTGGCGTTGGGCGTAGCGATGGTTACAAGCGCGCACCTGTCCTCGCGCGCCATCTCGCCATCTAGCATTTCTTGCCAAGAACCATAGGCGCGCCTCGGGTCAAGCCCCAGTGATTTTCCGAAAGTCCTTGCCTGTTCAGGCCTCGCATCAAGTGCGCCTGCGGCAAATTGAAATCCTCTTTGTAAGCAAGCACCAGCGCGGTGCGTGAAGCCGATTTGGCTTTCTTCTCCTCCACCAATCAGCCCCCAATCTATGCGATTCAAGATGGGTTCTCCCTCATATTCTATACGTGCTTTATGCGTGTTTTATGCACGTTCAATATATTATTTGACCCATTAGACCAAACTTTCCGCCGCTATGTCAATAGGCTTTCGCTAGATTTGTCATTTTATGCGTTGCGGGCGTTTTTCATTGACGCGCGCTGGTGCAGATTGTATTTATCTGGCAACAGGATTTCACCATGAAAATGAAACTGCCCACTACCCCATCATTTTCCCTTACTGGCAAGCGTGCCCTTGTCGCCGGTGCTTCGTCGGGCATTGGGCTTGCGGGTGCGGTGGCATTGGCGGAAGCGGGGGCGGAAGTGACTCTGGTCGCACGGTCAATGCAAAAACTTGAAGATGTGGCAGAGGCATTGACGGCAAAGGGCTATAAAGCAACCCCGCTAGCGTTGGATGTCAGCGATGTGGAGGCGGTGCAAGCGGCAATTTCCAACATGGAACCCCATGACATCCTGTTAAATAGTGCGGGAATGGCACGGCATGGGGCGGCACTTGAAACGCAATTAGAAGATTTTGATGCGGTCATGGCGGTCAATGTGAGGGCTGCTTATTTTCTCACGCAAAGCGTCGCCCGTAGGCTCATCACAGCGCAACGCCCGGGGTCATTGATCAATATCTCATCGCAAATGGCGCATGTAGGGGCAGAAGACCGCGCCGTTTATTGTGCTAGCAAATTTGCCCTAGAAGGATTTACCAAATCTATGGCGATTGAGTGGGGTGCAGCGGGTATCAGGGTCAATACGATTAGCCCAACATTCATCCGAACACCCCTCACCGAAGCGACATTTTCACGCCCGGAAAAAAGGGCTTGGATTGAAGAAAAAATTAAATTGGGGCGTGTTGGTGCGCTTGAAGATATTATGGGGGCGGTGCTTTATCTAGCCTCCGATGCATCGGCGCTTGTCACCGGCACTTCTATGGTCGTTGATGGGGGCTGGACGGCAGAATAATTGACGTTTTATGCAGAAAAAGGGAGGGGTTGATGCCGTCAATACTGGCTGATGGTTGGAAAGCGGATGCGTATTGGCTTGAGGGGTTGCCTGTATTTGCTGATGATGGTGCTGTTTTGCCTGCCTCGGTTGATGTGGTGATTATTGGGGCGGGTTATACGGGGCTTAATGCGGGACTTGAATTGGTGCGCGGCGGGCGGTCTACGCTGGTTTTGGATGCTGAGGTGCCGGGATGGGGATGCAGCACCCGCAATGGCGGGCAGATTAGCACGAGCATCAAACCATCGCTCAAAAAACTCACGCGAAAATACGGACACAGCAAAGCAAAAGCCATCCGCGATATCGGCAAACACGCCCTTGATTGGATTGAGGAACGCATCGCAAGCGAACAGATTGATTGCAATTTCCAACGTTGCGGACGTTTTCATGGGGCGCACACGCCTAAACATTTTGACGCATTGGCACAGCAAGCACAACAACTCCGCCAACATGAAGGCATTGATGCAGAAATCATCCCCCGCCACGAACAGCATCACGAATTAGGCACTGATGCCTATTTTGGCGGGGTGGTGTTCCCGCATCACGCTTCGCTTGACCCGGCAAAATATCATCAGGGTTTATTGCGGGCGGCGGTGGCGGCAGGGGTTCTGATAAAAGGGCATTGCCCCGCCACCAAAATCACCAAAACCGCAAGCGGCTTCGCCGTGCAAACCCCGAAAGCCACCATCGCCGCAAAGGAAGTCATCGTAGCAACCAACGGCTATACAGGCACCATAACCCCATGGCTCAAACGGCGGGTGATTCCCATTGGCAGTTATATCATTGCCACCGAACCGCTACCCCGTGCGCTCATGGATAGGCTGTTCCCCAAAGACCGAATCATCAGCGATACGCGCAAAGTCGTCTATTATTTCCGCCCATCCCCCGACCGCAAGCGCGTGCTTTTCGGCGGGCGTGTTTCGGCAAATGAAACCGACCCTGCCATATCAGCACCGCGGCTTTTTGCCGATATGTGCCGTATGTTTCCCGATTTACACGCCTATCAAATCACGCATTCATGGATGGGCAAAGTCGCCTATAGTTTTGATGAGTTACCCCATATCGGCACGCATAACGGCATCCATTATGCCATGGGATATTGCGGGTCAGGCATCTCCTCGGCAAGTTATTTGGGGATGCGGATTGGACAGAAAATTTTGGGGCAGGATCGCGCCGCACTTGATGGGCTTGCCTTTCCAACGCGCCCGCTTTATTCGGGCAAGCCGTGGTTTCTACCGCCCCTCGTAGCATTTTATCGCTGGCGCGACCGCGCGCAATGTCGGAAAGCGATGCGCTTCAAATAGATAAATTCAAATTGGATGTTGCAGTTATCAGGCTTTCGGTGCTAGAAATAGGGCAACAACGATCTCATAAACATGAACAACTTTACGAAAGGGAGAACAAAATGTTGAAGATCAGAACACTTTTAGCAATGGGGGCTAGTATTCTGGCGACCACAGCAATGGCGCAGGAAAAAACTGTGACCGTTGCATCTTGGGGCGGCTCGTATCAAGATGCCCAAAGCAAAGCACTTTTTGAACCTGCCGCCGCCAATACCGGCATTCGCGTCAAGCAAGAAACCTTTGGCGGTATGTCTGATGTCAGGTTGCAGGTGACTTCGGGGCAGGTAACCTATGACGTTGTCAGCCCTAGTGCCGGGTCTGCCGCGCGTGGTGCGGCGGAAGGGATATTGGAAAAATTGGATTACAGCATCATTGATGTTTCCGATTTCTATCCCAATCTCTATACCGATTATTGTGTCGGCACGATTGTTTTTTCAACGGTCTATGCTTGGAATACCGAAACCTATGGCGATAACGGTCCTAAAAATTGGGCGGATTTCTTTGATGTGAAAAAATTCCCCGGCACACGTTCGTATCGTGCCAAAGTTCATGGGGCGCTTGAACCCGCTATCATGGCGGATGGTGTCGCCCCTGAAGATGTCTATAAAGTCCTCGATTCCAAAGAAGGCATTGAACGGGCAATCAATAAAATTCGTGAACTCAAACCGCATATTGATGTTTTCTGGACTTCAGGGGCACAACACGCCCAGCTGATGAAAGATGGCGAAGTGGATATGTCAACGGGATGGAACGGACGCTTTGACGTTGCCCGAGGCGATGGCGGGAAAATTAAATATAGCTACAATCAAGCCTTGCTTGACTATGATTGTTTTGCCATCCCCAAAGGCGCGCCTAATCGTGATGCGGCAATGCAATTTATTGCTGAGATTTCCAAGCCTGAATACCAAGATGATATGCCGAAATATATCACCTATGGACCAACCAATGCGGCGGCGTATGAAACGGGTGAGATTGATGCGGCAACCGCTGCCAGCCTACCATCATCGCCAGAGAATGTAGCATTACAAGTGCCAGTTTCGCTCGCATGGTATGAAAAATGGGAAAAAACGGCGTCTGAACTGTATCAGGAAATGCTGACTGAATAGGCAAGCACCGCCACGGGGCTATTATTGCCTCGTGGCAACTTTCTATGACAAGTTTGATTGAACATGAATACAGCAGCCCTTCCCATTACCATCCGCAATGTGACCAAAAAATATGGTCAGGTTTTTGCGTTAAATGATGTTTCGCTTGATGTGAAAAGCGGTGAGTTTCTAACCCTGCTAGGGCCTTCAGGTTCGGGCAAAACCACGCTTCTGATGGTGTTGGCGGGATTCACACGCCCGGATGCTGGCTCGCTCCGTTTCGGTGCTGATGAGGTCATAAGGAAACCCCCCCATCAACGCGACCTCGGCATGGTGTTCCAAAATTACGCGCTTTTCCCGCATATGACGGTGGCGGGCAATGTTGGCTATCCGCTAAAATTGCGCAAAATACCGAAAAAAGAAATTGATGCGCGCGTAGAAAACGCCCTTGATTTGGTGCAGTTGGAGGGGTTGGGGCAACGCCGCATTGACCAGCTTTCCGGGGGGCAGAAACAACGGGTGGCATTGGCGCGGTCAATCGTTTTTGAACCACGCATTCTGCTGATGGATGAACCGCTTTCCGCCCTTGATAAAAAACTGCGCGACCAGATGCAGATTGAATTACGCCGTCTGCATGACCGACTAGGCATGACCACGGTCTATGTGACCCACGACCAACGTGAAGCCCTAACCATGTCTGACCGCATTGCCGTGTTGAACCATGGGGAGATTATGCAATTAGCAACCCCGCAGGAACTTTACGACCACCCGCAAAATAAATTCGTTGCCGATTTTATTGGCGATTCGACATTCCTTGCGGTTGAAAAATCGGGGCGGAGTCTAAAAGCGGGCGGGATTACCCTCAAAACCGATAGCCCCGTGCCTAAAGCCGAAAATCTGAGCGTCATGATGCGCCCGGAACGCATCAGCCTGATTGAGGGAAAGGCGGGAAAAAACACCAATATATTTACCGCAAAAGTTTCAAACCTCGTCTATCAAGGCGAAAGTTTTCTACTTTATGCCGAACTCGCGGGCGGTGCGGAGGTCGCTGTTCGTGGCACCATCAAAGGCGACCGCTACACCAAACTGCCGAAACTGGGCGCCAAGGTCAAATTAGGGCTTGATGCCGCCGATACCATTATTATTGCGGATTGAAGGTTGAAGTAAGATGCAAGCACCGCCAATGACAAATTCCGATAATCATGCCGCCGGGCTACGCCGCGATGAACGGCTGGAAAAATTAAAATTATTCGGTCTTGCTTCCCCGGCTTTGTTGTTGATTCTGGTGATTTTGGTGATTCCTGTCGGTTGGTTATTTTATGTGTCTTTTGTCGGTGCTGATGGTTCGTTTTCGCTCGAAAACTATCAGCGTATGATTGAAAGCAAATCTTACGCACGCATTTTCCGCACGACTTTTCAGGTCAGTTTCCTCACCACCGCCATCTGCATTCTGATTGGCTATCCGCTTGCCTATTTCATGGCACAACTGCCCCAACGCCTTGCCAATCTGTGTCTGATTACGGTGCTATTGCCGTTCTGGACATCGCTGTTGGTGCGCACCTATGCTTGGCTTGTTTTGTTGCAAAAAAGGGGGCTGGTTAATGAATGGGCGATGTCTATAGGGCTGTGGGATGAACCGCTTAAATTTGTGCATAATTTGAACGGCACATTGATTGGCATGGTGCATATTATGTTGCCATTTCTGATCTTGCCAACTTATGGTGCCATGAAAGCCATTGATAAAGATTACCTGAAAGCGTCATCCAATCTTGGGGCGAGTCCGGTGCGGGCGTTTTGGACGGTGTTTTTTCCGCTATCTACCCCGGGATTATTTGCCGGGGCGTTGATGGTTTTTGTTTTATGTCTCGGGTTTTTTGTCACCCCGGCGGTTCTGGGGGGCGGTAAAGTCATCCTTGTATCCATGAAAATTGTCTCCAACATTGAGTTATTTGTGAATTGGGGGGCGGCGAGTGCGCTTGGCGTTGTGTTGCTGGTGCTAACGATGTCTATTTTGTGGATTGCCTCGCGGTTTTTGAATTTTAAGAACATGGTCGGGGGCGGGCAGTAATGTTCAAATGGCTACATAAATCGGCAACCGAAACCCAAATTTCGCACGGGCAAAGGCTATGGCTATATATTCTGGCAAGCATCATTATGTTTTTGCTAGTGGTGCCAACATTGATTGTCATTCCGATGTCATTTTCGGATTCGCAATATCTGCAATTTCCGCCTGATGTCTGGTCAACGCGCTGGTATGCACATTATCTGGGTTCATCCGAATGGATGCTGGCAACGCGCACTTCATTGAAAGCGGCATTTTTGACCATGCTAGTCGCAACACCGATTGGCATTCTGGCGGCGTATGGATTGCATACATCACGCATTCCGTTTTTGCGCATGGCTTTTGTCATGATGATTATGCCGATGATGGTGCCGGTGGTTCTGGTGGCTGTTGGGGCGTTCTATGCTTTTGTCAAACTAAAGATTCTCTACACCTTAACTGGGTTGGTGTTAGCGCATAGCATTTTGGCGGTGCCTTTGGTGGTGATTGTGACCGGGGCGGCTTTGCAAAGCTATGATATGAATCAAGAAAACGCCGCACGTTCGCTAGGCGCGCCACGCTGGAAAGCCTTTTTGACCATAACCCTACCGCAGATTCGCTTTGCCGTTGTGACGAGTGCTTTGCTATCTTTTCTCACTTCATTTGATGAGGTCGTCATTGCGCTATTTATTTCAGGCGGCGATAACCCGACTTTGACGCGCAATATGTTTAACGCCCTACGCGACCAGATTGACCCCACCATCGCGGCGATTTCAACGATTATGATTATTCTAACAACATTGCTGATGGTGCTTGCCCAGATTTTTGGGCGCGGAAAATCGTAACCGCCCCGCCCTTCCGATATAGTGATGATATTAAAATCCATTGAAACATTTAGCAATCAATATGTAGGCTTTGTCCGCGTCACCACCACCGAAGGCGCGCAAGGTTGGGGGCAGGTTTCCACCTATCACAGCGACATCACCTGCCAGATTTTGCACAGACAGGTCGCCCCATGGATGCTGGGGGCAATGTTGGGGCAGGACACAACCGACCTTGACGATTTGCTAGATTTAGTGACCGAACGCGAACATAAATTCCCCGGGTCATATCTACGGCGGGCGATAGGAGGCGTTGATACAGCAATTTGGGATCTGCGCGGCAAATTGGCGGGCAAGCCGGTAACAAGTCTATTAGGCGGCACGCCGGGGGCAATCCGCGCCTATGCCAGTTCCATGAAACGCGACATCACGCCAGCCGATGAAGTCAAACGAATGCAAGCCTTGCGCGACACCTATGGCTTTGACGCATTCAAAGTAAGAGCAGGGGCAGAAGTCGGGCGCAACCAAGACGAATGGCAAGGACGCACCGAAGCAATCATCCCCGCCATGCAAAAAGGGCTAGGCGATGGCGCGGATTTACTAATTGATGCCAATAGTTGCTATAGCCCCGACCGCGCCATTGAAATTGGACGCATGCTTGAAGATCACGGCTTCAAGCATTTTGAAGAACCCTGCCCCTATTGGGAGCTAGAACAAACCAAACAAGTCACCGAAGCACTAGACATTGACGTAAGCGGCGGCGAACAAGATTGCGACCTCCCCACATGGCAAAGAATGATCGCCATGCGGGCGGTTGATATCGTCCAACCAGACATCCTATATCTAGGCGGAATCTGCCGCACCTTGCGCGTATGCCGTATGGCGGCAGAAGCAGGGCTACCAGTAACCCCCCATTGCGCCAATCTTTCCATGGTAACGCTATTCACTATGCATTTGTTGCGGGCGATTCCCAATGCTGGAAAATACCTAGAATTTTCCATTGAGGGCAGTGATTACTACCCATGGCAAGAAGGGCTATTCACCGAAACCCCCTACACTATAACCGATGGACATGCCCATGTTTCGGACGCACCGGGTTGGGGCGTGGAAATCAACCCAGAATGGCTTGAAGCATCAACCTATCAGATCAGCGAAAATTGATTGCTCGCTTCAAAATGATTTCAGCTGGACTAGGCGCGATTCGAGTAATTGTCCCTGACCCGACAAGGTTGGATAGGCGATGGAGGCAATATGGCTGTTGAATTCTTTGAATGCTAGCCCAGTTTCAAGATGCAGGTCGCTTGATTCCAGGCTTTCCGTCAATCCCTTTGCTAGTCTTGCTAAATGGTTTTTTCGGCTTTTGCGTTGGCGATGGGTAAAGTTGTTTTTTTCTTCTAACAAACGCCGTGCCATGCCGACATCTTCAGAAATGAGCAGGTTATTCGCTAGTGTCATATTCGCCACAATCTGATCATGCATCGCGCGCAACTCAGCCAATCCATCAACAGAGAATCGGATATCAGATTTCGCTCTGGCGGCGGCGAGCTTCAACAATTTCCCCGATATCACATCGCCGGCGGATTCCAATGCGATGGCGAATTCTAACAAATGGCGCAAATCTTCTTCCTTTTCTGGTGGTAAAGTCTCGGCTGAACGGTCGGTAATGTAATATCTGATTCCGTCTAGTGCCTCATTGACGAGGACGTCTTTTTCAACAATGCGCTTCATTAATTTTTTGTCAAAATTTTCCAACAAACCCATGACAGGCAGAAACATTTCTTCCAAAATGGTGAGCATACGTTGTATCTCACGCCTGATGCCTATGATTGCCAATTCTGGGTCATTGCGCGCATCGGCATCTAAAACTGACCGATGATGCGGCGGTATGTCGTCTAGGTCATTGGCTTGTTTAGGCGATAAGCGTTCTATCCACCGCCCCAGAACACCGCTAAACGGCACAAACACAAGCAGGCTCAGATTAAAGAGAACATGCCCGAGAATCATCGTCTGACCAGCGCCGAAATCTGGCAGTGCTTTGATGATGGGAAACTGATTCACAATGATGACCATGATAATCGCCGCCCCGCCTTTCAAAAACGCATTGACGATGGGTATATGCCGTGCCGTTGGTTGCATGGAACGGCTCAACCACACGGGCAAAAGGGCAGACCCTAGATTTGCCCCTAGCATCAGCGAAATCCCCGCCATCAACGGCAAAGTGCCAGTCATAACCAAAGTCGCAAATAACAACACCGAAGCAACCGATGAATGCATCAAAAATGTCAGCACCGCCCCTAATATGAAAGCGGTGAGAAAATCATGCTCAAGAAACACATAAATCTGCGGCACAAAAGCATTGTCATGGATGGGTAGCGCCGCATGGCGGATGAATTCAAGCGCAATCATGATAAGCGCAACGCCAAGACAGACACGCCCAATCTGTTTCAACCGCCCCGAATGGTCGCGCAAAAATAAAATGCCTCCTGCCACCAAAAGCACCGATGCTAGCCAGCCAATATCCATGCTGAGAAATTGTATAATCAAGGCTGACCCCAATTCGGCACCTAACACCGCCGATAAGCCGAGCTGAAATGAAAGCGCGCCCGCACTGACAAATCCGGCGACGAGCATCGCAACCGCAACCGAACTTTGCATAATCACAGCAAGCATAACCCCGACAATCGTTGCCCGCAACCGTGCTTGTGAAGCGGTCATAATACGGCGGAACGATGCGCCATAGGCGCGCATGATGCCTGTCCGCACCATCCGCACAGCGAACAGCAACAAAATAATTGCCCCGCCCAATTCCAAAACAAAATTGAAAATCACCATGAAAAATGCAAGCGTCGCGCCCAGCGTAGCAGACAACAATCTGCCTTTAGCGCGCCCATAGCCATCCCCTATCTGATAATTGCCTCTGCACGCGCCCGGGATAATCGGTGACAATCGCATCCACGTGCAGATCAATCATCGCATCAATGTCATCTGGCTCATTCACCGTCCACACCGCTACGCATAGCCCCAAATCTTTGGCGCGCAGGAGCTGGTCTTTGGAAATATCCCTGAAATGCGGACACCACAACGCCCCGCCCGCTTTTTTCACCTCGTCAGGTATGGATAGCGTGCTTAAATTCGGCATGATGTGCAGTGCCGATTCGTCACCGATATCATCCGCATGGTGCTTTGATTGGGTTAGAAATGAGGTCGGCATATCTATGCCCTGCTTTTTACATTCGGCAAGTAGCGTCCAATCAAAACTATGAAGTAGGGTGCGGTTGGTAAGACCAGCTTGGCGTATGGCATTGGCAACGACTGAAACTAGCTTTTCGCGTGCCTTTTCATCGGCGGCATTTGGGTCTGATTTCATTTCAACCATCAGGCAGACATGCTGATATTGTGGCTGCGATACTAATTGCAGAAGCTCGGATAATTGGGGTAGGCGCACGCCATCTATCTGGGCTTGTTCGGGAAATCTGCGCCCGTAATCCGTATGCCCATCCAAGCGCCCAATATCAAAACCCTTTATATCGTCAATGCTTAGCGCGGCGACCCTGACCCCCGCGCCATTGAGAAACTTGCCATCGGGCCCGCGAATGGCGGCGGCGTTTAATTCGTGATTATGCGTGATGACTGGGACATTATCTCGAGTCAGCAGAACATCAAATTCAAGAAGGTCAATGCCAATGGAAAGCGCGAAGTTAAATCCAATCATGCTATTTTCAGGCAAAATCCCGCGCGCCCCGCGATGCCCAATCACACGAATCGTATTCGCATCGCCCCTGAAAGCATCTATTTGTGCATAGCCCATCAATCTGCCAATCGCTTGCCGCTTGGTGCATCAAAGAGATGAATATGCGCCTTATCCACCGAAAACCCCATTATGTCATTATTGCCATCAATTTGATGCACGCCGGCGAGGCTGATGACGATGGGTAGATTGGTGTCTGCGACTTCGCCATAAATCAATGTATTCGCCCCTAATGGCTCAGCGATTTTCAGCTTTACTTTCAGCTTGCCCTGTTTGGCGGGTATAAAATGTTCAGGGCGGATGCCGAGCTTGACCGCGCCAGTTTTACATTTTGTTTTGCCCAAGGCAATTTTCCCCAAGCGCACTTGTCCTTTTTCCACCCGCGCATCAAAGATATTCATAGCGGGGCTACCGATAAATTGCGCCGCGAATAACGTGCGGGGCATCTCATAAACATCAAGTGGCGTGCCGATTTGTTCCGCCACGCCTTCATTCATCACAATCATGCGGTCAGCCATGGTCATGGCTTCTACCTGATCATGGGTGACATAAAGCGATGTGATGCCTAATTTATTTTGCAATTCTTTAATTTCCAACCGCATCTGAACGCGCAATTTTGCATCCAAATTGGATAGCGGTTCATCAAACAAAAACACCTTTGGCTCCCGCACCAATGCCCGCCCCATCGCCACCCGTTGGCGTTGCCCGCCGGATAATTGCCGTGGCTTGCGGTCTAATAATAAAGTCAACTCCAAAAGGCGGGCAGCTTCATCAACTTTCTGGCGGATTTCGTCCTTTGGCACACCGGCAATTTTTAGCCCGTAAGCCATATTCTGGCGCACACTCATATGCGGATAGAGCGCGTAATTTTGAAACACCATGGCGATATCACGTTCCATGGGTTCTTTATCTTTGACGGCTTCATCACCGATGAAAATATCGCCTGAACTGACGGTTTCAAGCCCCGCAACCATGCGTAGCAATGTTGATTTGCCGCAACCTGACGGGCCTACAATGACGATAAACTCACCATCAGCAATGGAAACATCAATGCCGTGAATCACCTGCACCGACCCGAAACGCTTGATAATATCTTTTAGCACGACATTTGCCATATTATTTCTCACTATCCAAAAGCCCGCGGACAAATAATTTCTGCATGGATACAACAATTATGATAGGGGGAATCATCGCTAGGATTGATGTTGCCATAATGACTGGCCAGTCTGCGGTGTCGTCCCCAGAAGGAAACATTTGTTTGATGCCCATAACAATCGTATTCATCTCAGGCTCGGTTGTAATCAGCAAAGGCCAGAGATACTGATTCCAACCATAAATGAACAGAATAACAAAAAGCGCAGCGATATTGGTGCGACTCATTGGCACCACAATATCAATGAAAAACCGCATAGGTTTAGCACCATCCACCCGCGCCGCTTCCGCTAACTCATCAGGAATGGTCATAAAAAATTGACGGAATAAGAAGGTCGCCGTTGCCGAAGCAATTAGCGGAAAAATCAAACCATAATAACTATTCAGCATACCAAAACCTGCGACTACTTCAAAGGTCGGCACAATCCGCACCTCTACGGGCAGCATGAGCGTCAGAAAAATCGTCCAGAAGAAAAACATACGCCCGGGAAAGCGAAAATAAACAATGGCAAAAGCAGAGAGCAAGGAAATAACAATTTTCCCCACAGCAATGCCAACCGCCATCACTAGGCTATTGATCAGCATCGTCGCTACAGGAACATTGACGCCAGCAAAAAGGGCTTTTGTATAATTTTCCCAAAAATGCGCCCCGGGCAGAACCGGCATCGGCGGTGCGACAATATCGGCTTGGGTCACCGTTGATGCAACAAAAGCTAACCAGATCGGAAAGAAAATAATCAGAACCCCAGCCACCATAAAAACATGAGTCAGCCACAGCCCCCAGCCTTGTTTCAGCACCATACCTTGTGAATGTTGCGCCATTAGTAATGCACCCGCTTTTCAATATATTTGAACTGAATCACCGTCAAAAGACCAACAACGAATAATAGAATCACCGACTGCGCCGATGATGAGCCGAGATCCTGACCAACAAAGCCATCCGCAAAGACTTTATAGACCAGAATGGTGGTGGATTGTTGCGGTCCGCCTGCGGTAATCGTATGGATAATGCCAAAGGTTTCAAAAAAAGCATAAACAACATTCACCACCAGCAAAAAGAATGTAGTCGGCGAAATCAACGGCAATACGATGGTAAAGAAACGTCGCCAGAAATGCGCGCCATCAATCGCCGCCGCTTCAATGACCGAACGCGGCACGGCCTGTAGAGCAGCGAAGAAAAACAAAAAATTATAACTGATGCGCCCCCAAGCCGAGGCTAGCACGACCAGCCCCATGGCTTCGCCTCCATTGAGAACATGATTCCAATCATAGCCAAACTGCCCCAGATACCACGACGCTAAACCAACGCGGGTGTTGAACATAAAGAGCCACAGCACACCTGCAATAGCCGGGGCAACCGCATAAGGCCAGATTAACATGGTGCGATAAACGCTAGACCCTTTAATCAAGCGGTCAGCCAGCACCGCAAGGAACAAGGCAGGCACCATGGCAAAAGCCGTCACCAGAATAGAAAATAAAGCCGTTGTGAAAAATGAAGCGCGGTAAAACGGATCCGAAAGCAGAAATTCAAAATTGCCCAAGCCCACAAACCGAGCAGACAAACCAAAGGGGTCAGGAATAAAAAGCGATTGCCAAACCGCCTGTGCCGCCGGGTAGAAAAAGAATATGAGTGAAATCACAATCTGCGGCGCAATCAGTAAAATAGGCAATAGCCACCCGCGAAATGTAACGCGCTTCTCCAAAATCATACTCCTGTTTAGTCAAGAAAGTGGGCGCCTGTGGCGGCGACCCACTCCTGATTTTGTCGTTTAGCGATTCGCTGATTCAAACCGCCGCAATAGGGCATCGCCGCGCCGCTTCGCGCTATCCATAGCCTGTTGAGCAGTTTTATTTCCAGACCAAATCGCCTCAAGCTCCTCATCAATGATGCCGCGAATTTGGTCAAAAGACCCAAGGCGCAGACCTTTAGAGTTAGCCGTTGGCTGTTTTGCCGTCATTTGAATCACAGCGACATCCGTGCCCGGGTTCTTGTCATAAAAACCTGAAGCGCGTGTTGCATCGCCCGCCGCGATAGTGATGGGAAGATAGCCAGTATTCTGATGCCATTCAGCCTGCACATCAGAACGGGATAGGAAGCTCAAAAACGCACCTGCGCCTTTATATTCATCACGACTATGATTAGCCATCACCCAAAGCGATGCCCCGCCAATAATCGTGTTCTGAGGCGACCTAGTGATTGATTTCCAATAGGGCAGATGCCGCACTTCAAAATCAAACTTGGCTTCTGAACTGATGCCAGCATAGCCTGCTGAACTTTCGGTGAATAAGGCACATTCGCCAGCTCTGAAATTCGCACCGCCCTCATTGCGGCGTCCTGTATAGATGAATTTACCATCTTTTGCCCATTCTGCCATTTTTGACAAATGCGCCACTTGTGCCTTGCCATTCAGCTTCAATTCGGTGTCAAGACCAGCAAATCCGTTATCCTTGGTGGCAAAAGGAACATTGTGATAAGCAGAAAAATTTTCAAGATGAATCCAGCTCTGCCACGCCGTCACAAGCGGACATTCTGCGCCCCCCGCTTTCAGTTGGGTGAGAACGTCATCTACCTGTTCCCATGTGGACATATCGGTATCTGGATTGACCCCCGCCGCTTTCATAGCATCACGATTAACCCATAAAACAGGCGTCGATGAATTGAAAGGCAGGGACAGCATATCGCCATCGGTTGTGGTGTAATAGCCTTTGACCGCACCGATATAAGCATCCGGGTCAAAAACCGCCCCGCTTTCTGCCATGACTTCATAGACCGGCTTAATAGCCCCGCCAGTCGCCATCATGGTTGCCGTGCCAACTTCATAGACCATCAAAATCACCGGCTGTTCGCCAGCACGAAATGCGGCAATGCCAGCATTTAACGTTTCAGAATAATTACCCTTATGGCTTTCAACCACAACATAGTCATCCTGACTAGCATTAAAATCCGCAACCTGCGCCTTGACCAACTCACCAAGGCGACCGGTAAAAGCGTGCCAGAACGTGATTTCAGTTTGCGCGATGGCAGATACTGGTGCCAACAAAGTGGCGGCAACAGTAAGAATACTCAGCAGTGTTTTTTTCATAATATCCTCCTTAATGAACGCCCCTAAATGGCGCATTGCTTTGTTTTTGCAGTGTATTTTCCCAACCTAATAGCGCATTAGGTTGAGCCAATCCTGTTATAGTATAGCGAAAAATATAATTTGACCACCTAAATTTTTATGTTTATTATAACATTATGTTATATTAAGGCGGATATGTATGCGTGATGTGAAACCAAGACTACGTCAGCTTGAAGCACTGATGGCGGTGATCGATAATGGGTCGCTGACCAACGCCGCTAGTGAATTGAATATCAGCCAACCTGCTGTCACTAGGCTCCTGACTGATTTAGGTAATAATCTGGGGTTTTCTTTATTTGACCGCCGTAATGGACGACTCATCCCCTCGCAAGAAACAAGATTTTTGCAACCCGATATTCGCCGTGTATTAGAATTGATGCAACAAATTTCAGATGTTAGCCAAGAGCTAACCGAACGCCGTGCCGGGCATCTGCGAATCGCCTGCCTGCCCGGCTTTGCGACTAGCCACCTGCCGAATGTTGTTGCTACGTTCCTTGAAAAAAGACCGAGCGTCAGCATGACCATAGAACCAGACCGACCTGAACGCATTTTGGAATGGATGATTGGCGAGCAATATGATTTTGGCATCACCGATGATTTCGCCGGTCATCCTGCGGTAGAGAGCACTGATGTGCAGATCAGAACGGTCTGCGTATTCCCGCAAAATCACCCCCTTGAGACGCTAGATGTTATCACCCCGGCGGATATGGCAAATGAAAACATCATCCACACAAAACAGAATAGTGAATTTTTTATCGGGCTGGCAAAAGCCTTTCAATCGGCGCATGTAGAATTTCATTCGCGCGTAGAAACAAGGCAATTCACCGCCGCATGCGAACTCGTCTGCAAAGGCACAGGCATAGCGGTGGTCAGCGCGCTTGATGCCGCAAAATATGTCAATCAAGGGCTACAATTCAGACCTTTCAGACCCATCATGCCGCACCAGATTTCACTGGTAAGACCCATCACAAAGCAACCATCAATGGTGGCACTTGAATTCATCGCAGATTTTGAACAAAGCCTAACCCCCTTCCTCGCCTGATACGTTGGTTGGTTATAGCACCGCTTCAAATAAGGTGCGGGTGTTTTGTTTTGTTAGTGGGATTGGGTTGCCGCCGCAGCTTGGGTCTTTTAGGGCGCTGGTGATGAGGCGGTCTATGTCGGGGTTGTGTACGCCTAAATCTGACATGCGTTTTGGGATGCCCAACGCCGTATTGAATTCATCGACAAAGGCGCAGAAGCCGTCAAAACCGCCATCAATGCCTAGATAGCTGGCGACGCGATCAAATCGCTCTTGGATGGCGGGGCGATTGAATCTTAGCACTGCTGGCATGCATACGGCGTTGGTGGTGCCGTGATGGGTTTTATGCATGGCACCAAGCGGGTGGCTTAGCGCGTGAATCGCGCCTAGACCTTTTTGAAATGCTGTGCTTCCCATCATGGCGGCGCTCATCATGTGCGCGCGGGCTTCAATATCGGTGCCATCACTATAAGCACGGGGCAGAAACTCAACCACGAGGCGCATGCCTTCAATGGCGATGCCTTGGCTCATGGGATGATAATGCGGGCTTGAGAACGCCTCTACACAATGGGCGAAGGCATCAAGCCCGGTGCCGGCGGTGATGGCGGGCGGCATCCCTACGGTGAGTTCGGGGTCGCAAATCACCACCGAAGGTAGCACTTTGGGATGGAATATGATTTTCTTCTCGTGGGTTTGCGTATTGGTGATGACACTAGCACGACCTACTTCTGAACCTGTGCCGGCGGTGGTGGGGATGGCGACAATCGGGGCGATGGCATCGGCATCGGCGCGCATCCACCAATCGCCAATATCTTCAAAATCCCATAGAGGGCGCGTTTGCCCTGCCATAAAAGCCACCATCTTTCCCAAATCAAGCCCCGAGCCGCCACCAAAAGCGACCACCCCATCATGCCCGCCATCTTGATAGGCGGCGACACCGGCGGTGAGGTTGATTTCATTCGGGTTTGGGGCAACATCGCTAAAAATAGCCCGCCCCAAGCGCGCGCCCTCCATCATATCCAAAGCCGTTTGGGTGATGGGAAGCTTTGCGAGCCCCCGGTCAGTCACCAAAAGCGGGCGCGTGATGCCAGCCTGCGCGCAAGCCTCCGCCAATTCTTTGATGCGCCCGGCACCAAATTTAATTGCGGTCGGATAAGACCAATTACCGAATAAAAGCGTCATGTTCATAATCAATACCAGAATGCGCTCGCCGGGGGTAGTTTTTGTCCGTTTATTTTGACCCCAAAGGCGTTGTAATTTAGGAGTAGGGTTTTGTTGCCGACCGCACGTTGGCGGATGCCCTCGGGCATGTTTGTGGTTTTGATATTTTGGGCGGCGCATAAATCGGTGAGGATGCGGAGATAGCCGCTTTGGTCTAGCCAGCCCCCTAGATAGAAATGATAGAAATTTTTACCATCGCGCATTAAAATTGTTTGACCTTCGGCGGTTTTTTCCACCGCGTCCTTGCCTTCAAGTTCTTCGTGCCAGTTTATGATTGCGCCGCCATTTTCTAGGGGAATTGACATATTGGGGCGGAGCGTGGCTACGCGTGCTACTTTTGCGCCGGCGAAATGGGGACCTAGGGGGGTGGGGATTTGCATATTTTGGGTTTTGGAACCTGTGCGGGGGCCGGCTAGAATTGTGCCGTCAAACCTATCAATCGCCTTACGTAGATTATCGTTCCACGCCATCAATGCGGGAATCAATATCAGTTTGCGCTTGCCGAAATCATCTGTCTGTGCGGGTAGAAAATCTATATTTAATCCCAATTTGCGTAGGGCGCGATATTGTTCAAAAACTAGGCGGAAATAATCAAATCCTTGTCCTTGCGGTTGGATTTCCCATGCCCATTGGCTTTCATAGTCAAAGACAATGGCGACCTCGGCATCTTTATGGTCAAGCGCGCCCAATTTGGCGAGTTCATCGGCGACTTCACGTGCTTCAATTTGTGCTTGGGCGTTTTCGTGGTCCGGGCGTAGTAAGCCGGCGTGCATTTGTTCTTGGGCGAAAGGGGCTTGGCGCCAGCGAAAATAACTCACCACCTCGGCACCATGCGCTATCGCTTCCAGCGTCCATAATTTCACCATACCATTCAGCGGAATCGGATTATACGGCGCCCAATTTACCGGGCCCGGTTGTTGTTCCATCACCCACCAGCGTCCTTGCCCTACGGCGCGGTAGAGATCGTGATGAAAGGCTTGGAAATCGGGGTCGCCTTGGCGGGCAAAATGCGCTTTCCAATCATCGTCATCTTCCCTAAGCGTGCGTTCAAGTGCCCCCAGAGGATAACTATCCCAACTCGCAATTTCAAGATCAGCCCCAACGGCAAAATGATCAAAATCAAGCACCCGCCCCATATAATTATGAATGAATGGGGCATCGGTATGGGGGCGCATGGCTTCAATCTGTGCGCGGTTAAACGCGACCACCTGCTCGGAGGTAAAACGCCTAAAATCAAGCCAATGGCTCGGGTTAGCCTCCGTTGTCGTCAGGTTGGGCAAATCTATATCGTTGAAATTCGCATATTCCATAGACCAGAACACATTGCCCCATGCGCGATTGAGGGCATCGGGGGATTGATATTTCTGTGCCAGCCAATCACGAAACCCGCACCGCGCCGCCTCGGAATAGGATAGGGTGGTGTCGTGGCACCCATATTCATTATCAATCTGCCACGCCTGAACCGCACTATGCCGACCATAGCGTTCTGCCATTGCCGCCGCCATCCGCGCCGCCTCCCGACGATAGCCTAGATGCGAAAAACAATAATGCCGCCGCGAGCCGAATTGACGTGGGCGCCCATCAATATCAACCGCCAGCATATCGGGGTATTTATCAACCACCCATTTCGGCGGTGTCGCGCTCGGGGTTCCCATGACGATGTTTAGTTTGGCATCCGCTAGAATCGCAACGGCGCGGTCTAGCCATTCCCATGTTAGCACGCCTTCAACTGCCTCAAGGCGCGACCATGCGAACTCGCCAATCCGCACCCATTTGATACCGGTTTCAGCCATGCGCCGCGCATCCTCCGCCCAGATTTCTTCCGCCCAATGTTCCGGGTAATAGCAAACGCCTAATTCGGGTCTCATAGCCTCACCTGATGTTCTTTCTGTCCCTTTATATCCATAGGCACGATAAAAACCTTGCCGTCATCGGCTTGGGGGTGGGTGAGATTCTGGCGCGCGCTGGTGGCGATGAGCTGATTCATATCCGCACCGCCAAAGGCTGGACATGAGATTTGCGATGCCGTGAATTCAATCGCCCGCACAAATTGCCCTGATGCATCATAACACGCCACCCGATGCGCCCCCCATTGCGCGTTCCAGAGGCAACCTGTGCTATCCACCACCGAACCATCGGGCTTAAAGGGCGCGACATCGGCAAAAATTTCCGCCTCCCCATTGGGCCAACCCGCATCATCAAGGCGTTGTTGCATAATGCGCTTGGTAGGCGTGTCGCAAAAATAAGCCGTCTTGCCATCGGGGGCAAAGCAGATGGAATTGGAAACGCTGATATCGGTATAGAGTTTGCGTAATTCGCCTCGGTAGTAGCGGTAAATCGCCCCCGCCCCTGCCTCACCTTTTTTGCCCATGGTGCCAATCCAGAATCCGCCATAGGGGTCGGCGCGCCCATCATTGGAACGTGTCATCGGGTTATCGGCTTCAAGCCCGACAATATGCGTGCTGGTGGCGCGTTCAATATCAAATTGAAAAAGCGCGGTTTCTGAGGCTATCAGGAGCGTGGTTTTATCAATCCATCCCATTGCCGAGACGTGTTCATCAAATTCAAAAACCTGCGCCTTATCATCATCAGGGGCGCGTTGGAATAGCAGTTTTTTGTTAATGTCAAACCACAAAAATGATTGGCGAAGCGGGTGCCATAATGCCCCTTCGCCAAGCGCACATGGAGTATCGTCAAATATCATAGCATCACCTCATCATAGGCTGAAACAATGGCGCGGGCTTTGGCGGCGACGGATTCGGCATCATCATCGGGCTGATAGATTGCCGAGCCAATGCCGAAACCATCCGCACCCGCATCACGCCATGCGGCAAAATTACCGGCATGCGCCCCGCCCACCGCAAGGCATAGTGTATCCGTGGGCAGCACCGCCCGCATCGCTTTCAGCCCTGTTGGTGTTATGACCTCGCCCGGGAAAAATTTCAACCCATCGGCACCGGCATTGAGGGCGGTAAAACATTCGCTCGGTGTCATCACCCCGGGATAGCTGAGCATGCCTGCCGCTTTGGTGGCGCGGATAATGGCTTCATCGCAATTCGGCGAGACGACCATATTCGCGCCCAGCCCCGCAAGCCGTTCCACCTCTGCTAGATTTAACACGGTGCCTGCACCAAAAATGCCCTGTCCTGAAAAACGCCCTGAAAATTGTTTGATAATGCGGGCGATGCTGTCAAAAGGCGTTGGCGAATTGAGTGGAATTTCTATGCGGTCAATGCCTGCTGCGAGCAAAGCGGCGGTGATGTCTTCCACCGCATCGGGCTTGACGCCGCGCAATATGGCGATGAGATTACGGCTCATTTGAACACCTCTTTATAGGCGGATTTCAGCCCGTTTAAGGTTAGATCACTGGCACGATAATCCTCTGTTTTCTGCCCGATTGCTTGCAACGCCAACGCATAAAGCCGTGCCAGTGCGCCCGTGCCGATGATAACCACGTGCCGATTCTGCCAATAATGCGTTGTCCCGGCAAGCTCACAACCAATCAACCCTGCCGACAGCCGCGCAATGCCAACATTGTCGCCCTCAAGAAGCCCGCGTGCGCGAATCGAAAAAAGCGCGCTAAACATATTTTGCGGGGCTTGGATGGTATCTTTTAGCGTATCGGTAAAGGTGCGGTCATCCCATGTGCCGAGCGAATGCCTTAACACCGATTGCTTGGATAAAAGCGCGAATAGCTCGCCCGTGAGAATCGTTTGGAATTGCATCACCCGCCCTTTGCTAATTTCAACCCATTTGGAATGCGTGCCGGGCAGGCAGATGACCCCTTCAAATTCAGGGCGCGATGCGAGGAAGCCAGCGATTTGTGTTTCTTCGCCGCGCATAACATCGGCGGGGGTATCCTGTTTGATGCCCGCTAGAATCCGCACGTCAATCCGTGCATCTTTGGTTTTGACTTTGATGGCGTTTTGGATGGGGGCGGTTGGGGTTGTGTTATAGGGGGCTTCTTGCCAGCCTTGGCGCGAGCCGACCATACCGCACGCAATAATCGGCATCACCTTATCGCTAATCCATGCCTCAATATGGGAAAGCAATACGCCCTCCGCCGCCGCAGGTTCAAGTCCGCCCATCCCCTCATCCGAGCGTTTTTCCGCCACGACATTGCCATCAGCATCCAGCGCCCAGATGCGTAAATTGCTTGTGCCCCAATCAACTGCAATCCAATCCACCATCATCCTGTCACCACCACACCGCCATCAATCACCAGCACCTGTCCGGTCATCATTCGGCTTGCATTTGAAGCAAGGAAAAGCGTGCCGCCGACCATATCTTGCGGCATTAAATGTTCCTTGAGACATTGTTTTTCTAAATGTTTTTCCAAACTTTCAGGGCTTGCCCATTGCGTGCGTTGTTTTTGCGTCAGCACCCATCCCGGCACTACCGCATTGACGCGGATCCTATCCGCCCCCAGCTCCCGCGCCAAAGCCCGCGTCAGACCCGTGATAGCAGCATTCGCCGCAACATAGGCAGGATACCCCGCATTGCCCATCAGATAACTCGCCGAAGAATAATTGATAATCACCCCGCCCCCATGTTGCGCCATTAAGGGCGCGACAAATTGCGCGGTGAAAAAATAAGGGCGCAGATTGATGGCGTGATTTTTATCCCAATCCTCAACGCGCATATCCGCCAGATTGTGGCGTATATCATCCGCCGCATTATTCACCAGCACATCAATCGCACCTTGCTTGGCTGTGGCATCGCTCAACGCATTTTTGAGCGCGTCAATATCGGTAATGTCGCAAGCGATAAAATGCGGGCGCGCGCCGGTTGCTGTTTGCATAGCATCGCAAAAATCGCTGGCATCGGAGCGTTGGACGAAACTGACCTTTGCCCCTGCGCGCAAAAAGCCTTCGGTCAGCGCCGCCCCAACCCCGCTACCACCGCCAGTGATGAAAACGTGCTTGTCTTTAAGGTCGTGAAATTGATAATCCATCAATGGCTCTCCCGTGTTACTAGCCGTGTATCTTTGCCGACTAGAAAATCTAAATCGGCGCCGTCTTCCGCCCCTAGCACGTGGTCAATGTAAAGTTTGGTATAACCGCGCGCGTAAGGGGGTTTGCTCGGTTTCCAATTTGCGCGCCGTTGTTCCAATTCCGCATCAGACACTAGCAATTCCAACGCGCCTTTTTGCACCGATAGCCGAATGCGATCCCCGCTTTCTACCAATGCCAATGTGCCTCCCGATTCAGCTTCAGGCGACACGTGCAGCACCACCGTGCCAAAAGCCGTCCCCGACATACGCGCATCGGATATACGCACCATATCGCGCACGCCTTTTTCCACCAATGCGCGCGGAATTGGCATATTGCCTAGCTCGGGCATGCCCGGATAACCTTTCGGCCCGCACCCTTTTAGCACCAATATCGTTTCAGCATCAACGGGCAAATCCGGGCGGTCTATATTGGCTTTGAGGTCTTCTATATTTTCAAAAACAAATGCCGTGCCTTCGTGTTCTAGCAAGGCATCGGTGGCGGCACTTGGTTTGATAATGGCGCCGTTGGGGGCTAGATTGCCGCGCAACACGCGCAAGCCGGCGGCAGGTTTTAAGGGCGCATCAAACGGATAAATCACATCACGATTAAACACCTCCGCCCCTTCGGCATAATGGGCAATATCCTTACCCATCACCGAATTGGCAGAACGGAGGCACCCCGCTAATTCGCCAAGCACCGCCGGTATCCCGCCAGCATAGGCAAAATCTTCCATCAGATACTGCCCCGATGGCATGCAATTCACCAGTAACGGAATTTCTGTGCCGCGTTCAAAATCATCAAGGCTAAGCGGAATTTCTAACCGCCCGGCGAGTGCCAGCAAATGCACCACCGCATTGGTAGAACCGCCAATCGCCGCATTGACGATAATCGCATTCTCTAGGCTTTCTTTGGTCAGCACTTTGGACATCACTAGGTCTTCCTCAACCATTTCAACAATCCGCCGCCCAGTTAGATGTGCTAACATAGTGCGCCGTGCATCCACCGCCGGCAGGGTTGCATTGGTGGGCAGGCTCATCCCCATCGCCTCAACCAGTGCTGCCATCGTGCTGGCAGTCCCCATAGTCATACAAACCCCCGCCGAACGCGACATATTGCTTTCGGCTGCCATAAAATCTTTGAGGCTCATTTCGCCGGCGCGCACCGCCTCGGCGAATTTCCAAACATCGGTGCCTGAGCCAATATCCTTGCCCCGCCATTTGCCATTGAGCATCGGACCGGCACTCACAACAATGGTTGGTAGATCAACGCTTGCCGCGCCCATTAACTGCCCCGGCGTGGTTTTATCGCACCCGCCTAAAAGCACGACACCATCAATGCCATAGGCACGGATGCTTTCTTCAACATCCATGGAAAGCAAATTGCGGAACAGCATCGCCGTTGGTTTCATTTGCGTCTCACCAAGGCTCATGACCGGGAATTCAACGGGGAAACCCCCCGCCTCCCAGACGCCCCGCTTGACCGCCTCCGCCAGCACCCGCAAGCCCGAATTGCACGGCGTTAGCTCGCTCCATGTATTGCATATACCGATGACCGCACGACCATCAAAAGCATGGTCAGGAAAGCCCTGATTCTTCATCCATGAACGATGGATAAAGCCGTCCTTATCAAGCTTGCCATACCAATGTTGCGAACGGCGTTTTTTCGTCATGACACTTTCCTTCCTTTGATAACCCAGCATTGATTAGGGAACCCCCACGGCAATATGACGCCATGCCGCATCAGATACTGCCCACTAACCCGCATGGCACCCGCTTTAAGATGCGGTGCCCCCCGCGACAATTTATGTACCTCATCCCGATTGACAATATCAATCTCATAATTGGCATCAGCATTGAGCGCGCTCAGGCGTAAAGGGCGCGGGGCGATTTGGCTTGACGTATCTATCTTATTGGCAAAAACGACGAATTGCGTGTCATCTTCGGCGATATGTTGTTCGGCTAGAACCGCCTTATCATTGCTATCAAGGCGTAAAATATCCGCCCGCATGAGCCAGTCGCGCTCGGCTTTCCACCATGCGGTGATGCGCTGTAAGACCTCTGCCTCGTCTTTGGTGAGTTCGCGCGGGTCCATCTCAAAACCCATGTGGCGTTGGGCGGCGACCCATGCGCGAAACGATATATCATGCACACGCCCAGAAGTATGGCATTGGCGCGGACCCACATGACTGCCGACCACCGATGCGGGCAGAAACAACGCCGCGCCGTGTTGGATGCGCGCACGTTCAAGCGCATCATTGCTATCGGACAACCAAACCCGATGCGTGCGCTCCAGAATGCCAAAATCAACGCGCCCACCGCCCGAGGCACAGCTTTCAATTTCCACGTCAGGAAATTTGTGCCGTAATTGGTCAATCAGCGCGTAACTCCCGCGTGTTTGCGCCGCATCGGGCATCGGCAACACGCGGTTGTGATCCCATTTCATGTAGTCAATCTGATGGTCGCGCAGGATTCTAGCGATGCGGGTAAATAAAAATTCGCGCACCTCATCAAGCGCCATATTGAGTGCCTTTTGATTGCGCCCAAGGATTTGATCCTCGGACCCCAACGCCCAATGCGGATTGGCTTCATAAATTGACGATTGCGGATTGATCATCTCAGGTTCAAACCAGATGCCGAAATGCATCCCGGCGCTATGCACATGGTCAATCAGCGGGTCAAGCCCATCAGGATATTTGCGCGCATCAACTTCCCATTCGGACAGCGCGCGGGTATCGTCATCGCGTGAGCCGAACCAGCCATCATCAAGCACGAATCGCTCCGCCCCAAGCCCCGCCGCCATGGTAGCAATTTCTTTGAGCGCCGGCAGGTCGTGGTTGAAATACACCGCCTCCCAGCAATTATAATGTACCGGACGCGGGCGCGATTCTTGAGGGAATTTGACGATATGATAACGGACATGACGTTGAAACGCGCGCGCGCATCCGTTGATTCCTTTATCTGAATAACTCATATAAAGCGGGGCGGTGTGAAAGGTTTTATCGGCGACCGCCTCAATGCGCGTGGCGTTGCCGAATTGAATTTGCCTACGTCCATCGGGTAGTTCTTCGGCAATCATCTTATGCCCCCCCGACCAGCCATAATGGAAAGCGTGCGCCTCGCCTTGTGTGTTGGTGGCACCGCGCCCGGGGATAATCAAGCCCGGGAAATGTTCATGCCCGGTGCGCCCAGTGCGGTTGTCGCGGTAGCGCATCCCCGCTTGCCAAGGGGTGTGCAGTTCTTGAAACTCACCGCACCAGCGTCCAGCGAAATCAATCATCGCATCGGCGTTTTGCGGTGCCAGCATCACCGGGGCTGCAAACCAATGGAGATGCACCGGCGTATCGGCGATGAGCGTCGCCTTGGCGGTGATAATGTTGCTGTCCTCAAAAACATCAAAATCCGCCATATAGGCAAGCCCCCCCGCCTCATTTTTATAGGCAAGCCTTAAACCTTTATCACCGGTGATGGTGGCTTGTTCTAGGCAAAATTTTGGCAGTAGGGGCGCGCCATCATTGCCCCGCAGAATCAATCCGGGTTGTCCCGGAAAACTCCGCGCGGCTTCGGGGCAGATGGATAGGTCGGGGTTTTCATCCAACATCCCGCCGGTTAAATCAATCAGATGCGCGTGAAAAAGCGTTTCTAAATCTTCATGTTGCGGTAGCGGTGCGCCCCAATAGACCACCGATGGCAGACGCGCGCGATGCGTGCCCAAAACTAGCGTTTGCGCGCCCGTATCCAACCGCCAAGTTTGGATCATTTCACCGCCCCTAATGTCAGACCAGCAATGAAGTGCTTTTGCATCAGGAAAAACATCGCTACCGGAGGCACTGCCGCCATCAGCGACGCCGCCGAAACCAGATGCCATTGCGAGACGAACTGACCATTAAGCGCACGGATGCCCGCAGTAATCGGCTTTGACGCCTCGCCTTGCGTCAGCACCGTTGCCCAAAAAAAATCATTCCACACAAAGGTGAAAATCAACACGCTCAACGCCGCAATCGCCGGACGCACAAGGGGCAATACCACATACCAGAAAATTTTGAACTCACCGATGCCCTCAATGCGTGCGCTTTCTATCAAATCAAAGGGCAGGGCTTTGATAAAATTACGCATGAAAAGCGTACAGAAACCAGTCTGAAACGCCGCATGAAAAAGCACCAATCCAGTCACCGTATCATAAAGCCCGGTCTGCACCGATAAATCACGCACCGGCACCATCAGAATCTGAAACGGCACAAAATTGCCGGCGACAAAAATAAAAAACAACGGCAAGGCGGCTCTGAACCGATAAATCGCCAACGCATACCCCGCAAGGCAGGCGAGGGCTACGGAGATGATGACCGTGGGGATGGTGATCTTGACGGAATTTAGAAAATAGGTCGCGGCTTCGGAATTGCGGAACACATCAATATAGTTCTGTGCCATTTGAAACTCGCTAGGCCAGCCGAACATATTGCCCGTATTGATATCCGCCGCCGAACGAATTGAGGTCATAAAAATCGCAATCAACGGCAACAGCCACAGCAAAAGCGCCATCGGCACAACAACCTTATAGGCAAGCTGGCGGTTATGGTGGCGTTTTTCAATGGGCGTCGGGAACATAGCCTAACCTCGCTTTTCGTCTTGATACATGACCCACAGGAAATAGCTGATGAAAATCAACATAATCAAAAACAGAATCACCGCAATCGCCGAACCATAACCCATGCGAAAACCATATTCCGAAAGTGCTTGTTCAAACATAAAATAAGACAGCACATTTGATGAACCATAAGGCCCGCCTTGGGTCATAATGGCAATCATATCAAACGAACGCAAGGCACCGATGACCGTGACCACAATGGCGAGGAATGTCGCTGGCCAAAGCTGGGGCAGAATCACATAGCGCAACATCCGCCACCCCTTAGCACCATCCAGCCGTCCCGCCTCAATCTGGTCTGAGGAAACATTATTTAGCCCCGTTAGATACAGAATCATGCAATAGGCAATTTGTGGCCATAGACCGGCGAAAATAATGCCATAGGTGACAAAACGCTCATCGCCCAAAATGGAAGGCGGGGTCGCACCAAAAAACTGCCAGACTTGACCAATAATGCCAAAATTCGGATTGTAAAACCAAGTGAAAATCAAACCCACAACCACTTGCGAAATCACGAAAGGAAAGAAAAACATGGATTTATAAAACCGCATCCCCCAGATATTCTGGTTAAGAAAAAGCGCGACAAAAAGCCCCGCCGGCACCGCCAGCATATAAAGCACCAACCAGATAATGTTATTTTTCAGGGCGGTGTAAAACCGATAATCGTCAAATAACTCAACATAATTTCCTGAGCCAACCCACTGACGCGCACCGATGCCGTCCCATGCGTAAAGCGAAATCCACAGCGATTGAAAAATCGGCAAAATCACATAGACCGCAAAAAATAGCAGAGCCGGGGCTAAAAACAGCCATGGTGCAATTTTTTGGGGGGCAATTTTTTGGCGATTAGCGCGGTGCCATGATTGGCTCTGATCTGAATTGGTTTCAGGATTCATCGCCATCCTCCTCATCCGCAGAAAAAGTGCCAGCCGCCCCTGCTGTCGCTGATGCGACTGACACTGATTTGCTTATTTATAGACGCGCTTTTGGACTTGATCTAGGCGTTGCAAGATTCGATCCATGCGGTCAGGATTGATCATGAATTCTTGAAAGCCTTTCATACCCTCGCTCGCCATTTCGGCAGGCGCATCGCGGTCGTAGAATTGGGCAAGACCGGCGGCAGTTGATACCGTCTCAAAGCCCTCAACAATGAACTTGTCGGCTTTGTTGATTGGCGCCCGAGAATTTGGCGGTAATTGCCCGATGGTTTTGTTCCACGCACCTTGAATTTCAGGGCGGGCGATGAAGCTCAAAAATTTGCGCGCATCAGCCTTATTCTTTGCCCCTGATGGAATAAACAGCGCATCCGCAGGTGCTTCTTCGGCACGTGCAAGCCCCGGCGTGATGGAGGGGAATTGGAAAAAATCAATTTGCGCGTCGGTCAGACCTGCATCTTTATACGCCGCAACCGAGAAATTGCCCATGACATACATAGCCGCCTCGCCATTAGCAAAAGGCGCAATCGCATCCTGCCATGACATCGTTGCATGATTATTCACGAAAGAACAACGATCAAGCATGGTCTGCCAATTTTTGAAGGTCGCCATGATGCGGTCATCGGTGTATTTGATCTCGCCCGCGGTTAGGGCGTTATGCACCTCATAACCATTGGTGCGGAGATTTAGATAATCAAACACGCCGGCGGCTGTCCAAAGATATTTCGTGCCGATGGTGAAAGGCGTGATGCCATTCGCCTTGAGTGTATCACAAGCACTAAGCAGCTGATTCCACGTTTTCGGCTCTTCAATGCCATGCTTGGCGAAAATATCCGCACGATAATAGATGCCCCACTGATAATAACTATAAGGCACACCCCATTGTTTGCCGTGGCGGGTCATCGTTGGCTTAATCGCTTCAAAATTTCTTGAAAGATTCGCATCAGACGCCCATAGGTCGGAAATATCTTCAAACTGCCCCGCATCAACGAATGGTGCCATCCTGTTGCCGGGATACCATGCGGTTATATCGGGTGCATCAGCCGAAAGGAAATTGCGAATCGCCGTTTTATGCGCTTCCCTGTCGTTGATATTGACGATGACATTAACATCGGGGTGCGCCGCCTTAAATGCTTCCACCGCCGCTTCAAATCCGGCTTTAGGTGCCGGGTTCGGGTCATCAAAATTTATCACAAGATCGCCTGCAAAAGCTGAGCCAGTCATCACCAACCCAGCCAACAAGCCAATTATTTTGGTTTTCAAAGAGGTCATAGTCTTACTCCCATTGACTTTTGGTTTAATTTGCGTTTCATTGATTGAAACCTAGTTTTGGATTCAGCCATAGATAACCTAAAGTGTCAATGATAAAAGTGTCAATGATAAATCTAATTAAAGTAGAGGGAGGATAAATTATGTCAGGCGTAACCCTAACCAACGCAACCAAACGCTATGGTAGCATACAAGTGATCCATGGCGTCAATTTAGAAATTGAGCCGAGCGAATTCTGCGTTTTTGTCGGGCCATCAGGTTGCGGTAAATCCACGCTTTTGCGGATGATTGCCGGGCTTGAGGACACGTCCGGTGGCACAATCCACATCGGTGCGCGTGATGTAACGAACGTTGATGCGGCGGCGCGTGGTATTGCTATGGTGTTTCAAAGCTACGCGCTTTATCCGCATATGAGCGTTGAAGAAAATATGGGCTTTGGTCTGCGGATGAATGGCGTTGCCAAAGCTGAAGTCAAAGCCAAAGTTGATGCGGTTGCTAAAATCCTCAAACTTGAAGATTATATGACGCGCAAACCCAAGGCGCTTTCGGGGGGGCAACGTCAGCGTGTGGCGATTGGGCGTGCGTTAGTGCGCGGCCCGGAGGTGTTTTTATTTGATGAACCGCTTTCCAATCTTGATGCCGAATTGCGCGTTGATATGCGCGTTGAAATCGCACGGCTGCACCAAGAAATCGGCGCAACTATGATTTATGTAACCCATGACCAAGTTGAAGCCATGACCCTTGCCGATAAAATTGTTGTGTTGCGGGATGGCGTGATTGAACAGGTGGGGGCGCCCATGGTGCTTTACAATGACCCCGATAGTAAATTTGTCGGCGGGTTTATAGGCTCGCCATCCATGAATTTTATTGATGGCTATAAAAAAGGCGGGAAGGTCATCGCACCCGGTCTTGATGGGGGACTTGATGGGGGTCTTGATGGGCAGAAAATCACGCCGCCAGCAAGTGCGGGGGCTAAATTTACTATTGGTCTCCGCCCCGAACATATTACGCTGGATACAAAAGGGGCGGGGCTGAAAGTGGATATTGTTGAAAAACTCGGCGGCACGACGTTTGTTTATGCGGTGAATCGGGATAAAAACCGCCTCATCATTGAATATAACGGGCAGGATGCGGTGAAATCTGGCGATGAGGTTGGCATCAAATTTGACCACGCCAATCTCTATTTCTTTGACCCAGAAAGCGAACGGCGTCTGCGTTGATGTTTCAGATTTTTGGCTCATAAAGCAAGCGCGCCACGGCACGTTGCCAGCCCGCATAAAGCGCATCGGCTTGGGTGGTGGATTGGTTAGGCTCAAAACGTTTTTCAAGAACCCATTGTTTGGCAAATTCGGCAGGTTTCGGGCATAGACCAGCCTCTAGCCCCGCCAGAAACGCCGCCCCCGATGCGGTGGTTTCGGTAATGGCGGGGCGGTCCACCGGGGCGGCGAGCTGATTGGCTAGTGTCTGCATCGCCCAATCATTGGCTACCATACCGCCATCAATCCGCAAGGTCGCCCGCAAGGTCGCCCGCAAAATCGCTTGTGCTGACCCGCCCCAATCCGCGCGCATCGCCTCAATCAGATCGCGGGTTTGAAACGCCACGCTTTCAAGGGCTGCTTTGGCGATTTCGGCAGGGCTCGTGTTGCGGGTAAGCCCAAATATAGCCCCCCGACAATCCGCATCCCAATAAGGCGCACCAAGACCGGTAAAGGCGGGGACGAAATAAATCTGTTCGCTGTCGCTAGCCGATTCCGCCAAGGGCTGAGTTTCGCCAGCATCGCGGATGATTTTCAAACCATCACGCAACCACTGCACCACCGCCCCGGCAACAAAAATAGAACCTTCCAACGCATAAACGGGCTTGCCATCAATTTGATAAGCGATGGTGGTGAGCAGTTTATTTTTGGAAAAAACCAATTTGTCGCCAGTGTTCATAAGGGCAAAACACCCGGTGCCATAAGTAGATTTCACCATACCCACATCAAAGCAAGCCTGACCAACCGTGGCAGCTTGTTGGTCGCCGGCGACGCCGAGAATGGGGATTTGAACACCGCCAAATAAATCAGCTTGCGTGATGCCAAATGCGCCCGAACTATCCCTGACCTCTGGCAGCATTTTTTTGGGGATATTGAGCAGGTTTAATAATTCATCATCCCAACATCCCTCCGCGATATTATACAGCATAGTCCGCGCGGCATTTGTGGCATCGGTCACGTGCGCAGCCCCGCCAGTCAACCGCCAAATCAGATAACTATCAACCGTGCCAAATAAAAGCGCGCCAGATTCGGCTTGCGCGCGCGCACCATCAACATTTTCAAGAATCCAGTGCAATTTGGTCGCCGAAAAATAAGGGTCAAGAAGCAGACCCGTCTTGCGCGTTATCTCGGCTTCATGCCCAGCTTCTTTGAGGGTGCGACAATAATCAGCCGTGCGGCGATCTTGCCAAACAATAGCATTGTAAATCGCCCGCCCAGTATGCCGATTCCAAACAATCGTCGTCTCACGCTGATTGGTGATGCCAATGGCGGCAATGCCTTTGGCATTGATAGGCGCGCGTTCAAGCACCTGACGGCACATAGCGGCGGTGGTTGCCCACAAATCTTCAGGGTCATGTTCCACCCAACCAGATTGCGGGAAATGTTGAGGAAATTCCTCCTGTGCCGTGGCGAGGGGTTTGATCTTCGCATCAAAAACAATCGCCCGCGTTGAGGTCGTTCCTTGGTCAATCGCTAGAATGTAATTTTTACCCATTTGGATAATTTCCCCTATTTTTCCTTGAACTGATAATGCGCACCATCTATTCATACCCACAAAAATGAAAATGTAAATTGCAATTTGGAGGCGGGCGATGGCGGATAAGCCATACGACATTTTTATTATTGGTGGCGGGGTTAATGGTTGTGGTATTGCGCGTGATGCTTCGGGGCGGGGGCTTTCTGTTGCGCTTGCTGAGATGCATGATCTTGCTTCGGGGACTTCGTCTGCTTCTACTAAATTGTTTCATGGGGGTTTGCGTTATTTGGAGTATTTTGAATTCCGCCTTGTGCGTGAGGCTTTGGTTGAACGGGAAGTGTTGTTGAAGGCGATGCCGCATATTAGTTGGGCTATGCGCTTTGTGCTTCCTTATAGCCGTGCTAGCGGGCGGCGTCCGGCGTGGCTGATTAGGCTTGGGTTATTTCTATATGACCATATTGGCGGCAGGAAGATTCTGCCTGCCACCAAAACCATTGACCTTACCATTGACGTGAGCGGCGCGCCCCTCAAGGATATATTCCGCCGTGCCTTTGAATATTCGGATTGCTGGGTTGAGGATTCGCGGTTGGTGGTGTTGAATGCGCGCGATGCGGCACTGCGGGGGGCTAGGATTATGCCCCACACCAAAGTCATCAACGCCCGCCGTCAAGATGGATTGTGGCACATAGAAACCCACGACAGCACTGGAACTAAATCTATTTTTTCCGCCAAATGCCTCATCAATGCGGGGGGTCCATGGGTTGAGGATATTCTAAAACACAAAGTCAATCAGCCGTCCAAAGATAGCGTGCGTCTCGTGCGCGGTAGCCATATCATCACGCGCCAATTATTCGCGCACGAAAAATGCTATGCGCTTCAAGGCAAGGATGGGCGCATTGTTTTCGCCATCCCTTACGAACAAGATTTTACCTTAATTGGCACCACCGATATTGACCATGCTGACCTCGCCACCCCGCCACGTTGTTCCGATGCGGAGATAGATTATCTGTTGGGTTTTGCGTCTAATTATTTCAAAACGCCGGTGGGGCGTGATGATATTGTTGCGCGTTTTTCTGGCATCCGCCCGCTTTACAATGATGGGGCGGGCAATGCTTCGGCGGCGACGCGCGATTATGTGTTGCGTCTTGATGATGTGGCGGGGGATGATGTGGCGGGGGTGCCATTGTTGAATATCTTTGGCGGTAAAATTACCACGCATCGGAAATTGGCGGAAGCGGCACTGGCGGAAATTGCGCCTTTTTTTCCCAAAATGTCGGGGGATTGGACGGCGGGGGTTGCTTTGCCCGGGGGCGATTTTGCTGTGGATGGGTTTGAACAGCTGGTCGCTGAAATAGAAATACAATACGCATTCCTGCCCGCAGGCGTGGCGCGGCGGCTGGTGCGTGCCTATGGCACGGACGCACGGCACATTTTGGCAGGGATTAAATCGGCGGATGATCTAGGCGATGATTTTGGTGCGGGAATCTATGCCGCCGAACTTGATTGGGCGGTGAAGCATGAATGGGTGGCATCGGCGGAAGATTTTATCTGGCGGCGCACACGATTGGGCTTGCGCTTAAATGCGGATGAGATTGCGCGCATTGACCAATATGTGCAGGGCAAGAATCAGTGAGGTGCTAACGCAACGGTCTGCCCCGTGCGCGCCGATTCTTGTGCCGCCATGCCCATACGCACCGCCCAAATGCCATCATCAAGGCTCACCTCAATTTCACCATTGGCGCGCACAACATCTAAAAATCGCTGATGCTGGTAGAAGGTTGAACCATTATGGTCGCCGGCGGCTAAAATGGTCTCATCAATCGGGTAGGGGATATGGATAGGCGCGCACCGCTTACGCGGGCTTTTAATCAGCATCGGGGTGGGGATTTTATCGGGGTCGCCTGACCACAGGCGCGTGGGACCCGGCAATTTGACCTCTAATTTGCCCGCCGCGCCGATGGCATGAACCATCTCTTGGTATTCTGACCCTTCGGCAAACATAGATAATTCCAACATCGCCCTCGTGCCATTGGCAAAATCAACCATGACATAACCGCCATCCCAAACATCGGCGCGCTTGCCGTTGTAGGTTTCGTCCAAATGATTGACATCTTGTCCGGCACTGGCGCGGATTTGCGTTGGCGCGCTTTGGAGAATCAAGCGCATTAAATCAAAGAAATGGCAACATTTTTCAATAAACGTGCCACCCGAATTAGCGTTAAACCGATTCCAGTTGCCGGTTTTTTCAAGGAACGGAAAGCGATGTTCGGTGATGGTTAGCATTTTAACCCCGCCGGTAATTTCCGCCACGGATTTTATGAATTCCTGCATCGGCGGCATATAGCGATATTCCATAGCCACCCAAATCGGTGCGCCATAGTTGGCTTGGAGGTTTTGAATGCGCGGCAAATCATCCGTTGTGATGAAAAGCGGTTTTTCCACCAGAATCGGCAAGCAGACGGCATCGGCTATCGTCTCTAAATGTTCAACATGACAATGATTAGGGCTGGCAACCAGAAGGCAATCTAGGGGTTTATGTGCGAGCAGGGCGGCAATCGAATCAACGAATAGCGCATCAGGGGCAATTTTTTTTGCTAGGCGCGCCATGTTTTGGTCGGGTTCATAAATGACCGATACAGCGGCGTCATCTAATAGGGCGATATTTTGCAGGTGTTCGCGCCCCATCATGCCGCACCCGATTACTCCGTAAGAAATCTTCATCATAAATGCGTTGATACACCATTGCTATATTTTTGGCTATATGCATAATGACGGATTGTTTGGAGAGGTATTTATGACCATCGTACCCATTGCTAGCCCTGATTTAGAATCCGCGGAAATCAGTTTTTTTTCCGCGCTTTGCTCGGATGATTATGCATATCTGGGGGTTGCTGATGGGAAGTTGCGTTCAAGCTGGGCGCATTGTTCGGAGATTGTAAAACGTTCAGAATCTAATGGATTCCGCAATATCCTATGCCCGTCATCGTATCAGGTGGGGCAGGATACTTTGTCATTTGTGGCGGGATGTGCGCCGATTACCAAAAAAATCAATTTGCTGGCGGCGGTGCGCTGCGGTGAGATGCAGCCGATTATGCTGGCGCGGACGATTGCGACGCTTGACCATATGCTTGGTGGGCGGCTGACGATTAACATCATCAGCTCAGATTTTCCCGGGCAGGTTGAAGACAGCGCTTATCGCTATCAACGTTCGCGGGAGGTGGTGGAGATTCTGCGCCAAGCTTGGACGCGCGATGAAATTAACTATCAAGGTGAGATATATCAGTTTGCGGGTCTAACCACAGACCCGGCGCGTCCCTATCAACAGAATGGCGGGCCATTATTGTATTTTGGCGGCTATTCGCCGGCGGCGTTAGATCTATGCGCGCAACATTGTGATGTCTATCTGATGTGGCCAGAAAGCAAGGAAGATTTAGCGGGGCGTATGCAGGCTGTCCATGCAAAGGCTGAGGGCTATAACCGCAAATTGGATTACGGATTGCGCGTGCATGTAGTGGTGCGCGACACCGAAGCCGAGGCGCGCGAATATGCGGCTGAATTAGTTTCAAAATTGGATGATGACAAGGGCGAGGAAATCCGCGAACGCGCGCTTGATTCGACATCGCTCGGGGTGGCACATCAGGCACGCAACCGCGATTTGGCAGATATGGAAGGCTTTATTGAACCGCATCTCTGGACAGGGGTGGGGCGGGCGCGTTCGGGGTGCGGGGCGGCGCTTGTGGGTTCGGCGGATCAGATTCTGAGCGAAATAGAATCGTATCAAAAAATGGGCATACGCGCATTTATTTTTTCGGGCTACCCGCATTTGGATGAATGTGATTATATCGGCAAATTGGTGATGCCCCACGTGAAAACCTGCTCATTGCCCCATGAATATGGGCGCGTTCCTGCCACGCCGCCCGCCACACCGCTTGGGGTTGGGGAAAGACGCTGATGGAAAAAATCGCCCTAACTGATAGCCTATCGCTATCCCGCCTAATTTATGGGATGTGGCGCCTGAGCGATGATGCCGATACCTCCCCCGCCCCCGTGCAGGATGTGCAGGACAAAATTGAACGTTGCCTCGCCCAAGGCATCACCACCATGGATCAAGCCGATATCTATGGGGGCTATGAGTCGGAGGCGGTTTTTGGCGCCGCCCTCAAAGCCGCCCCGCATTTGCGTGCGCAGATAGAAATCGTCACGAAATGCGATATTATCGCCCCCATAGGACGCCATAGCCGGGCGCGGCTCAAACATTATGACACTAGCCCCGCACATATTCAGCAATCGGTTGAGGATAGCTTGCGGCTCATGGGGATAGAGCAGATTGATTTGTTGCTGATTCACCGCCCTGACCCGTTTATGAATCACCATGAAACTGGTGCGGTGCTGGACAATCTAGTTGCTGGCGGTAAGGTGCGGGCGGTGGGTGCATCTAATTTCAAGCCCCATGATTGGACATTGTTGCAATCGGCTATGCAAACCCGCCTTGCTACCAATCAAATTGAATTATCGGTGCTTGCCAATCAAGGTTTTAGCAATGGCGATGTGGCTTTTTTGCAAGAACATGGCATCGCGCCGATGGCTTGGTCGCCCCTAGGAGGAGGGATTTTGGCAGGGGGGGATTTGCTCACCGAGAATCACCCCGAACTGACAACAATTCTGCAAACCAAGGCGGCGGCGGCAGGGGTGGATATGGTTGCCGTTGCGGTCGCGTGGCTATTGGCGCATCCGGCGCGCATCATGCCGATTCTAGGCACCAATAACCCCGACCGCATCAGCCAAATTTCGGACGCGCTCAAAGTAGAAATAGACCGCCAGAGTTGGTTCGAAATTTATCAAGCTGCCAACGGAAGCGAAGTCCCTTAACTATGTGCGTGTAATTTTGTCTTGCGTCGTGCTAGATGATATACTAGGCTGACGTATCACATAAAAACGATTCTGGGAGGGATTAACGATGTCTTTTATAGGTAGAATTTTATCGGTTTTCGCGGCGGTTTCCGTGTTTGCGGGTCTCGCTGGCACGGCGCAGGCGGATGTTTGCGATACACCATCTGATCTTGGCAATCTGGGCAAATTCAATGGTGATGTGATTACCATTGCCGGTTCCATGCAGGGTAAGGATGAAGAAAACCTGATGGCGACGGTGAGCTGTTTTGAAAAGGCGACGGGGGCTGTGGTTAAATATGCAGGCTCACGCGATTTTGCGGCGCTGATTGTTGCCGATTTGCAATCCAACAACGCCCCGAATATTGCGATTTTCCCGCAACCGGGTCTAGCGGGCGATATGGCAAAAGAGGGCTATTTGTCGCCTCTTGGCAGTGGCTTGGCTAATTGGATGAGTCAAAATTATGGTGCGGGTTCATCTTGGGTTGATCTCGGCACTTATGAAGGTCCTGATGGCAGGGATAGTTTCTATGGCTTTGCTTTCAAACAAGACCTTAAATCTTTGGTCTGGTATGCGCCGGAACAATTTGAAGATAACGGCTATGACATTCCGACAACCATGGAAGAATTGATTGCGCTTTCTGACCAAATGGTTGCGGACGGCAATACCCCTTGGTGTATTGGGGTTGAATCGGGCAATGCTACTGGCTGGACGGCGACGGATTGGATGGAAGATTTAATGTTGCGGACGGCAAGCCCTGAGACATACGACCGCTGGGTGTCTAACGATCTACCATTCAACAGCCCCGAAGTTTTGAACGCGATGGAAATTTATGGGCAGTTCTCGCGCAATGATGATTATGTTGCCGGCGGGGCGGCTTCGGTTGCAACGAGCTTTTTTGGCGATGCACCCAAAGGATTATTCACCTCACCGCCACAATGTATGATGCACCGCCAAGCGTCATTCATTCCCGCATTCTTCCCGAAAAAAGGCGAAGAAGTCGCGGACGGGGATGCTGACTTTTTCTATTTCCCGCCATTCGCCAATGCTGGTCTGGGCAATCCGGTTTTAGGGGCAGGGACGCTTTACACGATTACTAAAGATTCCCCCGCTACACGGGCTTTCTTTCAATATCTAACCGAAGCCAAAGCCCATGAAGTTTGGATGTCGCAAGGGTCGTTTTTGACCGCACATAAAGGCGCAGATTTATCCGCCTATGCCTCCAACGCACAGCGTAAGCAAGGTGAGATTTTGGTGAATGCCACCACCTTCCGCTTTGATGCGTCTGACTTGATGCCCGGTGCCATTGGTGCGGGCGCATTTTGGAGCGAGATGACCGCCTTTGCTAATGGGCAGGATGCGAAAACAACCGCCGACAATATTCAGGCGGCTTGGGATGCCATCAAGTAAGCTGTTGTGCGCTCTATCAAGCCCCTCATTGTTGGAAATGGTCTAGCGATTTTTCTGACCATTGTGTGCCTGTTGCCGATTACCGCGATTTTTGCGCTGGCGGCAACGGCACCTTTGGACGGGGCGATGGCTAAACTGGGGCTGTGGTTGCATGGTGCGTTTGATTGGTCGGCATCGGAATTTGATACGCGCGCGCGGTTTGCAAAAATAGGCTTTGCCATCCGCATCGTTGTGATTTCTGTTGGCATATCGTTTCTCTATTACGGCGTCAGCAACTGGCTGGTTTTGGGATTGGCGCGGCGCACGGCAAAGACTTCACTAGGGCGACAAGCGACGATTGTTGAAGCGATTCAGCCTTGGATATTTGTTGGACCGGCATTGATGCTGTTGCTGTTGTTTTTGCTGGTGCCGGGGTTTTTGACGTTAAAGCAATCCTTCCAAGAGGCAAGCGGCAGTTTGAGTGCGCAGAATTATGCGTTCCTATGGGACCCGGCGGCGTTGGGGTATGTGCAGTTTAGGTTTGCTATGCGCAATAGTTTGATGTGGCTGATTCTGGTGCCGACTGCGTGTATTTCATTGGGGTTGTTGATTGCTGTTCTTGCTGATTCGCTACGTTGGGGGGTGATTGCTAAGACGTTTATTTTTGTGCCTCTGGCGATTTCTTTTGTCGGGGCAGCGGTGATTTGGCGCAATATCTTTGCTGGCGGCGGTATTGAAGCGTTGGAGACCATCAACGGGCTGACGCCATCTTATCAGGTTGGGTTGCTGAAAGCACTGCTTGGGCATACGGCTGAATATAATGAGCCGCTTTATAATCTCAAATTCTGGGGTAATTTCTTTTTGATGTGGATTCTGGTTTGGGTGCAGACTGGCTTTGCTATGGTGATTTTTTCCGCCGCTTTGCGTGGGGTGCCAAAGGACACGATTGAAGCCGCAACCATTGATGGCGCGAATCCGTTTCAAATGTTTTTCCGCGTGAAACTGCCGCAAATTTATTCAACGGTGATGGTGGTTTGGACGACTTTGGTGATTCTGGTGTTAAAGGTGTTTGATATTCCTTACGCGCTTTCGGCGAATGATGATGATAAGTTATTGCTGGCGGTGATGATGGAAAATGCCCGCAATAACTGGTCTATTGGCGGGGATAATGTTGATAATCTATTCGCGGCGATTGCGGTCATGTTGATGCTGACCGTGTTGCCGAATATGATCTTTAATGCGTGGCGCATCCGCCGCGAACAGCAAAATTTATAAGGGGAAGGCGAGAGGAATTATGGTCAGTCGCAGCTTACATCACGCCGTTCTTGCCTTGATTGTTTTCATCTGGGTTGTGCCTTTTGTTGCGTTGGTCACGACCTCATTGCGTTCGGAACTTGCCTCAAAAACATCGGGGTTCTGGACCGCCTTTACGCCGACGGAATTGGGGCATCGCTTTAGCACGCACGATAAGGGCGCGCTTGAAGAAGGGCTAGTTTTCACGGGCAATATTTTTGACCGCTTAAATTTAGGGGAAGATAGTTTTCCTATTTCCGGGGTGGTGGAATCGGTGCTGTTTCAAGGGCGTATCCCTGACCCCGACAATCCCGACAAGACGAAATTGATTCGCAAATTGGTGCCGACGGGTGAGGTGATGGATGTGCGGGGCGGGGCGTTTCGTTTTGATGCGAATGGCGATTTCGTCTGGCGTTTTGACGCACCAACTATCCCCCGCCCGAAAAATCTGGACGTGTTCATCAACCAAGAGCCGATTTTTGGCACCGAAGCCTATCAAGAAGTCCTGTTTGAAAATAAACACGTGCCGAACGCGCTCATTTCTTCATTTATTGTCACGATTCCGGCGACCATTATTCCGATTACCATAGCGGCGTTTGCCGCTTACGCTTTTGCTTGGATGCGGTTTCCCGGGCGCGATTGGTTGTTTGTGATTGTGGTGTCGTTGATGGTGGTGCCGACGCAACTTGCCTTCCTGCCGATACTTCAGGGCTTTAGCGGTATTGCTTCATGGGCGACGGCTTTGAATGCGTGGATGACCGATTGTGAGACTACGAGCAGTTGTGCGGTCGCATCAAAAAGTTTTGCGAGCCTCTGGGTGACGCATACGGCTTTTGGTCTGCCATTGGCGATTTATTTGTTGCGGAATTATATTGTCGGTTTGCCGCGCGAATTGCTGGAAAGTGCGCGCATTGATGGTGCGAATCATCTACAGATTTTCACCAAATTGATAGTGCCATTATCGGTGCCTGCGCTTGCTTCGTTTAGTATTTTTCAATTTTTATGGGTGTGGAATGATTTGATTGTTGCGTTGTATATTGGACCGAATAATGCCGACGATCTAGTGTTCCCGATTCGCTTACAGCAACAGCTCGGCACGTTCAAAGACCAACTGCATCTGCTCAATGCCTCGGCGGTGATTTCTATGATTGTGCCGGTGATTGTGTTTTTGGCGATGCAACGTTATTTCATTCGCGGTCTTTTGGCGGGTTCGGTCAAGGGGGGCTAGGGGGGGGCTAGGCTATGTCAGATTTGAAATGGTGGGAGGCGGCGGTGATTTATCAAATTTACCCGCGCTCTTTTCAAGATTCAAACGCCGATGGTATTGGCGATTTACCGGGTATTACGGCGCGCCTTGATTATATTGCCGATTTGGGTGTGGATGCGCTATGGATTAGCCCGTTTTTCGCCTCGCCGCAAAAAGATTTCGGCTATGATGTGTCCGATTATTGCAGCATCAATCCTGAATATGGCAGCATGGCGGATTTTGATGCCCTCATTGCCAAAGCCCATAATCTAGGGTTGAAATTGATGATTGATATCGTGCCGGCGCATTGTTCAGGCCAACATATTTGGTTTCAAGAAAGCCGCCAGTCGCGCGATAACGACAAAGCCGATTGGTTTCATTGGGTTGAACCTTTGGCGGATGGTTCTGCCCCGAATAATTGGCTATCGTTTTTCGGCGGGCAGGCGTGGAGTTGGGAGCCACGCCGTCAGCAATATTATCTGCATAATTTTCTGCCAAGCCAGCCTAACCTAAACCATGCCAATGAGGCGGTGCGTGAGGCGCTTATGGATGTGGCGCGCTTCTGGTTTGACCGCGGGGTTGATGGGTTTCGTTTGGATGCCGTGCATACGATTAACGCTGATACACCGCCCTATAAGGACAATCTGCCAAACCCTGATTTTGCGCCCGGCACTTTGCCCCAAAATCAGCAACCATTTTTCCGCCAACTGCATGACACCGCCCAGCTTAATCAAAAGAATATTCAGCATTTCAGCACGGCGTTGCGGGCGGTTGCTGATAGTTATGATGGCGATAGGTTTTTGATGGGCGAGGTTGATGGCGATGATGCGGTGGTGGCGAGCGCGAATTTCACCGCCGAGGGGCGTCTGCATGCGACTTACAATTTTGATCTTTTGGCATGGGACGGGTTGGATGTTGCGGGGATGAAGGCAGCGATTTCTAGGGCGGTTGAGGCATTTAACGGCACGGGGCGGCTGTGTTTTGCTTTTTCCAATCATGACGTGCCGCGCGTTGCTAGCCGTCAGATTGCCGCGCTTGGGCTTGCGCCCGAACAGGCGGATGCTATGCAGTTGTTGTTGTTGAAATTGGCGGCTTGCCTGATTGGTTCATCGTGTTTGTATCAGGGCGAGGAGCTTGGTTTGGAGGATGCGCGCGCTATTCCCATTGAACTTATGCAAGACCCTTGGGGCATTGAATTTGCCCCCAATTTTTTAGGGCGCGACCCATGCCGCACGCCGATGGTCTGGCGGCAATCTGAACAGCATGGCGGGTTTTCGGATGCCGCGCGCACGTGGCTACCGGTTGCCGAAAACCATCTAGCCAAAGCGGCGCTGGATGCGGCGGGGCGTGATGATTCTATCTATAGCGCATTCGCATCATTTCTGCGTTGGCGCAAAACCCAGCCCGCTTTGGTTGGGGCTAATCAGATGGGGGCTATATCAGGCGGGGCGCGGCAGATTATTTTTGACCGCCTGTCCGACCAACAAAAGCTTCGGTGCTGTTTTGATTTTGATACACTGGCAGCGTCATTTGAGGAGGTGTAAATGGCACAGGTAGAATTAAAAGACGTCAATAAAACATTCGGCGAAGTCAAGGTTATCCGCAATGTAGAATTGGAAATCAACAAGGGCGAATTCGTTGTTTTTGTCGGCCCGTCAGGTTGCGGTAAATCAACTTTGTTGCGCCTGATAGCCGGGCTTGAAACCCTAACCAGTGGCGAGATTGTTATCGCCGGGCGGGCGGTGATGGATTTGCCGCCGTCCAAAAGGGGCATTGCTATGGTGTTTCAATCCTATGCCTTATATCCGCACATGACGGTGTTTCATAATATGGCGTTTTCGCTCAATTTGCAGGGGATGGCAAAGGCGGAAATTAGGAAGCGCGTTGAGGCGGCGGCAAAGATTTTACAGATGGAACATCTTTTAGACCGCCGCCCCGCCGCATTATCAGGGGGGCAACGCCAGCGGGTGGCGATTGGGCGGTCTATTGTGCGTAATCCTGATGTGTTTTTATTTGATGAGCCACTATCAAATCTGGATGCAGCGTTGCGCCATGATACGCGGGTTGAGATCGCCAAACTGCATAGCCAGCTTGGGGCGACTACCATCTATGTGACGCATGACCAAGTTGAAGCCATGACCCTTGCCGATAAAATTGTCGTGCTAAAAGATGGGGAGGTGATGCAAGTTGGCGCGCCTATGGAATTGTTTAACCATCCGGCAAATGAATTCGTGGCAGGGTTTTTAGGCTCCCCCAAGATGAATTTCTTTGACGGCAAACTAACCGCCATCAGCAAAGATAAGAATCGCGCGAAATTCGCTGGCGAAGGGGTGACGACTAAATTGGTGCGATTGGTTTCAGGCGATAAAGCCAAAGGTGCGAAAGCCCGCTTAGGCATCCGCCCGCAAAATCTGCGCCTTGATAGCAAAGGCGGGCTTAGGGGGCGGGTGACCCTCGTTGAAAAACTAGGCACGGAAACTATTGTTGAGCTGGTCAGTGATGGGAAGGTGCCGTTCCGCTTTGCCTCGCCTGATGTGCCAGCCTTGCGTGTCGGCGACCATGCGCGCTTTAGTTTCAGTGCGAAACACGCGCATCTGTTTTGAGTCATGATAGATAAACAAATTAAACGCTTCCCCGACGATTTCAGCTTTGGCGTAGCCACCTCCGCCTATCAGATTGAGGGGTCTAGTTTTGGCGGTTGTGGGCGCTCGCATTGGGATGATTTCGCTGACCAAAACGGCAAGACGCATCAGGGACAGAATGGCGCTATTGCCTGCGAACATTATCAGCGTTGGGCGGAGGATTTGGATTTGGTGCGCGCCGCCGGATTTGATGCTTACCGCTTTTCATTTTCATGGGCGCGGTTATTGCCGGAACAAGATAGCCAAGTCAATCCCGCCGGGTTGGATTTTTATGACGCGCTCATAGACGGGATGTTGGAACGCGGTTTAACGCCTTTTGCCACCTTGTATCATTGGGAATTGCCGTCACGGCATGGCGACGCCGGGGGCTGGACGAATCGCCAGACGGCGCTGCGATTCGCTGATTATACCGATATTGTGATACGGCATTTCGGCGATAGGCTGGCAACGATTGCGCCGGTGAATGAGCCTTGGTGCGTGTCGTGGCTTTCGCATTATTGGGGGGCGCATGCCCCGGGGTTGCGCGATATTGCGGCAACGGCGCAAGCGATGCACTATATCCAACTGGCGCATGGGTTGTCTGTTGAGGTCATGCGGGGGCATGGGCAGACCAATTTGGGATGCGTGCTTAATAAGGAATTCGCATGTCCCGCCGATGATAGCCCGGAAACCCAACGGCTTACACTTCTATTTGATGGCATTTATAATCGTTGGTTTGAGGAATCTATTTTTAAGGGGCGTTATCCTGATGATGTGCTGGCATTGTTGGAAGCCTATCTGCCGCAAGGTTATCAGCAAGACATGGCAACCATCAGCCAGCCATTAGATTGGGTCGGGGTCAATTACTATACGCGTTCCATCATCACCCCCGATGCAAATGAGGCGCATATTGGTTTTGCTTGCACCCAAGGCGATCTGCCCAAAACCGATATGGGTTGGGAAATTATCCCCGAAGGGTTGGGGTTTTTTATCAAACGTCTGGCACAAGATTACGCCCCCGGATTGCCGATATACATCACCGAAAACGGCATGGCGCACGCCGATATATTGGAGGACGGGCGGATTAACGATGCCCCCAGAATCGCTTATTTTGCAGACCATCTAGGCGAAATCGCCGATTTGGTTGCAGAGGGCTGTCCGATTAAAGGCTATTTTGCTTGGTCGTTGCTGGATAATTATGAATGGGCGTATGGGTATGCTAAGCGGTTCGGTTTGGTGCATATAGACTACGCCAGCCAAAAGCGCACGCCCAAAGCTAGTTATCTGGCATGGCAAAACGCCCTGCAAAACCGAAAATAGCCGATGGGATCTAGCGTGGCACTTTTTCCATGCGCGCGAGAATATCTACCCCCTGCATCAACCAGAAATGCAGAAGATCAATGAAAATCCAATTTTCCATGAGTTTATTACCTTGACGGCGATAGATATCAATGATGCGCATATCGCCGGGGGTGTTGCTCGCTGGCATTCCCATAAATCCGCCGCTTGGGGTGAGGGTTAAATTTGGCCAGCCAAAGAATCCGCCATACGCGCCTTCGGTAATGAAGGCAACATGACCATTGAAAATGCGGTCTTTGAAACCTGCACGGAATGGGCGCACATGTTGGTCGGCATAACGTTCAATCGTGTAGGTCGCACCAATGCCCGCCGGCCCCCACCAGATCATATCTTCGTTCCAGCTACGGCGTAATTCTTGCTCTACGGATTCTTCTTGTTGCCATGTGCGGAGGTCATTAACCATATTATTGATGGCGGTTAGCGTTTTTTCGGCTTCCTCTGGGGGTTGCGGGGTGCACATGACGCCATCATGCGTCATAGGTCCCGGCTGTACTAAATGCGCGCCAGTTTGTGGCGGAAAGGGGCGCAAACCAGCCTGCATCATCAAATGCGGAATATCAAAATACATCGCGGTTTCGGCAATTTTACCATCAACGACATGATGAAATTCAGCATAACGCAACATGGCAATTTTACCGGTGGGGGCAATGCCTAGCCAAGGGCGGTCAAAAAGCCCCATCAAATGCCCCATAGACGCAACCCAAATGCCATCACCATCCGCCAGCGTATTCGCACCAGCCATAAAAATATCCAGCCGACGCTGCATGGGGGTGAGCGCGGATTTAAGGGGGTGCCAGAATCGTTCCGCCACTGCCTCAGCCCCGATGATTTCATCAAAAGGATGGAAGCCACGCCAGCGATAATCTGTGGCGGTGTGGGCGGTGATGAGGTCGGTGAGTGCCTCGCCTTCCGCCTGTTCTAAACCAGCGTAAAATGCGCGCACAATATCTTTTTCTGTTTGAAAATCCGCCATGATGAACCTCTTATGTTTTGCAGTAATAAAGAATCGTATAAACACCTTGACAATAAGCGGAGGTGATGTCTATATTTTTTTGCAATCGTATGCAAAAACGCCCAAAGAAAACGCAGGGCAAGTGGAGAGGAGGCACGTTCATGGCTGAAATTCAGTTGATTGATCTGTCAAAACGATGGGGCAGTTTTATCGGTGTCAGTCGCTTTGATTTGACGATTACCGACAAGGAATTTCTGGTTCTGCTCGGGCCTTCGGGGTGCGGCAAGACCACGACTATGCGCATGATTGCCGGGCTTGAAGAAGCCTCAGAGGGTGAGATTTTGATTGATGGCAAGCGCGTCAATGACCTTGAACCCAAAGACCGCGACGTTGCTATGGTGTTTCAAAGCTACGCGCTCTATCCCAATATGAATGTTTATGAAAATATCCGCTTTCCGTTGAAAGTGCGGGGCATTGACCCATCCACGCATGATGCGAAAGTGCGCCGGGCTTCGGCGATGGTGGAGTTGGATGAATTCCTGCACCGCAAGCCTGCCGAGTTATCCGGCGGTCAGCGTCAGCGTGTTGCCCTAGCTCGTGCCGTGGTGCGCGAGCCAAATGTGTTTTTGATGGATGAACCTTTATCCAATCTGGATGCGAAATTGCGCGTTTCAACGCGCGCACAGATTAAAAACCTGTCGCACGAATTGGCGGTGACAACGATTTACGTGACGCATGATCAGATTGAGGCGATGACCCTCGCCGACCGCGTGGTTGTTATGGAAAAGGGCGTGGTGCAACAAGTGGGCAAGCCTAATGAAATCTATGATAAGCCCGCCAATACATTCGTTGCGGGTTTTATTGGTAATCCGGCGATGAATCTCATTGACGGGCAGGTCAAGGGCGGGAATTTTACCGCCCAACATACCAATATCAAAAAGCTCAAATTTGCTAATGGTGCGGTGACGCTCGGTTTCCGTGCCGAAGATGCGCAAGTTGTGAAATCCAAGGGCGATATCAAAGCGCCTATCTATTCTATTGAGTTGCTTGGCGATGCCACCATGATCACTGTGCGTATTGGTGGCGCGCTGATTAGCGTTAAGGCGGATAAATCGTTCCGCGCCGAAATTGACGACATGGTGCATATTCATGTGCCCGTCAATCATTGCCATTTGTTTGATAGTAAAACAGGTGAGCGCATTTAACTATGGGGTCGTAAGGCTCTTTAACTTCTCGCATTATGCGGGGTAACACGAAGCAAGGGAGAAAAAAATGTTTATGAAAAAACTAGTCTTAGCCAGTGCGGCGATTCTGATGTCAGGGGCGGCAATGGCGGAATGCAAAATTGACGGGCGTGTGAGTATTGTCGGGAATGAATTTCCTGCTATCCACGCGGTTGCCGATGGCGCAAAAACATGTTCAGGTGGTGAGATTAAAGCCAACCTAACCGCCGACCACCAAAAAATTAACGTGGCGGGGATGACAGGCAATCCGGCGGAATATACCACCGCGATTATCGCTAATTCATCCATTGTGGCACTGATGAATGAAGATGTCATTCGCCCGCTTGATGATTTGGTGGCACAGCACGGACGGGCATTGAAGCCAAACCAGTTGATTAAAATCAACGGCGAGATTATGGCGGTTGCTTTTATGGCGAATGCCCAGCATCTTGTTTATCGTTCGGATATTCTGGAAAAGGCAGGGGTGAAACCGCCGAAAACCTATGAGGAGATGCTGGCGGGTGCGAAAATCATCCGCGATAAGGGTTTGTTGCAACATCCTCTTGGCGGTGCCTATAAGGCGGGCTGGAATCTCGCACAGGAATTCACCAATATGTATATCGGTCATGGCGGCGAATTCTTTAAGCCGGGGACGGCAGAGGTTGCCATCAATAACGCCGCCGGGGTTGCCACGCTTGAGATGCTCAAAGCCCTCAGCGCATATATGAACCCGGATTTCCTCACGCATGATTCCAACGCGACTTCTGCGGAATGGAAGGCGGGGAATGTGGCGATGATGAATATGTGGGGTTCGCGCATGGGACCGCTTAAAGACCCGGAACAATCCACCCCGCAAGTGGTCGCAACAACAACGCTCGGTGCGCCGATGACGGTGGGCGGGGGTTCAACACCGGCGACGACGCTTTGGTGGGATGGCTGGACGGTGTCCAAGAACATTTCAAGCAAAGATGCGGAAGCGACGTTCCTCGCTATGATGAATGGGATTGACCCAAGCCTTCTCAATGATGAGACAACGCCGCTTGCGGTTTGGCTCATTGACGGCTATGAGCCTACCCCTGCCGCAGTTGGCGTTTTTGCGGCGGCGAATATGAACGCACGACCATATCCGATGCTGCCCTATCAGGGGTTGTTGCATACGGCATTGGGTGCTGAAATCGTTGATTTCATGCAGGGTAAGGAAAGTGCTTCGCAGGCGCTCGCAGATGTTGAGGCTGCCTATACGGCGGCTGCCCGTGAAAAGGGTTTTCTCAACTAAGCATCATATTTGACAGGGAGGGTTTTTCGCCCTTCCTGTCATTTTGATGCCTTCAGGGAGGCGCGGCGGTGTGGGCGCGAATATAGGGAGGCGCGGCGGTGTGGGCGCGAATATAGGGAGGCGCGGCGGTGTGGGCGCGAATATAGGGAGGCGCGGCGGTGTGGGCGCGAATATATATGAGACATAGTTCATTTTTTTGGTTCTTTTTGCCGACAGCACTGGCGATGTTGCTGTTTATTGCCTTGCCTATTGTTTCGGTTCTGGTGCAATCGGTGCATACACCCCATGAGGCGGTGCTGATTGAAACGGAAAATTGCGACCCATTTGGCTGTACGAAATCCACCGCCATTGACCAAGATGCCACGCAAGCATTGCGCGATGAGGAACCTTTGGGGCGGTTTGTTGGGCTTGAGATTTATTTTGATCGCGGGCATCTCGCCGTCAAGGAAGTCGCAGAAACTTGGGCAAAGGCAGAAGGCATCGGCAATTTTTTTGTTAATTTGAATAATCTGCCTTTTTATCGTTCCATGGCGTTCACTTTGACATTTACGTTTTCGGTGACGCCTTTGATGCTTGTTTTTGGGTTGATGATTGCGCTTGGGGTCAATGCTTTGCATCAGCGTCTTAAGGGGGTTTTGATTTTCTTTTCGCTTTTGCCGATGATTGTGTCGCCCTTGATTGGCTCGCTGGTGCTGTTTTGGATGATTGATAGTCGGGGCATTATCGGCTCTGCCTTGCAGTGGATTTTTAATGACCCGGCATTATCGCTCAAAGCCTCAACGGGTTTGACTTGGGTGATGTTGATTGTTTATGGCGTCTGGCACGCCGCGCCGTTTTCGTTCATCGTGTTTTATGCGGGGTTGCAGACTCTGCCGCAAGATACATTGGAAAGCGCGCAGATTGATGGGGCGTCACGCTGGCAACAGGTGCGTTATGTCATTGTTCCGCATTTGATGCCGCTGATTACCTTTGTTGCTTTGATGCAGTTGATGGATAATTTCCGTGTGTTTGAGCCTATCGTTGGCTTCAATTCTGAAGCGCACGCGACCTCATTATCGTGGTTTATATTTAATGATTTGGGCGGGGAAACACGGCTTCTTTCTTCTGCCGCTACATCGTCGGTGCTGACTATTATCGGGGTGTCTATTTTGCTCGCCCCGGTTTTGGTCAGGACGTGGCGCGATTTCAACGCCAAGAGTTAGGGGGAGGCGGGTTATGTCATCAACACATGTTTTGGCTCGGAAGCGGCAATCGCTTGGATTAAAGATGCTGATTTGGGGATTTATTGGCCTTTGGTTGATTGTTGCGGCGTTTCCGTTTTTTTGGACGCTGTGGGGGTCGTTCAAAATGGAAGCCGATTTCTTTTCCAAAGCCGATTGGATGAACGCCCTAACCGCCCCCCGCACCATAGCCGAACACGGCAGGGCGTTTATCGGCGAAGCCTATAACGGCGCATGGGTGCAGGAAGAATTCTGGCGGGCGGTGGTGAATACGGCCTTGGTTTGTTTCTTTGTTGTCTGCACATCACTGACGATTGGCACTTTGGGCGGGTATGCGCTGTCGCGGTCAAATTATCGCTATACGTTTTGGCTGTTGATTACGGCACTGATTTTTCGTGCTATGCCGCCGATTACGCTGGTTGCGGGGTATTTGTTGCCGTTTTTTGAATGGAATCTCTGGGGGCATTTGGCGACCACGGTGATTGTTCTGGTGGCAATCAATCAACCTTTTACCTTATGGATGCTGCATAGTTTCTTTCAGAAAATCCCCAAAGAATTGGATGAAAGCGCCAAGGTGGATGGCTGTACGCAATTTCAAGCCTTCCGCCATGTGATTATTCCGGTAATGTGGCCCGGGGTGATTACGACGGGGCTTTTTAGTTTTCTGCTTGCCTATAATGATTTCGCGGTTACCTCAATGCTGTTGTCAAAAGAAAATCAGACGATGGTGCCAAAAATCGCGAGTTTTCTCGGCACCACCCAAACCGAAGGCAATGTTATGTTTGCGGTTTCTGCGGTGGTTTCGGCGACGGCACCTTTATTTATTCTGGTGCTGTTTTTCCAACGTCAGATTGTCTCAGGGCTAACGCAAGGGGCAGTGAAAGGATAGTGATATGAAAGGCGCACGACCCGAACAAGCGGTGCTTAGCCGCGATACCGATATGAGCAAAACCGATGCAACACGCGCGGTTATTGAATCTATGGCTGATGGGCTGAACGACCATCGGATTGATGATATTGGGCAATTTTTTGCCGAAGGTTTTCGCTGGATGGGCAATGCTGGTTGCGGCACTAAAATGGGTCTCAAAGCCTTTCAAGATAATTGGCAACGCCCATTCCAAGCGGCGTTTTCGGATAAGGTCTGTATTGATGAGGCGCGCCTTTTCATGGGCGAATGGGGGGCGGCGTTCGGGCGGCAACACGCTATCCATTCGGGGGAATTTATGGGCATCGCACCAACAGGCAAGAAAGTTGAAATTCCATACATGGATTTCTGGAAAGTCGTTGATGGCAAAATTGTTGATAATTGGGTCATGGTGGATTTTCCTTATGTCCTAGCACAGCTGGGCGTTGATATTTTCAAGGGTGAGGGCTGGGAAGCCTATGACCGGGGCGAACGTCAGCCGCCTGCACCAAAACCATAACCGATAGAGGAAAGTAAATGGCGATTGAATTTTTGAAACGGAGCAAAGCGGCGGCAGAAATCGCCGCCGATGATGCGAAAACACGTGCCACGGTGGAATCGATTCTGGCAGATATTGAAGCGCGCGGCGATGGGGCGGTGCGTGCATTATCAGAAAAATTTGATAATTATTCGCCGCAACAATTTCGGCTCACCGATAGCGAGATTAAAGCGGCGATGAATAAGGTTTCTGCCCGCGATATGGAAGATATTAAATTCGCCCAAAAACAAATCCGCCGCTTTGCCGAAGAACAACGCGCTAGCATGGTGGATATTGAGGTTGAAACCCTGCCCGGGGTGATTCTCGGGCATAAGAATATCCCGGTGCAATCGGTGGGTTGTTATGTGCCCGGTGGTAAATTTCCTATGGTGGCGAGCGCGCATATGTCGGTGCTGACGGCATCGGTTGCCGGGGTGCCGCGCATTATCGCTTCTGCCCCGCCGGTGGATGGCGCACCGCATCCGGCGATTGTGGCGGCGATGGCGATGGGGGGCGCGCATGAGATTTATGTGCTGGGCGGGATTCAGGCGGTGGGTGCGATGGCTATCGGCACCGAGAGCATTGAGCCGGTGCACATGTTGGTGGGGCCGGGCAATGCCTTTGTTGCCGAAGCCAAGCGTCAGCTTTATGGGCGGGTGGGGATTGATCTTTTTGCTGGTCCTACGGAAACGATGATTATCGCCGATGCGGTGGTGGATGCGGAACTATGTGCCACCGATTTGCTCGGGCAAGCCGAACATGGCTATAATTCCCCCGCCTGCATGATTACCAATTCGCGCAAATTAGCCGAAGCGACTATGGCGGAAATTGAACGTCTGTTAAAGATTCTACCAACCCAAGAAACCGCAAGCGCAAGCTGGGCGGATTATGGCGATATGATTGTCTGTGATAGTTATGATGAAATGCTGGAGGTGGCTAATGATATGGCGTATGAACACGTGCAGGTGATGACGGAGCGCGATGATTGGTTCCTTGAAAATATGCATTCTTATGGGGCGTTATTTTTGGGGGCGCGCACGAATGTTGCCAATGGCGATAAGGTTATTGGCACGAACCACACACTGCCGACAAAAAAGGCGGGGCGTTATACTGGCGGGCTTTGGGTGGGTAAATTCCTCAAAACCCATTCGTATCAAAAAGTCATGAGCGATGAGGCGGCGGTGATGATTGGTGAATATGGCTCGCGGCTGTGTATGCTGGAAGGCTTTGTCGGACACGCCGAGCAATGCAATATCCGCGTGCGCCGTTATGGTGGGCGCAATATCCCTTATGGAAAGGCGGCGGAATGAGCCTCACTTCACGCCATTTTCAGATCACGGCAAATGATGTTGCAGAACGTGCGGGCGTGTCGCAATCAACCGTCAGCCGCACCTTCGGTTCGGGTGCGTTGGTTTCGGCACGGACTAGGGAAAAAGTGCAAAAAATTGCCATGGAGATGGGGTATCGCCCGAATTCACTAGCGCGTGCCGTGGTTTCGGGCAAAAGCCGTATGATTGGGCTGGTGGTGGCGTATCTGCAAAATCAGTTTTATCCCGAAGCCGTAGAAAAACTTTCCAATGCGTTCCAAGCACGTGGCTATCATTTGCTGGTGTTTATGACCTCAAAAACCGAAGGCGATGTCAGCCATGTCGTTGAGGAGATTCTGGATTATCAGGTAGATGGCATTATCGCGGCGTCGGTAGCGATGTCGTCAGATTTGTTGCAACGTTGCGCGGCGGCAGGGGTGCCGGTGGTTTCATTCAATCGCTCGCAGGATGATGCGAGCCTATCATCGGTGACATCGGCAAATTATGCTGGCGGCGGCAAGGTTGCCGAATTTTTAATGCAGACAGGGCATACGCGCATTGCCTATATCGCTGGGTGGGAAGGCGCCTCAACCCAACGCGACCGCGAGGCTGGTTTTGTCGAAACTCTGGGCAAGGCGGGGCGTAAACTCTGGTGTCGCGGCGTGGGCAATTTCGTTATGGAAGACGCGAAACAAGCTACGCGCGCTATGTTTGCCAATGGGTTCGCCAATGGGTTTGCCAATGGGGGGTTTGCCAACGGCATAGAACAAGCCCCCGATGCGATTTTTGTTGCCAATGACCACATGGCGTTCGCGGTCATGGATACATTGCGTTTTGAGCTGGGCATAAAAGTGCCTGAACAGGTTGCGGTGGTGGGCTATGATGATGTGCCGGCGGCGGCATGGGCGGCGTATAATCTAACCACGGTGCGTCAGCCGACTAATCGTATGGTGATGGCAACTTTGGATATTCTTCTTGATAGGATTGAGGGGGATGGAATTGAGGGGGAGGGGACGCACGCACCCCACGCGCGGCGGGTTGAAATTGATGGTCCTCTGATTGTCCGTGGCTCAACACGCCCAAAAAATGCAAAGGATACAAAACATGAAAGGCTTTAGCCAAAAATTCAAAGATTTCCCCGATTATATCTTGGGCATCACCAAAGAAATTTGGGAAGACCGAGGCATCGCAACCCTGCATGATTATTACGGCAAGGATATGTATTTGCGGACGCCCCTTGGGGTGCATCAGGGCAATGCGAAAGTCATTGCTAACACTATGGCGACGTTGGTGGAATTTCCTGACCGCGCATTGCTGGGTGAGGATGTGATTTGGTGCGGTGATGATGCTGAAGGGATGCTGAGCTCGCATAGGCTTTACTGCACCGGCACGCATCTTGGTGCTAGTATGTTTGGCGCACCGACTGGCAAAAAGGTGCATTTTCGTGCCATTGCCGATTGCTATGCCATCAATAATGCTATCACCGATGAATGGCTAATCCGCGATTATGGGGGCGTAGCAAAACAGCTCGGCTGGACAGCAAAGGACGCCGCCGCTAAACTCATTAAAGACGAAGGCGGGGTCGCGCATTGCACGCAACCGCTTACGCCGACGAATGATGTGGTCGGTCCTTACACGGGCAAGGGCAATGATAGTGAATGGGGGCAACGCTATGCCGACACGCTGACGCGCATTATGGGCGCGGATATGGCGGTGATTGCACAAGATTATGACCGCGCCATCAAAGGCGCATATCCCGGGCAGATTACCGCACGAGGCTGGGGTGAGGTAGATAAGTTTTGGATTGGTCTGCGCGCGGCGTTCCCATCGGCGGAATTTACCATCGCGCATCAGATGGGGCGCGATGATGCGATGATGCCCCCCCGTGCGGCGATACGCTGGGCACTGCATGGCAAGCATGAAGGTTGGGGGGCTTTTGGTCGTCCGACTGGGGCGGAGGTGTATATTCTCGGCATCTGCCATGCGGAATATGGCGCGCTGGTGCGTGATGAGCCGAAAATCCGCCACGAATTCGCGCTCTATGATGAAGTCGCCATCTGGAAGCAAATTCTCATGCAAACCTCAGATGAAGGAGAGGCAAAATTATGACCGCTAAAAATATGGAATCGCGCATTGTGCGCTATGGTGATTTTGTGCCGTGCAGGACGGCTTTTATTGATGCCCACACCCCCGGGTCAGACCAAAAAGAAAATTTCACCATCATCGGCGGCGGCGTTTCAGAAGCCGTGGGTCAGCACGTGCATATCAAAGAAACGACAGGATTTAATATCGGTGCCGCCGGACAACCGCCGAAATGCCGTAATTCGTTGCATACGCATCGCACTGCTGAGGTGTTTTTTGTGCTATCGGGACGCTGGCGGTTTTTTTGGGGCAATAGCGGTGAGGATGGTGAGGTGGTGCTTAATGAAGGCGATGTTATCAATATCCCAACCGGGATTTTTCGCGGCTTTGAAAATATCGGCACCGATTACGCAATGATTATGGCGATTCTGGGGGGGGATGATGCGGGGGGCGGTGTCATCTGGGCGCCGCAAGTCATTGAGGAGGCACAGCATCACGGGCTGATTCTTGGGATGAATGGCGTGCTTTATGACAGCAAAAAAGGCGAATCTCTACCCGAAGGCATTGACCCCATGCCAACATTGGATGCAGACCAGATGGCGCTGTTCCCGAAAGTCAGCACGAAGGAATTTGTGCCGCGTTTTGTGGCGCGCTATTGGGATATGATGGCGCTCGCCGACCGCCAGCCTGCCAAGGTGATTGATGTTGATGGGATGCTCAAAGACCGCCCGGGATTTAGCCTTGAATTGCTCCGCGAGGGCTCGCTCGCCCAGCCAAAATATACGACCGACCGCCATGAAGTTTTGATGGTCATGCGCGGGCATTGGGCGGTGAAATGGCAAGGCGGGCAGACAAGCTTAGCCCCCGGGGATGTGTTCGCCGTGCCGCCGGGGCTTGCGCGCACCCTCACCCCTTCCATGAGTGGCGAGGCGAGCCTGTTCCGCGTGCGCAACACCGATGATGAAGCGGGACCAACTATGGATTTTGCAACAGCACCGCCATCACGCCGATAACAGATAAAGGGGAAAACTATGCCTAAAATTTTAACAAGTCATGTCGGCTCACTGCCACGCACCCAAGAGGTGGTGGATTTCATTTTCGCGCGCGAGAACGAAAAACCCTATGACCCGCAGGCATTTGATGCTTGCATGGCCGCCGCGTGTAGCGAGACCGTGCGCCGTCAGGTGGAGGCGGGCATTGATATCGTCTCGGACGGGGAAACATCAAAAATATCTTATGCCACCTATGTCAAAGACCGCTACACCGGATTTTCAGGCGATAGCCCGCGCAATGCGCCCGGGGATCTAAAATTATTTCCGGGCTTTCTTAAACGTCTGGCGGATGATGGCGGGACGCCCCAATATGCGCGCCCGATGTGCACAGGTGCGGTGGCTTCAAAAGGACAGGATGAACTCAATGCCGATATTGCTAATCTCAAAGCGGCGATGGCAGAGCATGGGGCGAAGCGCGGGTTTATGAACGCCGCCTCCCCCGGGGTGATTTCGCTTTTTCTGCAAAATGATTACTACCCCAGCCGTGATGCGTATCTAGCGGCGTTGGCGGATGCTATGAAAGCCGAATATGAAACCATCGTTGCGGCGGGGCTTAATCTGCAACTTGATTGCCCCGATTTAGCGTTGTCGCGCCACATGCTTTTCGCGGATTTGAGCGATGATGAATTTATCCGCATCGCCAATAGCCATGTTGAGGCGTTGAATCATGCGTTGCGCGATATTGACCCCGAACAGGTGCGCGTGCATATCTGTTGGGGCAATTATGAAGGCCCGCATATCTGCGATATTGATATGGATAAAGTGTTTTCTACCTTGATGCGGGTGCGGGCGCGTTATGTGCTTTTTGAAACCTCAAACCCCCGCCACGCGCATGAATGGATTGTCTTCCGCGACCGCAAGGGCGAAATTCCTGACGATAAAATTTTGGTGCCGGGGGTGGTTGATACGACAACGAATTTTGTTGAGCATCCTGAACTAGTGGCGCAAAGGATTGCGCGATTCGTTGATATTGTCGGTGCGGGGCGTGTTATTGCGGGGTCTGATTGCGGTTTTGGCACTTTCGCCGGGTTTGGTGCGGTTGACCCCGATATTGCCTATGCCAAATTAGCGACGCTTGCGGAAGGCGCGGCTTTGGCATCAAGCCGTATAGCTGGGAAATAATGATGGCTGAACCTTTGGTTATGTTGGCGGGGATGATGTGTGATGCGCGCTTGTTTCAACCGCAAACCCGCGCGCTTGAGGCGCATTATGACATCATGATCCCGCCTTTATATGGTGCTAATCGCATCGCCGATTTAGTGCGCGCGCTATTGTTGAAATTGCCCGAACGTTTTGCGTTGGCGGGGTTATCTATGGGGGGCATTATTGCCATGGAAATGATGCGACAGGCATCTGGGCAAATTACTAGGCTGGCTTTGATGGATACCAACCCATTTGCTGAACCCAAAACCCGTCAGGATGTGCGCGCACAACAAATCGCCAAAGTGCAAGCGGGCGGGCTTGCCAGCGTTATCCGCGATGAGATGAAACCGCATTATCTAGCGCGAACAGAAAATCGCCAGCAGATTTTAGATTTATGTATGGATATGGCACTTGGGCTTGGGGATGATGTGTTTGTTGAACAATCGCGTATGTTAGCAGGGCGCATTGACCAGACCGACACATTGGCGAAAGTCGCCGTGCCAACGCTGATTCTTTTCGGGGCAGAAGACCAGCTATGCCCCCCCGAACGGCACTATGCCATGGCGGCGTTGATTGCGGGCGCAAAATTGGAGCGCATTGACAATGCCGGGCATCTACCTTGTTTGGAACAACCCGATGCAACAACAACAGCATTACAACGCTGGTTGGAGGCGTAGATGGATAAAGCCCTATTAACGCTGTTGTGCCGTATTGATACGCCTAGTGTCTGCAACGCCATTGAAGTCGCCCAAGGCAAGCGCGGATTTAATCAATTCACGCGGGGGACGATGCACGCATCCGACCCCAAAGCCCCCGCCATTGTCGGCTATGCCCGCACCGCCAAAATCGCCGCAAGCAAACCGCCGAGCGACGCCCCTGATGTCATCAAAACAAGGCGCATGGCGTATTATCAATATATGGCAGAAGCCCCAAAACCCGCCATAGCCGTCATTGAAGATGTGGATTTTCCCAACGCCATAGGCGCGTATTGGGGCGAGGTGAATACCGCCATACATAAAGGCTTTGGGCTTTCGGGTGCGCTAACCAACGGGGTGATGCGCGACCTAGGCGATTTGGCGGAGGATTTTCCAGTGATTGCCGGGTCAATCGGCCCCTCACACGGCTTCGTCCATATCCGCGAAATCGCCACGCCTGTAAGCATTTTTTCAATGGAAGTCAAAGACGGCGACCTCATCCACGCCGACCAACACGGCGCAGTAGTCATCCCCGAATCAGTGATGCCTAATTTGGAAAAAGCAGTCGTAAAATTGATGGAAACCGAAAAACTAATCCTAGAAGCCGCCCGCACCGATGGCTTTGATTTTGAGGCGTTCAAAAAAGCATGGGCAGAATTTGAAGCCGCGCGGACGTAAAATTTCATCTCCATTGGCGTGTAAAAAGAAGGCAAATTAATAGAAGAAACCGCACCGGATATTGGAAAAAACCACCCTACAATTCGTCCCGAAAAGGCGGGTGGCAGCCGTGTTTTTTGCAATTTATTGCGGCGGCTTTATTGGCGCGGGTTAGCATGGATTTGAGATTTTCGGCTGATAGATTGTGGATGGCGTCGCGTTCATGAATTTGATTTTCAACGAGCCACGCCAACATGGATGCCATAAAAGTATCGCCGGCGCCCACCGTGTCGGCTAGGGATTGGATGGGATGGGCGGGGGCTTCGGCTTTGGCGGGAATACTGCGCGCCACCGCACCATCGGCGCCTTGGGTCAAAACCCGCAAGCCTTTGTTGGAGGCGGAAATCAGCTGTTCAAACGCCGCTAGAATATCCTTATTGGGATAAATCCATGCTAAATCCTCATCGCTCAATTTGATAATATCGGCATATTGAAACATGGTCTCAAGCCTTTTGATATAGGGGGCGCGCGCGCCTATCAAAATTGGGCGGATGTTTGGGTCAAGCGATGTTATGATGCCTTGGCGGTTGCAGTTAATAAAAAATTGCTCCCACAACGCGCCATCCGCCCCATCCACTAACGCCAATGCACCGATATGAAAAAGCCACGCACCAGCATCCAACGCCTTGTCTAAATGGCTTTGCGTGATTTGGCGTTCTGCCGTGTCTTTACGATAAAATTGATAGTTTGCTTGCCCTTCGGCGAGCGACACCACCGCCAGCGATGTCGGCGCATCCACACGCGGGGCTTTGAGTTTAACGCCCGATTCGCTTAATCGTTCCGCCAATAATCCCCCCAAGCGGTCTTGGGAAATGGGCGTGAGATAATCCACATGACAACCCTGCCGCGCCGAGGCTATCGCCATATTATAGGGCGCACCACCAGCATTCGCGCTAAATTGCGGTGCGCCATCCGTATCGGCATTTTCAACAAAATCAATCAGATTTTCTCCGCCGACTAGAATCTTGAAATTTGCTGTCATCGCATTAAAATCCAGTTTTAATATTTTACACGCGTAAAGAAATATGTACAATGCACTAGATATTGTCAAGCAAGGTGGTAGAAAATTATGGGCGATAAACCCGTTAAAAATATGGATGAATTTGCCGCGCTAAGTGGCATTTCGCGCCCGACAATTTCAAAATATTTTAATGACCCGAATAGCGTCAGGGCTTCTACCCGCCAAAAAATTGAAACGGCACTTGCGGGTTATGATTACCGCCCCAACATCTATGCCATCAATCAGAATCGCCGTCTGACCAAGAATATCGGCATTGTTGTGCCGTATCTTGCCGACCCGTTTTTTGCGGAAATTGCGCGTATGTTGGAACGCCGCTGTTTTGAGGCGGGCTTTACCCCATCGGTGTTTTCATCCCACGGCGAGACATCAAATGAGAAAGCCATTTTGGACACTCTGCGTTCCATAAAACCGGCGGGGGTTTTGCTCGCACCACTAGGCAGGCTGTCGGATATTACCTATCTCAAAGATTTTTGCGCCGATGTGCCGACGGTGCTATTTGATAGCAATATAGAGGGCGTAGGCGCCGCTTTTATCGGCTCTGACAACCGAAGTTTCGTCTCCCAAACCATTGAATATATGAGCCGAACTGGCGATGCGCCGTGTTTGTTTGAAATGCGGAATCCTGCCAATCCAAATGCCAATAAACGCCGCCACGCCTATGTTGAAATGATGAAACGCTTGGGGTTAGACCCACAGATTGTGGCGATTGATGGCACGGGGTGGGCGTTTGAGGAAATCGGGCGGCAAGGTGCGCTCAAACTGTTGCGCGACAATCTACTGCCGACAAATTCGGTGCTGTGCAGTAATGACCGCCTCGCTATCGGCTTTCTATCGGCGTGTCATGAGTTGGGCATTAAGGTCGGGCGCGATGCCGGATGTACGCTCCGCCTCGCCTCGCATGATGACCACCCCTATTCGCGCTTTACCTGTCCGGCATTGACCACGGCGGCACACGATTATGAATCGGTGTCTAGCCATGCGGTGGAAACGCTGTTCAGGCTTATAGATGCCGGGGGGAAATTAAAGCGGCGCGAAGAAACATTATTCGCCGCGCGCCTGATTATGCGTGCCTCTGCCTGAATTAAAAAAAACTTTACGCGCGTAAAATAAATGTGTTGACGCGCGCGCAAACATCTGTTCTATTCGCTATCAACTTACCTATTTGGAGGAGAACAAAATGCGACTAAACAAACTAATGATTTCTGCCGTTTCGGCATCAATTATGATGGCGGGGGCGGTTTATGCAGAATCGCTGACCATTGCCACGGTGAATAATGGCGACATGATTCGTATGCAGGGGCTGACCGATGATTTCACGGCAAAAACTGGGCATACGGTTGAGTGGGTGACGCTTGAAGAAAACGTATTGCGTCAGCGTGTAACTACCGACATCACCACCAAAGGCGGTGCTTTTGATATTATGACCATCGGTATGTATGAAACGCCGATTTGGGGCAAAAATGGCTGGCTGGTTCCGCTTGATGATCTGAGTGCGCGCTATAATGCTGCTGATATTCTGCCGGCTATGGCGGGGGGGCTTAGCTATAATGGCACGTTGTTTGCCGCGCCGTTTTATGGCGAAAGTTCCATGATTATGTATCGCACGGATTTGATGAAAAAGGCGGGGTTGACCATGCCTGATGCGCCATCTTGGGCGTTCATTGCCAAAGCCGCGCGTGAGATGACTGACCGTGATAACGACATCAATGGCATTTGTCTGCGCGGTAAGGCGGGCTGGGGTGAGGGCGGTGCTTTCATTACTGCCATGTCTAATTCATTCGGTGCGCGCTGGTTTGATGAAGATTGGAACGCGCAATTTGATACGCGGGAATGGTCGGATACGTTGCATTTCTTTGTCAATATGATGACGGATTCGGGTCCAGCAGGTTATGCGACTAATGGCTTTAACGAAAACCTGTCGCTGTTCCAACAAGGCAAATGCGGTATGTGGATTGATGCCACGGTTGCCGCTTCTTTTGTGACCAATCCAAATGATTCTAGCGTTGCCGATAAAGTCGGTTTTGCGCTCGCCCCTGATAATGGGTTGGGTGTGCGGTCTAATTGGCTATGGGCATGGGCGTTGGCGATTCCTGCTGGCACGAAAAAAGAAGCCGCCGCCAAGGAATTTATTGAATGGGCGACCTCCAACAGCTACATTGAGTTGGTGGCATCAAAAGAAGGCTGGGCGAATGTGCCGCCGGGTGCGCGCACGTCGCTTTACGAAAATCCGAACTATAAAAAAGTGCCGTTTGCACAAAAGACTTTGGATTCCATCCTGTCGGCTGACCCCAATAACTCAACGGTTGACCCGAGTCCTTATGTAGGGATTCAGTTCGCGGCGATTCCTGAATTTGCTGGCATCGCAACCGAAGTCAGCCAAGAGTTTTCAGCCGCCTATGCAGGTCGGCAAAGCATTGAAGACGCGCTGGCAAAAGCGCAGGCTTTGACCAATGATGCTATGGAAGCGGCGGGCTACCGCTAGGATTCCTTGCGTATGAGGGGGCAGGGCGCAATCTTGCCCCCTCATTTTTTTGGTATTGCATAGGAGCCTCACGCCCATGGCGACGCAGCATTCCCGCTTTATTGCTCGGCTAATGATAGCACCGGCAACGATTTTTTTGCTGGGGTGGATGCTCGTGCCTTTGGTGATGACCCTTTATTTTTCGTTCAAAAAATACCTGCCTTTGCGGGGTGGCGATTTGGGTTGGGTTGGCTTTGAAAATTATGCGCGTTTTATTACATCAAGTTCGTTCTGGCCGGCGATTGCGACAACATTGATTCTGGTGGGCTGTGTTTTGATCATCACGGTGGTGCTAGGGGTGTTGCTGGCGTTGCTTTTGGATCAGCCGATTTGGGGGCAGGGTGTTGTTAGGCTTTTGGTGATTGCGCCGTTTTTTGTTATGCCGACGGTGTCGGGGTTGGTGTGGAAAAATATGTTTATGGATCCGGTGAATGGGTTTTTTGCCCATTTATACCGCTTTTTTGGGGCGGAGCCGGTGCAGTGGCTGAGCCAAGCATCTATGCCGTCGCTGGTTATTATTATATCATGGCAGTGGCTTCCTTTTGCTACGTTAATTTTGCTGACGGCGGTTCAGTCGCTTGATAGCGAGCAGATGGAGGCGGCGGAAATGGATGGCGCGCGGGTTTTGGGGCGTTTTTTCTATATCACGCTACCGCATTTAGCGCGCGCGCTTTCGGTGGTTGTATTGATTCAAACGATATTTCTGCTGTCAATTTTTGCCGAGATTTTTGTGACCACCGCCGGGGCGTTTGGCACGAAAACGCTAACCTATCTGATTTTCCAAAGGGTGCTGGAAAGCCAAAATGTTGGGCTAGGTTCGGCGGGCGGCGTCTATGCGATTATTCTAGCAAATATAGTCGCGGTGTTTTTGATGCGTATTGTTGGCAAGAATCTGGATAATTGAAAGGGGCGGTGCGATGGCGCGCGAGATTACATTACGGCGCAAGATAATCAATACGAGCATGGCTTGGTTGGTGGGGTTTATCATTTTCTTGCCGATTTTATGGATTGCCGTGCTGTCGTTCAAAACCGAAGGCGACGCCATCAAAACGCCGATTGAGGTTCTAACTTCGGCTTGGGTTTTGGAAAGTTATGCGGTGGTGCAAGAACGTTCGGATTATTTCAAACATTTCACCAATTCCATCATCATTGCGCTTGGCTCAACTTTGTTAGGGCTGTTGTTGGCGGTGCCGGCGGCGTGGGCGATGGCATTTGTGCCGTCAAAAAATACGCGCGGGATTTTGATGTGGATGCTATCGACAAAAATGCTCCCGGCGGTTGGGGTGCTTTATCCGATTTATTTGCTGTTTATTAAATTGGGTTTGCTTGATAGCCGTATTGGGCTTGTGGTTGTTTTGATGCTCATCAATTTGCCGATTATTATTTGGATGCTTTATACATATTTCAGGGAAATCCCCGGCGAGATTTTAGAAGCGGCGCGCATGGATGGGGCGGGGTTGCGTGCGGAATTGCTTTATGTTTTGACGCCAATGGCGTTGCCGGGTATTGCTTCCACGCTTTTGCTGAATGTGATTCTGGCGTGGAATGAAGCCTTTTGGACATTAAACCTAACCGCCGCCAAAGCCGCGCCCTTGACGGCATTTATTGCTAGTTATTCAAGCCCTGAAGGTCTTTTTTACGCTAAACTCAGCGCCGCATCAATGATGGCGATTACGCCCATTTTAATCATGGGTTGGTTTAGTCAAAAACAACTAGTGCGCGGCATGACATTCGGTGCGGTGAAATAAAGGGGGCGGAGATGAAGCAAATTCAATTAAAACAAATATCAAAATCTTTCGGCAATGTTGAGGTCATCGCACCCCTTGACCTTGATATTGAGGACGGCGAATTTGTTGTATTTGTCGGCCCGTCCGGTTGCGGCAAATCAACATTGTTGCGGCTGATTGCGGGGTTGGAGGATGTGAGTTCGGGGCAGATTTTTATCAATGGCACTGATGCCACGGCGCTTGCACCGGCAGGGCGGGGGCTGGCGATGGTGTTCCAATCTTACGCGCTTTATCCGCATATGTCGGTGCGTAATAATATCGCGTTTCCGTTGCGCATGGCGGGGCTTGATAAGGGCGCACAGAAAGCACGGGTTGAGGCGGCGGCAAAGGTTTTGAATCTAACCGAATATCTGGACCGCCGCCCGGGGCAGCTTTCGGGCGGACAGCGCCAACGTGTCGCCATCGGGCGCGCTATTGTTAGGGAACCCACGGCGTTTCTTTTTGATGAACCGCTATCAAATCTGGATGCGGCATTGCGGGTTGGCATGCGTTTGGAAATCAGTGAGTTGCATAAACGCCTCGCCACCACGATGATTTACGTGACGCATGACCAAGTTGAGGCGATGACCATGGCGGATAAAATTGTCGTCCTGCAAAAGGGCGTGATTGAACAGGTGGGTAGCCCGATGGAACTCTATCATAATCCGTGCAATGTATTTGTCGCCGGCTTTATTGGCTCGCCCAAGATGAATTTGCTCATGGGTAAGGAGGCAAAAAAACACGGCGCACATACGCTAGGCATCCGCCCCGAACATCTCAGCATATCCAAAAAATCTGGCACCTGGCAAGGCGTGGTTGGCGTTTCTGAACATCTTGGCGCGGATACATTTTTCCACGTGAATTGTCGCGCATTTTCCGAACCCCTAACCGTGCGCGCCACCGGGGAGATGGATTTGTCTTATGGGGCCAAAGTTTTCCTCACGCCGAATCCCGCGCATTTCCATAAATTTGACGAAAAAGGCGCGCGCATCAAATGAGCTGCCTTGCGGGAAAATCAACCCTCATCTCCGGTGCCGCGAGGGGAATCGGAGGCTGAGTTGATGAAATTAAGCACCATCGCATTAAATGATGCGGGGCTAGGCATGATGCCAAGGGCGGTATCGGTGCCAAATTATGACCGCAGTAAAATGCGCGCGGGCATTGTTCATATCGGCGTTGGCAATTTTCACCGCGCGCATCTAGCGTGGTATGTGCACCGCTTGATGCAACAAGGGCAGGCGATGGATTGGGCGATTATTGGGGCGGGGGTTTGTGATGCTGACCGCGTGATGCGGGCGAAATTGCTAGGACAAGATTGCCTCACCACCTTGATAGAACTTGACCCAAAGGGCGGGCGTAGGGCGGAAATTATCGGCGCGATGCTAGATTTTCTGCCCGTTGAACGCGGTAACAAAACGCTCATCACCACGATAGCGGAGGCGCGCATAAAGATTGTGTCCCTAACCATCACCGAAAGCGGATATTACCTTGACGCCAATAGCGGCGGGTTAGACATAACGCATCCGCATATAATCCATGATGCCGAAAATCCCACAAGCCCGCGCACAGCATTCGGGGCGATGGTTGCGGCACTGCGCCTCCGCCGCGCACAAGGGCTTGGCGCATTCACGGGGCTTTGCTGTGATAATCTTGAACGCAACGGCGACGTTCTCAGGCAAGCGGTGGTAGGGCTAGCCCGCCTCAGCGACGGCGAGTTAGCGGATTGGATTGAAGCCCATGGCGCTTTCCCCAATTCAATGGTGGATTGCATTGTGCCGGCGACGGGCGTTGATGAGATTAATCTTGCGCGCAAATTGGGCGTTGAAGATCGCGCGCCGGTCATCCACGAAAATTTCCGCCAATGGGTCATGGAAGATCATTTTTGTGCGGGCAGACCCGATTGGGATTTTGTCGGGGCAGAATTTGCAGGCAACGTCCATGATTATGAAACCCAGAAAATCCGTATGCTAAATGGCGGGCATCAGATTTTGGCGAATCTAGCAGAAATTCTAAATATAAGAACTATAGCCGAAGCCATAACCCACCCGCCAATTTACCAATTTTTCCACAAAGTCCAACAACAAGAAATCATGCCCCATATCAAACCCCTGCCCAATATGCCGGTGGATGATTATTTATCATTATTAGAATCACGCTTTGCCAATAAAGCCATTATAGATACAGCGCGGCGCGTGGCGTATGATGGCGCGGCGCGTCATATCGGCTTTCTGTTGCCATCAATCCGCGATGGTTTGGCGGCGGGGCATTCCATTGAAGGCTTGGCGCTAGTTGAAGCGGCGTGGGCGCGTATGTGCCAAGGTACCCGCGAGGATGCCAGCATCATTGAACCCAACGACCCGGCATGGAAAACCCTAACCGCGCGCGCAAAAGCGGCGCGCCATAACCCACAAACATGGCTTGAAATGCAACAAATCTACGGCGACCTAGCCCAAAACAAAATATTCGCCCACGCCTTTGCAACATGGCTCAACAGCATCTATCACGAAGGCACAGAAAACACCCTCCGCCGCTATCTCGGGTAGCAAATGTTTTTACAAAATTTTCACATCCGCTATCAGTATGAGTGATGATGCTTAAACAGGATACGAATCTGCATTGACGCTTTATTCCCTTTACGCAAGACTCATTGCGACAACAAGACAAACATCTGAAAGGGGAATGATATGTCTAGGATAACGATAACTGCTTCCGGTATGGGGCGTGTTGAGGAAAATAATTCTGCCGGTGTTGATACCGGAATTAGTTTTACACTCAGCAATGACACTGGCATCACTAGCGATAATTTTGTTATTTCCGATTATCGCTTTGAGGTGGTGAATGATGGTGGCTGGAAATTAAAACTGCGGATTGGGCATACGGTAGATTACGAACTCACCCCCAGAATCCCTATAGGCATCAGCGTCGTTGAAAACAATCGCACACTCGACACAATTAATGTAGTCGTCGCCGTAACCGATGTTAATGAAGACCCGGTATTTTACCAAGAGACCGCTGATCTGATTGAAGTCCCACGCTATGCGGAAATTGGCGATGTGCTTACGCAAGTCGCCGCTTACGATGACGATAGAGGCGATATGGTGACCTATACCATCGCAAACGGCAATGATACGAGACTTTTTGCTATTGATAATGCGGGCAATATCACCCTTGCTGTGCCTAATCAAGTTACGTATGCTGCTACCCACACCTTAACGGTGCTGGCTAGCGACCAACATGGAGGCGTTGGTAGCACAACCGTCACTATAGAAGATTTTGCCATTCGCACCAACCATGATGCTGTTTTCGGCACCGCGAATGCGGATATTATCTATGGCTATGATGATGATAATTATGTGTACGGCCTCGAGGGAAATGATACCATCTATGGCGGTAATGGTAATGACGAACTAGACGGCGGGGCGGGCATAGATTTGCTTTATGGAGACGCCGATGCAGATACATTTGGAATCAGTGCTAACAGCGCCGCCGCAGATACTAACATTGTCGCTGATTTCAACGTGAGCGAGGGCGACCGCCTTAGATTGTATGTAAATGCTGGTGAGATATTTTATGCTTCATCCTTTAAAGAATTGGCATTTTTCACTGGCATTCATTTTGATACTAGCGGCAATGCCCCAAGCGCGCTTCAATCCGAACACAATGACGCAACTATCAACGATACACTAATTTATAGAGTAGAGGATGGTGCCGATGATGTCATCCTCATGGTGTTGGAAGATTTCACCAATCCCACCATTGATCTGTTTGATTTTACGGTGAATGGTGCTGTTAGTGGTAGCACCATCTATGGCGGTGCTGGTAATGATGATTTGGCTGGTGTTCACGGCACAAATGTCTTTCAAGGCGGTGCTGGCATAGATATTTTATACGGCAATGGCAGGGCGGATATTTTTGTGCTGAATACGGATATTTCTAGCAGGGATGAGGTCGTAGGTTTTCATGCACCCGGCGGCGATAAAGTGCGTGTGCATGTTGATGACAGGGCGGCGATTACGACGCTCCAAGAACTTTATGCCGCGCTCAATATACGGGTTTCTAATAATAATATCTATAAAGTGCAAGGCGTTGCCGATGATGCGACCACCCGCCCAAGCAATGACGCTGATGATGTGATTATCATGGCTTTAGACAATTTTGAGCCAAGCCTTGCTGTATTTGATTTAGAGGAATTTGCCATTAGTGCAGAAGGCACGGGGCAGGTTACGGAAAATGATGATGGTGCGGATATAGAAGGCATCACCCTTAACGTAGCCGGGATCTATGCGCCGCATTTTAGGATTTTTAATAATGGCAGTATTGATAACCGCTTTGAGGTTGTAAGGGATGGCTTTAATTGGAAATTAAAGATCAAAGATGGTGTGATTTTGGATTATGAAAGCACCCCTATTCTTGCTCTAACCATTAGACTAGACAATGATGCAGGAACGCTGACGAAAATGGTAAATGTGGTTGTGAATGTTGCCGATGCGTCCGACTATGCACCGGTGTTTACTGCAGATTCTTATGTGGATGTCCATGTCGCCGCAAGCGTGCTTGTAGGTAGTGAAGTCGCGTTTGTTAATGCCAACGATGTTGATGCGGTTGATACTCTGACCTATTCCATCATTGCTGGAAATGATTCAGATCTTTTTTCCATTGATGCGGATACGGGCATCATTTCAATTGTTACCCCTAGGGTTCAAACCGCCCCCGGTAGCCACACCCTGACGGTGCAGGCATCGGATGGAACATACGTCGCAAACGCAACCATCACCATCACCGATGCCGCATATCGTGGCTCTATGGGTGATGAACGCATTCGTGGCACCAATGAGGCGGATATCGTTTATGGCGGTGCTGGTGATGATATCATTGAAAGCTATGGCGGCGATGATACACTCTATGGCGGTGCTGATGACGATGCGCTCTATGGCGGCTATGACAACGATACGCTCTATGGTGGCACTGGGGCTGATAAATTGGTTGGCTATCATGGGAATGACACGTTATGGGGCGGTAGTGAAAACGATGCGTTTTATGGCGGGCGCGGTGCTGACACAATGTATGGCGAAGGCGGTGATGATTTCTTCTCTGGCGACACCGGCGTTGATATTTACCATGGCGGCGGCGGCAATGACGGATTCGGCTTAGGGCATAGTTACGCAGTCCACAGTTATGGTTTTGAGAATAGCACCAATATCGTCGCCGATTTCTCACGCGGAGGCACAAATGGCACCGATGTCATAAAAGTCTTTACCGCAAACGGAAATGAAACATCTTTTACCGAGCTCAATCTCCGCATTGAAGAAGTCGCCAACAAAACCATCGCCGGACGCGAAACCGGACAAAATGACACAGCAATCATGGACACCCTAATCTATTACGGAGACGCCAACGAGGTGCGATATAGCGACACGCTCCTGATGGTCATAGAGGATTTCACCGGGCTGGAATTTTCTATGTTGGACGTCGCTATATTTGGTGCTGTTTAAGTGAGGTGTGGCGGTTTTGTACGCGGGCAGGCACCCAGCACTGGAATTTTCGCGTGAGAGTACACGCCTTCATCAAGGCTAGGGCATTCAGGATACAAACATTCCTTGGAATCGTTTGCGCAGGATGTTTTTCCGCACCTTGCCCATTGTGTTGCGAGGCAATTATTCAACCTAGAAATTTGGCGATTTCTTCTGCACTCAAATCACGCCATTTGCAAAGATCAAAGATAACCTCTTGAATCTTTTCTTTATCTGTAGGTGAAATTTTAGGAAACTATATCTAATGTTCTGCAATCCTTCGGATGGCGGTGTTGATTCTTGTTGAAAAAGATGTATGCTCGTTCTAAAGTGCTATTAGAGATATACCATTGCTAACAGGAGGACTAATCATGCCGAATGATCTTACAGCAAAACGGAATTTGTTTAACAGGCGTGCGGATGCGCCGACTTCTCAACGCCAAAAGCTTGTCTCATCGGGCTTTACGGCTAGTATTTGGACGATTTCGGGCGTAGTGCTGGCTGCTTGCAGTAGCACTATTGAGGATATTGAGGAATTTTTGGGGCTAGATGATGGCGGCGATGGCGGCGGTAATGCGCTCCATGTGCAACGTAGCCCGGTGCAAGGCGCGCGCATCTATTTTGATATGAACAATGATGGCATGATTAATGCCGCTGATATCACGGCACAAGATGAGGCATTTCCGCAAGGTTTCGTCACCGATGCCGCCGGGCGGGCGCACAATATCCCGGCGGTTTTTCACGGTCTGCCATTTAAGGCGGTGCTTGACGGCGCGATTGATGCCGATACTCGCGCAGAATTAAGCGGTGAGTTGCGTTCTATCCCCAATGCGGATGACGACCACCTCCTAGCCTCGCCGATTACGGAATATATTGCGGAGCAGGCGGACACTGCCGCCGAAGTGGTTGCCGAATGGTTAGGGTTAGACACCACCACCCCGCTACCCCCTGAACAAGAACGAATGCGCGATACAGAATTACGCGCGATTCTCACCTCCGCGAATTATCAAGGCGGTGATGCGCGCATTGAAACTCTGGCGGTATATTTGGCGCACACGCCATCCCCCGACCAAGATCAAATAACGCGGATATTGATTGGCGATACGGCTGACCCCGACAACACGCTCATTGTTGTTAGTGAGGATATGGTTTCTAGCGATGCCGTAACCATAGGCGCGCATGATTCCTATGTAGCAACGATTCAGGCGGTGAGCCATGCGGGTGGCGTGGGTTATCGCTTTGTTGATGCCGATGGCGAGGACACGACAATCAGCGATTTTAGCATTAATGCGCAGGGCGTTATCTCATTTATCGGCGAGAATCCGACCACAACAACCCTACATATTGAAGTCAGCAATAATGATGCGTCAGAAAGCGAAATCGTGCGGGTTGAGGTCACGGTTGCGGATGCCCCGAGATTGGACGAACTCCCCGCCGGTGATGAAACTGCCACGATTATGGAAAATGTTGCGGGTGCGGCGGGTGGTGGCACGGCTTTGATTACTGGCATCACAACATCCGCGACAAATCCCTCATGGGAGATTAGCGAGGCTAACCCTGCGGGTCAGAGTGCCATTGCGGACAAATTTGAAATTGTATCTGGCACCGGCGACACTTTCAATCTGGTGCTGAAAGCTGGTGAAATCCTAAATTATGATGCGATTCCCGGTGGCGTTCTGAATTTGCACGTGTGGGCTGAGGTTGGGGCTAATGACATCCGTTCCAACGCCCTAGCATTACGCATTCAGGTGGAAGAAGACCCCGATGAGGTCGCCTTTAGCGGTAGTTTCACCGGCATCGTGGCAGAAGACGGCAATCTGGTCGCACAAGGGACGTTTAGCGTTGAAAATCAACCCGAAAATGAGGCTGTAGATGTTAGCAGTCAAGGCGCTTTCGGCGAATTAGTCTTAGGGGATAATGGCGCATGGACTTACACGCTAACTAATACCAATGCTGAGGTTGATGGGTTGCTAACAGGGCAAACTCTGATTGATACTGCGACAATATCCGTCGGCGGTGCTAGCCAAAACATCGTCATCCGCATCAATGGCGCCAATGAGGATGTGCGTTTTGTTGATGGCGATGGCAACCGCATCACTAGTGACGTGGCGGAAAATGGTATTGAGATTGGGGCTAATGCGACTAGTGGCGTGAATCTAGGCGATGTTGTGCCAGAAATTCGGGGTCTGTTGCCTAGTAACGACGATTCCAACGTTGTCTTAGCCGATGATATGGGCGGGTTATTTTCTCTGGATTCCGCCACTGGCGTTTTGACCTTTACTGGCACGGCGGCGGACATTGCGGGTCTAGGTGGTAGTGCCAACCTAGTATTAGTATTGACCGCCCCTGCATCTATTGGCGATGAGGAAGTTACTCTCGCTCTGAGCGTAAATGTCATCAATGATGTGCAAAACGGTCCTGCTGAGTATGCGATTGATGGCGATATTACGGCTGGCTCTATGCTCACCGTGTCAGAAACGATGGCTGACCCTGATGGCGTTCGTGGTAGCGTCCGCTATCAGTGGTTCCGTGGCGATGATTTTGCTACTGGCACAGCTATTGGCACAGGGGCATCTACCTATGATGTGGTGGAGGCTGATGAGGGCAATTCCATTGGCGTTCGCATCACCTATACCGATAATTCCAACGAAAACCCCGAAACAACCATAGACGTTTTCGCTTCGCCGGTATCATTCACCGGCCCCGCCATCGCCGACCGCACGATAAATCTAGATGAAGACACCAGCTCAGGTAGCACGGTGCATTTCGCTGTCCGTGCGGAATCCGAGGATGATGCTGGCGCGCCTGTTGGCATTGCTAACTATATGCTTCTCGATGCGAACAATATGCCAACGACAACCTATAGGGGCTTTATGATTGATTCCAGTTCGGGCGACATAACCCTCACAGGTTCATTGGATTATGAAGACACAAATGCAGATGGCACCAGAATAATCCTGCGCGTCCGCGCCACCGATATGAATTCGCCAGCCGAAACCGCAACGCTTACGCTAACCATCAATGTTGATGATGTGAACGAACATGCCCCGGCATTTGCCCAATCCGCTTACACGGCAGAAATTTCTGAATCGCGCACGGCGGCGGATGGTACGATTTTGGAGATTACTGCTACCGATGCGGATGGTACAAATAATGCGGTGACGTATTCCATCACTGCTGGCGACCCAGACGATTTATTTTTCATTGACCCAAATTCGGGGGAGATTCGCGTGGCGAATGGTGCGGTTTTGAATTACGACACTGACCCAGCCACCACCAGCTACACGCTAGAAATCACCGCCACCGATGGTGATACCAACAACCCGATGACATTAACGCAAGACGTTATCATCACGCTCACCGACATCAATGACCTCCCCCCGACCATAAATATAGCGGCTTCAACGGATACTGGTGCGGTTCATGATGGGGATGCGGCTGGCATGGATACGGGTATTCGTGTGATGATTAACGATGATGCTATGGATAGCTACCAATTCACCTACATACACACCGTCGGTTTTGCCGACATTGCGGGTTTTGAGTTGCGGCAAGTTAGTGGCACGATTTATGGGCTTTACACCAGCGAGGTCTTTGATTTTGACGGATTTGATGAGGCTATAAAAAATATCGGTATACTTCCAATGACTATCGGGGTGCGTGATACGCTTGCCGATGGTAGCACGACCCCTGAAAGCATCATCCCTGTCCGCATCACCATCACCGACATCAACGACAACGCCCCGAGTTTGACGGTTACTGGCACTGGCACGATTGCTGAGATTAGTGATACTGCCTCTGCAACCCATCCGGCGATAGATGTTGCGGGGATTACTCTGACTACTGCGGATGCTGATACTGGCACTTATGCCGTGGTGGAGGCGGGTTATTTTTCAACTAATGATGCGCGTTTTGCGGTCGTTGCTGGTGCTGATGCCAACGACTGGACGCTTCAGCTGAAAGCCAACGCCGCATTGGATTTTGAAACCGACAACCCGATTACGCTAACCATCACTCTGAACGACGGCACCAACCCCGCTACCACGAGGGACGTCACCATCAATATTGGAAATGTGGATGATGGCAGGGCGGAATATGTGGTTACGCAAAGTGGCACTGAATTAACCGTCGCGCTTGTTGAGCCTGACCCCACTTCTGCTACTTATTCTGGCGACCCTGACGGCGTTGCTGGCGGGGTTAGTTATCGCTGGTTCACCACGAACAATAATGGCGTTACCCAAACCGACATTACAGGCATCACTGACACGACCTCCGCACGTCTTGATGTAAGCACACACACGCTCATGGACGGTCATATTTATGGCGTAGCAATTAGCTATACCGACAATGCTAACATGGCATATACTGGTGATAATGCTATTATTGTGCTTAATTCGGGGGTGCGTTTTAGTGAGAGCAATTATGCTATCAGTATTACGGATGGTGCGGCGCCTGCTTCGGTCATGATTCCTGATACATCGGCGATGCTCACGCCTCCGAAAACTGGTGTGACGATTACCTATGATTTTGACACGGACGGCAATCCCGGCGATTATTTTTCCATCAACCCAAACACCGGCGCATTGACGCTCAAGGCGGCGGTGGATTATGACACTGCGACCGATAAGAGCTTCACATTAACATTAAAGGCGACCCCGAGCGACACTGATATTAAGCCCACCACCGCCACCGTCACCGTCACTTTGGTCGATGAAAACGACAACAAGCCAAGTTTAAGCGTAGTCGGCGGCATAAATACGGCGACCATCATCGAAAATGCGGTAGATGCGGATGTGGGCATTAGCTTCACCATAACCGATGCCGATGCGCCGGCGACCAATGGCTTTACGGCTAATAGTTTTGATATCGCCGCCGGGGCTGGCACGAATGCTGCCACCGCCGCAAAATTTACGATTGTGCAAGATGGCGATGATTGGGATCTCCGGCTGAAACCTGGCATGAGCCTAGATTATGAAACCGATGGCACAACTGGCACGATTAATCTCGCCATCACAGTGAATGATGGTCAGGCTAGCGATGCCGGGTTGAGTGATGCCGAAACTATCACCATCACCGTCACCGATCTCAATGACAACCCGCCCACGTCGTCTGGTGAATCTGGGACAGCGATGCTTACTGAGGCAGATGCGGTTAACACCAACACCGACACCGGCTTTTCCTTCACGCTTGCCGATAAGGATACGGATGCGGTTAATCGGCACGAATTTATAATTCTAGGCAATGAATCCAGCCGATTTGCGTTTATCAAAGATGGCACTACGGCTAATCAGTGGAATTTGGTCCTCCTCGCCGGGCAGACGGTGGATAGGGAGGCGGACGGCGCATCAATCATGCTCAATTTTCAAGTGACGGATGGCAACAATCCCCCCCTAACCGCGCTTTCTACCGCTGTTGCAATAACCGACGCCAACGATAATAACCCGACGGTGACGGTTGCTGGCACTGGCGCGATTGATGAGCGCATCTCTGGCAACACGGCTACGATAACTGCCACTGGCATCACCATTACGATTGCTGATGCTGATGCCACTGCGGCGCATCAGAGTTTCGCATTGGGCACAGCGAACTTCACTGTTACAGACGCAGATGGCATTGACCTTACGGGATGGTCGGTTGATGATGATGGTAACGGCAACTGGGTGCTACAATACGACAATACAGCAACGGCTTTATCTGCTGAAACTAGCGGCACTATTAGTCTTAGGATTTGGGTGGATGATGATGATAGTGGTAATGGTGGTAGAGTTGAATCTGGCATTTTCCACCTCACCGTCAACAATTTGGATGAGGGCGATGCGAGTTATGCCATCACAGGCACCACTGCGAATAATGGTATGTTGTCGGTGGCGTTAGATACCAACAATCCCGACCCCGATGGGCTTGTCGCTGGCTCGGAAACATATCGTTGGTTCATTTTGAATAGCGATGACACGATTCCTGCTGCTGGTGATACAAATGGCAATATCGGCGCTACCCCCACTAGCTCCACTTTAAGCCTCCCGTCCGATGTCGGCAATAATGTTTATGGTGTTGTCGTCACCTATAGGGATAATGCTGGCGAGACGGAAATGGTAACTGTCATTGCCTCAGCAGTGCAATTCTCGCAAAACACATATACGGTGTCTTTTAATGAGGCGACGGCAAAGCCTACTGGTGATGGAGTGAATGACGACGGACTGGTAAGGGTAACGGCAAGCCTCAATACCGACGGAAATGCGAAAGTAGATGAGTATAAGTTTTTGAAGGGCGGTGCTGGCGGCATGGCAAGCAGTGATGACCAAGGCTTTACCATAGGCGCATCGGGCATAATCAACTTCAAGGATAGCGTTTTTGATTTTGATAACATCGCCGACAAAACATACACCCTCACCGTGCGAGCAAGTTACAAAAGCGGCGAAACAGGGATAGCAACAGTTGAAATCACCATAACCGATGCCAATGACAACACCCCAACCTTAGCGGCGGTCAGTGACACGACTGCGACCATTGCGGAAAATGTTGTCGGTGCGGATGCGGGTGCTATCAGCTTTACCATCACCGATGCCGATGCGGATACGACCAATAATTTTGTATCTAGTAGTTTCACCATCACCGGAGGTACTGGCACGACTGCTGATACCGCCGCAAAATTTGAGGTCGTGAAAGATGGCGCTAACTGGAAGCTCAAGGTGCGCGATGACGATGGCGCTACCCCCCCTAATGCGGTAGCACTAGACCGCGAAACCGATGGGGTTCTTGCCACTGGCGTGATTAACCTCGACATCAAAGTGAATGATGGTGTGGCTGATAGTAATGTAATTGCGGTCGAAATCACCGTCACCGATCTCAACGACAGCGCACCCACGTCGTCTGGTGAATCTGGAACAGCGACGCTCATTGAGGCAGCTGCGGCTAACACCAACACCGACACCGGCTATTCCTTCACGATTGCCGATAAGGATACGGATGCGGTTAATCGGCACGAATTTATAATTCTAGGCAATGAATCCAACCGATTTAAATTTGTAGAGGATGGCACTACGGCTAATCAGTGGAATTTGGTCCTCCTCGCCGGGCAGACGGTGGATAGGGAGATGGACGGCGCATCAATCATGCTCAATTTTCAAGTCAACGATGAAAGCAACCGCCCCCTAACCGCGCTTTCTACCACTGTTGCAATAACCGATGCCAACGAGGCTAACCCCACCGTAGCCATTACCGCCATTGCAACGACGCAACAAGAGGGGACGGTAGCGGCAGGGGGCGTGAATGTGGCTAGTTTCGCCGTGACTGATGCCGACGCCACAGCGTATGCACGCGCCAATGTAGAACTTAGTGGCGACTCACGTTTTGAAATTACTGGTTGGGATGCCACCGCTAAAACTGGGACTATACGGCTGAAGGCTGACGCAGTATTGGATTATGAAACCGCCGCCGACCGAAGCATCACCCTCACCATCACAGCAACCGACCCGCTTGATAATAGCGTTACTGGCACGGATACGGTCACCATCACCGTCACCGATGAGAACGACAGCGCCCCCACAGCGACTACAAGCGGCACAGCCTCGCTTACTGAGGCAGATGCGGTAAGCACCAACACCGACACTGGCTTTTCCATCACCCTTGCCGATGATGATACGGATACGGTTAATCAGCACGCCATTACCATTGACGATACCACGCTCGCCACCCGATTCGGTTTTGTCAAAGATGGCACTACGGCTAACCAGTGGAATCTGGTTCTCCTTGCAAATCAGAAAGTAGATAGGGAAGGGGACGGCGAGACGCTGACGGTTGCATATACAATTAGCGATGACACCAACACGCCTATAACCGACTCTGTTACCGTTAATATAGCCGATGCCAACGATGAACCCACAGTAATTGGGGCAACCAAAGTGCTTTGGGAAAGCCCCACCGTGTCGGGCACGATTCCAGAAAACAGCTACACAGCAGGCACAGAAATCGCTAGGGCTATCGTGAGTGATGCTGATGCCTCATCTGACCTTGAATATCGGCTAACTAAAGGCGGTAGTATCTTTAGTATTAGTAATACTGGCATCATTACCTTTACAGCCGATACTGATTTGGATGCCGATACCGCCCCCACTTCCTATACATTGGCTTATGAAGTCAGAGACCGAGATGGGGCTTGGGTTGCTTCGGGCGACATCACGCTCACAATCACCGGCATTGATGACGAAAAACCAGAACTTGGCACTTTGACTTGGCAGACTGGCACTGGCTCTGGCGTGACGGGTGAAGAACATATACGCACGATAAATGAGGATCAAGGTCCGACGCCAATTCTGGTAATGTCAGTAAGCGACCCTGATACGGCAACCGCAAGTCTGACCCCGACCATCCAAGGCGGTAGCCCGGTGGATGCTAGCAACAACCCAATTTTCAGTTTTGGGATACTTAATAATCAAGCCATATTGAGCGTTTTAAGTAGTAGGTTGGATCACGAAACCGCCCCCAACACTTACACGCTAACGCTCGTGGTCACCGATGGCACACGCACCGATACCGAAACCGTTACCATCAATGTAGGCGACATCAACGACAACGCCCCCGATATAGTCGTTGCTGACTCCACGCCTTCAGTGACGGCACGCACGGCATCGGCTGACACTGATATAATCACAGGCATCACAGTAACCGATGCCGATACAGGAAAAACATACGCACAAGGCGATTTTGAACTCACTGGCGATTCGAAGTTTAAATTTGTCTGGGATGCAACCGCCCAAACAGGGAGCGTGGTTCTAAAATCTGGCGAGACGATAGCCGCCGGCACAATTAGCCTCAGCCTCACAGTGACGGACGCTAATCCTGTCGGACACGCCGGCACAGATACCGAAACACTCACCATCACGGTGACAGAATTGGTGAATGGTGGCACAACTGGCACAGCAATGCAATACGACCCATCCGCAGCGGATGCAAGCGGAACGTTAACATATATAGACGCAGCACAAGTCAAAGCCAATCCTGTCGCCGGCGATTATACCGCAACCGGAGCCACATACGGCACAGCAACCGTTGATGCAACCGGCACATGGACATACAACGTGGATAACACTCACGCCATGGTCAAAGCACTAACAACAGGAAACACTCTAACCGACACCTTCACAATAGGCGTCCCCCTAGCCGCCGGCGGAACCGGAGATGTGGATGTTACCGTAACTATCACGGGCGTGACCGTGGTTGAGGGCACAGCAAATGCAGACACAGGCGAAGCCTCAGGCAACCCTGTTAACCGCGCCGCCGCAACCACCTTTGAAGTTATCCATGGGTCGCATGAAGATGATGTAATCACCGTGGGGACTGAGGGGGCAGTTGTCTTTGGTGGCTATGGCGATGATACCATCAATTTACGCAATGGTAAGACGGATATTGTCGTATATCGCTTCTCGTCTATAGATGGTGGCTCTTGGCGTGCCGATGATGGCGGGGATATCATCAACAACTTTGAACGAGATAGAGATATCTTTATTTTAGTAGATGACGATGCAACCCCAATCGATGACCTAGCCACATTTCTGAGTCGGGCGACAAGTCCGTTTGTACCTAGTACGGTAACAGCTGCAGATGAGAAGCCAAATTTTGTAGGACCCCTTGACACGACTTTTAGCTCGTTTGAATTTCACTTTCCTGCGAAGTATGATATTGATGGCCCCGGGGATCTCACAAAGACAACAGATCCCAATGTGGTAATAAACTGGGTAACATCGGTAAGCCAAACAGATGCGGTAACGCAAGGCTTGATTAACAACGCTATGGGTGATGGTTGGGATCCTATCAAAGCGCTAATAACAGATTCTGACAATGTCCCAAATTGGTTCACCACTGATATCGATACTCATGTTGGCTTGGTGATAATGACCTCCGACCAATTGGCAATAGATATCCTATAAAGGGTCAAGTGCAACCGACTTAGAGAAGGAGCAACCATAATGGCAACGACATATACAATCATCCGCAACAATCAAGCCAGCTATGATTTCACCATAAATCTAGATGCGGCTTTTGCTGTGGCAACAACCATTCGCTGGGAAATTGTCCCCATTGCAGGCAAGTTCCCTTCCGCGCCTTTTTCTGGCACGATTGATTTCAACACAACCCAAACCCTCCAAACGGTGCCCACGGGAATCACAAGAAACCACATATTCCCCCGCGATTTTGAAATACGGCTCTATAATGATGGCACGAACACATTGCTACACACCTCAGATGCACAAAGCGTAGCGGGTGATGCGACGCTTGCTGGTGTGGAAAGCCTTGATGGCGGTGGTGGTGATGATAAGAATATCATTGGCTTAGGTGCGTCGGAAGCACTTGTAGCGAATGGTCTTAGAAAAGATGATGCTTATATTATCACGCGCTATCAATATGGTAATGTTGAGATTAGCGATACTTTTGGCGATGCGAACCTCATCAAGTTTGATTATGGTGTCACGATTACGGCTGTTAGCGAAAGCGCATCGTTTGGCTTTGGTAACATAAGCTACGGAAGCATAACCCTAACGCTTTCAACTGGTGCTGAGGTGGAAATTACTTCACCTGCAGGTTTTAGCTATCAGCTTGGAGGCGATGATGCGGTTTTAGATTACCTAGAATTCAAAACTGCCATTGGGGTGGTTCATAATACTGATAATCCTGCCATACCTCCTGTTGCTTCATTGCCGAATGAACACTCGATTACCACGCTTACTTCTGTGCCGGAATTATCCACAAATCGCGTTGAGGCTGATGTTAGTCTCGATGATGCTGGCGGGGGCGACCGTGAGGATATTATTTCCGCCGCCACTGATTATATTTTGGATCTAAATGGTCTTAGAAGCAATGACATTTATGTTATCACGCGCTTTCAACATGGCAATGTTGAGATTAGCGATACTTTTGGTGATGCGAACCTCATCAAGTTTGATTCCGGTGTCACAATTACGGCTGTTAGCGAAGACGCATCGTTTGGCTTTGGTAACGTAAGCTACGGAAGCATAACCCTAACGCTTTCAACTGGTGCTGAGGTGGAAATTACTTCACCTGCAGGTTTTAGCTATCAGCTTGGGGATGGTGAGGTTCTGAATTACATAGACTTCAAGGCAGCTATTGGGGTGGTGCATGATTCTAGTGATTCTACCGCCCCCCCTGTTGCCAGTTTGCCGAATGATTACACCGTCCCAGACCTCGCACCATTTGACATCACCGGCGATGCTTTGCGCAGGGATGTTGATGAGAATATTGGTGATGTGGCGTTGTTCACGTTTAAGGCGGTTTTGAAGAGTGATGCAAATGCCGATGTGAGCTATAGCATCACCGAGGGCAATGGTGATGGTCTATTTGCGCTTGTTGTGGAGGATGGCAGTGACAATGCTGTTATCTCTCTCGCCCCGAACAAAAATCTAAATTTTGAAACCGCCACCAGCCACAAACTCACCGTGCAGCTGAGTGCGATGGCGGCGGGGGCGACTGAAGCTGAAACCCAGAACGTCACAATCACAATGAACGTCAAAGATATAAATGATGAGGTGCCAGCCTTAAGCGTAGATACCAGTGGCGCGGTGCCTATAGCGGAAAATGCCGCCGGGGCGGATACGGGTATTGTTTTTTCTGTTGTTGATAAGGATAGCGTTGGCACGTTGACATACGACGTTGCGGCGACTACCCGCAATGCCGATAATGACGAAATCGCCGCACTATTTGAGGTTGATGTAGCGACAGGTATGCTCAGATTGTCAGGTAATAACGCCCTTAACCGCGAACACGACGCGCTGAAAACTAGCGGTGAAATTAGCCTCACCATCACAGCGAATGATGGCAGAGATACCATTGGCGATAGTAATTTTGAGAGAGTCACCATCACCGTCACCGATGAGAACGACAATGCCCCGATGCTTGGCGCGGCGGTTTGGGAAGGCAGTTTTGATGCTGGGGTGCGTGAAGATACCGCTACTGACACCAAAATTTTCGGGATTACCGCCACCGATGACGATGCCGACCCAACCCTGACTTATAAAATCGTTAGCATCAATGGCACGTTACTTGCGGACATTACCAACCCACTTTTCCGCATTGAACCTGATAATGGCGATGTTAAAATAGCAAACGCACTGGATTACGAAACCGCCCCCCAAACCTATAGCATAGTCATTCAGGCAAGTGACGGAAAACACCCATCCAACACGGCGGCAGTCATCGTCACTGTGCTGGATGCGAATGACAATGCCCCGCAATATGTAAATGTTGATGGCACGGCACTGACCACGACTGCGACTATCAATGAACGCATCGCTGGCAATACAGACCCGATAGATGTTCTCGCCTTTAAATTTGCGGATGTGGATACGGCTGGGGTTAATCCTGCGATCATGGCGCGTTATTTTACGGTTCTTGATTCTAACGATGTTGAAGATGCACGTTTTGCGGTTGTTGCCGATGGGCAGAACTGGAAACTTCAGCTGAAAGCCACGGCGGAACTGGATTTTGACACGACAAAAACGCTTGATTTGCGTATCAGCATGAATGACCAAACGCACATTGCCCGCAGTGATTTAATCACCCTCAACGTCATAAATGTCGATGAAGACGAAGCCACCTATAGAATTACTGGCACATTTGCGGCGGGCGAGATGCTCACGGCGACTCGTATCGCTGAAGACCCTGACGGCATTGCGGTTGCCGCTAGTTTCCAATGGTTCACCACCACCGATGGCGGCACGAATAAAAATAATGCCCCCGGCACTTCAAATCTTCAAACATATACACTTCCATCAATGCTCACTGATGGTGTCGTCTATGGCGTTACCATCACTTACACCGATGCTGTTATTGGTGCGCTGCCGACGGTGATTGACGTCCTGACCTCGTCATTGAGTTTTGCCGATAGCACACCGACGGTAAATGTCCTTGAGAGTCTTGGTGCTGGTGGTGCGGTGACGACTTTAACGGCTAGTTTAGATGGCGCACCTGGTGCCACGGTCAATTATGATTTTGCGGCAAATGGCAATCCTGACAACCTGTTCGCCATTAGTGAAAGCGGTGCTATCACCCTCATTGCGTCGGATTCATTGGATTTTGATACTGACCCGACAAGCTACAAAATCATAATCACGGCATCAGCGAAAGATAATAAAGGGGAAATACAAACCGCCACCGCAGTGGTCACGGTCAATTTGACGGATACCAATGATATCGCGCCAATTTTAAGCGTGGATACAAGCGGTGCGGTGGCTATAGTGGAAAATGATGCTGGTGCGGATACGGGCATTATTTTTAGTGTTGTTGATACAGATAGCGTTGGCACGCTTGGCTATAGCGTTGCGGCGGCGACCCGTAATGCCGATAATGACGCCATCGCCGCGCTATTTGAGGTTGATGTAGCGACAGGTATGCTCAGACTGCGCGAACGCATGGCACTTGACCGCGAACACGCCGCACTAAAAACTAGCGGTGAAATTGAACTCACCATCACAGCAAAGGATGGTGTGAATGATAGCAATGCTGAGACAGTCACCATCTCCGTCACCGATACCAACGACAATACCCCAAAATCTACGCCTCCCGCTAGTAAATACGCGCTGTATGTTCTGGAAATAGCCGATATAGGCAATACGATTCTTGCCGCTGGTTCTATTATAGATGCTGATGCCACAGCGCCATTTAATACATTGAAATATGAACTCATGGGCAGTTATGGCAGTTATTTTAACCTTGATGAAGCTACCGGGAAAATCACCCTCAATCAAAATCTAGATTTTGAAACACTTGAAGCCCAATATACAACAAACACTAACGCCAAAGGCTTTGACCTAACATTAAAGGCGACGGATAATCCAGATGCCACAGACCCGACTGAACAGAAAAGTGTTGAGCAGGCTTTAACCATCACGTTAGTGGATGTCAATGAAACAGCCCTTGATGTGACCCTTTCCGCCGCCACAGCGGCACAAGATGAGGATTATACTGGCACTTTAGGCGCGACTATCACCGTGGCTGGCACAGCCCGATATGAAGATGGCGATTTCATTGTCCTTGGTGCTGATGGTTTGGCGGATGACCGCTTTGATGTGGTTTGGGATGCAGCTGCGCAAAGAGGGGTGCTGTGGGTGACCAGAGCAGTAGATTATGAATCCCTCAACCCGCTTATGAATCTTGACCCGGTGCCGGTTGCGCTCACCATCATGGTGGTTGATGGTGATGTGAAGTCCGGTCAAACCGTCAATGTAGGCACGGCAGACTTCACCTACACTGTGGGGAATATTGATGATGAAGCCCCGGTATTGAGCGAAGCCCAAGGCACCGGGTCAATAGTGGAACAGCAAAATGGTTTGGATACCGGCATTAGCTTTACGCTTAGCGATGTTGATACAATCATTTCCACCACCGCTACCGCCGACACGACGGATATTGACCCGAACAGTTTCCGCATCACCGCCGCCGGCGGCTACCCCCAAAGATATGGTGATGTGTTTCAGGTTGTATGGGATGACACTGCCAACAACTGGAAATTGAAATTGCGGGAACGCTCATATATTAACTATGAAGACCCCGATGTGGATGATGATAAATTGCTCCATTTTGATATCCACGTGACTGACGGCATGCGCTCATCATTCGTGCGGCGCGTTGATGTTGAGGTGGTAAATGCTGATTCTGAGCCGATGTTGGGGCCCCCGCATGTTGAGGGTGCCCGGAACCACGATGGGCGTATAACGGAAAATGAACTTGGTGCGGATACTGGGGTTAGTTTTGAGGCTTGGTTTGATCTCAAAGGCGTTCGTACTGCCGTTGAAGCCAGTAATTTTGTTATCACTTCACGATCTGGCACACACAGATCATTCCCTGATTTGTTTGAATTCGTGCGTAGGGACGACACCGACTGGTGGGAATTGAAATTGAAGGATGAATTCTCTATAAATCGTGAAGGCCCTGGGATACCCAACCACGTAATCAGATTGGCAATCAGATTGGCTGATAATGCGGACAATATAACCCAAGAATATCATGTCCACGTCCATTTGGATGACGAGGAAGGCGAAGTAACACCAACCTTAAATACGCATCTCAGACACAATGTCGGGTCAGTGGTGGAAGATATTGCTGGTGCGGATACGGGGCTATTCTTTACCGTCACCGATGGCGACACGCCTATTTCCACCACCGGCATCACTGCCGATTCAACGGATATTGACCCCAATAGTTTCACCATAACCCCACTTGATGGCACCCACGCGAAATTCGCTAGAATGCTGTGGGTCGTGCGTGATGAAGGTAGCGACACTTGGCGCATTAAATTGCGCGATGGCGTAAGTTTAGATTATGACGATGCTGCCCTACCCGCCGCTGAGGAAAATGCACTAGATGCTGGCGGCGTTGATATGTTCAAGCGCCTCCATTTTTCGGTCAATGTGTCCGACGATGATGGCAACACTTCCACGACATGGTATTTCCACGTTGATGTGCGCGCTGCAACGCCAATCTTGGCTGCCCCTAACAAAAACACTGCGCGCATAGCGGAAAATGATAATAGTGCGGATTCGGGGATTACCTTCACCCTCGTTGATGCCGACACGCCTATTTCCACCACCGGCAGAACCACCGCCATAACGGATATTGACCCTGATAGTTTCACCATCGCCACCCGTAATGACACCGACGATAAATTCGCTAAATTGTTTGAAGTCGTGCGCGATGGCACTACCAACACTTGGAAATTGAAATTGCAGGAAGACGCATTTCTAAACTATGAAGATAGATTGCTGGATGCGGATAAAATACTCCAATTTGCCATCCACGTGACTGACCCTGAAAACAACACCTCAGCGATACATAACATTGATATTGAGGTGGGGGATGTTGATCATGCGGATCAACCACCGGACGTGCGTGACCTCGAAGGCACTGGGTTAATAAGGGAAAATAGTGCTGGTGCGGATTCGGGGGTTAGTTTTTACGCTGACTCTCCAACTTCGGGTATTTCCGCTTTTCCCACCAACTTACCTTTTGTTCTTGACCCCAATGATTTCGTAATCACTACGCGCGATGGCACAAATGAGAAATTCGCTGGTTTGTTTGCGATTGCGCGCCATTTCTCTGGCGGCGACTCTATGTGGGCATTGAGATTGCAGCCTGGCAAGAGTTTAGATTATGAAGACCCCGACCTCCTAGACGCCGACAAAAAACTCCATTTATCGGTTCAAATCACTGACCATCGTGGCAATGAATCGCCAATACTGCCCATTGATGTCACCGTGACAGATATCAATGAGGCACCGGTATGGGAGGCTGGGGATGTGATTTGGAATGCGGCTGGCACCGCAGTTACGGGTGATGATTACGCCCGCACGCTAATTGAAGGCGTGGATGCAGCTGGCACGGCATTGGCAAGCTTCACCGCCACCGATGCTGATGCTGGCGATGATGATGCCACTTTGACTTATTCCATCATGGGCGGTAGCCCAACGAACAATGCTGGCGCGGCTATTTTTGAATTTGATGGAAACGTATTAAAACTCAAAACCGCGTTGGATTTTGAAGCACCCTCAATGATGGATTTGGGCAATGATTTAAGAGGCTATGAACTCATGATTGTAGCCGCCGATGATGAAAGCGCAACCTCCGCCCCGCAACCCATCACCATCTATGTTGATGGCGTTGATGATAATGACCCGATGCTTGGAAGCCCTGCAATCATGTGGGAAAGCGCCTATGATGGCGGTGATGATGAAACGGCAAACATTATGGAAAACGCCTATATTGACACGCGGGTGCATATTGGCACATTTATGGCGGTTGATGCTGATATAGGTGTTGGCGGGAATTTGACCTATGAGCTCACGGGCGATGATGACATATTTGAACTTGATGAAAATAATTTCATCTATTTGAAAGCGGAGCTAGATTACGAAAGCGAGACCGCCCTTAGTTTCACCATAACCGTGCGCGATGATGATGACACCCCCCCGGTCAGCCATAGCGTCAATGTTGTCGTGGGGAATGTTGATGATGTGAAACCGGATTTGCCCCCACCCAACAAAAGCACTGGAAGCATAACCGAAAAAGATCTCGGTGCGGATACTGGCATTACCTTCACGCTGACCGATGTTGATACGCCTATTTCCACCACCCACACCCGCGATAACCCGAATGACATTGACCCCAAAAGTTTCAAGATCACCGCCACCGGTGGCTATGCCCAAAAATTCGCTGAGGTGTTTGAAGTCGTATGGGATGCCGCCGCCAATAATTGGAAATTGACCTTGAAACCTGGCGCAACGATAGATTATGAAGACATGGAACTAGACGATGATGACCTGCTCCATTTTGATATTCACGTGGTTGATGGTGGCGGCAATACGTCAGATGTGCATTCTGTTAATATTGAGGTAGTAAATATCTTTGAGGGTCCATACCATGTGCCGGTGGCGGCTGGGTTGGTTCATGGCACATCTGAATTGATGGAAAATCAGCTTGGTGCGGATACGGGGATAGCCTTTGACTATGACGATGCTGCCGTGCCTATTTCCTATGTCGTGACCGATGACCCTAATGACATTGACCCGAGCAGTTTTGTCATCAGTGCATTAAGCGGCTTCGGGCATAGATTCGTCCCTACAAGGTATGAAATCGTTGGCGATGGTGATGGCAATGGTAATAATTGGTTCAAATTGAAATTGAAAGATGGTTATTCTGCGGATTATGAGGGTTTTGGGCTAAACGACTCCAAGAGAATCGGATTTGAAATCAGTTTGAAGAATGCTGATGGCAGTAATTTTTTCAGGGCTGATGGCAGTAGGGCGTTTCACCATTCGTACTTTCAGCTGCTCAATGAAGAGCCAGAGGAAGTGCCGACCTTGTTTGTGGTGAGGAAATCTGGCATTGCAAAAGAACTTAATAGCGGTATAAATACGCTTGCGGCCTTTTCCCTCAGCGACCCTGACACGGATATTTCCACGACCAACACCCCCGCCGTCACCACCGACATTGAGCCCGGCGATTTCGTCATCACCACCCGCGCTGGCACTGATGATAAATACCTTAAAATGCTTGATGTCGTATGGGATGCGGCGCACAACCGATGGACGGTGAAATTAAAACCTGAGATGCAATTTGATTATACCGACACTGACTTACCTGATGAGGAGTATGTTGCGGATATTGAAAAGAACGCCAAAGTATTGTTGATTGCCGTGCATGTGACCGACCCTGATGGCAATGTATCGTCAAAACAGGACCTTGAAATCAGGGTGCTAGATGCCGTAGCCCCGGATTTGGGCATCCCCCAAGGCACGGGTGGGGTAATCGAAAATGTGCTTGGTGCGGATGCCGGGATTACCTTTGCCCTCACCGATGAAGACACGCCTATTTCCACCACCGGCAGAACCCCTGGCGATGATACGGATATTGACCCCGATGATTTTGACATCACCGCCCAATCTGGCACGAATGCGTATTTTGCCGGCTTGTTTGAAGTCGCGCGCGATGGCATTACGAATAATTGGCAATTGAAATTGAAACCAAACGCCATGATAGACTATGAAGACATGCGGCTACCCACCGATAAGACCATCGGTTTAACCATCCAAGTAACCGACCCTGAGAACCTGACCTCAATGACACGCGATGTTTCTGTTAAGGTGCTAGCGACACCCGACTTGAGCACCCCCCAAGGCACCGGGCGCATAACCGAAAATCAACTGGGCATGGATACCGGCATTACCTTCACCCTCACCGATGCCGATACGAGCATTTCCCCCACCGCCACCACCGCCATAACCGATATTGACCCCGACAGTTTCACCATCACCGCCACCGGGGGCTACGACCAAAAATTCGCTGATGTGTTTGATGTTGTATGGGATGCCACCAACAGCAACTGGAAATTGACCTTGCAGGACGGCGCGACGATAGACTATGAAGACATTGAACTAGACAATGACAAACTGCTCCATTTTGATATTTACGTGACTGACCCTGACGGTGGCAAATCAGCGGTGCGGCGCGTTGATGTTGAGGTGGAAAATGATCCTGATGGACCGCATTTGGCGCTTCCTATGGGTGCGGGGGACATCATAGAAAATGCCATTGGTGTGGATAGTGGCATCACCTTTGCCGCTTCGGATGAGGATGACCAAGGCAATACGATCAACATTGCTGTCAGCGATTTTGATATTGAAACCCGCGACGGCACAGACGCTAAATTCGCTGGTATGTTCACATTCGCACAGATTGGCGACACCCGCATTTGGAAATTGAAATTAAAGCCCGGCATGAGCCTAGACCATGAAGACACCAACCTACCCGCCGACAAGACCATCCACTTATCCGTGCAAGTAACCAATTCTTCAGGCGGGACATCGACAAAACGCAATGTTGATATCACCGTGCGGGACGATACCACCGCCCCAACCTTAGGCGAAGCCCAAGGCGCCGGTATAATAGTAGAAAATATCGCCGGTGCGGATTCGGGGATTAGTTTTGAAGTTAGCGATGGCATAACGTTTATTTCCCCCACCGAAACCACCGCCACGAATGATATTGACCCGAACAGCTTTACCATCACCGAACGCGCCGGCACTAACGCAAAATTCGCTAGAATGTTTATACTCGCCTATGATGAGACTGAGGGCGTTTGGCGTTTGAAATTAAAGGAGCGCATGGCGTTAGACTATGACGATACCGCCCTACCCACCAACGACAAGACCATCCGCTTAACCATCCAAATAACCGACCCCGAGGGCATGGCATCGACAACCCCCCGCGAAGTTGAAATCAGCGTGCTTAATAACGAAACACCAAACTTAGGCGCGCCCCAAGGCATTGGGCTAATAACCGAAAATGCGATTGGTGCGGATAGCGGGATTACTTTCACCCTCACCGACCCCGACACGCCCATTTCCTACACCGCCACCGATGCCATAACAACGGATATTGACCCCAATAGTTTTAACATCAGCGCACGCGACGGCACCCACGCAGATTTCGCTGGTATGTTCACATTCGCACAGGGCGACACTGCCAACACTTGGAAATTGAAATTAAAACCTGGCGTGAGCCTAGATTATGAAGACCCCAATATGCCCGATGACGACATACTCCATTTCACGGTTGGAGTGACCGACCCTGATGACAACGCATCATTATCATGGGATATTGATGTTGAGGTGGAAAATGTTGATGAAATAGCACCTGTACTATCTGGGCATCTCACCCAACATTGGAGGGTAGCGGAAACTGTTCTTGGTGCGTATACGGGGGCTTTCATTACTGCGCGGGATGAGGATACCCCCGGCGTTAGAAATACCCTTGAATCCAGTAATTTTCATATCTCAACCACCACTGGCACAAATGGAGCGTATGCTGAGTATTTTGAATTCGTAAACGATGGCACTAGCGACGTTTGGCGCTTGAAATTAAAAAATGAATTCTCTTTAGACTATGAAGGGGCAGGGTTGACATACACCGTCGCAGGAAATCGCGCCGTCTTCTTGCGCATCCGCTTGGTTGATGATGCTGGAAATCAATCCGCAAATTCTTTGACCATCCAACTCTCTCTAAACAACGAACACCATGAAACAACACCAACCTTGAATGCGCCTCTCGGAAACAATGTGGGGGTGATAACGGAAAATGTTAGAACTGCATATACAGAGCTACGTTTTACCGTCACCGATGACGACACGCCTTCTTCCACCACCGGCAGAACCGCCGACGTAACCGATATTGACCCCGACAGTTTCACCATCACCGCCCGCAACGACACCCACACGAAATTCGCCGGAATGTTTGAAGTTGAGCGTGAAGGCACGAGCGATAGTTGGCGCATTAAATTAAAGAATGGCGCGTTCCTAAATTATGAAGACCCCGACATGCCTGCCCCCGAGGATTCCGGAAATAAAAGGCTCGATCTTGCAGTCAAAGTATCCGACAATAACGACAACACCTCCACAACATGGTATTTCCACATAGATGTGCGCGATGCCATTGAAGCATCACCAGTATTGACCGCCAAACTTCCCTTTGCTGCCACCACCGGGACAATAAACGAAAATGCTGTTGGTGCGGATAGCGACATTAATTTCAGCCTCACCGATAGCGACTCGCTTTTTGCCACCACCGGCAGAACCACCGCCACTAATGATATTGACCCCGATAGTTTCACCATCACCGGCACCGACGGCACCGACCAAGATTTCGCTGATATGTTTGAGGTTGTAAATGACCCCACCCTCCCACTTTTCGTCCTTTCTAGTCATGAAAAATGGAAATTGAAATTACGGGATGGCGTGAGCCTAGATTATGAAGACCGCAATTTGCCCGATGACGACATACTCCATTTTGATATCCAAGTAACCGACCCCGAAGGCAACAAATCAGCAGTGCAGAGCGTTGATGTTGCGGTGCGCGATGATACATCAGACAACCCAGCCCCAGCCCCAGCCCCAGCACCAGACATCCCAGAAGACCTAGGGCTAACCCCAATACCAGAAACCGACCCTTATACCTAATAATGCAGAAAAGTATTATTTGTTGTTGAAATTCCCGCGCACTTGTTTTAAGGTCATTGAAACATGTACTAACTTGGAGGGCTAAACCATGCCAAATGATCTTACAGCAAAACGGAATTTGTTAAATTCGCGTTCAGAATCGCAACGCCAAAAACTAACCTCATCAGGCTTCACCGCAAGCATCTGGACAATATCAGGCGTGGTATTGGTCGCTTGCGGCACAGTTGAAGATTTCCTCGGCTTAGATGACGGCGGAGGCGGCGGCGGCAGGTCGGTTCATGTGCAAAGTAGCGCGGTTCAAGGTGCGCGGCTTTATTTTGATGCGGACGACGATGGCACTGTCAGCCCCGAGGAACGCGCCGCACAAGACGCACAACATCCGCAAGGTTTCGTCACCAATGAGAACGGCGAGGCAACCGGCATCCCCGGCGACCTCTACGGCAAGGCATTCGTAGCGGTGCTAGACGGCGCATTTGATGCCGACACGGGCGCAGAATTCCCAGCAAACACCGAATATCAATCTATCCCCAATGCGGCTGGCGACCACCTCCTAGCCTCGCCGATTACGGATTATGTTGCGAATCAGCTGGCAGAGAATCTCATGCCTGAGGAAGTGGATCCAGCTATTCGCGCTGAGGTTGCCGAATTGTTGGGGCTAGACCCCGCCGACACCACCAATGCGGATCAGATCAGAATGGCGGTTAATGCGCTTTTGGATGATGTTAGCGACCACACTAGATACGATGGCAGTTCTGGCGTTGATGTTCTGGCGCGGTATTTGACCGAATCAACCCGCACGACAGCCGAGGTGGTGGCAGAAGTCGCCAGAGTTTTGGGTGATAACCCCGCCGAAGCGCTTAGAGTCACGTCGCCTTCCACGCTACCCCCTGTGATGATTGGCGAGCATGATACATATATTGCCACGATTGAGGCGGAAAGCCTTGTGCATGCTGTGAGTTATAGCATTGAATCTGCTGATAGCGGCGCGTTCACTGTCAGTAATAGTGGTGTGATTTCGGTTAGGGAGGGCATGACCCCGACCGAAGGCATGACAACCCTAAGCGTTGCGGTCACTAGTGGCGGAACTACCCAAATGGTTGAGGTTGCCGTCACTTTTACCACGAATCTTCCGGAATTAACCCCTCCCACATCCACCTCTACCGAGATAGGCGAGGATACGGCAGCTGGCACGGCTTTGATTAGTGGCATCATGGCACCTATGGGCATCGATGCGGATGATTTTGTGATTCGCGTGCCTAGCGATGCAAATTTAGCCGCAGATTTAGCCGCTAATTTTGACATTATGGAAGATGGTGGCACTTTCAATTTAGTGCTGGCAACTGGCGCAAACCTAGACTATGAGGCGATTCCCGGTGGCGAAGGCGCACGCACCATCACCTTGCAAGTTCAGGCAAAAAACAGCGATGGCGTCAGCTCCGAACCGCTTACATTAACCGTCATGGTGACTGGTGTGAATGAAGCACCGGTATTTACTACCACGGGGCAGAATTTAATTGCAGAGATTCCTGAAACGCAGACGGCGGCGAATGGTACAATTTTGACGGTTGAGGCGGTTGATGCTGATGGTGATTCTGCCAATAATGCGGTGCGTTATGCCATCACTGGCGGCACTGGCATGGGTATGTTTTTCATTGACCGAAACACCGGCGCGATTCGCGTGGCGGATGGCGTGGATTTTGATTACGATACTGACCCAGCCACGAGCTACACGCTAACAATCACTGCCACTGAAGGCGGCGACAATCCTCCTGCCGATGCTTTGACGGACACAGCAACCGTCACCATCACGGTCACCGACGCCAATGATATCGTGCCTATGGTTATGCCCCCCTCTCAGGGTAGCACGTTCAGGGTTAGGACTACGGATGGCTTGTCTGATGCTGAGATTGCTCAAAAATCCGCCGCTAGCACGGGTTATAGCATCACCATCATCGATGCGGATACGGTCAACGACTTCACTTTTGGCGTTAGTGACCGCCGCTTTGAATTCGTCAGACAACCAAATTCTGATGTTTGGGATTTAGTCCTCCTAGCAGGTCAAGCAGTCCCCGAACAAGAATCACAAACAGCAACCCCCAACACCATCACGCTTACCTATTATGTGGATGATGGTGCTAATCGGGTTCCCGGTGGCACGGTCACACTTGAGGTCGTTGCGACGCCGGTGGAATTCACTTCTCCCGCCACCCGCACGATACCTTTGAATGAAAATAATGGGGCGAGTTTGGCGGTGGCGACTGTTACGGCAACCTCTTCGGACGATAACGGTGCCCCGGTTCACATACAATCATTCACGCTCGTTGATGACTTTGGAGGAATCTTTGACATTGCCACTTCAAATCTCGGCACAGCAACGGCACAGGCTTCAATCACCATCACTAACGCTAACGCGCTTGATTTTGAAACCGCCGAAAGCTACACCCTAGAGGTTCTCGCCACCGATATGAATTCGCCCGCCGAAACCAATACACTGACCCTAACCGTCAATGTGCAGGATGTGAACGATAATAGCCCGATATTTGTCACGAACGCTGACGACCCCACCCTGAGCACTGGCACGGAAATGGTTGATGAAAATGCTGGGCAAGGGCATGTAGTTGCGCGGGTTCGGGCGATGGATGCTGACGGCACTGATAGGTATAACACCGTGACTTATTCCATCACTGCTGGCAACCCGGGCAATGTTTTTGACATTGATCCGAATTCTGGCGTGATTACTGTTTTGGATGCGGATGCGTTGGATTATGAAGACGCCACCTTCTATGCGCTAACCATCACGGCTAGCGATAATCAGGATGGTAGCATTGATGCCGTAGAAATCATCACCGTCAACATCGGCGATGTTAATGACGAATCGCCCGACGTCCCGAATCACGTCGCCACAGGTTCGGCTAGAATCACGGCGGCGGCGGATAATCCTGTTGGTGGTGGTGGCGTTAGCATGGGCTATACCGTCACCGTGACCGATGCGGATGCTGATGCGAGCACTTTGGATGTTAGTGTTGGTGGCGCAACTAGTGACCGCTTTGAATTCCGCCGTCAACCCAACACGAACACGTGGGAACTATACCTCAAAGCAGGCGAAGCCATCACGGAGGCAGTAGGCGCCCTCATCCCGCTTAGCTATACCGTGACTGATAACGGCATCGGCACTAATTCGGTAGATAACACATTCACCCTTGAGGCTATTGATTCGCCGATAAGACTCGCGGACGCCGATGGCGACCCTGTCTCTTCCTACACTGCCCCCGTTGATGAGGATGCATCTTTCGGCGAAGCGGTGGTGAGAATATTTGCAAGTGTCGATGAACCTGCACAAGGTAGCACAATAAGATATAACTTTGTGGGAACTGGGCACGAAGATTTTGATATTGTCCGAAATTCTGGCATAATTGGTGTAAATCTCAATCCTTTGGATTACGAAACCACCCCCCGCCACGAACTAACCGTGCGCGTGACCTATGATGCGGACGGCGATATTGGCACCACGAGCGACCAAGAAACTAGGGATGTGGATGTGGTCATTGATGTGAACAATGTTGATGAGACTGGCACGCGCACCTATGAAATCATGCAATCCGCAGACCCTTTGGTGGTTGGCTCTATGCTGACGGCACAGCGTGTTGCTGGCAGTGATGAAGACCCTGACGGCGTTGATGAGGACAGCATTGAGTATGTATGGCTTCGTGACGGCAATGTAATTTCCGGCGAGACTGACGCGACCTACGAAATTACCGCTAATCCTGAGTCAATTTATACCGTTCAGGTGAGTTATTTGGATGGCTATAACGCCGCGCTTCCTACTGCTCAGCAAACCCGCACGGAGATTGAAGCCTCCACCTCACCAATAAAATTCTCGCAAGCGCCTGTTGATATTGATGAGGATCAAGGTCCCACTAAATTTGTAACGCTAATGCCAAGTGTGGATGATGCTGGAACAGGTCATACATTCAGCTTTGCGTATGTGACTGGCACCGATACCAGTCTAACTAATCTGTTTGACCTTGGTGCCACATCAGGCGAAATCAAGGTTGGGGGGACTTTGGATAGAGACGTAACAGGCGGGGATCGCTATGTTTTACCCATAACCATAACCTATGACCCTGACGGCCCAAGCAGCACCGTAGGTAAGGTTGAAACTAGGAATGTCAATGTGGTCGTCAATGTGGGCGATGTGAATGACAATGAGGCAGAATTTGCCGCAAGCACCTACTCGGCAAGCGTTGCGGAAGATGCTACGACTGGTCCAACTGGCACATTGGTGTTCACTGCTGTGGCGACGGATGATGATGCCACCCCTGAATATAGTAATGTGCGCTATGCCATCAAAGGTGGCACGGGCATGAGCCTTTTTGACATTGATGCAGAGACCGGCGAGATTCGTGCGAAATCTGGCGCAAGACTGAATTTCGATGCCACCACCTCTAACCCCAACCCGATTCGCAGTTATTCGCTGGAAATCATCGCCCGCGATGGCTTAGATGCCATGGGCATGGAAGCCCTCACCGAAGAAGACGATACAACAACCGTCACCATCAGAATCACCGATGTCAATGACAACGCCCCCAATATAGTCGTTGCTGACCCCTCGCCTTCAGTGACGGAACGCACGGCATCGGCTGATACCGATATAATCACTGGCATCACGGTCACTGATGGCGATTCAGACAAAAGATACGCGCAAGGCGATTTTGAACTCACTGGCGATTCGCGGTTTGAATTTGTCTGGGATGCAACCGCCCGGTCAGGGAGCGTGGTTCTAACATCTGGCTCAACGATAGCCCCCAACACAACAATTAGCCTCAGCCTCACAGTGACGGACGCTAATCCTGTTGGACACTCTGGCACAGATACCGAAACACTCACCATCATGGTGACAGAAAAACCCCCATTGGTGAGTGGTGGCAATACTGGCACGGCAACGCAATACGACCCATCCGCAGCAGATGCAAGCGGAACACTAACATATACGGACGCAGCACTAGTCAAAGCCACTCCCGCCGACGGCGATTATACCGCAACCGACGGCACATACGGCACAGCAACCGTTGATAAAGCCGGCGCATGGACATACAACGTAAATAACACCCACGCCGATGTGAAAGCACTAGCATCAGGCGCAACACTAACCGACACCTTCACAATAAGCGTCCCCCTAGCCGCCGGCGGAAAGCAGGCTGAGGATGTTACCGTGACTATCACAGGCGTATCCGTGGTTGAGGGCACAGCAAATGCGGACACAGGCGCAGCTCCGGGCAACCTTGTGAACCGTGCCGCCGCAACCGCCTTTGAAGTGATCTATGGGTCGCATGAAGATGATGTAATCACCGTGGGGACAGAAGGCGCAGTTGTCTTTGGTGGCTATGGCGATGATACCATCAATTTACGCAATGGTAAGACGGATATTGTCGTATATCGCTTCTCGTCTATAGATGGTGGCTCTTGGCGTGCCGATGATGGCGGGGATATCATCAACAACTTTGAACGAGATAAAGATATCTTTATTCTCGTAGATGACGATGCAACCCCAATCGGTGACCTAGCCACATTTCTGAGTCGGGCGACAAGTCCGTTTGTACCTAGTACGCTAACAGCTGCAGATGAGAAGCCAAATTTTCTAGGACCCGTTGAAGGTGTGAATTTTAGCTCGTTTGAATTTCAGTTTCCTGCGAAGTATGATGTTGATGGCCCCGGGGATCTCACAAAGACAACAGATCCCAATGTGGTAATAAACTGGGCAACGCCGGTAAGCCAAGCAGATGCGGTAACGCAAGGCTTGATTAACGACAATACTGGTGATGGTTGGGACAGTGGCTCCGCTCTAATAACAGATTCTGACAATGTCCCAAATTGGTTCACCACTGATATAGATACTCATGTTGGCTTGGTGATAATGACCTCCGACCAATTGGCAATAGATATCCTATAAAGAGTCAAGCGCAACCGACTTAGAGAAGGAGCAACCTTAAATGCCAACGACATACACAATCACCCGCCAAAATGATGCCAGCTATGATTTCACCATAAATCTAGATGCGGCTTTTGCCACGGCAACGACCATCCGCTGGGAAATTCACCCCACGGAAGGCAAATTCCCGCTTGCCTTGACCGCACCAGTGACCGGCACGGTTGCTTTTTCCACAACCGACACCAGCCAATCGGCGTCCCCGCAAATTACAAGAAACCACATTTTCCCCCGCGATTTTGAAATCCGCCTCTATAATGCCGCCGATAATACATTGCGACACACCTCAGACGCACAAAACATAGCCGGGGATTCGACTCTTGCTGGTGTGGAAAGCCTTGATGGCGGTGGTGGTGATGATAAGAATATCATTGGCTTAGGTGCGTCGGAAGCACTTGTAGCGAATGGTCTTAGAAAAGATGATGCTTATATTATCACGCGCTATCAATATGGTAATGTTGAGATTAGCGATACTTTTGGCGATGCGAACCTCATCAAGTTTGATTATGGTGTCACGATTACGGCTGTTAGCGAAAGCGCATCGATTGTCTTCGGTAACATAAGCTACGGAAGCATAACCCTAACGCTTTCAACTGGTGCTGAGGTGGAAATTACTTCACCTGCTGGTCGATTTAGCTATCAGCTTGGAGATGGTGCGGTTCTGAATTACCTAGATTTCAAGACGGCTATTAAGGTGGCTCATGATTCTAGTGATTCTAGCATCCCTCCTGTTGCCAGTTTGCCGAATGAATACGCAATTACCACGCTTACTTCTGTGCCGGAATTATCCGCAAATCGTGTTGAGGCTGATGTTAGTCTTGATGATGCTGGCGGGGGCGACCGTGAGGATATTATTTCCGCCGCCACTGATTATATTTTGGATCTAAATGGTCTTAGAAGCAATGACATTTATGTTATCACGCGCTTTCAACATGGCAATGTTGATATTAGCGATACTTTTGGTGATGCGAACCTCGTCAAGTTTGATTCTGCTGTCACAATTACGGCTGTTAGCGAAAGCGCATCGGTTGTCTTTGGTAACATAAGCTACGGAAGCATAACCCTAACGCTTTCAACTGGTGCTGAGGTGGAAATTACTTCACCTGCTGGTCGATTTAGCTATCAGATTGGGGATGGCGAGGTTATGAATTACCTAGACTTCAAGGCGGCTATTAAGGTGGTTCATAATACTGATAATCCTGCCATACCCCCCGTTGCCAGTTTGCCGCAATCTTTCACCGTCTCCTCATCACGATTTGACATCACCGGCGATGCTTTGGATGGGGATGTTGATGAGGATGTTGGTGACGCCGATGCGTTGTTTACGTTTAAGGCGGTTTTGAAGAGTGATGCAAATGCCGATGTGAGTTATAGCATCACCGGGGGCAATACTGGCGGTGTGTTTGAGGTTGTGAAGCTTAACGATGGCAGTGGCAATGCTGTTATCTCGCTCGCTTCGGGCAAGAAATTGGATTATGAAGACGACAGCATCCCGAATTCCTACACGCTGACCGTGCAGCTGAGTGCGATGGCGGCGGGGGCGACTGAAGCTGAAACCCAGAACGTCCCAGTCACGATTAGCGTCAATAATTTGGATGAGGGCGAGGCGACCTATATTGTTGTTGGCAATGTTGATGCGGGTGTGGAGCTAGAGGCTAGGCGTGTTGCGGAAGACCCTGACGGCACAGATTCCTCGGTTACTGCCATGTATCGCTGGTTTAGGAAAGCGAGTTCTGATGCTAACCCCGCCTCATTTGCAACTACCCAAACCACCACTTTCAAATGGCTTGGCGCGGCATCTACGGACAACACCTATACGATTGGCACCCCTGTTGATGATGCGGATTATGGCGTTCTTGTCAGCTATCAGGATAACCGCGTTGGAAGCGACCTAAGCTTCGCCTCCGCCCTAGCCTCAACATTGAAATTCGGCTCATCAAGCTACACGACGACGATTAATGATGGTGGCGGTAGCTTTACGCCATTAGATATTACCGCGACTTTGGATGACCCGGATATAACGGATAACATCACCTATGCCTTTGTCACCGGTGCTGACTCAACTGACACCAGGCATAAAGGCTTTACGATTGGTGCGTCTAGCGGTCGGATTACCTTTACAGGTTCTGCGAGTGATGCGGATTATGAAACCGCCCAATCCATCACCCTAACCGTGCGCGCCACCCACGATAATGGCGACACCAACATCCCAAATCCATTTGGCAATGTTGAGGTAGAAATTTCTGTGAACGACCTCAATGACGAAAAGCCGGTGTTGAATGGCGCAGAGGATGGCGTTAGCATAAATGAGATGACGGCGAGTGGCGATTTTGACACAGGCTATACATTCACGCTAACCGATGCCGATGCCGTTGATACGCATGCGAGTTTTACGGCAGGCGATTTCTCATTCAGCGTCAACGGCAACAACGACTTGCGCTTTGGCGTTGTAAGCCTTGGCGCTGGCACATGGGAATTGGTGCTGAAAGATGACGAGACGCTAGATTACGAAACCGCCGCCGACCGAAGTTTTGTCCTTAACATCACAGCAACCGATGCCAACGACAATACGAGCGATGCGCTACCAGTCACCATCACCACCATCAACCAAAACGACAATCCCCCGGCTTTTGGCGACCCGCTAGTGTCCGCATGGCTAACAGGCTTTGCCAATGGCGTTATCCCCGAAGACACCGCCATTGGCACGGCGATTGCGGTGATTGATGTAAGCGACGCCGATGGTGCGGTTTTAACGGTTGAGGTCTTTAGCGATGCTACAGAATCCGCCGCCGATAAATTTGAGGTTGTGTATAACCCAACCGCAACCCGCTATGAGCTCAAAATAAAGGAGAGGTTGGACCTTGATGACGCTGAACCTGACCCCGAATCTAACACATTGAGGCTACGGGTAATTGATGGGACAACGAGCTTTGATTCCGATGTTAATAAACCAATCGCCCTCACGATTGAGCAGGTTAATGAACCCCCATTATTGACACAGGTGACGCCAACGCCAGCAGTGCCGCCAGACAAAACGGAGCTTACATTCGCAGAGTTTGAAGTTAGAGCAGACGCAGACGATTTTGGGCTAGGCTATGAGTTCACCATATCAGATATTGATATTGATCATGGTCGACCAGATACTCCTTTAGCGCATCTCAGAGCCCTCAATGCCAGTAATAATACATTGCAGCAGATCTTTACCTTCATTGATAAAGGCAATAACAGGTGGGAATTGGCACTGAAAGCGGGCGAGGAACTAGATTATGAAAGATACGGCGATACGCTTGAACTTGAAATCGTAACCTCAGATACCTTTGCCAATGTAAGCAATAAATTGGAACTCACAATCAACGTGGAAAATACAAATGACGAAGACCCAGAGTTCGTTAATAATCCTCCTATAACTTGGCTGGCTGGCTTTGAGAATGGCTTCATCCCTGAAGGCACCGCCAGAGGCACGACAGTCGCAAGGATTGATGTAACTGACGCCGATGGTCCTGACCAGACCTCCAACTTTCCCTTTTTCTTCACAGGTACAGATTTTGCCGTTGTCGGACAATTTTTTGCATTGTTCCAAGTTGTGCCTGAGCCCGGCACTAGTCATGGTCTGATCAACATAATAAACACGTTGGATCGTGAAACTGGCCCCAACACATTTGAAGGTATAATTGTAGCGTTTGATGACGGACAACCTTTCGATGTTACTAATCCCGATGCTGGGGAGATTCAAACCGACCCATTCACAGTCACCATTGCCGATGTCAATGAATTTGCCCCCACGCTCGTGCTCTCAGACACAGCGGTGACAATAGATGAAGGCACGGCACCTGCGGATGGCACTCCAATCATTACCGTTACTGTGAGTGACGGTGATGCCAAAACATACGTGCAGGACGATTTTGCCCTCACTGGCGATGCACGTTTTGATATTGTTTGGGATGAGGCGAGTCAGAGAGGGCAGGTGGTGCTGAAAGCAGGGCAGACGCTAGATTACGAAACCACCGCCGACCGCACCGACATTGCGCTAACCATCACAGTAACTGATGGCGATATGCCCGGCACGCCCCCCACCGCCAGTTCAGATAGCGCAACCTTTGACGGACTCACGTTGCGCAATATCAATGACCTAGGGGTTGTTACCATCACAAGGAATACGACAACCAAAACCCTAACCGCCACGCTAACCGACGATGATGGCGTCGGAGCCGCCTCCGATGGTGGCGGTGCCATAGACCCCACCTATGAATGGTATAATGTCGCCACAGGCGCAATAGTCCGCGCCGCTTCAACTTCAAATACATTCACCTACACCGATGACAACGCCCATTACCGCGTCCGCGTAGAATACACTGACGGCTTTGCCGGCGTGGGTAACGTTGAAGTAGAAGGCAGCACCGCACCCATTAGCCTAGCCCCCATCTCTGTGCAGTTAGGCGAACATACCACGGATGCCGTCCCACTGACCGCAAAGCGTACTTCTGATGGTAGCACCATCGCAGCTGACGCGCTAACACTAGCCTTTGTGCTTGAGGACGGCTCAATCGCCACCACCTATAAAGGCATTACCATATCCGATACAGGCATCATGCCCGTATCAGCAGAAAAACTGAACTACGAAGCCCTAACCGATGACGAGAAGACAAACGGCATAGACTTCACCATCCGCGCCACATCTGGCACCGACAGCGTTGATGCAGCGTTCAATGTCCGAATAGCCGACACCGCAGAATCAGTAAGTTTCGGCGATGATTATACGGATTACCTCAAAACCGTAAAACTCCTTGATGGCGAAGCATATACCACGACAGATGTGATTTACACCGCCACCGCCACCGCCACCAGTGGCGGGGGGATAACCTATGCGCTCGGCGGCACAGATGCGGCTCTGTTTGACATTAACGCCGCTAGCGGGGATGTCGTTTTCAGAACTGCCACGACTTTATCTACTGACACCAAAAACACCTATGAATTTACAGTAACCGCCACCGAAACCGGCACAAACAACACCGAACACCAATCCGTCACCATAGGGCTGCCCTCAATAGAAATCACAACATCGGGCGATGGTCACGAAATCAGAAATGCCGATCTTGGCTCACCTCATAGTATAACAGTGGCAGTGATCGCCGTTGATGTAGCGGGATCTGCGAGTGTAGGCTGGGCAATTACCGGCGGGGCAGATGCGGCTCTGTTCACACTTGAGGATGTGGCAAATAACGGTACCAGAGTCAAAACGAATTTTGGACACGCGAGTTTTGAGAGAAAAGCGGAATATAAAGTTACACTCACCGCCACCAATAAGACCACTATGGAAACGGATGACTTACAACTCACCATAACAGTTACTGGTTTCGTACCCCCAGCCCCACCAATAACCCCCGACCGCCAAGCAGAAGCACACGACCCTTATGAGCCAGACAACGACCCACTAGCAGGGCTAACCCCAATACCAGACACCGACCCTTACGCAGGCAGCTAAACCATCCACCAATTTGGGAACAACCCGTATGCCAACAACATATACAATCACTCGCCCGAATGACGCGAGCTATGATTTCACCATAGGCTTGGATGAGGCTTTTGCCACGGCAACAACCATCCGTTGGGAAATCCACCCCACCGCAGGCAAATTCCCGCTTGCCTTGACCGCACCAGTGACCGGCACGGTTGCTTTTTCCACGTCCGACAGAAGCCAGCCAGCGTCCCCGCCGATTACAAGAAATCACAAATTCCCCCGCGATTTTGAAATCCGCCTCTATAATGCCGCCGATAATACATTGCGACACACCTCAGACGCACAAAACATAGCCGGGGATTCGACTCTTGCTGGTGTGGAAAGCCTTGATGGCGGTGGTGGTGATGATAAGAATATCATTGGCTTAGGTGCGTCGGAAGCACTTGTAGCGAATGGTCTTAGAAAAGATGATGCTTATATTATCACGCGCTATCAATATGGTAATGTTGAGATTAGCGATACTTTTGGTGATGCGAACCTCATCAAGTTTGATTATGGTGTCACGATTACGGCTGTTAGCGAAAGCGCATCGATTGTCTTCGGTAACATAAGCTACGGAAGCATAACCCTAACGCTTTCAACTGGTGCTGAGGTGGAAATTACTTCACCTGCTGGTCGATTTAGCTATCAGCTTGGAGATGGTGCGGTTCTGAATTACCTAGATTTCAAGACGGCTATTAAGGTGGCTCATGATTCTAGTGATTCTAGCATCCCTCCTGTTGCCAGTTTGCCGAATGAATACGCAATTACCACGCTTACTTCTGTGCCGGAATTATCCGCAAATCGTGTTGAGGCTGATGTTAGTCTTGATGATGCTGGCGGGGGCGACCGTGAGGATATTATTTCCGCCGCCACTGATTATATTTTGGATCTAAATGGTCTTAGAAGCAATGACATTTATGTTATCACGCGCTTTCAACATGGCAATGTTGATATTAGCGATACTTTTGGTGATGCGAACCTCGTCAAGTTTGATTCTGCTGTCACAATTACGGCTGTTAGCGAAAGCGCATCGGTTGTCTTTGGTAACATAAGCTACGGAAGCATAACCCTAACGCTTTCAACTGGTGCTGAGGTGGAAATTACTTCACCTGCTGGTCGATTTAGCTATCAGATTGGGGATGGCGAGGTTATGAATTACCTAGACTTCAAGGCGGCTATTAAGGTGGTTCATAATACTGATAATCCTGCCATACCCCCCGTTGCCAGTTTGCCGCAATCTTTCACCGTCTCCTCATCACGATTTGACATCACCGGCGATGCTTTGGATGGGGATGTTGATGAGAATGTTGGTGACGCCGATGCGTTGTTCACCTTTAAGGCGGTTTTGAAGAGTGATGCAAATGCCGATGTGGGTTATAGCATCACCGGGGGCAATACTGGCGGTGTGTTTGAGGTTGTGAAGCTTAACGATGGCAGTGGCAATGCTGTTATTTCTCTCGCCCCGAACAAAAATCTGGATTATGAAGACGCCAGCATCCCGAATTCCTACACGCTGACCGTGCAGCTGAGTGCGATGGCGGCGGGGGCGACTGAAGCCGAAACCCAGAACGTCCCAGTCACGATTAGCGTCAATAACTTGGATGAGGGCGAGGCGACCTATATTGTTGTTGGCAATGTTGATGCGGGTGTGGAGCTAGAGGCTAGGCGTGTTGCGGAAGACCCTGACGGCGCAGATTCCTCGGTTACTGCCATGTATCGCTGGTTTAGGAAAGCGAGTTCTGACCCTGACCCCACCTCATTTGCAACTTCCGAAACCACCACTTTTATATGGCTTACCTCGGAAACTACAACGAACACCTATAGGATTATTGGCACCCCTGTTGCCGATGCGGATTATGGCGTTCTTGTCAGCTATCAGGATAACCGCGTTGGAAGCGACCTAAGCTTCACCTCCGCCCTAGCCTTGACGGTGGAATTCGGGGCATCAATCTACAGCGGAAGCATCAATGAAGATGGCAAGAACATTACGACGATAGATATAGATGCGACTTTGGATGACCCGGATATAACGGATAACATCACCTATGCTTTTGTGACCGATGACGCTGGCACAACCGCCGCCACGCATTTAGGCTTTGCGATTGATAGCGATGGTGTGATTACCTTTACTGGTTCGACAACTCATATTGATTACGACACCGACCCCCGAACAGAGCGAATCGATCTAACCGTGCGCGCCACCCACGATAATGGCGACACCAACATCCCAAATCCATTTAGCAATGTTGAGGTAGCAATTTCTGTGAACGACCTCAATGACGAAAAGCCGGTGTTGGATGGTGCGGAGGATGGCGTTAGCATCAATGAGATGACGGCAACTGGTGGCGATTTTGCGACAGGCTATACATTCACGCTAACCGATGCCGATGCCGTTGATGACGATGCGAGTTTTACGGCAGACGATTTCGGATTCAGCGACTCGCGCTTTGGCGTTAAGAAAACCGCCACAGCTGGCACATGGGAATTGGTGCTGAAAAATGGTAAAACGCTAAATTACGAAACCACCGCCGACCAACGCATTGACCTTGAAATCACAGTTGAGGATGCGAACGACAATGAAAGCGACCCGCTACCTATCACCATCACGGTGCAAAATAGGAATGACGCAGGGACTCTTGAAATCACAAGGAATCCGATAGTCAAAACCCTAACCGCCACGCTAACCGACCAAGATGGCATCTTAACCGCCGCCGATGGTGGCGGTGCCAGCGACCCCAGCTATGAGTGGTTTGATGTCGCCACCAGCGAAATTGTCAGCACCAGCGAAATTGTCAGCACCGATGCAACATTCACCTACACCGATGACAGCGCCCATTACAGCGTCAGAATCAATTACCAAGATAATTTCGGGAGTTATACCCTGACAGACAGCATCGCACCCTTACCCTTTTATTTCTTCAACGATGAAGGGATAATTGCAGAAAATGACGCATCAACAAGCAACGCCGCCCTGATATTAGTTGCGCGCAATGATGGGAGCATCATCGCCCCCGCAGATATAGAGGCGGCAGTATTTGTCACCGAAGACGGCACAACCGCCACCACGCATAAAGGGTTTACCATAAGCACCAAAAATCTTGCCTTTGGTTCTATAGGTTTAGGCACAGCATCAAATCGGGGGTTGAACTACGAAGCCCTAACCCCTGACGAGAAGAAAAACGGCATAAGTCTAGTCATCCGAACCACCTATGACGGCACGACCATTGATTTTAACTTCAACGCCAAGATTGCGGACCGCCCTGAATCTGTAATTTTTGACGATGGCGTTGGCGAAGTTGATTATACGGATTACCTAAAAACCATAACGCTCCCTGATGGGGCATATAGCACAACAGATATGGTTCACAACGCCGTCGCCACCGCCACCAGCGGCGGGGCGATAACCTATTCGCTTATTGGCACAGATGCCGGGGTGTTTGACATTGACCCCACTAGCGGGGTAGTCACTTTCAAAGCCGACACGACTTTAGATGCTAGCACCAAAGACACCTATCAATTTGAAGTCTTAGCCACCGAAACCGGCACAAGCAACACCGAACGCCAATCCGTCACCATCACTGTAGTCGGTGAAAATGGTATTGCGCTGGCGTTATCGGCTAGCGGTTCTGCGATCATTACCGAAAATGCCGCCGAAAGGGATACAGGCATTAGCTTCACCATAACCGATGATGGTACGAACAATGTTTTTAATTCTGGCAGTTTCACAATCTCTGCGGGTGCCGGCACGATTGATGCCACCGCCGATAAATTTATAATTGTGCAAAATGGCAATGCGTGGGATTTGCGGCTGAAAACTGACGATGGAAGCGGAAACCTAGCAAGGCTAGATTACGAAACCGATGGCACAACTGGCACGATTAACCTCAATGTCAAAGTCAATGATGGTGTGGTTGATAGTAACCCGGTGCCAATCACCATCACGCTCACCAATCTCAATGAAGCAGGGGTTGTTGTCATCACAAGGAATACGACAACCAAAACCCTAACCGCCACGCTAAGCGACGATGATGGTATCGGAGCCGCCGCCGATGGTGGCGGTGCCATAGACCCCACCTATGAATGGTATAATGTCGCCACCGGCGCAATAGTCCGCACCGCTTCAACTACAAATACATTCACCTACACCGATGACAACGCCCATTACCGCGTCCGCGTAGAATACACTGACGGATTTTCCGATGCTAACGTTGAAGTAGAAGCCAGCACCGCACCCATTAGCCTATCCCCCATCTCTGTGCAGTTAGGCGAACATACCACGGCTGCCGTCCCACTGACCGCAAAGCGTACTTCTGATGGTAGCACCATCGCATCTGACGCGCTGACACTAGCCTTTGTGCTTGAGGACGGCTCAATCGCCACCACCTATAAAGGCATTACCATATCCGATACAGGCATCATGCCCGAATCAGCAGAAAAACTAAACTACGAAGCCCTAACCGATGACGAGAAGACAAACGGCATAGACTTCACCATCCGCGCCACATCTGGCACCGACAGCGTTGATGCGGCGTTCAAAGTCCGAATAGCCGACACCGCAGAATCAGTAAGTTTCGGCACTGATTATACGGATTACATCCCAATAGTGAATGTGCTTGATGGGACATCATATAGCACGACAGATGTGGTGCACACCGCCGCCGCCACCGCAACCGGGGCAATAACCTATGCGCTGAGTGGCGCAGATGCCGGGCTGTTTGATATTGGCACGAATGGGGATGTCGTTTTCAAATCTGCCACAACTTTAGCTGCTAGCACCAAAAGCACCTATGAATTTACAGTAACCGCCACCGATGCCACCACGAGCGATACCGAACACCAATCCGTCACGCTAAACGCGAAATCAATAATATTCACCACCCCGCTTGATGAAGAATTTACCGAATTTGAGTCTAACATTGATGGTCTTATTGCTGGTACTTTTACTTCCTTACCGCGTGCGGAGGAATTGAACTACGAAACAACGGGAACTTCTGAGAAACCTACCGCCGCAGTTACCGGCGGGGCAGATATGGATTTTTTTGATGTTTCAGTATCAACACTAACATCAACAACAGGTAAGGTAATTATCGAGTTGCTACCCAATGGTTTGGTGAAAAAACATCAATATGAAGTTGAAATCACCATCACCCATCCCACCACTATGGAAACCGATGTCAGGGCGATCACCTTAGTAGTCGTAAACTCCGGGAAAAACCCAATCGCGCCCATAACCACACCCGCCCCCCCACCAATAACCCCAGACCGCACAGAGGAACAGGTAGAGGTAGAAATCCCAGACGCCGACCCACTAGCAGGACTAACCCCAATACCAGACACACCCGAGCCAATCTAAAAAAAAAGGGATGGCGCGGCGCACCCTCAGGGTGGTAGCGTGGGCGCGAATTTAGGCACGGCGCGGGTTTACAGGGCGGATGCGGGGGATGTGTAAAAAAATTTACAAAATTCGTAATTTTTTGTTTGACGGATGATTTTTGGTGGGGTAGTCTAGTCATACTTATGGGTGTGAAACCATAATAATACAGAGGGTGACATTATGACTGTTTTGTTAGCAGGATTAGTTCAGGAGAATGATGCAGGGGCGCATGTGACGTATTTCAACTACGTCGGCGGCGGAATTACTCTTGATAGTTTTAATGTCACAGATAATCGCTTTGAGATTGTGCAACAAGGCATTCTGTGGAAAATACAGCTTATAGATGGGGCATCGTTGGATTATGAGAGCCATGATGGCAGTTTTGAGTTGACCTTCCATATTACCGATGACGAAGGGAATGTTAGCACAGAAAAGGTAAAAATCGCCATCACCGATGTCAATGAAGCCCCAGTATTTATGCAGGATTCCTACAGCATAACCATTTCCGAGGATATCACTGTTGGTAGTGCCATTAAAACACTTGTTGCGCAGGATGTTGATGCTGACGACCCACTGACCTATTCCATTATTGGTGGCGAGGGGGGCGGCAATGATTCGGGGCTATTCGCTATCAATGAGGATGGGGAAATCACCCTCACCGGCGCGCTAGATTACGAAACCGCCACCACCCACACCCTCAGCGTTCAGGTAGAAGACAGCGCAGGACTCACCGACACCGCAACGGTCACCATCAACGTTGAAAATGTCACTGAAGCCCCAACATTCGCCCAAGAAACTTACACCGCAACCATCGCACGCGGGGCGGAAGCTGGTGATATTATCACGAATATCGCCGCAACCGATGCTAATGTAGCGCCCGTCTTTAGCCAAGATTCCTACACCGCAACCCATGCCGAAAACACTCTTGCTGGTAGTACGCTCTTAACTTTTTCCGTTAATGATGCTGATGCTGATGTTGATGGTTGGGTGAACGTTTCCATTATTGGCGGCAATGACGATGGACTTCTTCGGGTTAGATCTATTGGGGGCGAGGGGAGGTATTGGAACCTCGTTCTTGAAGGTACGCTTGATTACGAAACCGCCACTAGCCACACTTTCACCCTTCGTGCGCGGGATGACAAGGGTGGTGTCGGTATCGCAGAATTCACTCTTATCGTCACCGATGTCAATGAATCCGCAACTTCTGACGGAAATTCGTATCACGTGGATGTCGCATCTAGTGCAAAGATTGGTGATTTAGTCATTGATATTTCCGAAACTGATGCCGAGGACGCAACCTATGCGATTGTTAGCGGTAATAATGATTTGAAATTTGGCATTGATACGGCAGGTAGGATTTTGCTTACTGAACCGCGCGTTCGTTTGACTCCCGACACGCATACATTGACGGTTGAAGTAACTGATAGCGATGGCAACATAGATACCAAATTCGTCACCATCAATGATGCCGCAATACGTTTGAAAGATCTTGGTCATGGCTACCATTTCTCTCCATCTTCCTACACACACCCTGACAATGGGGACGCCGTTATACACGCTGGCATTGGCGATGATAAGCTTCGTCTTTACAATGGTGGAGATGACACGATCTATGGCGGCGACGGGGATGATGTCATCTATGACTATGGCGGTGATGACACCCTCTACGGCGAGGGGGGATATGACATTCTTTACGGCAGTGAAGGCGATGATACGCTCTATGGCGGCGTAGGGGATGATGTTCTCTATGGTGGCACTGGCAGAGATTTAATTTATGGCGGTGCTGGTGGGGATCAATTTAAATTCAGCGTCGACCGCACAAAGAACACCGATGCCGATGCCGATGTTATCGTTGATTTCAACATTGCTGATGGCGACCGCATTCAGCTACTTAACATAGTTGCCGAAAGCACATTTCGCGTCTCGTCTTTAGATGAATTGCTTGATATCGCTGGGTTTCGCATTGATACTAGTGGCGATAAAATCATTTCCGGGCTTGAATCTGGGGAAAATGATGCCGAAGCCGATGACACGGTGCTGTATAGAATCGTGGGCGTTGCCGATGATGCGGCAGGACGCCCGGACAATGATGCCGATGATATCGTCGTTGCGGTGCTAGAAGATGTCACGGGCATCACTTTTGATATGTTTGATGTGAGTATAGTAGGGAACGGAGGGGACAACACCCTTTATGGCACAAGTGGCAATGATGCTCTTGTAGGGGGGAGAGGTGATGATGTTCTTGATGGTGGCGGTGGGGTAAATGTTTTCTACGGCGGGCTGGGAAGTGATACTTTCGTGTTGAATATGGATGGTTCTGGCGTTGATACGGTTGATATTTTTGCTCCGGGGGATGGTGGTTTTGGCGGTGATACAATCCGTGTAGATATTGATGAGATGACAACCTCCGCACTTGATACGCTATTTTCAACGGATTTCCGGATTGCAAGAGAGGATGTCTCAATAGAAGGGCTTTATCGTCCCTATGATAACCCAACTAAAGATACTACTATCTATAAGGTAGTAGGTAAGGCGGATGCCGCTGCTAATGGCGAAAGCGATGATGTGCTTGTCATGGTGTTACAGGACTATACTGGCCCGATAACCTATAAAATGTTTGGCTTGGATGTAGGTGGGGAACTCGCATTGCCCGCACCAAATCAAGCCCCCGTCTTTAGCCAAGATTTTTATCGTGAGAATGTTGCCGAAACCACCGCTGTCGGCAGTGTTGTTGCCTCTGTCGTTGCGACCGATGCTGATGCCAATGCCGGCGATGCGCTTACCTATTCTATTACTGGCGGTAATGATTCGGGGCTGTTTACTATCAATGGGGATGGGGAAATCACCCTGACTAGTGCGCTCAATCGTGATGTTGCTACCAGCTACACCCTCAGCGTCCAAGCACGGGATGGGGCAGAGGATATTGGCACGGCAGAGGTGGTGATTAACATCACCGATGGCACACCGCATCAAACCCCAGTATTTGCACAAGATTCCTATAGCGCCAACCTTGCCGCAAATGTTGCGGTTGATAGCGTTGTGACCACCCTTACGGCGCAAGATGCCGATACTGGCGACACATTGCGCTATGCGATTATTGGCGGCGAAGGTGCTGAATTATTTGCCATTGATGCGGCGACTGGCAGGGTTACGGTTGCCGATGGTGATGTGCGGTTTGAACGCACCGCCTATAATCTAACCATAGAAGCAACCGACAGTTACGGGAGCGCCGATACGACAGAACTTGTTGTCAAAAATCCAGCCGCCTTTCTCACCGACCATACCTCCGATGGCAGATATTATACGAAACATGGCAGTGATGACATTGAGGTAATCTACAATGATTATGATGTGCCATCAGCTGCAGCCTATGGTTATGGTGGCAATGATCTGATTCGTATCTATCAAACAGGTGGGGTCGCTTATGGTGGTAGCGGCGATGACTTCATAGATGGCCACCAAAATGGATATGATGACATTTTCTATGGCGGTAGTGGCAATGATTTACTAGGGGGTGATTGGGGCGACGATATTCTTTACGGCGATAGTGGCAATGATCACTTAAGTGGTGGCAGGGGCGATGATACCCTTTATGGCGGTAGTGGCAATGATTATCTATACGGCGACAGGGGTGCGGATATTTTTGTACTCAATGCCAATGATGATGGCGTTGATACCGTTAGCGATTTTGCTCCTCGTGTTGAAGGGGATAGGATCCGCATAGAGATTAACACCGCGCCGGTCACTGAAACGGTTGATGGGCTTTTTGCTGTCGCCAATCTGCGGTGGGAACAAGGGGATATCGCATCGGGGATTATGAAATATGGCACTATTGAAACGCCTTCATACAGCCATGTAGGTCTTGTTGATTTCAACTATGAACATAGGGATCACAAAAACCTTGCCAACACCGCCATTTATAGGGTGGTCGGTGCGGCAGATACGGCAGAAAATGGCGAGAACAATGATGTGCTTGTTATGGTGCTGGAAGATTTCATCTCAGGGTTAACTTACGATATGTTTGATGTAGTCATAGACGCAACCGCCCCAACCATCCCAACCAACCAAGCCCCAACATTCGCCCAAGATTCGTATAGCGTGAGCATAGCGCGCGGTGCGGAAGCTGGTGATATTATCACGAATATCGCCGCAACCGATGCCGATGGCGACACGCTTACCTATTCCATCACCAACGGCAATGATTCGGGGAAATTCATTGTTGATGCAACAAATGGCGACATAAAACTCGCCGTGCCTAATCAGCGCACCGGTGCTGGCGATCACACCCTAACGCTAACCGCCACCGACACCGCAGGAAACAGCGACACAGCCACCGTCACCATCACCGATTATGCCATCCGTGGCACCGATGCTCAAGATGCACTTCATGGCACTACTGATGGAGATACCATCTATGGTTATGGCGGTAGCGATACCATTACTGGCGGTGACGGTTCTGATGTTCTATGGGGTGGTAGCGGCGTTGATATAATATACGGCGGTGGTGCGACTGATGTGCTATCGGGAGGCGAAGGCGATGATATCATCTACGGCGGTGATGGCGATGATGTCATATACGGCAATGAAGGTGATGATACAATATATGGCGGTGCTGGTCGTGATCTCATAAAAGGTCAAGGCGGGGCGGATAGTTTCGTGCTAAATACCGATGCTACCTCATCGGCTGATATGGATGTTATAGGCGGTTTTTCTGTAGCATCTGGCGATAAAATTCGCGTGGAGAGTTTTAATGGCGTGATGCCCAAGACGATTGAAGCATTCCTAGCCGCCGCCAATCTGCGGGCAGAAACAGGGGAATTTGACAATTTTGGCACTAACAACACCATCATCTATAAAGTGGTAGGCGGGGATAATGGCGAAAGCGACGATATCGCTCTCATGGCGTTAGTGTATTTTAGTGAAGACCTAACCCTAGACATGTTTGACCTACCAAACGCCACAGCCAACCAAGCCCCAACATTCGCGCAAGATTCCTACAGCGCAACCATCGCGCAAGGTGCGGAAGTTGATGATATTACGGAAGTTGGTGACATTATCACCAATATCGCCGCAACCGATGCTGATAGCGACACGCTCATCTATGCCATCACAGCTGGCAATGATGCGGGGCTTTTTATTGTTGATGCCACGAATGGCGACATCAAATTAGCCACGCCTGAAACGCCCACTGACGCCACCGACCACACAATAACAATAACCGCCACCGACACCGCAGGCAACACCGACACCGCCACCGTCACCATCACCGATTACGCCATACGTGGCACTGATGGTGAGGATTCGATGACGGGTAGTGATGAGACCGATTTCATTTATGGCTATGGCGGCGATGATATCCTAAATGGCGGTGCTGGTGGAGATTGGATTGATGGCTATGATGGCGATGATATGCTTTATGGCGGGGACGACGCTGATGCTGTATGGGGCGGCGGCGGCGCGGATACGCTTTATGGCGGTGCTGGCGATGACTGGCTCTTTGGCGAAGGTGGCGATGACAGGCTTTATGGCGGGGATGGTGGTGACGTACTCTATGGCAATGAGGGCGATGACAGGCTCTCTGGCGATGCTGGCGGCGATTGGCTCTATGGACAGGATGGCGATGACAGGCTCTATGGCAATGATGGCGATGATTGGCTCTATGGTCAGGATGGCGATGACACCCTCTCTGGCGGTGCTGGCGATGACACGCTCCGTGGCGATAGTGGCGGTGATGATCTTCACGGCGGTGATGGCGATGATGTCCTCTATGGCAGTGGTGGCGATGATACGCTTTATGGCGATGCTGGCGATGATACGCTTCATGGTGGCAGTGCGTCAGATGTGCTTTATGGCGATGCAGGTGCTGATACGCTCAACGGCAGCTATGGTGGCGATGTCATTTATGGCGGTGTGGATAATGATATTCTCAATGGCGATGATGGCGATGACCTGCTTGAGGGCAGTGCTGGCACGGACACCCTTTACGGCGGCGCTGGCAGTGATTACCTGAGAGGCGATAGTTTGGCCCTCATAGGAACAGAAATTTTCACAGGTCCGGCAGATGCGGATATTTTCGTCCTAAATACAGCAGATTCCGGCACCGACACAATCACCGATTTCACCCCAAGCGATGGCGATAAAATCCGCATAGAGGAATTTACCGGCGTGATTCCTAGGGGCATTGAGGCATTCCTAACCGCCGCCAATCTGCGCGTAGAAAAAGGACATATCAAGGTGGATGCGTGGGCTAACATAAACATTCCCACCGACGACAACGCAATCACCAACACCGCCATTTATAGCGGCGATAGGCTCGTCATGGTGCTAGAAGATTTCACCGATGACCTAACCCTAGACATGTTTGATTTGCCGAATGCCATCACCAATACCGCCCCAACATTCGCGCAAGATTCGTATAGCGCGAGCATCGCGCGAGGAGCGGAAATTGGTGATATTATTACTAACATTGCCGCCACCGATGCTGATAGCGACACGCTCACCTATTCCATCACAGCTGGCAATGACGCCGGGCTATTCATTGTTGATGCAACAAATGGCGACATAAAACTAGCCGTGCCTGATAAGCCGACTGATGCCACCGACCACACAATAACAATAACCGCCACCGACACCACAGATAACGCCGACACCGCAACTGTGACCATCACCGATTACGCCATCCGTGGCACGGATGTTCAAGATGTATTTCATGGCACTATTGATGGGGATACCATCTATGGCTATGGCGGTCATGATTATTTGAATGGTGGAGACGGCGATGATACGATTTATGGTGGCGACGGCATTGATCGTTTGCGGGGCAACGATGGCGATGATACGCTTTATGGTGGTAGCGGTTCTAATTCCTTAACTGGCGGGGATGGTGATGATACCCTCTATGGTGGTAGCGATCGTGATTCCTTATCCGGCGGATATGGTAATGATGTCCTTTACGGCGGTAGCGGTAATGATAAATTATTCGACTTACGCGGTATAGATTTGCTCCATGGTGGCTTAGGTGCTGATCTATTTAAAATGAGCTTCTTTTTTGATACCCCAGATGACGTGACCAATATCGTTGTTGATTTCAACGCCGAGGAAGGCGATATCATTGGCTTGCATGGAATACGTGTTTCAGGCACATTTCAACCTTCATCCGTGGAAGAATTGGCAGCTGCCGCAGGGCTTCGCTTTGACACTAGCGGCAGTAAAGTCATTAAGGGGCATGAATCCGGGGAAAATGATGCGGATATCAACGATACGGTGATCTATAAAGGCGATACCGCCATTGCCGTGATAGAAGATTTCACAGGCCTCACCCTTGATATGATTGAATTGGGTGTGGCTGGCAGTGATGATGATAACATCATTCATGGCGGTGACAACGATGACACCATTGATGGCAACGGTGGAAATGATACGCTTTATGGCGGTGACGGCCATGACAAGCTTTATGGCAATGCTGGCGATGATACCATCTATGGCGGTGACGGCAAGGATGCCATCTTTGGTAGTGCTGGCGATGACATCATTCATGGTGGTGACGGCAATGATTCGTTAATTGGCGGTGTCGGCGCTGATACCATCTATGGCGGGGCGGGCATTGTAGACCACATTTATGGCAATGACGGGGATGATATCCTATACGGCGGGGATGGCGATGATTTTCTTAACGGTCAAGGCGGTGCGGATATTTTCGCACTGAACGCCGATGATACTGGCGCTGATTTAGTTAGGGATTTCATCCCTAGTGATGGCGATAAAATTCGCGTGGATGCGTTCACTGGTGCGATTCCTGAGAGCGTTGAAGCGCTCCTAGCCGCCACCAATCTGCGCGTGGAAAAAGGGCATATTACGCTCCCGAACCCGAGAGCTGATTCACACAGTGATAGCAAAACCACCGAAAACACCGCCATCTATAGCGGCGATAGGCTAGTCATGGTGCTAGAAGATTTTGAAGATGACCTAACCCTAGACATGTTTGACCTACCCAACGCCACCCCCAACAGCGCCCCGGTATTCGCGCAAGATTCCTACAGCGCAAGCATCGCGCGAGGGGCGGAAGCTGGTGATATCATCACCAATATCGCCGCCACCGATGCCGATGATGACACACTCACCTATACCATCACCGCCGGCAATGACGCCGGGCTATTCATTGTTGATGCAACAAATGGCGACATAAAACTAGCCGTGCCTAATCAGCGCACTAACCCCGGCGACCACACCCTAACGCTAACCGCCACCGACACCGCAGGAAACACCGACACAGCAACCGTCACCATCACCGATTACGCCATCCGCGGCACTGATGTTCAAGATGTACTTTTTGGCACTGCTGATGGGAATGCCATCTATGGCTATGACGGCGATGATACGCTCCATGGCGGCCAAAACGATAATATCCTATATGGTGGCGAGGGCGATGATACGCTCCATGGCGGCCAAAACGATGATATCCTATATGGTGGCGAAGGCGATGATACGCTCTGGGGCTACCAAGGCGCGGATATTTTTGTGCTGAATACGGATGATTCTGGCTTTGATGTAGTCAGAGACTTTAATGCGGTAGGCGGAGACTTTAATGGGAGCGAGGGCGATAAAATCCGCATGACGGAATTTGTTAGCGTAATGCCGACAACGATAGAATCCTTCCTAACCGCCGCCAATCTGCGCGTAGTAAAGGGGCATATCGGTGCGGATGGGGATAGCGCCACCGCCATCTTTAGAGGCGATAAACTCGTCATGGTGCTAGAATACTTTACCAAAGACCTAACCCTAGATATGTTTGACCTGCCGAACGCCACCATCAATACCGCCCCGGTATTCACCCAAGATTCCTACACCGCAGATTCCTATCGCGTGGAAGGTTGGACGGTCCGGCTCGATGCTAGTGGCACGGCTGTTGTTGTTAGCGCCACTGATGCCGATGGTGATGCGGTGACTTACGCCATCACCGCTGGCAATGATGCAGGGTTTTTTGATATTGGTGCAACGAATGGCACTATCTCGTTCGGCGCGCCTGATGTGCAGATTCATGCCGCCACTCACACGCTAACGGTGACTGCAACCGATACGGCAGGCAACACCGATACCGCAACCGTCACCATCACCGATGGTGCCATGCGCGGCACTGATAACGAAGAAACGCTGACGGGTAGTGATGATTCCGACCGCATTTATGGTTATGATGGCGATGATACGCTTTACGGCGGGGATGGTGATGACCACATTTGGGGCAATGCTGGCGATGATACGCTTTATGGCGGCGCGGGCGATGATTGGCTCGGTGGTGGTGATGGCGATGATACGCTTTATGGCGTTACTGGCAATAATGGACTTTACGGTCATGGCGGCGATGATACGCTTTATGCTGGGGATGGTGGTGACGGACTCTCTGGCGGTGATGGCGATGATACGCTTTATGGCAGCGCTGGCGGCGACCATTTGAATGGCGGTGCTGGCGATGATTGGCTTGAAGGCGGTGCTGGCAAAGATTATTTACATGGCGGTGGTGGTGCGGATATTTTCATGCTGGGTTCTGGGGAAGATAGACTCGGCGATTTCACCCCAAGCGATGGCGATAAAATCCGCGTAACTGATTTCACCGGCACGATTCCCGGAAGCGTTGAGGCGTTCCTAACCGCCGCCAATCTGCGCGTAGAAAAAGGGCATATCAAGGTAGAAGGCTTTAACAGCGGCAGAGATAGCACCGCCACCGAAAACACCGCTATCTATAGAGGCGATACGCTCCTCATGGTGCTAGAAGATTTCACCACTGACCTAACGCTAGATATGTTTGACCTGCCGAACGCCACCATCAATACCGCCCCAACATTCGCGCAAGATTCGTATAGCGCAACCCTAGCCGAAACTGCCGAGGCTGGCAGTGCGGTGGTGACGGTGCAAGCTACCGACGCCAATGCTGGCGACACACTCACCTATTCCATCGTCAGCAACAATATCCCGGGGCTTTTTGTGGAGGACACGATTATTGATAATGCGCCGCCTTTCGCCATTGATGCGCAGAGTGGTGCAATCACCCTCACCGGCGCACTGGATTACAACACCGCAACCACCCACACCATCACCATTCAGGTGGAGGACAGCGCCGGGCTCACCGACACCGCAACAATCACCATCAACGTCACCGATTCGGCAATTCGCGGCACTGATGACGCTGATCGTATTGGTGGCACCGCTGATGCTGATACAATCTATGGTTATGGCGGGGATGATTTTATTTATGCGCAGTTCGGTGATGATACGCTTTATGGCGGCACTGGCGATGATGTTCTTCATGGCAGCGGGGGTAGTGATACGCTCTATGGCGGTGCGGGTGATGATACGCTTGACGGCGGTGCTGGGCTTGATACGCTTTATGGCGGTGCGGGTGATGACAAATTTGCGCTTGATATCCACGGGCTTCTCCAAGGCCATATTACTGATGATAGTCATGCCGATACGCTAAAAGATTTTGGCAATGGCAATGATAAAATCCACATACATGTCCCAGCCTCAGTGCTTCCTTCACTTGATGTAGCGATTTCCTCACTTGAACAACTTTATAGCATATTCAATCTGCGCGTGGAAAAAGGGCATATCGCGGTTGATGCGCTGAATGGCAACATTGATGACACCGCCATTGAAAACACCGCCATTTATAGCGGCGATGTGCTTCTCATGGTGTTAGAAGATTTCACGGCTGACCTAACCCTAAATATGTTTGCCATGTCGCATGGCATCATCAATCGCGCCCCAGAATTCGCCCAAGAAACCTACACCGCAACCCTAGCCGAAACCGCCGAGACTGGCAGTGCGGTGGTGACGGTTGCCGCTAGTGATGCCGATATTGACGACACGCTCACCTATTCCATTATTGGCGGCGATGGGGGCGGCGACGGGCTTTTTGCCATCAATGATGACGGGGAAATCACCCTCACCGGCGCGCTAGATTACGAGACCGCCACGAGCCACAACCTCACCATCAAGGCACAAGATAAAAACGGCGACACCGACACGGCAAAGGTCGTTGTCCGCGTAACTGACGCCAACGACAACGCACCGATTTTTGATGCTGCCACGCATAGGGTAGAAATCCCTGAACTAACCGAGATTGGCACGACCCTAACCACCGTCACTGCGCGGGATGCCGATACGAGTGGCGTGCGCTATTCCATCCTTGGCGGCAGGAACGCAAACCTATTCAGCATCAATGAGAACACTGGCGCGATTACACTAAAAGGTTTCTTGGATTTTGAAACCGCGGAATCGCATCGTTTGGTGGTGCAAGCAAGCGACGGCGTCAGCACCGATACTATCAATGTGATAATTGGTGTCGTTGATGAAATGGATTGCGCGTGCCTAGACATCGCCGCCAACACCGATGAAATTGCCGCAGGCACCGTCCTAACCGCGAGCATCACCCACGACGACCCCAACGGCTATGAGGGCGGCAAAGCCCCCGAAAGCGGCTGGGTATGGTTCTACCAAAGCAATCCCGACCAAGAAATCGGCGACGGCAGTTCCACTTACACCGTGAGGGAAGAGGACAGCGGCGAGCAAATTTGCGTCCGCATCACCTACATGGACGGCAATGGACGCCCAGAAATCGTCCAAGCACGGCTAGAAGATGTCGTCCAGCGTGTCGTCATTAAACCCGATGCAGAGGACGCCGACAAAGACCAAACCTACACCGCCGAAGCCGACAAAGCGACAAAAGTGGAAGCCGGCACAGGCGCCGACCATGTGCGCGATGGCAACCGCAATGACGTCATAGATGGCGGCAAGGGCGATGATGAAATTGACCTAAGCGCCAGCAAGGAAGACAATGATGTGGTCATCTACGGCATCGGCAATCAAATGGCAAGCGACGGCGCTGACAGCATCACCAGCTTCGTGCGCGGACGCGATAAGTTCGTATTCCAACTAAAACAAAGCGACATTGACGCCGGCGACATAGACCTGAGCGCAGATGACGGCTATGAAGGCTTTATCAATTACGTAACCAAAGGCACAGAAGATCTCATAGACGATCAATTCTGGGTAAATTTCAATTTTAGCATTGGTGAAAATGGCGTACAAATGGACGGCATTTCATTCCATTTCAAGGACAGCACCTTCTTCAGCGGCGGACGCATATCCATGCCCATAGTAAGCATAGAATTCGCCGACCCCCTCTCAGTGGATGAGGTTAGAGAGGTATACAGCGGCAGAGATAAATCAACGCCGCTAGTGAAACAAGGGCTATTGAGCGATTTTGATTACCTTGACGATTTCCTAGGCGGCGATGGTGCCGTGGGCTTTGATATTATATAACCCCACCTACTAGGAATAGAAACCTTCGACCGCTACACCCCAGGGGATATAGACGCCAAGGGGGTAGGGGATGAGGTTTTGAGCATCGGGAGAAGGGATGCAAACTAATCATCAGCTGTTGTCATCGCGTACACTTGCTTTTGCTCCTGCCGCTAAGAGAGTGGTATTGGGGTTTTCTTCTGTTATGGTGCGCGATTCCTATGGGTTTTTGGTTTTAGGATTATGTTTTTTTGTATCGCTTTCAAGATCTGCTTCGGCGGCGCGCAATTTCTCTTCAAGATCTTCCACTTCATCCTTTAATTTTCTGACACGCTTATCAGAGTCGCCAAACATCTCTGCTGAATGCTCTGAAATTTGCAACAAATCTCTGCGATTTTGTAATTTACGCCTAGTGATTCCCACTTCAATTCGCTTCGGCACATTTTCCCCTGGCCAAGAACTACCGTCGATGAAAACATACCCCCTGCCCAATATGTGCTCATATTTCTCACCGTCATTCAGAAAAGGTAAATGCAGACCTTTCCGACAATAACATGATTCAAAAAAATCACTTGAATTAGTTTTATTAGCAAAATCAAATTCTGTGTACCCAAACTCCGTGCAAAAGAACTCTGGCAAGTCATCTTGTGATGAAATTTTCATTTTTTTCTTGCTCCCCAAAATTCCACCCATAAATTCCACCGAATTAAATGTAGTGTTCATTATTTCAACATCGCTAAAATTTGCATTTTCAATTGTCACGTAGGAAAATGTTGAATTCTCAATAGTGGTAGAAATGAAATAAGAACTAACTATGATTCCATGCTCGTTTCCATGTCCGAAATCCGATTCTTTAATTATAGCGTACGTAAAATCAACATTTTCAATTATAGCGTACGTAAATTCAACCTCGTTAATTATAGCGTGCGTAAAATTAACATCTTTAATTGTAGCGTGAAAAAAATTAGCCTTTTCCATTATGGCTTGTGAAAAATTAATATTTTCTAGCGTTTTGTTAGCAAAAACTAAATGACTAAAATCTAGCTTGCAAAAATTCAACCGACCCGCAACGAGCCGTTTTGGAAGTAACTTTTTACGGTCATTTAGAGATAAGTTGATAAGTATATCTAGCGCATCCTGCAAATCCTGAGTGGTATCTTCTCGGGCCCTAAAGCGAGGTTCATTCCCATCTTCCATATTTGCTTTCGCATTATCACGGAAAAAGTTATAGATGATATTTAATACAATCGCTCTTTGTCTACCATTAGCGTTATCAGCCAAATCTTCCAAAACCTGAAGTCCAGCACAGCGCATGACCACGTTTTTTTCATCCGCCAGTAACTCAACGCCCCGCCCTAGTTTATCATTAAAACTTTGATCTACTTGCACCTGCACTTGTTCTGAAGATGTTTTCTGCCTTTGATTCGCAAACCACAAACCAATCGCCGCACCGACGCCGCCGATAGACCAAATTAGAGGCTGCAAATGGTCGTATGGATTCTTTAACTCTGAGCCGTCCCACCAGATTGGACGCACCTTCCAAAATAATCTCACAGCCAACGCCAGCATGATAACACCACCAACAAAGATGATGGAAATAAGAAGGCGATCCAAAATGTGCTTTATAAAGAAACGCCAACTCGACCGTGCAATAAAACACAGCCAACGAAAGCACCACGCAACCCATTTCGTGCACCATCGCACAACAAGCCACTGCTTTATAGTATTGTAGATTTTTTCTATCATGGCGGGGATATACTCCTAGGGGGTTTGAAATTTCTTAAGGCACTCTTGGGCGGCTTGCAATTCCTTTTTAGCCGCTGACACTTTTTTGTCGGCTTCAATAATATCTTCGGCAGATGCATCTATAGGGTGTGCTATCGTCGCCCGACGATCTTCAGCAATTTCTAATTTTATTGTAGCAAGTTCCACCGCAACCCGCTCGCGCATGGATTGCCCTGACCAAGGTTCATCCGATTTAACAAAGAAGCCAACTCCATCTATATCACCTCCACCCATAGTGAGTTTATATTCTCGACTTTTATCCAAATTACGTGGTCGCTGACCTTCGGCATAATAACATAAATTAAAAAAAGTATCCGGATAAGATTTATCAGAAAAATCAAACTCTGTGTATCTAAGTTCAGTGCAAATAAACTCGGGCAATCCATTTCGTGATGAAACCTTAATTTTGTTTTTGCCCCAAAAACGCCCCCCGATAAATTGTACTAAACTAAATTCAGTGTTTATTATTTCAATATCAGAAAAATCTGCGTCCTCAATAGTAATGCCGATAAAATCTGAATCCTGAATAACAGAGGAAGCAAACTTAGAATCAACTATACTTCCATACTGAAAATCAGAATTTCTAATTTTAGCATTACAAAATTCAACGTTTTCAAAATTGACACCATAGAACATAAAATCAACTATATGAGAATTGGAAAAATCTACGTTCTTTACTGCTTTATCAACAATAGATAGATTACTAAAATCTAGATTCCTAAAATTTAAGAGGCCGCCAAAGATTTGTTTTTGAAATAGTTTTTCTCGCTCTTCTAAAGTCAAGTTAATGAGAAAGTCCAGTGCATTTTGCGCATCTTGGTGACTTGCCTTTTCGGGCACAGGTAAAGGCTCATTATTATCATCATATTGAATTTTTAACTTATCACGAAAAAAATCATAAATGATATTTGCAATAATTGATTTTTGCTTATCGCTCGCACTATCAATCAAATCTATTAAAACACGAACCCCAGCACTACGAATAACAACATTATCACTAGCTAGCGATTCAACGCCCCGCCCTAATCTATCATTAAAGCCTTGATGCGAAAATGTTTCTTGCCTTTTAATGGCAATACCCAAGCCAATCGCCGCACCGATGCCACCTACGCAAAGAATGAGGGTTCGCAATAGGTCGCCAACACTAGTTTTCCCTTCAAGACTAACAGCACCGCCCCAACTCATAATAATCACAACAAAAATCGTCAGTGCCGCAACCAACAACACAGCGATGCCAGCAACAAGCCAATTATTTTTCAACCATTCCATTATTTTTCCCATAAAAATACCTCCATATTCAAAACCACGCGCAACTATACCCCAATTTCAATTTTTCTGCCATAGCTACGATGTTGTGTGCTATTTGGTTGGATGTGGCGTCTATCATTTTTTCTTGATGCACCACTGCGCCTTTTTGGTTGGCTTCGCTCGCGCCCGCGCATCAAACCCCGCTAAGTGGTCAGGCAAAATCCATTGCAGTTTATTTCTCATAGGTTTTCTCCTTTAGTGTTGAAGTAGATTGGGTTGTGAGGTAGAATGGCGATTATGTTCAAGAAAATGATACAAAACGCCAAAGCAAAGCGCGCGAAGCGGGACGAGGAAATAGCCAAGTTCAAAGCGGAATGGTATGCGCGCCCGTATTTGGACCGCGTGAAAAGGCCTGCAATCATTTTTGTGGCATCTTTGGTACTTGGGCTTTGCTTCGAGCCACATTCGGAATTGGTAAGCGGTATTATGTTTGTGATTGCATTTGGTGCAGGTTTCTTGACCTTTGGCTATGCTATTGGTGGTCGCCCTTTAAGCCCCGTGGAGTGGAAAGAGCAGCAAAGGTGGGAAGATATAAACCGAAGTAGCTGTGATGTCACCGACCCAGCAAAGCACTATTTGCCTCACAATATTCACAACAGAGATCGCTGGTAAAATTAACTGTCTCATTTGTTCCCCCATCGCATTATTTTTGGGAACTATATCTAATGTTCCGCAAGCTCCAAACACTAGGATTTTTTCCTCTTTGCTGGGGGTTGCGGCATTATTGTCCTCATCACCGCCTAAAACGACCTCGCTGTTTTCAGCGATGAGGCAAGCTATCGTCAAAATAGAACCAAAATTGCAAAAACATTAAGAGGAGAGTTTTGAAAGTGAATCGGCAAACGATCTCAGGGAAAGGAGAGAGAGATGCCGATTCGACTTATTACGCCTATTCTCGTTGCGAGTGCTAAATCTCGCAAGAAGTCCTATAAAATCCATGACCGAGACCTCACTGGTTTCTATCTTATTGTGTGGCCTTCGGGTAGAAAATCTTATCGTGTGCAATCCTACTGCAGCGGCGAGATTTTTTTGAAACAATCGGTGATGCGGGCGCGATGTCTCTGTGCGAAGCCCGTTCTCTTGTTGAGGCGCGGCTTGCTGCTTTTGGCAACACCAAGCACGATTCCAACACGCCGTTTGAGGTTGTGGCAGAAGTTTCGTTTTATTATCGCGGGCGGCTCTGGAAGCCCATCACCATGCGCACCTGCCGCATTAACTTTACGCAGAAAATACAGCCCTATTTCAAAGGGAAAGCCATTGGGAGCATCACCCGTAGCGATGTTGAGGATTGGTTTTTGGGGCTTGCCAAAACGCCGGGCTCGGCTAATCGCTGTTTGCCTATTCTGTCCGGCATTATGCGGACTGCCGAAGACCTCGGCTATATTGAGGAGGGGAGTAATCCGGCTCGGGGCATTCGACGTTACAAGACCAAACCCAAAGAGCGATTTCTCACTAATGATGAAATGGCGCGGTTGGGCGCGGTGCTGAAAAGGGAAGCCCGCGCTTACCCGATGCAGACGGCATTTATTCGGTTTATGACTCTCACCGGGTGCCGCGGGGGCGAGTTACTTAGTCTCAAATGGGACTATTACATAGATAGTAATCTTTATCTGCCCGACAGCAAAACCGGCCCTAAGACCGTGTTTCTTTCAACGCCAGCACGGAAGCTGCTGGCTGAACTCTCAAAATGTAACAAGTCCCAATGGGTGTTTGCATCAAAAAACAAGCAACCTAACGCGGGAATATTTAATACTTTCTGGCACAGGATCCGAGCCGAAGTTGGAATCAGTGATGTAAGACTCCACGATCTGCGCCACAACTACGCCAGCATAGCGCTCCGCAGTGGCGAGAATTTGCGCGTCATCGGGATGCTGCTCGGTCATGTTGATGCCGAAACCACCTTGCGTTACGCCCACCTTGATGACGCCACCATGCATAGTGCGGTCAATAAGGTGGCGAAATCTATGACAAAAAGAACGAGGAGAACGGAATGAAAATCAAACTAACCCGTGCTCGCGTCCGCGACATGAAACCCGCAAACAGCGACATCTGGGTGTGGGATGAAACGACCCCACATTTTGCCCTGCGCGTCCGCGCCAACGGCACCAAGCGGTATATGCACATCTATAAAGATTATAATACGTACAAGCAAAAGCGCACAACGATTGGCGACCCGCAACTGATTTCCATAGAGAGCGCACGAAGCATCGCTATGCGGTTCAATGAAGACATCAAGGCGGGCAAGGCGCGAGCAAAAACGCAAAAACCTCTATTCGCCGATTATGCCAATGATGTATGGATGCCCCAGCGGGAGAAATTCATCAAGCCCAGTAGCCATGCCCGTAACCGGCTTGCGCTGGACAAGCAATTGCTTCCCGCATTCGGGAGATTGCGGCTGGATGAAATTACCAAATCCGTGGTGCTGAAATGGTTCAATCATTATAGCCGCGACTATCCTGGCGGGGCAAACCGCACCCTTGAAGTGCTGGGAGCAATTCTAAATCATGCAGTTAAGGCGGGGCTGATAAAGACAAATCACACTTATAACATTGAGAGAAATCCCAAGCGGAAGATGAACAGATTCCTGAGCGACGAGGAGCGCGCCCTGCTACTCAAGACTCTCAATATTATTGCAGAAAACAAACGATATTATGTAGAAAACGAGTGGCATACTGCAAGCAACAGGTGGCATTCTGCAAAAAACGGGCGGTATTCTGCGGAAAAAAGGCGGTATTATGCCAATGCCATAAAACTGCTTCTGCTTACGGGATGCCGTGCGGGAGAAATTGTGGGCTTGCGCTGGAGTGAGGTTGGTGAGGATAGGTTCCACCTTGAGGACAGCAAAACCGGGGCAAGGACGGTCTGGCTCAGCGAAGACGCCATTGAACTTCTGAAAAGCCTGCGCGAACGTAGACCGAGTGACAGCCTTTACGTGTTTCCCCATTCGGGAGGCAAGGCGGCACAGAGCTGGTATGAGCTACTTCTTGAATTCTGGATCATACTCCGCAGAAAACTCAATATGCGCGATGTGAGACTCCACGATCTGCGCCATAGTTTTGCAACACAGGCGGTGCGGCAGGGCGTTGGGATTCCGGTTGTATCAAAACTGCTCGGTCACCGCAAAATTGAAATGACCATGCGCTACACCCACGCAAGCAACACCGACGCAGAAGCCGCCGCCGAGCGCATCGGCAAGCAAATCGCGGCATTTTTGGAGGGGGGCGGTTGCAGGTGAGATAACCCAAACAAAGGGGAAAGATAAGATTCACCGAACTTAACCCTGAGATTGAAAAAGAAATCAACGCCCTTTATGGAACTCCGATATGGCATCTTGAAAACGTGAATTTTGAAAACCTGCCCGCAGTGTTGCGAGCCAACGCATGAATCCATTATTCGCAATACGGAGATGATGGTTGGGGGCTGGCATGCTTAGCCACCTCCACTAGCAACAATCTGCTAAGTAGCATCATTCAATAATAACGATGCCCCGAATTGCGCCTTCTTGTTCAACATCATCTACAAAGGTAGCGTCCTGCCCATCACGTGATGAAATCAGTTCAAAATCAGCCTCATCAACGCGCCCGCCAAAAAACAAAATAGCATCATCAGGGTCGCATTGCCGAGATGTCCAAATCAATCCTTCTGCTTGCGGAAAATTATTGTAAATTGCCGCCGCCCATCGAGCAGTCTTATGGTATAGTTCCGAAGGGGAGCCGATAAGTTGGACCTGCTCAATGCCCCAATTATTGAGTAGCGGATTTCTCAATTCTACAAGCTTAATTGCACGCATAGTCCGAAGCTCTGAATGCATCCGATCATCAACTTTTTCTATGGGAATTGTTTTGTATTTCTTTTCGGTGTCAGCGCGAATATCATGGAAAATCGTCTCATGAATAGCTGCCTGCAAAGTTGAAGTCGCGTAAAGCGATGGAACTATCTTTCCTGAAGAATCATAAAAAGGGGCGAAGCGTGTGGCATCACCTTTACCTTTATTAAACTCGGCAAAGCCATGATCCATACGATGAACCCGATGCAGAGTTGCACCCTTTGGGAGTGTCTTATATTCCACCTCCGTGAGCGCGCGTGGTGGTTCTTTTATAGTCTGATTAACCAACTACTGAATTGCCTAAATGCTCAGCAGCGTCAATGACCTTGCTTTCGTTTTTAAGGCATTCTCGTGGGGTTTTTCCGCCCAACCAGCCATTACCCGATTCAAACCAAAAGGCTGTCTGCCATGGGCTCAAATAGTCGGGCAGTACCTCCAAGATTTTTTTGATAATCGGCAAGGGCTGCCCATCGGCAAACTGGAAAGCCGGGAACATATCTTTTCCATCATGCTGAATAGCAAAAACCCGCCCTTCGTGTTTCCACTCGGTGCTTGGCCCTTGAATATCTTCAGCCGTATAGAGCTCAGTGGTTTGCAAATATGTCGCGCGTAACTCAGCGTTTTTTCGTGCAATCCGAAGATAAACATCACCCTTTTTAGGAAGGGGGGTAGGAATGGTATCTTGACGCCGTCCTGCAAAAGACTCCACTCCAACACGACCATCTCTTCCATGAATCGTTCTGTCATGGTGCCGTTTGGAACCCTGCGAAACAAAAATTGATTCAGAAGGCACAGGGTTTTTTTTCTTGCTCACAGCCATATCTCATCTCCTTTCCCAAATTTAACCGCATTTCTACTACACAATATGCGGAGAATATCATGTTGTGTCAATACCCGCAACCATATTTTATGCCCCCCTCAAGCCGCAACATCCGCCCACTTCAATGCCATAGTTTTGCAACACAGGCGGTGCGGCGGGGCGTAGATATTCCGGTTGTCTCAAAACTGCTCGGTCACCGCAAAATTGAAATGACCATGCGCTACACCCACGCAAGCAACACCGACGCCGAAGCCGCCGCCGAGCGCATCGGAAAGCGAATTGCGGCATTGTTGGAGGGGAGGGCGGTAGCAAGCGAGCCAACCCAAACAATCAGGTAGTAATTGTGATGCCGCGCTTTTTGCCTTCTTGACGCACATCCCTCTTAAAGGATTTATCCGCCCCATCACGTGATGAAATCAGTTCAAAATCATCCTCATTAACGCGCCCGCCAAAAAACAACATAGCATCATCTGGGTCGCATTGCCGGGAAGTCCAAATCAATCCGTCTGCCTCAGGAAAATTATTATAAATTGCCGCCGCCCAAAGTGCAGTTTTATGGTATAATTCCGCATCAGAGCCAATAAGCTCAGTCTGCTTAATGCCCCATTTATTGAGTGGAGGATTTCTCAACCCTACAAGATTAAGTGTGCGCTTAACCCGAAACTTTGCGTGAATGTGGTTCAGAATATTCTGCCCACGAATTATTTTCTCTTTATCGTTAACAGGAATATCATGGAAAATCGTCTCATGGATAGCCGACGGCAAGGTTGAAGTCGCATAAAGTGATGGAATCGGATTTCCTGAAATATCATAAAAAGGGGCAAAACGTGTGCGTCTACCTTTGCCCGGATTGAACTGGGCAAAGCCATAACCTTTATTATGAATCCGATGCAGAATTCCACCCTTTCGGAATGGCTCATATGTTGCATCCGTGAGCGGTGATGGCGGCTTTTTTATAGTCATGTTAGCCAATCATCGGCTGGGCAAATTGCTCAGCGGCGTCAATGACCTTGCTTTCGTTTTTAAGGCATTCTTGTGGGGTTTTTCCGCCCAACCAGCCATTACTCGATTCAAACCAAAAGGCCGTCTCCCATGGGCTCATGTCTTCGGGCAGTGCTTTCAAGATTTTTTTGATAATCGGCAAGGGCTGCCCATCAGCAAACTGGAAAGCCGGTAACAGATCTTTTTCACCATCTTGAATCGCAAAAATCCGTCCTTCGCGTTTCCACTTGGTGCTTGGACCTTGAATATCCTCGGGCGTGTAGAGATCAGTGGTTTGCAAATATGTTGTGCGCAACTCAGCATTATCTCGTTCAATCTCAAGATCAACATCTGCCTTTTTAGGAAGGGGGGTAGGAATAGTATCTTGACGCCGTCCTGCAAAAGGCTCCACTCCAACACGACCAGATCTTCCATGAAGCGTTCTGTCATGGTGCCGTTTGGAACCCTGCGAAACAAAAATTGATTCAGAAGGCACAGGGTTTTTTTTCTTACTAACAGCCATATCTCATCTCCTTTCCCAAATTTAACCGCATTTCTACTACACAATATGCGGAGAATACCATGTTCTGTCAATACCCGCAACCATATTTTATGCCCCCTCAAGCCGCAGCATCCGCCCACTTCAATGCCATAGTTTTGCAACACAGGCGGTGCGGCAGGGCATCGGGATTCCGGTTGTCTCAAAACTGCTCGGTCACCGTAAAATTGAGATGACCATGCGCTACACCCACGCAAGCAACACCGACGCCGAAGCCGCCGCCGAGCGCATCGGAAAGCGAATTGCGGCATTGTTGGAGGGGAGGGCGGTAGCAGACTACCAGAGCGCATCTCGCAAGCCCAGCAGCCTCTACGGGCTTCTGTGGCGGCATTCTCGCCACCGGGATACCCCCACTTTAACCATAGCCGTTACTCATGCGCCAATAATGCGTATAGCCGTTCTGTAGGCGTTTGTGGCTTTCCTGCCCCGTTTTGCGCCCAATATTTCCATTAGTGCCTTCGTCATAGCCCTCCGCGGGTCGACTGCCAGCCGTCCGCCCGCCGTCATCCTGCCGATAACGCGCCAAAGACGCATCGTAGGCGTGCGGGAGGGGGTTTTTACTACCCAGACACCGCAAAAGCATTAAACGGCGCTCACGGGCTTCCTAGGGCTTTTTATGGCGGGGAGGGCAAAATTCACGAAAAAAAATCCAAAAAATTCAAAAAACAAACCAAACAAAAAGCCAGAAAACCCAAAAACTGCGCCCTTTCCTGCGTGCACGGCAAAAAAATCCAAAAAGAAAACCTCGGTCCAGAACAGAACCGAACCGGTCATTACTACAACCAACTCTGGCGGACGTCTGCCGGCAACGACTTCCGCAACGACCCCGGAGGCAGATGACGCGCTTCCTGCAACCCCTGCGGAATCTGCCCCGGCTGCGGCGCCGGCGCTGAAACTGAATCTAGTCGGTCTAATAGCAACACCCGGTGGCGGCATCACCGATAATTTGGTGGATAAAGCGACCAAGAAAAACATCAAGGTAAAGCGCTTAGGACAGCAAGCCTAATAGCGCACTATGATAACCGCCTGAGTCATCATCGGCTCAGGCGGTTTTTTTGTGTTCGTTCCAGCCAATCCTCGCACCAACGCATCGCTGTTATTTTTGCTCCACTCGTGCAAGCACATCGCCGCCATATTTTTGCCCTGCTCGTGCAAGCACATCGCTGCCATATTTTTGCTCCACTCGTGCAAGCACATCGCCGCCTTCTTTTTTGATTCTCGCACCGCGACTTTCCTCCCTCAAATTTTTCTACTTCACCATCACTATTTGCCACCTCTTTTTCATCCGCATAACTGCCCCCGCAAACCGAAAAAATTTCGAAAAAGGTGCCCAGATTAGGACTCGACTTCAGATAATCGAAGCCGATGCCACGCGAATCACTTCAAACGCCAGTGTTGGCTACCCCACAGCACACAAGGCTTTCATAGAGCATCAGCTGAAAGAAATAACCCCACTTCAACCATAGCGCCATGAGGCGTTATGTATAACACACCAAACGCATTTTCAATGCCGAACCCCTTGAAAATCCTACATATTAAAAATGGATTTTCAATTTCAAGCCGAATTTTTTTGCAAAAGGTTGCCCAGAAAATTGAGCAAAAAACCGCTGAACAAGCCCACATGATAATCAACCAATATCTCATCATCAAAGGCGCCGAAATCATCCCCCTATTAGGAATAGAAGCCTGTGTGCGCTACACCAAAAAAAGGCTATTCCTCAGAGGATATAGATGCCATTATGGAGGGAAAGTAGGGGCGTTGAAATTTGGTGTCTATTTGCGCCGAATTGGTATATGCTTGACCCCTAGATTTGTCGTGCGGAATGTTTTGCGCTATGGTCATGCAATCATAATGGAGTCGGGGATGACGGAAGAAGAATTACGCGCTTGGCTAAAACGCCCCGAAGGGGAAGGGCTTGAATTCAAAAGAGCTGAAAACGAAGCCCCCGACAACGCCTATAAAACTGCCTGCGCTTTTGCTAATACGAATGGCGGTTGGCTGATATTTGGCGTTGCTGATGAAGGTCTGCCGCATGAGATTACTGGCATTGATCCAAGCAAAATTGACAAAGTGCAAAATGACTTTCTGTCAGAACTCAATAATGGGAAAAAATTGAACATCCGCATTGAAGCCACCTCGCACCATCATGAGATTGATGGTAAACACGTGCTAGCTTTCCGCATCCCCGAAGCGCAACGTCATGAGAAACCCGTCTATCTGGGCGGTCATCCAAAAAATAGCTATTTTCGGCGCGGGGCAAGTAATGTGCAGATGCAAGAGCATCAGTGGCAGAACCTTCTGTATGATGCTAATGCCGTGCCTTGGGATAACGTTGTTTTTGAGGATGCCGATGTGGAAACAGGCATAGATGCCGATACGCTCGATTGGTATATGGACGAATTCTATAGCCACAACCCTAAAGAGCAAAAAATCACCGACGACACGGAATTCCTGCTGAAATGGAATTTCGTCAGATATGAACAAGATACCCCGGTGCTGACGCGGGGCGCAATTATGCTATTCGGAAAAGCGCAATTTGTCCGGAGGCTGATTATTCGTCCGGTTTTGGATTATCAACGCATTGATGCGCGTTATGAAAATTGGTCGCTAGCTGACCGCTGGCATGACCGCATGCTATTTGAAGAAAATCTTTTTGCCACATGGCGCGGGTTAATGGATAAGTATTTGCGCCTAGCAGACCATCCGTTCCGATTGGACCCAGCAACAATGCAGCGTATAGATGAACCGCTGGACTTTGTCGCTTTTCGTGAAACCGCCATCAATTTGCTGATGCACCAAGATTACCGAGATGGGCGGATGTCGACAATGCGATGGTTTACCGACCGGATGCAATTCCAAAATCCAGGCGATGCTTTTGGTGAGATTTTGCTAGAATCCAACCCAAGAAAACCACGCAACCCCCTCATAGTTGATGCTTTCCGCCGCGCGGGGTTAGGCGACCAAGCGGGAACAGGGATTACCAAAATCAGCCAAAACTTGCACGAATTAGGCTGGCGCCCACCACAGATTGAAAACGATAAGATAGATAAGGTTTTCAACGTCATCTTATCACAAGAACCCCTCATAACCGAACCCATGCGCGAGATTTTCGCAAGCATGGGGCTGTCAAAAGAACAGATGGAAATCTTAGCAGCGGCATCGGCGCAAGGAACGATAACAAAGATTGACGCAATCATGGCAATCGGCGGCGATAGGAGACAAGCCCGCACCGCTATTAACGGGCTTTTGGAGCAAAAACTATTGGTTGTTGAAGAAGAAGGTAAATATGTTTTGGGGCGTCGTGCTATAAAAGAGCTGGAATGGGATCAACCGAGATCATCCGTGTACATACCCCGAAAATTAGAAATAATTGACGATAGCGGCAAGCATTCGCAAATGACTGATATGGAGTTTGCAAATTTACCACAACCCAAAGTTTTGTTGGGCGCTCCGGGCGGAGGGAAGACGAGTGTTTGTCAAGAAATTGCGCGTAAAGGTCAATTGGTGCGGGCGGATGATGTGGCGTGTGGGTTTTTTGATAACCGCCCAGAATTTGAAGGGCAAATACTGGTCATTGATGGCTTGGATGAGGTTTCTTCCAAGCCTATTCCTGAAGCTTTTGCAGAAATTATCAAAACAATAAAAAACCTTGGTTATTATAATTGGCTGATTAGTTGTCGGTCATATGAATGGCGCAAAGAGTCGTTTTCTCAACAGATTAAAAGTGTTTTTCAACAATCTCCAGAGATAGCGCACTTGGGCGACCTTTCAGGCGATGAGATTAAAGCATTTCTTAAAGTTTTCCCCGCTGATGAGTCTGCCGAGCAATTTATTAAAAATGCTGAAGAGAAAGGGGCGACTGACTTTCTGCAAAATCCCCAAACTCTGCAAATGCTCGTTCAGGCAGTTCGTTCTGGTGGTTGGCCAAAAACGAAAACAAAGCTATTTCACACTGCATGCGAAGTGATGGCGTCCGAAGATAATCCATCGCATCAAGAAAAAAATCCTGATCGACCTAATGAAGAAAAGATTATTGAGATAGCTGGATGGGTTTGTGTCCAATTACTTATGTCTGGGGGGCAGGCGATTGCGTTGGGCGGGCAAGGTAGTGAAAACGTTCCTAGGCCCGCAGATTTGGAGGCTTCAGAATATTCTATAGAGGACATCAAAGCGGCTTGCCAAACTAAGCTCTTTAAGTCACCAGTGGCAGGTCGTGTGGAGCCAACGCACAGAACAGTTGCGGAATTTCTCGCGGGGCGGTGGTTGGCAAAGGCATTTAAGGCAGAGCCACGCAAGATTTCACCAGTGCGGGTAATGAATTATCTGACTTCTTTTGGCACAAGTGCAATTCCCCCAGATCTTCATGGCTTATATGCGTGGATTGTCTCACTTGATGATTCTAATCGACGATGCCAGAATATAAAGCATAATCCATATGTATGTTTGCGGTATGGTGACCTCTCTGGATTCTCTAAAGGCGCATGCGTCACCTTCCTTAAAGAATTTAGGGTATTCGCTGAAAAAGATCCATTTTTTATTGGGGAAGATTGGTATTCACAATTGAATCGTGGTTTAGGCCGAGAAGACTCTATTAAGGATGATTTTATAGATACTATCTCCAATGGTGCTCCCCATCAATTAGTCGTTGCGCTTTTGCGCGCCATTCAAGGGACCGAGTTGGCAAATGCGATGGTTGACGATCTAAAAGCAATTGTATTGGATGAGAAAATTTCTTTGAGCGAAAGGCTTACCGCAATTGAAGCATTGGAGGATAGTTTAGAGGCAACTGATTGGGTTAAACTTGCTGATTGTTTGCTAGAGCAATCCACAAAAGACAGTTTAAGGATATCTATAGATGGAAGCATATCTAAAAAGCCTGAATTATTCTTCGGAGAAAAAATAGCTGATCACATAATTGCCTATGAAAAGGTAACGGGAAGTGAAGGCACTATCGGGGTGGGGTGTCGTATCCCGCGACAATGTTCTGCACAGCAAGTTTTAAAAATATCGCAGTTACTTGCGGCAGAGATGCCTATGAGCATTAAACACAATAAGAGAGAAGGGTCATATAATTTAGAAATATGGCTGGGTGGGTTGCTTTTGCGGTTGTTTAAAGTGGTTAAAGAACCTACCACACATCAAATTTGGCCAATTGTATCGCGGCTAAATGATCTAGTGTACGGAGACGATGGAAAGGAAGAAACGAAATCATGGTTTAACGAACATGATGATATTCGTCGTGAGATTCAATCTATGGCCATCAAGGAAACGGAATGTGATATCGATAGGTGGGAAGCATTGCGCTGGTTGTCGGATAGTACAATGGGGTTGCATATGCGTGAGTCTGATATTGTTTATCATTTAGAAGAGTTGATGCTTGCAAAAAATACATTACCAGGTTGGAAGAATAGATGGAGAGATTTAGTTATGTTGGGGCGAGACAACCGTGCATTTGACGGTAATGTATTGAACTTTGCAAGTGAACAAGTAAATAATTTTTCTGAACTCAAGCCAATATTAGAGGATATTCTGAACCCGTCAATTAGCGAGCATGAAGCGAAATCTCAAGAGCTTGAACGCCAATATAAAGAAGAAGCACTAGCAGAGATTGAGCAAAGGCACGCAAATTTTTCTGAAGTGAGGGAATCCATGGAGCAAGGTGAGCACATTAACGCTTTAGGTAAGGCGGCAAGAGCTGCGCTAGGTCATTATTCTGATTTGAAAAAAACGCCCTCGCCAAAAGAAAGTCTTACGGAGATGGTCGGGCAGGAAAATCTAGCTTCTGTCATTGCAGGATTTGATGTGGCGGTAAAACGAGATGATATTCCAAGTGTTAGAGATTGCACTAATTTGCGAGTCGATGTTTATAAGGGTAGTATGTATCCTCTAGAGCTAATTTCTCTTGCCCATTCTATGTTGACGGTTGAAGCAGGTAAGCCTCTAACCTCATTACCAAAAAAAGCACAACTCTGCGCACTATCTGCATCTTGGTCTGATCTGAGTGGTTATGAAAAGGAGAAACTATCGGAAGAGGTAAGGGCAAATCTCCAAGATATTCTATTCCAAGATCATAAAATCAAGCGGAAGTTTGTCAAAGACATGATTGAGCCCATCTTAGGGGCTGGAAAAGAACTTTCTCCAGGTTTCTACTATTTTATACAAGAAGAAATGCTTTCAGATATTCTCCCAGACATCGCGCTTGAATGGCTGACTAAATTTGAGGACATGAATGAACATAGACTTTGCGATCTTTTGAAGAGCGTTATTGGTTCCGGCGACCATAAAAAAGATCTTATCAAACTCGCTGACGATAGACTCAAAAATAATACTTGGGCAAGCGAGGGGCACCGGCGCACATGGCATGTGGCGGCTTTTCTGCTAGATTTTGACTACTTTTATGCTGTGGTTCGTAAATTTGCAAATGAAGACGAAAACCACCTTTGGACGTTCGGAGACCTTGCTTCTGCTCGTGAGTATGGTAAATCTTCTGCCTTATCGTTAAGTATTGAGCAAATCGCCTTCTTGTTAAAGACATTTGCTCCTCAGTGGCCAGATTCTAGCCCACCATCCGGCGGCTGGTCAGGTTCAAATAATCCTTGGGATGCGAGCCGTTGGCTGAATTATTTGATTAAGATGTTAAGCGAGCGGAAATCAGAGAAGGCAATAAAGTGCCTTGATAATCTCGCCACTTCTAAGTGCATGGACACATACCAAGATAATGTGAAGCACGAACTTGCTGTGGCAAGACGCGCATTAGCTGAAACACGCCATCAGGAAGTCAATCTAGAGGATGTTCGTGAAATTCTGTTATCAGGAAAACCAGTGAATGTGTCTGACTTGCAGGCACTATTCATAGAAAAATTTGAAGAGTATCAAGCGAAAATTCGAACAGGACATACCGATGCCTACAAGATTTTTTGGGACAGAGACGAACCCCATGTGGAAAATTATTGTCGGGATAGACTTTTGGATGGTTTAGAGCAGGAAATGGGCGCGCGCAGCGTTCGTGTTCACAAGGAAGGGGCGATGGCGGATAATACCCGGGTTGATTTGTTGCTTTCGTGCGGCGATTTTGACCTTCCAGTGGAAATTAAGCGCCAGTGGCATCCCGATATCTGGACCGCCGCCCATGATCAACTGGAGAGGTATTCCGAAAATTATCGGACTGACGGCACTGGTGTTTATCTCGTTATTTGGCATGGTGATGTTGAAGGGAAATCGATTCCTAAACCGCCAATAGGTGAACGCCCCAAATTAGCGGAAGAAATGTTACAAGCTTTGCTTAATAATTCGGGCGATCTGTCGCCAAAAACAAAAATCGTGGTGCTGGATGTGTCAAAGCCTCTCAAAAGCGTATTCAAATCTGAGCAAACTAAGAAGCGTGGGAAAGCCTAAAACAGGACACATCCCGACCCTTCTCAAAACCAAAGAACCGCAGAATCGCAGTAAAGATTATCTATTATCTAGGCGACAAAGTGATGAAAGTATTTAATGAGTGAGGAGAAAGGGAAATGCCCCCCAAGTGTCTAAAGTAGTGGTCTGGACGCACTTATGCATCAATTTTCTCACACCGCACCGAGAAGAGAAAGGTGGGGCTTGATTGCAGATATTGGCAATTGCTCTTGATAATTAAAAATTCAAAGGCTTGCATATTCTATACAATGACTTATATGAATGTTCTGGGGCGAAAGGAGGCGGAAAGTGGCTAAAATTTGCGAATACAAACTACTGTCACCTGATTCAACGGGCGATGGTCGAGATTTGATTGCGGACAAAAACCCTGAAGAAGGGCTTCGGCGCATTCAGGGCTTACTTGCCGAATGGCTCAGAATGGAAAACGTAGTTGTGCTGACTGGGGCTGGGTGTTCCGTGGGTGCCAAAGGTCCATTAATGACTGGTCATGGCAACAATAGCCTAGAGCGTCTGGTTCTTAATGCAGTTGAACAGTGTGATTTATCTAGGCGCGCCAAGGCCATAATAAAATGGAAAAAGAAAAATGGATTTGGGGCAGGAAACTTTGAGGAGTGGCTAAGTTTTTTATTTAACGCAAATAGATTACTTGAGGGAGATCAAACACCAATTCAATCGGTTTCTTGGAAGCGGACGAAAGCCAACGGCACAGAAATTACCCTATCCAAAAATGATGAAAAGAAGCTACAAGGTTATATTGAGAAGGCTATTTTCTGCGAATGTGCTCTTGAATTAGACCGGAAAGAATTGACAGAGAAGGCGAAAAATTCTTCCGGACACATACCCTTCTTGGCAAAATTGATAGCCCGAGACGCAAATCTTGGGCGCACCCATCTATTTACATTGAATTATGACACTTTGTTTGAGCAAGCTATGGAAGAACTCGGCATTCAATATTTTGATGGGTTTTCAGGCAAGACATCTGCTCGGTTTGACCCCGCGGTATATGGATTGGACATCTACTATCCCGGAGACGTGGCAGAGGGGCGTGTCCGTCGCTTCGATAAATTTCTGCAATTTTACAAACTGCATGGTTCTCTTCACTGGTTTATGAAGAATGGTGCATATAGGGCTCAACACAAAGATTTATCTTTCGCCAAAGGTTATCGCGCTTGTGACGATAGTGCGAAGGCTAAAAAGCTGAAATCAGACGAGTATAAAGATATTGGTTCATTTGGCATTTTGCCAACGTCTCAGAAGTTCACTCAAACATTGGATATGCCATATGCCCATCTTTTCCGTCTCTTTCATGCAAGGTTGAACCAGCCACAGACCTTTTTGTTGGTGATGGGGTATGGGTTTGGCGATGAACATGTCACACGCATTATTGAAACGGCATTGACGAACCCTTCATTGGTAATGCTTGTTGTAGAGCCAGATCCGCACAGCAAAATAGTTGAAAGGATCGCTCGATATCAAAATCTCGGGCAGAGGGCTTTTGTACTAACGGAAAGGGTGAAAAAAGATGCAAAATGCACATATAAAATGGCGACCTTTGCTGATTTTGCCCAGAATGTAATGCCCGATGTGAAGTGGTTGGAGGATTTTAAGCGTCTTAGGAAATTTGAGGAGCAAATCCGAAAATCGCAGGAAGAATGACTCAGCTGAGCCTAGGAGAATAACTAATGGAGCAATCTCGCATTATCGGGCATGTCGTTTCCGTAAACGGATTTCGCTTGAAGGTGGAGCTTTCTACAGAAGCAAAGTCACCTTCCAGAGCAACGCCGGATGGTGTTCAGCGCGCAGTTGCTATCAATTCATTCCTTACGTTCGATTTAGGGGCGGGAGCTCATGCCGTTGGGATTTTAAGCGATCTTGATGCGCGTGAATCCTACGATCCAACGCGCGAGGAAGAGTTATCATTGGAGTTAGCGAAGCCAAGGAGAATTGCCTCCGTTCAATTGTTGGGAACGGCAAGGCAATCTGGAAGAGAAGGTTGGTTTTTTGATGCAAGTATCACAGCGTTGCCGACGCTTGATACTCCAGCTGAAGTGGCAACTCCCGATGTGCTTTCGGTAATTTTTACGAACCCCCCTTTAAGAAATAAGCCGCAAAATTCAAAGGATGATAATTTTGATTATGCGCTTGAAATTGGACATCGCACGGGCGACGAAAATTCTACAGTTAAGGTGTCTTTTAACGATTTATTTTCTCGCCCATTAGCGATTGTGGGGAACACAGGGTCAGGAAAATCCTATACGGTTGCAAGCCTTCTAAGAGGGATTATTGATGAACAGTCACTACCAAATAAAGCTGAACCCCATATATTTATCCTCGATATTAACGGTGAGTATGCCAATGTCTTTTTGGAGGGCAGAAAAGCTCATTACAAACGGGAGCCAAACAAAATTTATTTAAATGGGAAAGAATTTTGCCTTCCTGCATGGCTTATGAATGGCGAGGAAATTTGTGAATGGCTTCAAGCCTCGGAAAGTGCCCAAAAGCCAATCTTGATACATTGGTGGGATAGGGAAAAGGGTCGTTCAACATTAGATGCGCCTCGTTTTGTCGAATTTAGTAAATTTGAAAAGCCTAACCTGATTGAACAGTCAACAAACCAGGGGAGCAACGGACGGATGCAACAGTATATATCGCCTTTGGAATTACGGTTAGAAATACGCATCAAAGATAGCAGGTGGCAATCATTTTTTAATTATAAAGATCAGAAGATTCGTTCCTACGAGCAGTGGATGAAGAAACTTGGCGTTGGGCAAACAACCGGAAAGCGTATTTCTATTCTCGATTTGTCAATGTTGGCTTCTGAAATACTACCGTTTGCTTGCGCTATTCTGGGAAGATTGCTGTTGGAAACTCGGGAGATGCTTAATTCGGATGTCAGGAATAAATATCCTTGGTTATTGGTTCTCGAAGAGGCTCATAATTATGTGCGCTCCTCATGGTCCGCTGAAAACCAAAGTCTCACCTTATCTAGGCAGGCATTTGAGAGAGTCGCAAAGGAGGGGCGAAAATTTGGCTTGTCCTTAGTGGTCGCTAGCCAACGTCCTAGTGAAATCAGCCCTACAATCATAAGCCAATGTGCAAACTTTTTTTCTCATCGGTTGCAGAATCCTGATGATATTGAATACTTCCGGAGAATTATTCCCAAGCAGGCTCAGCGTCTCTTAGATCAAGTGACTGTCCTCTCGGCTGGTGAAGCGATTGTTTTTGGAAGTGCAGTGCATGTGCCATCTCGGGTGCAAATTAAAAAACCTTTTCGGGAGCCTTGGAGTTCGACGGCATCTCCATATGTTGATTGGGCTACGAATAACAAGTTCCCGTTGGACTCCGTGATTGAAAACTGGGGCTTGAGTGATGCTAAGGACGACAAGGTTGCAAAGGACGGGAATGTAGTTGAAAGTCCTGTGGGTGTAGGCGAAGAATAGATTTACAAATTGCCAAAAAAATACTACATATTTCGGACATGGCATAGGCAAAGCAAAATTTGAAGACTGCATTAAATAGGATGTGGGCGTAAAAGTATGGACGCCCCGGGATTTTCTCGCGGGACGCTGCAAACAAAGCACTGCAAAGACTAGTGCAAGCAAAAATTCTGCGGCGGATTAGCCATAAACCGCCCTCTTGCCGTCAGTGCTTTCGCCAATACAATTACGAAAATTTTAACTTTCCAAACCCTTATGCTCCCGTATATTTTTACACTTCCAAGTCAGCATCGGCATGGTGGCAATTTTCGCACAAATCTCTTGCGAAACATCAAGAAGCCCAGCGTTGATCTCGCCGCGCCCTAAAATGCCATCAAGGAATTCTTGCTCTGCTTGGGTTAAATCTAGCAGAAATGCCAATTGTTCCTGGCAAAGCGCGATTGTTTCCGTCATCCATTCATCAATAGCACCCTTGCCCCCAAAATAATCACGAGGCAAACATATTGCTAATTTTTGACGAATCTCTTGTGGGTCGCCCGTAATTGTGCCTATCGTGATGTCTCGCCAGTCATGACGTCTGCTAGCCCCGAAAGCCAGAAATGCGGCCTTGATTTTTTTCCAGTCAAGTTCCGGTATCTCCAAGATACGCCGTGCATCAAAGAGGTCGCGCGCGGCATGGCGATCAAAGAGAGCAACCAACTTACCTGCGACAATCTCATGAATATCAAGCACTAGCACATCATTAGCGCACATACCCCCAAACGTAACCGATGGCATACGGCTGATGCCAAATAATGGCTGACGCGCCATGTAATTGAGATCAACTTCAAGCGTCGCGTTTTGTCCGAGTGCTGAGGCAAAGCGCATTATCCACTTACCACCAGCATGATCACCTGGTTGTCGGCGCACTGTATATCCATGAGATTCAAGAAGTCGACTGAGCGCATCCTCAACTTTGACGCGCTCCTCCTTCATTGTTTCAAGATCGCGGGCACCGATATAATTCAGGTCAATGTCAACCGACAGGCGGTCAAGATCAAGATGAAAGACATTAAGTGCTGTGCCACCTTTGAGCGCAAATTGACCTCTCAACTCGGCGTCACGGCTTATCTCTTGCAAAATATCAAGAAGGCGCAAGACTTTTTCTATGGTGTCTGGCTGATAACTGGTCTCGCTGGCAATGCGTTGCAGAGTCTCAATTGATGGTGCCGGCATCTACATCCCCTCAAATCGCTGTTCCACGACCGAAACAGGCAGGATGACATTCCAGCCTTTCGCCATGCGTCCGTGCTTTGGCTTTGTGCCTAAGGCGTATCGTGCTTGCTTGGGAGCGAGTGTGTGTAATTTTTTGATTATTGCATCTCCTACCCCGAGGTGGCGTTGCTCACGTTCAAGCCAATATCCCAAAGCCCCCGCCGCCTTTGCATTGTTCATGGCGCGCATATGTTTGAGCAACTCCGCCGCATTGACGCGCGGTATTAAATCGAGGGAGTTAAAAATTTCCTCGGCACCGCCAGATAAATCGTAGCGGTCAAAAATGTCAACGATTGTCCGCTCAATGGTTGTCACCTGAACTTCAAGCCCCATACGATCAACCACCATGACCCCTTCAGCAAGATGGCCACGCGGTGGCTTGACAAACCGGCAAGAAAAATCAGCAGTCTGGATGATGCCCGGCGCACCGCGCGCGATGAGCTGCACCTCATGACCTATAGTATAGGCATAGCCGTGCAACTCAAGCGCCGAATGATAAGCAACGATACTCCCACCCCGCAACCGCGACGCCGCCAAGAAACGATCCACCGACCATTTGCTGGCGTCAATATGTTTTGGTACGGAGGCAAAAACCCCGCGCGCGACACGCTTGATATTGCCCGCTTCAAGATGTTGGGCGAGCATCTCGGTGACCACCTTATCACCGGAAGGTCGACCAACCGCTTCGGCGTATTCGGCACGGCTGAAAACCGGAATGGCATCAAAAAACGGGGCAGAGATAAGGCGTGGCATGAGCAGTATTACTTTCTTAAAGTTGGATGAAGCCATATTTAATATATGGCTTTGTCCGTAAAAAAGAAAGTATAATGGTATGAAAATAGTTTGTCAAATGCGCTTTTGGCCATATCTTAGTTGTTGAAATCTGGTGTCTATTTGCTCCGAGATGATGTATTGTTGGTGCATTATATAAAAAGATTTGATCGGGTTTTGATTTTGGAAGAATTTTGTGAGGAGCGAAAACAGGTGAATTCAATAAAATCAAAGAGTTTTATGGATTGTTCTTGGGTAAAAAGATTTGATCGGGTTTTGATTTTGGGTGTAAAATGACGCGAATTTATCGAATAGTGAAAGGTAGGGGCTGCGATGACTAAGATTTTGGAGGCACATTTTGCGGCGTCGCGGGAGCGATTGGCGGCAGCAGCTAAGGTTGCTGATCCGTATAACCATAAGGGCAATAAGGGGAGCATTAGGGAGGCTTTTGTTAAGGAATTGTTGGAAAACTGCACATCGAAATTCTGTTCGGTGGGGGCAGGGGAAATTATTCATCGCGATATGACCGTGGATGAGAAGCGTGATCAGATGGACGTAGTGCTTTACAACAACCGCTATCCCAAAGTTCCTGGCAGTGGTGGAATTGATATGTTTTTTGTTGAGACGGTCTCATCAACCATTGAAGTCAAATCGCGCCTAACCAAGGATGGCATCCGCAAGGCGGCGCAAGCCAGCAAACGCATAAAATCATACCCCCAAGCCCCATGCCAGCAATTTAATCCAGGCAGAATAATCTCTAAACCGCATCCATTTTGTTTTGTATTTGCCTATGACACTAAGGTCTCAATGGATACAGTCGAGGATTGGGTGTCGGAAGTATCAGAAGAAGATGACTATGGCTTAGAAGAATTGATACAAACACCTTGGGAAGAACGCCGCTTTGCTTTTCATTCTTTTTTGGATGGAATCTTTGTTCTCAACAAAGGCTATATCTTAACAGAGTCCATGCCATTTGGACGCCCTAGAACGGAAGAAGAAATCCCCGCAGAGCAGGTATGGTTTTTGTCTGATTACAACGAACTCGAGGTCATGTGGATGGCTTTGACTATGGCGAGTGAGGGGCTTCATTGGAATATGTTAGACGTGCCAAAATATGCTAGCCCTCATGAGATGTGTCTCGCTAGTTTGAAGGATGAGTAAGCATGGCAGAAAATTATTAAAATCCAAACCTGTTGAAACCGTCGCTCATGCTGGTGATACGCGTTCTCATACTCCTACGGCTGAATATGAGAATTTGTTGAGTCCGGAGGATAAGAAGCCGATTGCACTCAAATATCCGCGCAGTATGGATTTAGGATCCCAGTGGGCTTGGCGAGGAAGGGGCGAGGGATAGCCAATTTACTTCCATTTGATTTTTTCTTTGATGCTTTCTAGTTTTTTATCATTGAGGGGTTCTAGATGCACTAGGATGTGCTTTTCCCAAGTTGCTTTATAATTTTTGTTAAGTATTATCTCTTTATCAAAAATTTTATATAGTAAATTGAGCGTGTCTTCGGGGTAGATCTCAGCATAGTTATTGTCTTTCAGGGACAACAATGCAGAAGGAAAACGTGCATAAAAATACTCCGATGATTTGCTAATCGCCCCCGCCAATTTGTCGGCTAGAAGATCGGAAGCATCAGGAAAAGCACCCTCTGCCGCGAGAATAATGTCCATAAAAATATGTGCCATGATCGCTTCTAGTTTATTGATTTTATTTGGCCATATTCTTTTGAAAAAAGGTTCTATTCGCCTATTCCAGAATGCGCTTCTATCGTCTTTTTCTATAATTTCCAAACTACTTCTAACTTTTTCTAATAAAAAGAAAAGTAAAGTTCCATCAAATTTATCAACACATTCACGAAGTTTGTCAGATGGGAGAATGTCTGTTTCATAAAGCGCAAGAGAACCAATCAAATGAGCATATATATATTTGCGTTTCGTATTCACATGATCAATGTGATCTACTATTACAAGTAAATCATCGCTTAGGGTTTCAATCAGATCCGGCGTCCAGCGCGCATGCGCTAAATATCCAGACCATGCCGCACGAGCGCTGGCTTTATCGTCCCATGAAAAACAAGGGATTAGTTTTTCAGTTGCCCATTTCTTGTCATAACCGAATAAATATATTAATCTTCTCGCGATCAAGCATAGGCCATAACGCGAAATATCCAATTGCTTGTCAGATAAGATTTTTTCAAAAAACCGCTTTGTAATAGGCAATAATCCATCTCTATATCGGGGCGATGTGGATATCTGATATTGCATAACTAATGCAATAAAATAACCAATGGGGTTATTCATAGCGGCAAATAATATATCGTTGTCCTCCTCTTCGTTCTCCAATACATAGCCATGACAATCCTCTGGGTATTGCGTCAATAATTTCATAGCGTGGTTCATAAATTTCTCAATCTGCTTATCTCTCTTGCCAGACGATATAAGTAATTGAATGCCTGATTCTGCAATATGAAGCACTTCTAGCAATAATTTCACTTGGTCGCGCTCTTTTATTTCATAGAGCCAGTAATTAATAATAGCGATGATATCTAGTGGTTCGAGTTTATCCTTTTGACTATTATCAGAGTCTTTATCAGATAAGGCTTCAGTCTGTTGTCGGATGATTGAGCCAATCTTTCCAAAAAAGCTCTGCCAAGGCCAATATCGGTCGCTCTTGTCTTTTTCTATATTCAACGACTTCAATATTTCAAACGCTCTAATAGGATGCTTCTCACAAAGATTGTTCCATGCCATAGGCAAATTTTGTTGAAAGGGGTCATCGGTGTCTTTTGACAAGTTTTCTAAATGCTTTACCCATATTGGATTATCAGCTTCTAAATTTGGTGGCGGCGCGGGTTTTGGTGGTGAAACGTTGTCGGAATAGCCGCGTTTTTCCTTAAGTTCTTCAAGTCGTGTCTTGGCTTCCTCTAACAGATTTACTCCTCCCTCTTGAAGAGCCTTCAGATAAGCAATGATTAAGTAATCATAACGGCCATCACCCCCAATGGCTAATAATGCGGTTTGAATACGATGACACGAATCCTCCGAGAACTGCGCGGCGTGGTCTCTGAGCAAAGGAATAATTTCAGAATCTGCGTATCCATTTGTTAGTAATTTTGTAGCATTATTGAGAATTGCTTTGGCAATAGATTCACTATCAATCAATGGCGATTCACGAAGACAATGTAGCCCTAATCTGTTTATAAATGTGTGGCGACTATGCAACCATTCCATGACAATTGCTTTTGCCTTTTCTTGATCTTTTTGCGCAATTTGACCTAGAAATTCGGGCATAGCATCCGGAATGCGATGCCACTCATGAAAAAAGTGCTTTTGCTCTTCGTATAGTATGTTACTCAAATCAATATCTGAAAATGCTATGAAATCCCCCTTGTCATCACAGAACCTATCAGCAAGCGTAAATATCTTACATAATAGAGAATAAAAGAAGTCAATGTAGAATAATTTATCATCATCAGGCGTTTCTTCTCTTAGGGCTATTTTTTTAAGTCTATCGAATCCCTGATCTTGCACAAAATCAATCTCGACCTGAAAAATATGTTCAATATATTTTGCTTCCTCATCTTCTTTTGCCTTGGGCGACAATTTAACCTTCGGCTGAATTATTTGTTCTAATTGCCGTTTTAGTGATGAGGTTAGACCCGTCTGTCCATGTCGCTCTATCCATGTGCTTAATTTTATGCGCCACGTCATCATATCGTATAAATTTAAATTATAGATATCATCTGAGAAAATTAATTCCCAAACTTCGTGCATTATAGGACGGATATATGACTCAAGATCATCCGCTGTCCCTCGTCCCTCGCCAAGTTTGCGTGATATTATGTTTTTGAATTCGGCATTTAGGTTTCTGCATCTTCCCGCAACCCATAATGCTGTTTTTTGGTTGTCAAGGTGTCGTGCTATCCATTGATAAAAATAATGGATTGGCGAGAATTCCGAATAGAATCCTGGGTCAGAGATGTTCCAATAAGTCATGTCTTCAAATTTGATTTTCGGCTCCAATAAGGAAAATTTCTGAAAGTTATCTGGCATGTCTGTTGGGATATTAGAATGCCCAAACGAAATTAAGTCATCAAACCCAAACTCCTTAGCGTCAAGCACATTGATCATTTCCCATGGGGGGCATGGGCGCATCGTGGCAAAATGCATGGCGGCATCTTTGTCGAGTAATGCCCACATAAAACGGCCAATTCCGGGGTCAGTGCGAAATTGGGTTGTGTGTGGCAGATTTGAAGCACCCGAATCGATAAATTCTTGTATAATCCGTTTTCGGGCATTTTTATCACTATAATAATTAGCCCATTTTTTTAGTGTCTCGCGCAATAAGTAGTGATTTTTAATTTTGGGGTAGAAAATAGGTTCTAAACCGGGATAGTCCTTTTTGTCTATGCTTCTCCCTTCGTGTTCAGACAAAAAAATGTAATGCTCTGGAAGGCGTATTCCATCCTTTCTATCATCGGCCAGAGCATCACTCAAATAACGCATAACCGGGTCATTGAGGCTGTAGCCAACAAAACAAACAACATAATTTCTAAATAATTCGGTGACAAAACGGGCTGCCCACCTTTCGCTCAAATAAGCTCGACCAAAATCACCACTTGTTAAAATAAGGCTATCGTTATGCTCGTCTTTCTGGGGTTTTTCAGGGATAAGGCCATGCAGATAAACGACGCCATCCCAACGTTTCGGCTTTGGAACTGGTAGACGAGGAGCGATAAGTGCTGGCGGTTTATTTGGGTTTTTAGGAAAGATTTGCTCAAAAAGGCGGTCAAAATTTGTAGTAACTAACATTGTTGCATTGTATTTTCTGGAGTGAGATAAGGTAAGAAGTGCTTGATGGATGGGGGAGGTTACTTGGGAGAGCCTGCTTGGGTTTAAAATGTCGTAGACATGACCAATAATTTCTTTCCGCTTGCCCAGAACATCATTTTCAAGCCATGTTAGAGACTGATCCAATGGGGCGTTTTTTCTATCTTCCCATTCTGAATCATGATTACATTTTTTAAAGACAAGTTCAACTAAATCTTTAAAATTTGGTAGGTTTGCTTGGTGTCCCATTGAAATCCCTGCGCCACAAAAGAAAACCACGCGGCCTTCTTCGTGGGCGAATAAGAGATTGTTAGGAATATCAGGTCCTCGCGGAATAAATTGCATATCGCTCTCTTACAATTGATTGTCTTCTCAGTGTTGAACATCCAGCCTATAGCCAACACCCCATCCCATATCAGAAAACTAATGCTGTCAACCTTTTCTATCACGAATCCTTAGGCTTAAGATGGGAAGCTTTTTATTTGCGCCTATTCTTACTACCACTCACTCGCAAGAGGCGCAAGATGAGCATTAGGATGTGATAATTTATGTGAGGGACTTTAGTCAATAACGAAGGATGGTTGGTAGGTCTTGTTGCCTCGACGGTCAAAGTCGTATTCGTAAACAATGCAAGGCGCAATGCTCTGGTGGTTCTGTCCGAGGTAGAATAATAGACTATTCGGTACCGCAGCAAAGATATGCACCATCGCATCGGGGTCATCCTTCTTAGCTTGGCGGATGGTGTTTGCAACTTGCTCGGCGAGTGCGGCGGCGTGTCCTCCACCGGCGATCATTTGATGGCTGATGCCACTCGGGCACTCAAATGTTAAAAGTTGTCCTATATTTGGAATCTGCTCGGTGATATATTGCCGAACCTGCGCTTCGGTGGGTTGAGCGACGCTAATTGCGATACCAATATCTTTTCCAGCACCAATCTCATGTTGATGCACGGTGAATCGTGTTGAATTGCTCTCTGTAGCATCGTCAGCGCGCCAGACTTTGGCACCAACGCGCCCTTTCTGAACGAGTTGCAATTTAACCGCAGATTTAACGTCAAGAATCGTGCCGGCAAGAAACGCGATTGAAGCATGGGCATCCATGATTAAACGGAGACATGAAGACTTGCGAACTGCGGTACGCAAAAAATCTTCTACTTGAGGTCGGATATCGCGTTGCCAGTCCTGATCATCGCGAATATATCGCTGCTTGAATTGATCTGTCAAAAGGAGCGTGTTTTCCGGCAATGTATCGGAAGTATCGGCAGCAGGACCAAGGAAAGTACGAATTGCTATTGGCAAGGCTGGCTCGGCCTCCGGTGCTCTTTTTATCTTTAATCCTTCATCCTTGCAGAATTGAAGCAAAGTCTCGCGCGTGAGAGTGTTTAGATTTCGCTCTTTGAGTTTGCGGGCAAGCTCATCATAACGAAAATCGGAATTGCTAGCACTAATCTCCATGATGCCGACAGTTGCTGCCTTGTCGTTTATCTGATCTCGCAGTTGATCCAGTGTGCGGTATCCCTCGATAATTCGGAATCCATTCAATACGATCTTCAACTCATCATCACTACTCAGTTCAAGGTGCTCTCGCCACAGACAGCGGATCTTACCCATGCGACTTCTGTCTGTTGTGCCATCAAAGAGCCTTTCAAGTAGCAATGAACTATCATTACCGGAAATCAGGCTAGCCAAAGGATCACCATCCTTCACCCTGTGTACAGTCAGAAATGTGAATTGCGCTGAATCGGCATCTGGCACTTTACTCTGGGCGTTCTTGAGGCGTTGCAACAATGACATTGAATTTGCGTTGATGAATGCAGGGCAGATAAAATCCTCGTAGCCGAATCTGCCGCCGGTTTCGACGTGCCATTTGATTTGATGATAATCGGCAGTAATTCGTTCGGGGGCGGATCGTGCAATTGGAGGGTCATACCGGACAACGACATCATCAAAGGATTTGGGTTCATTTGCCTCAAAGGTGACCTCAACTACGCATGAATGATCGCTCAGAAGATTAAGAGCGTTTTCCCAAAACACCCGCGCTTGATAGTTATCACCATTCCATCGTGCGGTCACTGCATTAGTCACAGGTCGCCTCCGTCAAGATAATGGGAATCTAGGGCCAAAGAGATTGCGCCAAGCCTTAAGTGCATCGCCATTTCGCCCCTGTTTAGCAAGATTGATAGCCTCACGTGCCTCCTGGCTTGCGGTGAGAAGCAGATCTTTAGCCCGTTGCTTGCGGTCACTATCCATATCATCACTGATAGGTGCTCCAAGTCCTGCAGGGTCGGGCCATTCATCGAAAATGCGGTCTGCAAAAGTAGAGAATAAGCCTTCAAACTCATAGTCGAATCGACTATGCCATCCGCCATAGAGACATTGAAGTGCCATCACCTCAATTAGAAAAGATGGCTTGATCGGCTTGTCTGAGCCGTGACGTGAATTGTTATTCCAGTATTTTACCATCCGCACAAGCCCTTTCCATTCGTTGGAGTACGCTTGGTGTGCGGCGGTGGCCTTGTCAGCATAGGTCTTCGGGTTTGTCTTAATCCATTTGTCGCTGTCAATGTCTGGGATTTCATAATTATCGCCAGCAGTAAACGCTGGGACGACATCGATACTGAGGATGCGATAATCAGTATTATCTTCATCATCAGGGACAACGCCGAAACTGACATTGATTGTGCGACTCTGTTTTCGCACTGCGTCACTGCCGTATTCTTTAGCCAGCACATCGTAGAAATCATCCATTACAACAGACGGCGCTTTATCACGATAGCGATGCTCGGAGTCATTTAGGACGAAGAATATGTCAATGTCCTTCAGTGGCTTGGTCTTGGTATAGCGGGCGTAAGAGCCAGTCAGGAAGCTGTTGGAAATCGCGAATTTGGTTTCAAGAAACTCACGTATCTCTTTCTGTCGCGCCGAAGCGTTCTGTTGCTCGCGACTGTTGAGTTCTAAGCGACTCTTGAACTTTCGGAATGCTTCATCGACAGTCAACATTATGCCCTCCTCCAGTAAGCAGCGCTTGCACCCAGACCATTATGATTAATTGTTGAGCCAAGGCTATGCCGAACCAATCCATCCGTGTTCCGCAAACTCCCAGGTCCCCAACCTATAACATCGGGGCGACCAGGTTTTGTATCCAGTAGAATACTATAGGTAGCGTCGCTGGGTGCCACTCCTGCTTTAAGAATGTGATATTTGAGTTGTTCGGTATCAGTCCAGAAGCTACCATCTCCAGACCAACCGTAGTCAATATCAATGTCCCAACGCAGAATTAACTCATCGGTCGAAGGGTTGAATATTTCGAGTATGACCTTCTTGAGATCCTGCGTGTCGAGCCAGGTTTTAATTGCGCGCATATTTGTTTCCCAGTCGGTAACTAGTTTATTAAGGTTAAGTCCACTCATTCGCACAATATCTTTGAGACTTTTCAAGATATTGTCCGCGACATATGTGACGGAATGTGTATAGGTATTGACGGTAGTGCTTGTCATGGCTCTAGGAATCCTTTCGGGTCAAGTTGAAGTGAGGCGGTGTCGGTTGCTGGTTCGTTGTCATTCTTTGAAGTTGATTCAGTGCTGTCGCGTGCTGTGATGCGCTTACTGTTTGTTTTGAGTGATGCCTGCACCCAATCAAGATCATCAATGAGGCAAGGTAGCGAGACGTGCCAGTCACCATTGAGCGGGTCAAAACCAAGAGAATCTTCGTTGGCATCTGAGCCGTCAATTGCGTCGTCATCGTAGAGGCAATAAATCCGAGTGCGCGGTCCATCGCAGGTCACGATGATAGGCGCATTACGTGGTGCCTGATCAGCAATTATGCTTGCAGCAACACCCGCCACAGCCAGTAACTCGGTTCGTGCCGAGTTTTCGCGCCCCTGAGTTAACAGATCAACGATTGCGCGCCACGTGTCGTGGGCATCGCGTTGGGGTGAACTTCGGAATGTGCGGCGCACGACAGTTGTCATTGTTTATCTCCCGCATTGCGCGTTTCTTTCGCCATTTCGGCGGCGGTAAAGAGCGCATCCATGCTTACAAGTTCGGGGTTCATTGCGGTCTTTTGATCCGAAGCGAGTGCGTTGGCAACCATCTTGCGAATTGCTCTACCATCAAGCCCAACGCAAGCTGATGCGCATTGCGTAAATTTACGATCTTGCGCGAGACGACCAATTGCCGGATAGAACTCGCCAAGTCCTGTTAGGCAATCTTTGAGAATGCGCTCGCAAGCTTCAGCATTTGGTAAGGAGACTTCAAGAATCAAATCACAGCGAGATAAGAATGCCTGATCAACGGCCTGAGGAAAATTGCTCGTAGCGACGAATAGAAGGTTAGGATGTTCCTCAGCTAATTGGTCGAGTTGCACTAACACGGCATCGGTGGCACGGTGAACATCAATAGGATTGGCATCTAAACTTAATTTCGCTCGGTCTGCCGCAAGCGTTTCAACTTCATCAAGCAAAACAATAGTAGGGGCGATGGCGGCAGCTTCGGCAATTGATTGGGCGAAAAGATCAGTAACTGCACGTTGAGTTTTGCCGTGTGCAGCACTAGCAAGCGAATGGGGTTCGACTTCTAGAAGGCGAAATTTGTCTTTTGGAAATGATTCGGCTACTCGGTGTGCAAGTCCGCGGGCGAGAGATGTTTTGCCAGTACCCGGAAGCCCAGTGAGCATGATGACACCATGCAGTGGAATGACGGTGCGTGGCACCTTGCCGCGCATCGTAAAATTGAGGACAGCCTGCGAGAGTAGGCGGTGCTTCTGATCTTCTTCAATGATAATCGAATCCCATAGGGCTTTGAGGCCTTTATTGGGCAGAGACATAATTCTCTGGATTCCCTTTGGCCTGTCTTCATTAGAAATGGGGGGTAATTTGTTCATATATTCCTCGCTTTTACCGCCGTAGCGGTGTAAATAGTTACAGCACTTTTATGTGCATGGCTTGACCAGTCAATCAATATTGACGTGGCTCTAAAATGCATATATAAAATATTTACAACCGTGTCAAGTCCGAATAGTTTTTTTACTAATCATTGGAGTTAAAATGCGCTGGGGAATAGAGCAACGTTTTGAATTTATTGAATTTCGCCTATTTTGGGAAGGAACGATCAATCGTGCTGACATCGTAAATTACTTCGATGTATCGATTCCACAGGCATCTAAGGATCTAACGCAGTATCAAGAGCGCGTGCCCGGAAATATGGAATATGACAGGCGCCGCAAGCGCTATGTCGCCGCAGACAAATTCGTCCTGCGTTTCCTTGACCCTGACCCATATGTGTTTCTTTCGCAACTCCGCTCAGTCGCTGAAGGTATAGTAGCTCCGCACGAATCATGGATTGCCAAATTCCCCGAAACTGATTTGGCACTGACCCCGAAGCGCGATGTCAATATCGAAATTCTGCGCAAGGTTCTTGATGCCGTTCGCGGCGGGCATTCAATAGAGGTATTCTATCAATCCATGAGTAAACAACGCCCAGATCCAATCTGGCGGCGAATTGCACCACATGCTTTTGGTTATGACGGATTTCGCTGGCATGCCCGTTCTTACTGCCACCTTACACAAAAATTTAAAGATTTTCTGATGCCGCGTATTCTTGATGTGCGCAATAAAGGTAATCTTGGTGCAACTGGTCGGGAAGATTGGCTCTGGAACAACTATTTTGACATCATTATTGGTCCGCATCCCGGTTTGGCAGATAGCCAACAAAAAGTTGTTGCAAAAGACTATGGACTCAATGAAGGCCAAGGTGTTCTCTCGGTGCGATATGCAATGCTGTTCTATGTTCTCAAGCGGCTTGGGTTGCTTGGCGATGCTGAAAAAGAAGACCCCCGAAAGCAACATATCGTTGCACTAAATAAGCGAGAAGTGCAAGATGCGCTGAATCAATTGGATATTCTACCAACGCAAACAGAGAGAGTATAATGGCGACCCTTGAGGATATTAAAAACGGTGCGCAGTTTCGGGGTATTGTTGCTCATCAGTCTGTTCAGATTGTCTCTGTGGATTGGATAGGCAATCAGGCTTTGAATGTTGTTTATCGTGATCAGAACGGCGATGTTTCTGAAAGCACGCTTTATCGGGATGATGAGCATCGGCTTGCGTTGGATGTTGAGGGGCGGGCTTGGTCTTTTGATGCTGATGCTGCTTTGTTGCGGCTGGCTACGGAGGCTAATCGTATTAAACTTGCCCATCATTTTGACCCTTATTTGGCGATTCATACTAGTTTGGTTGATCCATTGCCTCATCAGATATCGGCGGTTTATGGTGAGATGTTGCCGCGTCAGCCTTTGCGGTTTCTGCTTGCTGATGATCCGGGCGCTGGTAAGACCATCATGGCTGGCTTGCTGATGAAAGAGCTGATTGCGCGTGGCGATCTTGAAAGATGCTTGGTGGTTGCGCCGGGCAGTTTGGTGGAGCAATGGCAGGATGAGCTGGGTGAGAAATTCAATCTGAAATTTGATATTCTCTCGCGTGAAATGATTGAAACTTCGCGGTCGGGGAATCCGTTTAATGACCGCAATCATTTAATCGCGCGCTTGGACGTTCTGGCGCGCAATGAGGAGTTGCAGGAAAAGCTTCTTAAATCTCAAGAATGGGACGTTATCATTTGTGATGAAGCGCATCGTATGTCGGCGACTTATTTTGGCGGCGATGTGAAATACACTAAGCGTTATCAGGTTGGTCAAAAATTGGGGCAGATTTGTCGGCATTTTTTGCTGATGTCGGCGACCCCCCATAACGGCAAGGAAGAAGATTTTCAGCTGTTCATGGCGTTGCTTGACGGCGACCGCTTTGAGGGGCGTTTCCGTGATGGCGTTCATTATGCTGACACTGCCGATATGATGCGGCGGCTGACTAAGGAAGAATTGTTGCGGTTTGACGGACGCCCGCTTTTCCCGGAAAGGCGCGCCTATACGGTTAATTACGAGTTATCACCAAAGGAAGCCGCGCTTTATCATGCCGTGACGGAGTATGTGCGTGAGGAAATGAATCGCGTGCGGCGTTTTACGGAAGCCGATGGCAAGAAGCGCAATAATGTTGGTTTTGCGCTACAGATTTTGCAGAGGCGTTTGGCGTCTTCTCCGGCGGCGATTTATCAGTCGCTTAAGCGGCGGCGTGCGCGTCTTGAAAACGAGCTGGCAGAAGCCCGCGTTGCTCAGCGTGGGCGAGGTGCGGATTTTGCCCATGAGCCGTTAAACGATGAAACACTACGCAATTTTGAAGAATACGGGCAGGACGAAATAGATGAATTTGAAGAATTGATTTCAACTAGTGCGACTACGGCGGATTCGATGGAACAGCTCACCATTGAGGTTGATACGCTCAAAAATCTGGAGGAAATGGCGCAGGTGGTTTTGCGTTCGGGCGAGGATACGAAATGGACACAGCTCAACCGCATCCTTGACGATGAGTTGATGAAGGATAGGGAAGGCAATCGCCGCAAACTGATTATTTTCACCGAGGCAAAGGAAACTTTGCATTATCTAACGGATAAGGTGCGCTCTCAGCTAGGTCGCCCTGAAGCGGTGGATGTCATTCATGGCGGTGTCGCACGTGAGGAACGGCGCAAGGTCATTGAGCGATTTATGCAAGACCGCGATTTGCTGGTTCTGGTCGCCAATGACGCGGCGGGGGAGGGCGTGAATCTTCAGCGCGGTCATTTGATGGTAAATTATGATTTGCCGTGGAATCCGAATAAGATTGAGCAGCGTTTTGGGCGCATCCACCGCATTGGTCAGACGGAGGTTTGTCATTTGTGGAACATCGTCGCCGCCGACACGCGCGAGGGTGCGGTCTATGGGCGTTTGCTGGAAAAATTGGAGGCGGCGCGCGAGGCATTAGGCGGGCGCGTTTATGATGTGCTAGGCGAGTTATTTGAGGGCGTGGCGTTAAAGGATTTACTATTTGAAGCCATCCAATATGGCGAGCAGGAAGATGTCCGCAACCGCTTATTTGAGCAAGTTGATGGTGCGGTTGATCAAGAGCATTTGTTGGAACTTCTGCGCCGCCGTGCCTTGACTAATGAAACCATGCCCGAGGCAAAGGTTAATGAACTGCGCCTAGAAATGGAACGCGCGGAAGCCCAGCGGCTTCAACCCCATCACATACAGAGTTTCTTCATTGAGGCATTTCAACAACTAGGGGGCAAGTTAAAACCGCGCGAGGCCGGGCGTTGGGAGGTAACCCATGTGCCAATCCGCATCCGTGAGCGCGACCGGCAAATCGGCACCGGCTCGCCAGTGCAGAAAAAATATGAGCGCATCTGTTTTGAAAAAAGCCAAATCAATCAGCAACCAGTTGCGAGCTTCATCTGCCCCGGTCATCCGTTGTTAGAATCGGTCATTGATATCATCCGCGAGCAATACGGGCAGCTGATGAAACAGGGCGCGGTTTTCATTGATGAGACCGATAATTCCAGCGCATTATCGGCGATATTCCTATTGGAGCATAGTGTTCAGGATGGTCGCAAGACGAGCGCGGGCAGGGGGCGTGTTATATCTCAAAGAATGCAGTTTGCGGCGATTGATGCGACTGGGCAGGTGGCTAATGCGGGGATTGCGCCGCACCTCAATCTGCGCCCGGCAACCAAAGAGGAGGTGGGGCTTGTTGATGAGTTTCTACACGCGGATTGGCTAAGCACAGATTTAGAAAAAAACGTGCTACAATTCGCCACGGTTGATCTAGCCCAGCATCATGTTGCGGAGGTAAAGGCACGGCGTTTGCCAGAAATTGATAAGGTTGAGGAGGAGGTCAATATTCGCCTCAAAAAAGAAATCAATTATTGGGATAGTCGCGCTTTTGCCTTGAAGGAGGAGGAGAATGCGGGCAAGAAAACGCGATTGAATTGGCAAAATGCCGAAAGGCGCGCAGAAGACCTTGCTGAACGGCTGAAACGGCGCCAAGCCCAGCTTGATGAGGAAAAACTGATTACATCTAACCCGCCACAGATTCGCGGGGGCATGATTGTCATCCCGCAAGGTCTGTTGGCGCAAATGGCGGCAACAGACGCGCCCGCCTTTAAAGGTTTTTCGGATAATGTCGAAGCCCGCCAAGCGATTGAAGAGCAGGCGATGAAAGCGGTGATGGAATTGGAAGAATCGATAGGCAATATCCCCGAAGATGTATCGGCGCAAAAAATAGGCTATGACATTCGCTCATTTTGTCCGGAGACAGGGCATTTGCGGTTTATTGAGGTAAAGGGGCGCGCTGATGGTGCGGATACGGTGATGATTACGCGGCAAGAGGTCATTACATCCCTACACGAGCCAAGCAAGTTCATCCTAGCCATAGTGCTAGTTTCTGGCGGCATAGCACACGAACCACGCTACATCCACGGCGCCCTAGACGAACGCGAACCACTTTTTGAACAAAGCGCGATTCAATACAATATCAGTCGCCTATTGGAGCGTGCAGAGGTGCCGTCATGATATCAGGTTTGGTTTGGGAGCAGGGCGCATTTTGTACTAGCATAAATTCGGTTGCATGGCGTAAAGTAGAATTATGACAACATACAAAAAGAAATTGATTGAAGTCGCTATGCCGTTGGAGGCGATTAACAAGGCTTCTGCTCGTGAGAAATCTATTCGTCATGGGCATCCTTCTACGTTGCATCTTTATTGGGCGCGGCGTCCTTTGGCGGCTTGTCGGGCGGTTTTGTTTGCGCAGTTGGTTGATGACCCGTCCGCGCATCCTGATAAATTCCCCACCGAAGCCGACCAACAAAAAGAACGCGAGCGGTTGTTTGGCATTATGGAAGATCTGGTCATCTGGGAAAACAGCACCAATGATGAGGTGTTGAAGCGTGCGCATGCGGAAATCTTAAAATCATGGGACGGTGAATTGCCGCCCATCCATGACCCGTTTTCGGGCGGTGGTTCTATTCCGTTGGAGGCACAACGCCTTGGCTTGCCCGCTTATGGTAGCGATTTGAATCCGGTGGCGGTGATGATTGGTAAGGCAATGATTGAAATCCCGCCCTTGTTTAAGGATATGAAACCCATCCATCCCGGCGGGGCGGAAAGGATGCACTATAAAAATGCCGAAGGTCTGGCAGAGGATGTCAAATACTATGGCAAATGGATGCGCAAAAAGGCGTTTGAGCGCATCGGGCATCTTTATCCGCAGGTGGATTTGCCCAAAGAACATGGCGGCGGAAAAGCCACGGTGATTGCGTGGATATGGGCGCGCACGGTGCCGAGCCCTGACCCGGCTTTGGGAGGATTGCCCGTGCCGTTGATTAAGTCTTTTGATCTGTCGACAAAAAAGGGGCGCGAGGCTTGGGTTGAGCCAATTATCGAAGAAAACGATTATAGGTTTGAAGTTCGAACCAAAGAGCAAGGGCATAAACGCCATGACCTTGATGGAACAGTGGATAGAAATGGTGCTTTTTGCATTGTTTCAAAAACGGCAATGCCACTTTCTTATATTCGTCAGGAAGCCCAAAAGGGCAATATGAAGCAAAGGCTTATGGCTATTGTGGCGGAGGGAAATAGGGGCAGATATTATCTAAGTCCGTCAAATAGCCAAGTTCAAATGGCTAATAAAGTTTCAAGACCTTCAATTGATGATTTAGAGTTGGTTGGGAAAACTAGAGTGAGTCTACCCCTTTATGGAATGAAAACTTTTGGAGATATGTTCACAGACCGGCAGTTAGTGGCATTAAGCACATTTAGCGATTTGGTACATGGGGCGCGGGAGCAAATAGAACAAGATGCTCTGGTTAAAGGTTTTTCCTCTGAGCAAACGTCATTGCGTGATGGTGGCACTGGTGCCAAAGCATATGCCGAGGCGATAAGCGTCTTTTTGACTTTCGTACTTTCCAGATGTGCAAATTATAGTACATCATTAACTATTTGGGGTGGAGAATTTATTGTACAAACATTTGGCAGGCAGGCTCTTCCAATGGTTTGGGACTATGCAGAAGGAAACCCCTTTTCAAACTCCACAGGCAATATTTTGGGTGCTGTAGAATGGGTTTATAAATGTTTTAACATTTTTCCTGCCTTAACTTCTGGCACTGGAAACCATCTGATTCAAGATGATGCACAAACTGCAAATTTTCCAGTTAATGCAGTAGTTTCAACAGATCCACCATATTACGATAATATAAGCTATGCTGATCTTTCTGATTTTTTCTTCACATGGATGAAACCTGCTCTAAAATCCATTTATCCCGATCTTTTTAGTGTTGTGGCAACGCCTAAAATGGAAGAATTGGTTGCCACGCCATATCGTCATGATAGCAAAGATGAAGCGGAAGCATTTTTTTTGAGTGGAATGAAAAAAGCTATAAAGAATATAGCGGATAACACATCCACTACCGCACCTGCAACCATCTATTATGCCTTCAAACAATCCGAAATTGAACAAGAGGGTATCAGTTCCACGGGTTGGGCGACATTCTTGCAAGCGGTTATTGAGGCGGGTTATGCGGTGGTTGGGACATGGCCTATGAGATTGGAAAGAACAACTGGTCTTAAAGCAGGAAAAAATGTTCTTGCAACGGCTGTCGTCCTCGTTTGCCGCAAGCGGCAAGGTGCCGCCGAAGAAATCACCCGCGCCGAATTTATCCGCGCCCTCAAACGCGAATTACCCCCCGCCATCAAAGAACTCCAAGCCGCCAATGTTTCTGCCGCGGATATGCCGCAATCGGCAATAGGTCCCGGTATTGGCATTTTTTCACGCTATAAGGCGGTGCGCGAGGCGAATGATGAAAAAATGACGGTCAAAACCGCCCTCCAACTCATCAATGCCGAATTAGATGAATTTCTAAATGACCTGCACGGCGATTTTGACCCCGACACCCGCTTTGCCACAACTTGGTTTGAACAACATGGAGCCGATAAGGGCGAATACGGTGCGGCGGATAACCTCGCCCGCGCTCGTGGCATTTCCGTTGAAAGTGTGAAACACGCCGGCATTGTTGATAGCTCCGACGGCAAAGTGCGCATCCTCAAACGCAATGAACTAGACCCCGAATGGAATCCAGAAACCGACACCCATCTAACCATCTGGGAATGTTGCCAACACCTCATCCGTGTTCTGGAAAAGGAAGGCGAACAAGCCGCCGCAGAATTGCTCAAAAAAATGGGCAGTGCTAACGCCGAACAAGTCAAAGACCTAGCCTATTACCTCTATGACGTCTGCGCGAAAAAACGACAAGACGCGAAAGAGGCAACCGCGTATAATGGATTGATTGCAGTCTGGTCTGAATTGACGAATTTGAGTAATAAGGTTGTTCTTAACCCAGAACAACAAACAACAATGGATATCTAGGAGGGCAACCCCATGCCGAAAAGCACGCGACAATATGTATTTGATGGAATAGAGCTCATCCCCGAAGCCCTAATTCCATTCGTTGAAAAACGCCTAGAAAGCACCCTCACCGGGCATTGGCAAAGCCAGCTCACAGAGCGCGTTAAGGGGCTCAAAGTCAAGGATGGCGAAATCGCTTGGGACCAACAAGGGCTCTTCAGAACTATGATCGTACTCTGGAGTGATGCTTTTGCTACCACCTTAGGTCATACCGAACGTACCTATGTTTCCGAGCTGCTAAATGTCCGCAATCAATTCGCCCATAATGAAAAATTTACCTATGACGACGCCGAACGCGCCCTTGATACCATGCGGCGGCTCGTGGAAGCCATCGGTGCCGGAGAAGTCGCAAGCAAAATCGGCAAAATGCGCGATAGCATCCTACGCATGAAATTCACCGAACTCCAACGCAACCAAGAACGCCGCAAAACACAACGACAAGAAATTTCCGTAGATACCGTCGCAGGACTCGTGCCATGGCGGGAAGTCGTTGAACCTCATGATGATGTAGCAAAAGGCGATTTCCAACAAGCCGAATTCGCCGCAGACCTCGGCAAAGTGCATAAAGGCAGCGCACCGCCCGAATACAGCAAGCCCAAAGAATTCTTTAGCCGAACATACCTAACCGACGGACTAAGCAACCTTTTAGAAGGGGCGGCAAAACGCCTAAGCGGGCAGGGCGGCGATCCTGTGGTTGGATTGCAAACCAATTTCGGCGGCGGCAAAACCCACTCCATGCTCGCACTCTATCACATGGTCGGCGACATCCCAGCACAAGACCTGCCAGGACTCGACCAACTGCTTACAAAAAAAGGATTAGAAATCCCCAAAAAAGTCAGCAGAGCAGTGATCGTAGGAACATCGCACGGCGCACATGATATTATAAAAGAAGGCAAGCGTGAAATCAAAACAACTTGGGGCGAATTAGCATGGCAACTCGGCGGGGCAAAAGCCTTTGACCTCATAGCCGATAACGACGCTAATGGCATCGCGCCCGGGTCAAATGTGCTTGAAAATATATTCAATCAATGCGCGCCATGCTTAATCCTCATTGATGAATGGGTCGCATATTTACGGCAAATCTATAAAACCGAAGGCTTGCCGTCAGGAAGCTTTGACGCGAATTTAACGTTCGTCCAATCCCTCACCGAAGCAGTGAAGGCTAGCCCCGGCACACTCCTCGTCGCATCACTGCCCGCATCCGAAATAGAGGTCGGCGGCGAAGGCGGGAAAGAAGCACTAAAACGCCTGAGCCAAACTTTCTCGCGGGTGGAAGCGTCTTGGCGCCCTGCCTCCCAAGAAGAAAGCTATGAAATTGTCCGCAGAAGGCTGTTCAAGGAAATCCCCGAGGGGTATGAACACAAAGACAACGCACTTAAGCAATTCTATAAACTCTACCGCGATAACAGCAACGATTTCCCGCAAGGTTGTGCCGATGAAGACTATCGCCGCAAGATGGATAAGGCTTATCCCATCCATCCAGAATTATTTGATCATCTCTATGAAGGCTGGGGGTCGTTAGAAAATTTTCAACGGACGCGCGGGGTTTTGAGACTGATGGCGCAAGTCATCCACGAATTATGGATGGACAATGACCCCTCCATAATGATTATGCCAGGAAGCGTGCCTATTAGCTCAGAACGCATTGTGCCAGAGATACTGCACTATCTGGATACCAACTGGGAATCCATCATCGCCGCCGATATAGATGGCGCGAGCTCAACGCCCTACAAAATAGATAAATCCGCCCCCAATCTTAACCGCACCTCCGCGACCCGCCGCGTCGCCCGCGCAGTTTTTATGGGCTCCGCCCCAACGCATAAAGAAAAAAACCGAGGGCTTGATGATAAGCGCATCAATCTTGGTGTCGTGCAACCGGGGGAACGACCAACCAATTTCGGCGATGCTTTGCGCCGTCTAACAAATCAAGCCAAATTTATGCACAGCGATTCAGAACGCTATTGGTATTCAACATCCGCAAGCCTCAACCGCCTCGCCACCGATTATGCCGGACAGATTGAAGAAAATCGCGTGCTGATGAAAATAGATGAGGAACTCAAAACCTATATCAACAGCATCAGAGACCGAGGGCATTTTGACGCCGTGCAAGTCGCACCAACATCATCCGCCGACGTCCCCGATGATATGGGCGGTGTTCGTGCAGTAATCCTAGGCGTCGCACACCCGCACACAGCTAACGGCAACTCCAAGGCACTGAACGAATCTAGAGATATTTTGATGCAACGCGGGTCAGCACCGCGCGTCTATCGCAATACGCTCGTCTTCCTCGCCGCAGAAAACAAACAGATTGAACATCTAAAAGACGCCGTGCGCTTCGCCCTAGCGTGGGATAAAATCGTTCAGGACAAAACCAAGCTAGACCTAACCCAAAGCGATAGCGCAATGGCAGAAACCAAAGCCAAAGAAGCCAAAGACACCATGACAACACGCTTGCGCGAATGTTGGTGCTATCTGCTATATCCGCATCAGGAAACCGCAGAATCCGATGTTGAATGGGCATCAGGAAAGGTTTCAGCGCAGGACGGACTCCTAGCGCGCGCGAGTAAGAATCTTGAAAGCAATGAAGGATTGCTTCCCAAATTAGGACCAACGCGCCTTGACCGCGATCTCCAGAAATACATTTGGAATGGTAAGCCGCATTTGCATCTCAAAGACCTATGGGAATATCTCAATCGCTACACGTATTTGCCGCGCCTTAAGGGGCAGTCGGTTCTGGTGGAGACGGTCGCGGCTTCTATTGGTATGCTCGATGGGCCGTTTGTTTATGCGGAAAGATGGGATGAAGCCACCGAAAGCTATAGTGGTCTCCTGATTGAAAAAATCAACAATCCCCACATAGTCATAGACCAAGATAGCGTCATCATCAAACCAGATGTAGCCGAAAAACACAGACCCACACCCAAAACAGGCGAAACTGGCGGCGAAGCCAAACCCAGCAGCATTGGCGGACAGCCAACCACAAGCACCGGCAATACCGAAAATGAAACGCCAGACCCAGAAACCCCAAAACGCCCCACGCGCTTTAGAGGGGCGGTAGAGATTTCCTCTGAGCGACCGGCGCGGGATATGCAGAAAATTGTCGAGGCAATAGTAGAGCAATTAACAACGCTCCCAGATTGCGAAGTGAACCTAAAGCTAGAAATAGACGCCACATCCACAGAAGGCTTCGATTCAGCAAAAACACGCACACTACTAGAAAACGCCAACACGCTCGGTTTCCTTGATAAGAAGATTGAGTGATTTGCGCCGCGCTTAGAAGGGGGTAAGGTTTTTCCCTAATTGACAAAGAAACTTTTCGGTGTTTTATTTGGGTGATGACAATAGATGATGAAAATTTGGTAAGCCTTTTGCAATCTCGCTCCCCTGCTTCAATGGATGAGGTTATAGATGAGTATTTAAAAAATGAAGGGTCAATTATTGCTAGTCCGGATACATGTGTTTTGCTACATATGGTGCGGAAAAGGGGCGGGGACGAAAAATTCCCCCAACTGGAACACCTGCATTTATGGGAAAAAGAAGCTGACTTTCTTAAAACATTGATTGAAAGTGGAAATATTATATGGGTGATACCTGAGCAAGTAGTCATAGAATTTGCAAAAAATTCCGAAACAGAACGGAGGTTTTGTGAATTTAAAAGATTGTTAGTTGGAAATAATCTATTTCTAGATGAAAGAGGTACAGATGAAAGATATAGTGGTTTTTGTCAAAAGATTGATGAAATAGGAGGTTTAATCAAAGAGAATAGAAAGGCGATTATAGAGTCAGCTTTTGTTTTGAAGTATGACAATAGAGAACCTATTTATTCCGCTTGGAAAAATGTTCGTGAAGATGAATTTCCAAACACAAGAGATCAGCAAATGAAGGACAGCGTGATTCTTCAGCATTTATTGAAATTTCAAGAAAAATTGGATAATCAGAATTTGCGCGCAAAGTTATATTTTTGGACATTTGATAATTTAGGAAATGGTAATCAAGATAGAAAATTTCCTGAAAAAGAATCACCATCTTATGTAGACATTATTGCCGAAATTGAGTCAATCGATAGGAAGCCTATTAGTAAAGGAATTATCTCATGACTTTGAACATCACTGCCAACTACATAGAGCAATGGTCAAATGAGCGAAATTCACAAGAACTTTTGCCCGTTCTTATTCGTCGACTTATTAAGGAAACGTTGCCGAGAGGCAGTATTATTGAAATAGACTTTCCCGGCTATGAAAACGTAGGAAGGACAGGATTTGACGGACGCTTGTCTTCAAGTGCTAGCGCATTTTGTATTCCACAAGGGCAGTCTGTTTGGGAAGTGGGAACGAGCAAGAATCCCCAGCAAAAAGCAAAAGATGATTTTGAAAATCGGAAAAAATGTGCAAAACCTGATGAAGACTATGTTTTTGTGTCTTCAAGAAATTGGAACAGGAAAACAACATGGCTTCAGGATGCACGAGAAAACAATCCGGGTTGGAAAAGCATCAACGCTTTGGATGCTAATGACCTTGAGCAATGGCTTGAAACTTGCCCCTGCACTACAATTTGGCTTGCAGAGCAACTCGGAAAGCCGTTGAATCATCTTGAGACGGGTGATCAATTCCTTGAAAATTGGTTGTCTGCTACGAACCCTCCTTTTTTCAAAGAGGCCATTCTCAATAACAGGGAGCGCGCTAAAGAACGCATTGCTAAAATTGCCACTAGCGCGGGCAAAAATATATGTGTGGTCGCGGATACGAGAGAAGAAGCCATTGCTTTTGTTTGTGCAGCCATGTCGCAATCTGGACTAAATGATTATCCAGCAGTAATACTCAAGAGCGAAGAGGCAATAATTGAGATTAGAAAATGGCAACAACATACTAAAAATGTTCCCATGATCTTGATTGCTGGTTCAGAGCAAATAAGCCGCGAAATTCCCACAGATATATTGCGCAATAATGTGGTAATTACTGCGGGAGTGCGAGAAGGTTTTTCCGATTACAAAAAAAATAGCGATACGGATTCTATTATCAGATTGCAAAGAGTTTCAAATTTTGATGCCATTTTTGACCGCCATGAGGATGCAAGAACCCACTATCAACAAACGGGAGGGTCATTATCGGCTCTCCACCGACAAAAAAATATAAACCGCGCTAGGCAGCAACCTATTTGGCGCAAGCATCTTTCAGATCAAGGCTATATTTGGCTTGCTTTGATCGGGCGATGGGATGAAACATACGATGCTGATAAAGAATTTTTGGAAGAAGTGACAGAAACGGAAAGTTATAATAAGTGGCGCGACTCTTTGCATAGATTGAGTCAAATCGAAGATGCGCCACTTGAAATGACGTCTGGGGATGATAGAGGGTATAGACTTTTCTCTCGCCTTGATGCGTTTTTATCGGTAGTCCCAATGATTCGAGATAACCACATTGAAACATTCTTAAATAAATCCACAGAGGTTTTAAGTGAAAGCGATCCAAATGATCAACCTGAAGTGGATGCTAGATATATTCCCCATCAAAGGCGTGCGCATTCGGATGCTATTCGCAAAGGCATTGTTGAAGGGTTGATTTTTTTAAATTTAGAGGAAAGTCCTTTAAAAAGTTTTAATATCACTAGCAAAATAGAAACGTTTTACGATAAAATTTTTGCTCATGATAGGGCGTGGATTTCGCTCAATGATGTGCTTCCCATGTTGGCAGAGGCCTCGCCGGGTGATTTTTTAGCGCAGTTAAAAAAGGCTTTGACTGATAGGCCTGATCAAATCCAGTGCCTCTTTGAAGCAAAACCCGGCATATTACACAAACAATATAAACACCCCTCTTTGTTATGGGCACTTGAAGTTTTAGCTTGGAATCCTATGTATTTAAAAGAAGTGACGATGTTGTTTTGTCACTTTCAAAAACATTTTGAACCTTTGATTGAAGATAATTATGGAAATAGACCAAGCGAGAGCCTGCACTCCATCTTTCGCTCATGGTCACCAAAGACATCTGTCTCTATTAAAGATCGCTTAGAAGTGCTTGAAGCACTGTATGCAAAGCACCCAGCCGAGGTGGTTAAATTAGCGCAGAAATTGGCGAGTCAGCATGATAGAACTGGGGATTATACAGCACGCCCTGTTTGGCGTGAAGATGCTCTCAATTTAGGCAGAGTTAAACCTGAGGAACGCAACGAAACCATCAAGTTTTTAGTTCATTTATTGGAGCGGCATCTTATGAATACTGAAATGCCTTTGGAAGAGCGCTTTGATATTGCTGCCTATGCGGTACGAGAATTTCTTTGGTGGGGTGAAGAACATACTAATCAATTTTTCAAAAAAATTATTGCAATGCTCAAGAATACTGACCTGCCTAAATGCGAAGAATTAGTATTAAGATTCCAAGCAAGTCTCCGTGGTTACTTAGATCGGTTGCATCTTATGGCATCTAAAAATCACGAATACAAGAAAACTATTGAAATGGTCCGTGAAATTATAAATGAAACTCAGTTGAAGAATGAAGTCCTAAAAAGTTTCCATTTGTTTGCGTCATGGCCAAAGGTAGATAAATATTTTGAAGGAGATGATAGCCTTGACAAAAAAGAAAAATATATTGCCGAAGAAAAAAAGCGAGCCATTCATGATATTTGGAAGCAGTTGGGTATAGACGGCATTGTTGAGCTTGCTGAAAGGGCTGAAAACCAAGCCATGGTGTCAGATGCGCTATATGAACACCTAATCTCTAAAGGTTCATTCCCTTTGCAAGAATATCTCATCCGTTTTCTTATGCGAGACGTTGAATTGCACAAAGCCCATAACCATTTGAGCTTCATTTTTGGAAGAATAAAAGGAGACGAACATATACCGGAGCCAATGCCTACTAAAGGAGTTATTAAATTGATTAAAGATATAAAGTCGGGTCATGCAGATGACATCCCCAATTGGGAAGGCAAGGAAATTGCCCTTTATCACGCCATCCGCATTGATGATAAGGATGGTAGAGATTATATTGATAGCTTGTCCTATGAAATTCAGCAAAAATATTTCAGCCGTTATCGAATCTGTCGCTCTGGAGAAATGCGCCCCAAAGAGGGTGCCGATCTTCCTCCTGAAAATGAATGGATTGCGAAAAAATACTTAAAATACAAGCAGCCTCGGTTGGGGTGGCAAGCATTTACAATGCAAAAATATATCCCCTTTGGCTGTCAAATTCTTCTGCTTGACGCTATGTCGATAAAGGGGCGTGATGAAGGTGGAACTAAATTTGTACTTCCAGATGCCTGGTATGTTCAGGAGTTTCTTGACAAAGCTTACGATGCAAAGCTTGATGATAAGAAAAAAATGCGAGTAGCTAAGTTGGAATATAAATTTTACCCTGGCTTGCGCACTGGAAGAGAAGATGATCGCATTAGTTTTATAAATTGGTTGATTGGGAAAGAGCCCGCATTTTATATTCAACTGCATAAACATGTATACAAAACCGATAGCGGGGATGATGACATGCCAAAAGACTTAGATGAGAATAGCAAACAAATAAATGCTCAATTGAGTTGGGAGATTTTGTGGGGACTCAGCTTTGGCGCACAAAATTTTCCTTGGATAAAAGAAGATGGGCACATTGATGAAGGTATGTTCATGAAATGGATAGAAGACGTGCGAGGGCTAGCGAAAAAGGCGAACCGATCAAGAATTGTTGAGATTTCCATAGGTCAAGGGCTAGGTCATATTGTGCCAAAGGAAGGTGTCAAGCCAGAAGAGAGCATATGTAACATTCTTGAAAAGATACAAAGTGAAGCAATTTTTGAAAATTTTGCCTTAGGACGATACAATTCAAGAGGCGTTCTACAGGGCGATGTGGATAAACGTAAATACACAAGTGCTGATTTGGTTGAGGAATATGAAAAAGCCTCACATGAATTGGAATATCGCCATCCATTTGTTGCAAAACTCATGAAACATATGGCACTTCGCTATCGTGCGCAGGTTGAAGAAAATAAAGCTAGAAATGAACGCAATGATTTGGACTGGCGATAATATGGTATCTGATACTGACACCCGCCATCAAAAACAGAAAAAACCACAACAAAACTTGCATTCATGCTCATGAATAACCATTTATCCTCCATACAACTACGGGAGGGCAATTATTATGCGTATTACGAGGCGTTATGGTCAGACGCGAGCCGATCGTGAGCTACGACAACTTATTGAAAAAGCGGGTGATGGGAAGGACAAAACGGATATTGTTCAATTCGCCCAAAAAACTCCGGAATTGTTGGTGGCTCAGTGGGCGTCGGCACTTGATAAAATTGCCGCTAAGCCACGTGGCACAGATAAACCGACAGAGGCGCAGAGGAATTTTAGGGAGCGTCTTGGTGGGGCGTTTTGGGACGAACTGCGGGGGTTTATTGATACTGCTGACCATGCGGAAATGAAGAAGCTTTGGTTGCGCAAGGTGCATCCTTATCCAAAGGGCGATAAGCGCGATAAGCGCGATGAGCGCGATGTGCGAAAGACGCGGTGGTATGAAAATTTCTGTGGCGATATTGACCCGGCGCAAGTCAATCCTGCGGAGGTGGCGGCTAAAGTAAAGGCGCATTTGCATGAAAATCAACTCCGCCTCAACGGAGCGCAAAAACGCACGGGGCTGATTGTATCCCGCGCCGAATCCATCGCCAAAAATGTGCTGAAATTAAAGCAAAATCCCGATACGATTTCAAAACAAGCTGATTATTGCGTCGGCGGGATTGATCCCATTGCTGAAATTCATCGCTCCATTTGCAAGCCAGATAAAGGCAATGTTTCTCCGCGCCAAGCCTTGCATATATCGGCGGAAAAACTGCGCGCGCATTTTGGACGGCTTTTTGGTGCGGGTGCGTCCATAGACGATGCTAGAACGGCGCAACCGCAATTATTCGCTCTGCATGAGGCGGTCAAGAGCGTGTATCGGCGGCGGTTGAAACGTTGCCGTAAGAAGGGTCATACGCTTAAAACAATCATTCCACGAGATTGGGATGCGATGTGTGGCGAGATTGATACCATCGCAACAAATCGCTCATGCAACCATGACATTCGTTTGGGTAAGGTCATTCACTACCATTTGCTTGATAAAAAAGGGGCGCGTTCTTTTGCGATGGCTAAGGATGAATGGGAAACTATACAAAAAGGAATTGAGGTAAGCGATTTCTGGCACACGGAAAAACAAATTTACATCAAGCAAGCCGAAGCATTTGTTAGGGTTTGGCGCGGCGGCTTAGCGTTAATGGCGCGGAGTTTGCGTGATATATCACCGCCAGATTTAGTAGATAGGGATATTCTTTATAGTCGCGACACTGCGCTTGCACGATTTAATGATACGCGATTCCAGAGCCAAATAAAAATCCTCTATGGCAATGAGGTCAGCACAAAATTGCTCGGGGACGCAGATGAAAATAAAGCGTTGTTTCAATTTATGCTGGAAAAAACCGCCACCATTCGTGACAGCATATTTCATTTTAAAGATATGGCAACGGTCAAAAAAGGCCTGGAAAATCTCGGCACTGCCAAAAACCTACAGGCAAAATTCAACCAAATCACGCAAGACCACCAACAAAAGCGCATCCAGCATATCGCGGCTGAATTGGCGGCGGCGCAGCTTTGCAACTACGCGACCGCCCCACAGATTGAAGCCATTTTCACCCATCTAACCCAAGCCAATAAGGGGGCGCAGTTACTACCCCTTCCGCGCTTTAAGCGTATGATTGAACGCGGCATCAATGTAGGGGAGCTAGAATTCGCGCAAAAATTGAATCGCACCAATTTTGAAGAACATAAAAACCTGCGCTGTCAGTATATTGTGTTGAAGTCACTGTACGATTCTCCGTTCCGCATGGCTTTGAAAAAGCTGAAGCGCAAGGAGCTGAAAGCCTATATTAAAACGAGCATCGAACGCGCCAATGAAGCGACCCAAAAAATTAACAAACCCGATGAGTTGTCAAGGGTGCAAAAGGTGCTTGGCGCTTCGCAATTTGACGATTTAGCAGATTTTCTTGATCGCCTAACGGCTGAGATGGCATCAGAAATGCGTGTGCAGAAGGGCTACGAACCTGACGCCGAGGCGGCACAGAGGCAGGCGCGTTTCATCGATAATTTGCGCTGTGAAGTCATCGCGCGGGCTTTCAAACAATGGCTGAACGATGAAAACCTAACATGGCTTTTGGAAAAACAATTACCCGACGCACCCGACCCGGCGGCGAGTGCCGAGAGGCTCAAGGAACTGCACGAATCTGTTGAGATCAAAACGTCATTTGCCTCGTGGCAAAGCGCGCTTTACATATTGCTGTATCTTTTGCCGATAAATGCGGCGAGCGCGTTACGGCACCAATTACGCAAATGGGTCATCGTACGCGGCAAGACAGACCATAAAACTGGCATTGATTTTGCCGAAGCACTTGAGGAAGTATTTGACCTCTATATCGTGATGCATGACGCGGTGCATACTGGTGGCGGGGCGGCTTTGCCGAGGCAGGATGAATTAAAAGAACTATTCGAAAACCCCGCCGATTTTGATAAGGTCTTTCCCGCCTCCACCGACCCCGCCCAAGCCAAGGACAGTCACCTACCCATCCGGGGCTTGCGCGAATTGTTACGCTTTGGCGGCTTTCCAATACTTGAGGAAGTGTTCAAGAAGCAAAAAATATCTAGCAAAGAGGTGGAGGCGTGGTCAGGGCAAAAAGACAAAATCAAAGATAGCCAACAAACCCGCGAGGAACTACACGCCAAACTGAGCCGCAAGAAAGGGAAGCCCATCTCGGAAAAAGACGCGCAAGCCTATAAAGATTGCAACCAAAAAATCGTGGCATATCGCCAATTAGCGGCGCAGGTAACATTCACCAATCATCTACGCCTGCACTATCTATTGATGGCGGTATTGGGGCGTTTGGTGGATTATGCCGGGCTATGGGAGCGCGATTTGTATTTCCGCACTTTGGCGCAACTTTATCACGAAAATAAAGCTCCATGTGAAGTGTTTGAGGATGAAGGAAACAACCGGCTCAATGACGGGCGGATTGTTGATGCGTTTAAGAAACTAAAGCCCGAGGCGCAAGAAAAATGGAAAGAATTTCAGTCAAAGAAAGGCGTTCAGGCGCGGGATTGGCGCAATAATTTTGCCCATTTTAATATGTTGCAGAAATCAAACGAGCTCAATTTGACAGAGGAAATAAACCATGCGCGCGGGATGATGGCGTATGACCGCAAACTGAAAAATGCCGTGGCGAAATCCATAATAGATTGGCTCGCCCGTGAAGGGTTGATTTTGAATTGGAAGATGGATGATGCGGGCAAACTCGGTGAGGCAACAATCCAAAGCAAAACCATCAAGCACCTAGGCGGAGAAGGCGGTGATGAAGCGTTGCAGGGCGAGCAATTTGTAAAAATGGTAGCAAGGTTATTCAACGGCAAAGCATTGCCAGCCAATAGCGGAGCAAAATACAACAAACAGAAAAAGAGGAGGCAAAAAACGCTAAATATGCACAGAAAAATCTAGGGAAGTGTTGCGTTATCAATCCGTTTAGGGCAGGGTGGCAGAGAACACGCCCAAATACGGGGCGACTGCACCAATAGAAGCTCGTGTCTTGGATCAGCTCAAGGTAGAGAACACGCCCAAATACGGGGCGACTGTACCCGCCAACATCTCGTTCCGTGGATCAACATAGGTAGAGAACACGCCCAAATACGGGGCGACTGTACCGGGGAAAGTTGGCGGACGACCAAATCCTGAGGCAGAGAACACGCCCAAATACGGGGCGACTGCACCCGTATCTGCTCTGGGGTAGAATCTGGCATAGGTAGAGAACACGCCCAAATATGGGGCGACTGCACCGCGTGTCCTGCACAATATCCCAATTATCAAGGTAGAGAACACGCCCAAATACGGGGCGACTGCACCAATTGGTTCGCTACACCTTCTAATCTTACAGGTAGAGAACACGCCCAAATACGGGGCGACTGCACCAGCGGTTATTAGTGGAATCGGCATCGGGCGGGTAGAGAACACGCCCAAATACGGGGCGACTGCACCCTTGTTGCTCTCGCGTCAATGATTCAATGTGGTAGAGAACACGCCCAAATACGGGGCGACTGCACCAAATCTCGGTAAATATCGCTCTTGGCTCGCGGTAGAGAACACGCCCAAATACGGGGCGACTGCACCGCAAGCTCTTCAAAGCGTTCAAGGCTTCTAGGTAGAGAACACGCCCAAATAAAGGGCGACTGCACCTTTGATAATCAAGGAGCGTCATAGCGCGCAGGTAGAGAACACGCCCAAATATGGGGCGACTGTGACATCTAAATGTCAACCATTTTTTGAGAACTACATCTAATGTTCCGCACCCCCCAAACATTAGGCTTTTCCTCTTTGCTGGGGGGGGCGGCATTATTGCCCCCCATTCCACCGCCTAAAACGACCTCGCTGTTTTCAGCGATGAGGTAAGCTATCGTCAGAATAGAGCCAAAATTGCAAAAATATTGAGAGGAGAGTTTTGAAAGTGAATCGGCGAACAATCTCAGATAAAGGAGAGAGAGATGCCGATTCGACTTATTACGCCTACTCTCGTTGCGAGTGCTAAACCTCGCAAGAAGTCTTATAAAATCCATGACCGCGACCTCACTGGTTTCTATCTTATTGTGTGGCCTTCGGGTAGAAAATCCTATCGTGTGCAATCCTACTGCAACGGCGAGGATTTTTTTGAAACAATCGGTGATGCGGGCAAGATGCCTTTGTGCGAAGCCCGTTCTCTTGTTGAAGCGCGGCTTGCTGCTTTTGGCAACACCAAGCACGATTCTAACACGCCGTTTGAGGTCGTGGCAGAAGTTTCGTTTTATTATCGCGGGCGGCTCTGGAAGCCCATCACCATGCGTACCTGCCGCATTAACTTTACGCAGAAAATACAGCCCTATTTCAAAGGGAAAGCCATTGGGAGCATCACCCGTAGCGATGTTGAAGACTGGTTTTTGGGGCTTGCCAAAACGCCGGGCTTGGCTAATCGCTGCTTGCCTGTTCTGTCTGGCATCATGCGGACTGCCGAAGACCTTGGCTATATTGAGGAGGGGAGCAATCCGGCTCGGGGCATCCGACGTTACAGGACCAAGCCCAAAGAGCGATTTCTCACCAATGACGAAATGGCGCGGTTAGGCGCAGTGCTGAAAAGGGAAGCCCGCGCTTACCCGATGCAGACGGTATTTATTCGACTGATGACTCTCACCGGGTGCCGCAAGGGCGAGTTACTTAGTCTCAAATGGGACTATTACATAGATAGTAATCTTTATCTGCCCGACAGCAAAACCGGTCCTAAGACCGTGTTTCTTTCAACTCCAGCACGGAAGCTGCTGGCCGAACTCTCAAAATGTAACAAGTCTCAATGGGTGTTCGCGTTAAATAACAAGCAACCGAGCGCGGGAATATTTTACACTTTCTGGTACAGGATCCGAGCCGAAGTTGGAATCAGTGATGTGCGTTTACATGATTTGCGCCACAACTATGCCAGCATAGCGCTCCGCAGTGGCGAGAATTTGCGCGTCATCGGGATGCTGCTCGGTCATGTTGATGCCGAAACCACCTTGCGTTACGCCCACCTTGATGATGCCACCATGCATAGTGCGGTCAATAAGGTGGCGCAATCAATGACAAAAAGAACGAGGAGAACGAAATGAAAATCAAACTAACCCGTGCCCGCGTCCGCGACATGAAACCCGCAAAAAAGGACATCTTGGTGTGGGATGAAACAACCCCACATTTTGCCCTGCGCGTCCGCGCCAACGACACCAAGCGGTATATGCACATCTATAAAGATTATAATACGCACAAGCAAAAGCGCACAACGATTGGCGACCCGCAACTGATTTCTATTGACAACGCACGAAGCATCGCTATGCGGCTCAATGAAGAAATCAAGGTGGGCAAGGCGCGAGCAAAGGCAGAGAAACCTCTATTCGCCGATTATGCCAATAATGTATGGTTGCCCCAGCGGGAGAAATTTATCAAGCCCAGTAGCCATGCCCGTAACCGGCTTGCACTGGACAAACAATTACTTCCCGCATTCGGGAGATTGCGGCTGGACGAAATTACCAAATCCGTGGTGCTGAAATGGTTCAATAGTTATAGCCGCGACTATCCGGGCGGGGCAAACCGCACCCTTGAAGTGCTGGTAGGAATTCTAAATCATGCACTTAAGGCGGGGCTGATAAAGACGAACCACACTTATAACATTGTGAGAAATCCCAAGCGGAAGATGAACAGATTTTTGAGCGACGAGGAGCGCGCCCTGCTAGTCAAGACTCTCAATATTATTGCAGAAAACAAACTATATTATGTAGAAAACAAGTGGCATACTGCAAGCAACAGGTGGTATTCTGCAGAAGGCGGACGGTATTCTGCGGAAAAAAGGCGGTATTATGCCGATGCCATAAAACTGCTTCTGCTTACGGGATGCCGTGCGGGAGAAATTGTCGGCTTGCGCTGGAGTGAGGTTGGCGAGGATAGGTTCCACCTTGAGGACAGCAAAACCGGGGCAAGGACGGTCTGGCTCAGCGAAGACGCCATTGAACTTTTGAAAAGCCTGCGCGAACGTAGGCCCAGTGACAGCCTTTACGTGTTTCCCCATTCGGGAGGCAAGGCGGCACAGAGCTGGTATGTGCTACTTCTTGAATTCTGGGTCATACTCCGCAGTAAACTCAATATGCGCGATGTGAGGCTCCACGATCTGCGCCATAGTTTCGCAACGCAGGCGGTACGGCAGGGCATCGGGATTCCGGTTGTCTCAAAACTGCTCGGTCACCGCAAAATTGAGATGACCATGCGCTACACCCACGCAAGCAACACCGACGCCGAAGCCGCCGCCGAACGCATCGGCAAGCAGATCGCGGCATTTTTGGAGGGGAGAGATGGGATTCACCGAACTTAACCCTGAGACCGAAAAAGAAACCGATGCCGGAGGTAGGGCTTGGCTTTGGAGGATTTTTTGGGTGGATTGGGTTGGGAACTCACGCCCTATTTTAGACCAGCCTAGGCTTTATATGAGACTATCAATAATAGCGATGCCGCGAATTGCGCCTTCGCGCTCAACATCATCTAAAAAGGATTCATCATCCCCACTGCGTGATGAAATCAGTTCAAAATCAGTCGCTTTAACGCGCCCGCCAAAAAACAAAATAGCATCATCTGGGTCGCACTGCCGGGATGTCCAAATCAATCCGTCTGCTTGCGGAAAATTATTATAAATTGCCGCCGCCCAAAGTGCAGTCTCGTGGTATAGTTTCGAGCTGGAGCCAATAAGGTCAGTCTGCTTAATGCCCCATTTACTGAGTGAAGGATTTCTCAACCCTACAAGATTAAGTGTGCGCTTAACCCGAAGTTTTGCGTGAATGTGGTCCAGAATGTTCTGCCTGAGAATTCTTTTCCTTTTAGCATTAGCAATAATATCATGAAAAATCGTCTCATGGATAGCCGCCGGCAAGCTTGAAGTCGCGTAAAGTGATGGAATCGAATTTCCTGATACATCATAAAAGGGGGCAAAACGTGTGCACCGACCTTTGCCCGGATTAAACTCGGCAAAGCCATAATCTATATGATGAATCCGATGCAGAATTCTACCCTTTCGGAATGGCTCATATGTTGCATCCGTGAGCGGCGATGGTGGCTTTTTTATAGTCATATTAGCCAATCACTGGCTTGGCTAATTGTTCGGCGGCGTAGATAAGCTCGCTTTCGTTTTCTAGGTATTCTTGTGGGATTTCTCCGCCCAACCAGCCATTTTCCGCTTCGAACCAAAAAGCAGTCTGCCATGGACTCATGTCTTCGGGCAACACTTTCAAGATTTTTTTGATGATTGGCAAGGGCTGCCCATCGGCAAACTGAAAAGCCGGGAACAGATATTTTTCACCATCTAGAACCCCAAAAACCCGCCCCTCGCGTTTCCACTTGGCGCTTGGTTCGCTCGGGTTGGTTGGCTTTTTTGCGGCTTGCTCCCAAATATCCTCAGCCGTATAGAGTTCATTGGTGCGCAAATATGTCGCGCGTAACTCAGCGTTTTTTCGTTCAATCCGAAGATAAACGTCAGCCTTTTTAGGAAGGGGGGTAGGAATGGTATCTTGACGCCGTCCGGCAAAAGACTCCATTCCAACACGAACATCTCTTCCATGAAGCGTTCTGTCATGGTGCCGTTTGGAACCCTGCGAAACAAAAATTGATTCAGAAGGCACAGGGTTTTTTTTCTTACTAACAGCCATATCTCATCTCCTTTCCCTAGATTTAACCGTATTTCTACTACACAATATGCAGAGAATACCATATTCTGTCAATACCCGCAACCATATTTTACGCCCCCCTCAAGCCGCAACATCCGCCCACCTCAATGCCATAGTTTTGCAACGCAGGCGGTGCGGCAGGGCATCGGGATTCCGGTTGTCTCAAAACTGCTCGGTCACCGCAAAATTGAGATGACCATGCGCTACACCCACGCAAGTAGCACCGACGCCGAAGCCGCCGCCGAACGCATCGGCAAGCAGATCGCGGCATTGTTGGAGGGGAGGGCGGTAGCAGACTACCAGAGCGCATCTCGCAAGCCCAGCAGCCTTTACGGACATCTGTGGCGGCATTCCCTCCACCGGGATGCCCCCACTTTAACCATAGCCGTTACTCATGCGCCAATAATGCGTATAGCCGTTCTGTAGGCGTTTGTGGCTTTCCTGCCCCGTTTTGCGCCCAATATTTCCATTATTGCCCCCATCCTAGCATCGCGCCAGCCGTCCGACTGCCGTCCGCCCGCCGTCATCCTGCCGATAACGCGCCAAAAGCGCACCACCGGCGCGCCGGACGGCTTTTTGACCTACCCAGACACCGCAAAAGCATTAAACGGCACTCAGGGGCTTCCTAGGGCTTTTTATGGCGGGGTCGGTAAAATTCACGAAAAAAATCCAAAAAACAAATCAAACAAAAAGCCAGAAAACCCAAAAACTGCGCCCTTTCCTGCGTGCACGGTAAAAAAATCCACAAAGAAAACCTCGGTCCAAGACAGAGCAGAACCAGTCATTACTACAACCAACTCTGGCGGACGTCTGCCGGCAACGACTTCCGCAACGACCCCGGCGGCAGATGACGTGCTTCCTAAAATCCCTGCGGAATCTGCCCCAGCTGCGATGCCGGCGCTGAAACTGAATCTAGTCGGTCTAATAGCAACACCCGGTGGCGGCATTACCGATAATTTGGTGGATAAAGCGACCAAGAAAAACATCAAGGTAAAGCGCTTAGGACAGCAAGCCTAATAGCGCACTATGATAACCGCCTGAGTCATCATCGGCTCAGGCGGTTTTTTTGTGTTCGTTCCAGCCAATCCTCGCACCAACGCATCGCTGTTATTTTTGCTCCACTCGTGCAAGCACATCGCCGCCATATTTTTTTGACGGCTCATGCAAACATATCGCCGCCTCTTTTTGATTCTCGCACCGCGACTTTTCCCCCTCAAATTTTTCTACTTCACCATCACTATTTGCCACCTCTTTTTCATCCGCATAACTGCCCCCGCAAACCGAAAAAATTTCGAAAAAGGTGCCCAGATTAGGACTCGACTTCAGATAATCGAGCCCGATGCCACGCGAATCACTTCAAACGCCAGTGATGGCTACCCCGCAGTACGCAAGGCTTTCATAGAGCATCAGCTGAAAGAAATAACCCCACTTCAACCATAGCGCCATGAGGCGTTATGTATGACACACCAAACGCACCGGCGATTATGATTGGCGAGACATTGGCAACGAATTTTTACACACTCCAAGCATAAATCCCATATGCGCCCGTCCCTATGTAAAAAGCCTGCATAGTTGTCCAACCCCACATCCTCTTACGAACCGCGAGCGTAAAGAGCAATAATGCCGCAAAAAGAAAACAAATAAACGAAAGAACCTCATATCCGGTATTCGTTGAAATTAAGAGTGCATAAGCAATACTCAAAATCGCCCCACCCCATTCAAGTGATTTGTCCATGCGCATGATGATACTCCACGATAAGGTTGTTTATTGTGTTGTGGTTATATCATTTGCGTAAAATGCCGCAAGCGTTGCATTATTTTTGGAAGGCGGGGTGGTTATAGAGCCAACTTCATTTGTTGCGCTGATGGGGTGCGTTCTTTGGCTATATCTGCAAAGATGCCCTCCATATTGACGCGCCCCTCTGACTGACTACGCTTCAGCGACTTGCCTCCCATTTGAAGGAGTTTTTTACTGCCAAGGGCATCATCGGGCATATCATCATACTCAGCCACATAGAGAGGGATGCCCAGTTTCAGTGTTTTCTCACCAGCATCCATAGTCCCGCCCTTTTCCCCAGCTTCAATGGCGATAATAGCCTTGCTCAAGCCGATAATCACTTTATTGCGCGCCATCGCACGATAGCCTTTCCATATATGGTCAGGTTCAAATTGGCTCACCACAAGCACACGCTCCCAATCCCAAACCGACGCCAAATCACGCCTTGGTCGCAAATGACTGATGCCTTCGGGCAGAACGAGGATGGTGCTACCGCCAGCGTTCAACGCATGATAATGCGCCGCAATATCAACCCCCGCAGCATTGCCCGAAACCACAACCAAACCACGTTTGACCGCCTGCTCGGCACAATCCTTGACGATATTGATTCCCGTATCACTAGAATTCCTAGACCCACAGAAACCGATGGAATCCAGTGCCAAGAGGTCAATATTTCCCTGCAAATAAAGCCTAGGGGCTTTGTCCCCTAACACAGCGCGCAGGTGCGGCGGATAGTCAGAATCGCTACGCTCTATTTTTTTAATAGCGGGCATCTTTGTCATGTCATCCATTATATCATAACAGCACCCCCTTGCCAGCCTGTGCCAAAAAAGGCATGATGCGGGGTATGAGTGGCGGGAAGCCATTGAGTCTTTTTATTGTGGAGCGATGGAAGATGAGTGATGAAATGGAAAAGAAAATCCTCGCAGGGTTGTCTGACCTTTATTCGCGCGCTGAGGTTGTAGCCAACCGTTCGCTAGTGCCACCAAAAGGCGGGTTTAATTTTTGGTTTTTCAAAGAAATCCCAAGTGGCACCCCAACAGATGGATGCTTTAGAAAAGATGGGCTACCCCTTCTCTATGTTGGCATCTCGCCCAATAGAGATGGAAGCAAAGCAAACCTAAAAAAGCGAATTCTTACTAATCATTGTAAAGGCACTGCAAAAACGTCCACGCTTCGAAAAAGCCTTGGTGTTTTGCTTACTGAGGCAAGTGGCTATCCTTTGCGAAAAGTCGGCAATATAATGACATTTACCCGCAAGGGAGAGGATTGGTTGAACGATTGGATGGACAAAAACGCTTTTGTTTGTTGGTATGAACATTCAACCCCTTGGGAGATTAAGCGAGAGGTTGTCACGGCATTTTCCCCGCCCCTCAATATACAGGGTGGCACGCACCCTTTCGGGGAAATTTTGAGGAAACAGCGAAATGAAGCGGAGCAAATGGCACAAAAGATGCCAGTCGTACATGAATAACCCCCCTTGCCAACCCCCCACAAAAAATGCACAATGCGCCCCATGAACACGGATAAACCATTAATCGGGTCTTGTCATTGTGGGGCTGTGGCTATTGCTGTTCCTGCTGATACGGATTTTGCTTCGGCTCGGCGTTGTGATTGTTCTTTTTGTCGGCGGCGTTGGGTGCCTACTGCTGGGGTGCGGGCGGATCGGATTTCTGTTGTTAAGGGTGCCGAGGTTTTGCGGCTTTATCAGTTTAATACGCGCACTGCTGAGCATTATTTTTGTGGGATTTGTGGCAATTATACGCATCATCGGCGGCGTAGTGATCCTGATGAATTTGGGGTGAATATCACTTGCTTTGACCATATTGATATGCACGATTATAATGATGTTGCTATCGCTGACGGCATCAACCACCCGCGCGATCGGAAGACATCATCATGAGCAAAGTTTTGAATGTTGCTATCGCTGGGCTTGGCACGGTTGGGGCGGAGGTGGCGCGGCAGCTTATTGAAAATGCGGATCATTTCACGCACCAATCTGGGCGTGCGGTGCGGATTGTGGCGGTGTCGGCGCGCGATGCTGAAAAGGCGCGGGGGTTTTCTATGGCGGGGGTGGATTTTTGTGCCGATGCGCTTGCGCTCGCTTCGCGGGAGGATGTGGATGTTGTGCTTGAACTCATCGGCGGTGAGGCGGGGGTTGCTTATGATTTGGTCTTGGGTGCGCTCAAAAATGGGCGCCATGTGATTACGGCGAATAAGGCATTGCTGGCGCATCACGGACATGCACTCGCGCAAATGGCGGAGGAGGCAGGTTTGACTTTGGCGGCGGAAGCATCGGTGGCGGGGGGGATTCCTGTTATTAAAATGCTCAAAGAATCGCTCGCTGGCAACCAAATCACCCGCATCACTGGCATTTTGAACGGCACTTGTAATTATATCCTGTCGGTGATGCAACACGAACACCGCGAATTCGCTGATGTGCTGGCGGAGGCGCAAAAGCTCGGCTATGCCGAAGCCGACCCTAGTTTTGATATTGACGGCATTGACGCCGCGCATAAATTGGCGATTCTGGCGGCGATGGGGTTTGGCACTGCGCCGGCGTTGGATGCGGTGGCGGTGCGGGGGATTCGTGATATTACGCGCATGGATATGGAAAACGCGCGCGATTTAGGCTGCACAATCCGCCTGCTCGGTGAGGTGGAGCGCGGCGATTCTGGCGCGATTAGTGCCGAAATCCGCCCGATTTTATTGCCCCTTGAAAGCGGGCTGGCTAAAATTGATGGTGCGCTCAATGCGGTTAGTTTTGCTGGTGCGCCTATTGGTGCGGTGACGGTGGTGGGGCCCGGTGCTGGGGCTGGGGCTACGGCTTCGGCGGTGCTGGCGGATGTGGTGGATTTAGCCATGGGGCGTCACTCGCCGCTTTTTGGTGTGCCAGCGAAAAGCCTCAAACAGGGCAACAGCAAAACCACGAATTTATCCGCGCCCACGCCCGCGCACCCGCCCGGGCGCATGGAAAAGCATTTCATCCGCCTCAAAGTCTATGACCGCCCGGGGGTTTTGGCGGACATTACAGCGATTCTGCGCGGGCATGATATTTCGGTGGAAAGCATCAACCAACCCTCGCGCGCAGAGGATGGCGTCAATGGGGCGGTGCCGGTGATTCTCACCACGCATGAGGTGAAACCGAAGGCAGTCGCCGCCGCCACCGCAGAAATGGCAGAACTTGAAGCGGTATTGGCAGAACCTGTCATCTTCCCCATCTATCATGGCGCATAGGGCATGGCGCATGAAGCATCCTATTCCGTGAGCCACGCGCGCTGGCATGTCGTGCCAAGCCCGCCGCATATCGTTGAAGGCTTGGTTGAAGCCACCAATATGCCGCGCCCTCTTGCTGAGATGCTGGCGGGGCGGGGCATTACTAAGGACGGCATTGAGGCATGGCTGACCCCGCGCTTGCGTGATTTGATGCCTGACCCGCTAACACTGGCGGATATGGATAAGGCGGTGGGGCGGCTGGCGGATGCGGTGGAATCTGGCGAGAAAATCGGTATTTTCGGCGATTATGATGTAGATGGTGCGGCATCGGCGGCGATTCTGCATGATGTGTTGGGGGGCTTGGGGTTAGAGGTGTCGGTGCATATCCCGCATCGTTTCACCGAGGGCTATGGTCCGAATGAGGCGGCGTTGCTGGGGCTGGTGGAATCGGGGTGTCGTTTAATTTTGACGGTGGATTGTGGCATCACCGCCCACGCCCCTATCGCCGCCACGATTAAAGCCGGGGTTGAGACCATCATCATAGAACACCACATCCCCGGCACCGATTTACCCCCCGCCTTTGCCGTGGTCAATCCCCAACGTTTAGATGATGAAAGCGGGGTGGAATATCTAGCGGCGGCGGGGGTGGTGTTTTTGGTAGCGGTTGGTCTGGTGCGCGAATTGCGCGAGCGCGGCTATTTCAACGATACACGCATGGAACCCGATTTGATGCGCGAATTGGATCTTGTCGCCCTGGCCACCGTTGCCGATATTATGCCTTTGAAAGGATTGAATCGTGCTTTCGTGCGTTCGGGGTTGAAGGTGATGGCACGGCGGCAACGTCTAGGCTTGGCGGCACTAGCGGATTTAGCCCGCCTCAATGCCCCGCCTGATAGTTACGCGCTCGGTTTTGTTTTGGGTCCCCGCATCAATGCTGGCGGGCGTTTGGGTGATTCGGTTTTGGGGGTGCAGTTATTGACGGCAAGTGATGCTAAAACGGCAGAGGAATGCGCCACGCAACTGGATGTGCTGAACGCAGAACGCCGCAACATTGAAAGCGAAACCACCGAGATTGCTATGAAACACGCCGAGACAATGGCGGATGATAAAGTGTTGTGCCTTGCTGATGCCGGGTGTCATGAGGGGGTGATTGGTATTTCGGCAGGGCGGGTGAAAGATGCGCTCAACAAAACCGCTTGCGTGATTAGTGTTAGTGCAGATGGACGCATCGGCAAAGGTTCAGCGCGGGCGGTTAAGGGCTTTCGGCTAGGTTCTGCGATTATCGCGGCACGGCAGGCGGGGTTATTGCTGGCAGGGGGCGGGCATGATGCGGCGGCGGGATTTAGCCTTGATATGGAAAAATTTGATGATTTCCGTGCGTTCTTAAATGCGCGCGCTGATAAAGAATTGGGTGATGATGCGGCGATTAAAGACTATCATATTGATGCCGAAATGCCCTTGACGCATATTGGTGCAAATCTGCTGGATTGGCTTGACCGCACCGGGCCTTATGGCGTTGGCATGCCGACACCTTTATTTTTGTTCGGTGATGTGGCTTTGCGCAATTATCGCACGATGGGTAAGGCGGAAGAACATATAGGCATGCGCCTTGATGATGGCTTGGCACAAGTGGATGCGGTGGCGTTTGGCGTGGCAGGAACGGCTGTGGGCGGGGCTTTGGCGGTTATGCGCGATGGCGCGCGGGGCGACATTATTGGCACTATTAACCGCAATCGTTTTCGCGGTGAGAGCAAGCCGCAAATCATCATCCGCGATATTCGTATGGGTTGATAGATAAAATTGCTTGATTTGGCGTGGGGTTTTGTTTAGTGATGGCGGATGCCTTTATTACGACCCGTTCGTCTAGAGGCCTAGGACATCGGCCTTTCACGCCGACAACACGGGTTCGAATCCCGTACGGGTCGCCATTTCTGTTGCTTCCATTGGGTGTAGTAATATGCGGGTGTAGTAATTCAATGACAAAAACTGCTTTTCTTTTTCCGGGTCAAGGGTCGCAATGCGTAGGCATGGGGGCGTCGCTGATGGAGGCGAGCGCATCGGCGCGGGCGGTAATGGAGGCGGTGGATGGCGCACTGGATGGCGCGCTGGGGGGCGATTTATTGCCGTTGATGTTGGCGGGTCCGGGGGAAGAATTGACCCTCACCCGCAACGCACAGCCGGCTTTGCTGGCAACGGCACTAGGGGCGGTGCGGGCGTTAGAATCTACCACAGGAAAACCTATCAACGCCATGGCGGATTATGTGGCGGGGCATTCTTTGGGGGAATATACGGCACTGGCAGCGGCGGGGGTATTTGATGCGGAGGTAGCGGCACGTCTGTTGCGGCATCGTGGGGAGGCAATGCAGAACGCGATGCCCGTGGGAACAGGGGCGATGGCGGCGTTGCTGGGGGTGGAAATTGATGCGGTGGAATCGATGCTAGGGGGCATTGATGGACTGGTTGAAATCGCCAATGATAATAGCGTCGGGCAGGTGGTTATTAGCGGTGATGCAGGGGCGGTGGATGCGGCGATTGCGGCGGCGAAGGCGGCTGGGGTGCGCCGTGCGGTGCTATTGCCGGTGAGCGCGCCGTTCCATTGTCAACTCATGGCACCGGCGGCGGAAGCAATGCAAGCGAAACTTGCCGAGACGGAATTTCATGCGCCGATTTTACCGATTTTCACCAATGTTAGTGCCGCGCCCGAAAATGCGCCATCGCGCTTGCGGGAATTGCTGGTGGAACAGATTACCGCCCGCGTGCGTTGGCGTGAGACTTTGTTGAATATGGCAGAACACGGGGTCGGGCGGTTTGTTGAACTTGGCACGGGTAAGGTGCTGACAGGTTTGGTGAAACGGACGCTCCCCGATGCGGAAGCGTTCAACATTGACAGCGCCGAGGATTTAGAAGCCGCGGCGGTATTATTTTCATAAAGGGGGAAAAATCTATGTTTGATTTAACAGGCAAAACCGCGCTCATCACCGGGGCGAGTGGGGGGATTGGCGGGGCTATCGCGCTGGCTATGGCGGGGCAGGGTGCTAATCTAGTGCTGAACGGACGGCGTGAAGATGCGCTCAACAAAACCGCATCATCGCTCACCTTAAAGGGCGATGCGCGGGTTGAAATTATCCCCATGGATTTAGCCGAAATTGATGCGGCGGGCGCGCTCATTGCCGAGGCGGAAGCTAGATTGGGCGGGGTTGATATTTTGGTGAATAATGCCGGGCTGACCCGCGATGGGCTATTGGTGCGGATGAGCGCGGAGGATTGGCAACAAGTGCTTGAAGTCAATTTGAGTGCGGTGATGCGCCTCAGCAAAGCGGCTCTGCGCGGCATGATGAAAGCACGTTGGGGGCGGATTATTCAGATTTCTTCCGTGGTCGGCTATACAGGCAATGCCGGGCAAACCAATTATGCGGCGTCCAAAGCGGCGTTGCAGGGCTTTACCAAATCCCTCGCCCTTGAAGTCGCATCAAGGGGGGTGACGGCGAATCTCATCGCCCCGGGCTTTATTGAAACACCGATGACCGATGGGCTTAATGAAGCGCAAGTAGCCAAAGCCCTAGAACGTGTGCCGATGGCAAGCATGGGCAAACCCCAAGATATCGCCGCCGCCGCCGTGTTTCTGGCGAGCGCGGAGGCGGGTTATATGACTGGGGCGAGCCTGCATGTTAATGGCGGAATGGCGATGATCTAAATAATTTTTTGGGGGGCGGTAAATTGGTCTAGCAATCGGCATTTAGATGTGATAACAAAAAATATCATTTCATCAGCATGCCCTTAAACATTAGGGCAGATTTAACTTTGGGAGACTTTTATGAGCGACACTTTTGAACGTATTAAATCCATCGTTGTGGACCATCTAGGGGTGGATGACGATAAGGTCACGGAAACAGCAAATTTCGTTGACGATCTAGGGGCGGACAGCCTTGACACGGTTGAACTTGTGCTTGCCTTTGAGGAGGAATTCAGCATTGAAATCCCCGACACGGCGGCGGAAAAAATTCAAACCATCAAGGATGCGGTTGATTTTGTAGATAGCACTTCGTAACGTCGCTTTTACAGGTTGTCGTCCCATGAAGCGTGTAGTTGTAACTGGCATCGGCACCATCAACCCCTTGGGTTTAGGGGCTGATGCGGTCTGGGATGCGCTGGTCGCCGGGCAAAGCGGCATCCGCGCCATTGATGACTTTGACACCGAAGATTTAACGTGCAAAGTCGCCGGGCGGGTGCCGAGCGAAAATATTGACCTTGATTCGCTCCTTGAACCCAAAGAGCAACGCAAATTAGACCGCTTTATCGTCTATGGCATCATCGCCGCCGACCAAGCCATTGCCGATTCGGGCTTTGTCGCCGATAGTGATGACAAAGCCGCGCGCAGTGGTGTTCTCATCGGTTCAGGCATTGGCGGGTTAGAGACGATTTATGATAGTAGCCTCTTGCTAGCCGAACGCGGGGCGCGGCGATTAAGTCCGTTTTTCATCCCCTCAGCACTCATCAATTTAATCTCCGGGCAGGTGTCTATCCGCCACGGGCTTAAAGGCCCGAATCATGCGGTGGTGACTGCGTGTTCTACCGGCGCGCATGCCATAGGCGATGCGGCGCGGCTGATTAAATATGGCGATGCCGATGTTATGGTTGCAGGCGGGGCGGAAGCGGCAGTGTGTCGGCTTGGCATTGCCGGGTTTTGTGCGTTGCGGGCTTTATCCACCGGCTATAATGATGCGCCCGCCGAAGCCTCACGCCCATGGGATAGCGGGCGTGATGGTTTTGTTATGGGGGAAGGTGCCGGGGTGGTGGTGCTTGAAGAATACGAACACGCCAAAGCGCGCGGGGCGAAAATCTATGCCGAAATCAAAGGCTATGGGCTGTCGGGGGATGCGTATCATATTACCGCCCCTGCCGAAGATGGCGATGGCGGGTATCGGTCTATGTCGGCGGCACTGCGCGATGCGCGGCTGGATATTGAGGCGATTGACTATATCAACGCGCACGGCACTTCAACGCCTTTGGGGGATATTATTGAGCTCAATGCGGTGACAAAACTTTATGGCGGTGATAAATCCAAAATCAATATGTCTTCCACCAAAAGTTCCATCGGGCATCTACTTGGTGCGTCGGGGGCGGTTGAGGCGATTTTTTCCATCCTGGCAGTGATGCACGATACCCTACCGCCAACGCGCAATCTTGATACGCCATCCGAGGAAGCCCAAGGCATTAATTTAGTGGCGCATGAAGCCCAAAGCCATAAGGTGCGCAATGTGCTTTCTAATTCGTTCGGCTTTGGTGGCACGAATGCCTCGCTGATTTTCGGTAAATTGGATTAGTGCGCGCCTATGTTGTGGCGGTGGAAAAAGATATTGCTAGTCGCCTCTGTTTTGGCGGTGTGTTTAGGTGCGTTCGGCTTTGTCTATATGGGCGCGGTTATTTATCGTGCCTCAACCGCCGATGCCGACCACGTGCTGGAAATTCCGCGCGGGGCTAGTAGCTATGCTATTTCAAAACAACTCAATCAAATCGGCTTAAAGCACTCCCCCATCGTCTATCGCCTAGAAGCATGGCGTCGGGGCAAAGCCTATCGCCCCAAAGCCGGGGAATATCGGTTTTCTGCGGATGGCAATTTGGCGGAGGCGATGGATATTCTGCACGAAGGACAGGCGATTCAACACAAAATCACCATTACCGAAGGTTTGACCTCGCGTGAAATTGTCGGGCTTTTGCGGGAGGATGCAAGGTTGTCGGGGGCGATTGCCACGATTCCGCCCGAAGGCAGTTTATTGCCCGAAACTTATGCGTTTTTGCGCCATACGCCGCGCGCTGATATGATAAGCCGTATGCAAAACGCGCAACAAATCGCCCTAGCGGAATTATGGGCAACGCGCCCCCAAGGGCATATTTTGAAAAATCTACGCGAAGCCATTATTCTGGCATCAATAGTGGAAAAGGAAACCGCATTGGACGGCGAGCGCGGTTTGGTCGCACAAGTATTTTTGAATCGGCTAAGGGCGGGGATGCGTCTGCAATCTGACCCGACCACGCGCTATGCTTTGCTGCGCGATGGTGTTGCGGTGAAAAAACTATCGCGGGCAGATTTGCGCTATGATTCCCCGTGGAACACCTATCAATATAAAGGTTTGCCGCCGACACCGATTAGCAATCCGGGCAAGGCGAGTTTTCGGGCAGTGCTAGCACCCCCCCAAGGCGATTATTTCTATTTTGTCGCCGATGGCAAAGGCGGGCATCGTTTCGCCAAAACTTATGACGAACATAAAGCCAACATAAAACGCTGGAAGCAAGACACCGATGGTGTAGAATAGGGGGCAATGATGATTGATTTTTCTATTGATGCACCCCTACCCGCCTCGGTGACGCGGCGTGGGTTTATGTTTGTGCTGTCCTCGCCTTCGGGGGCGGGGAAGTCGTCTATCACGCGCGCCTTGCTAGAACGCGATGCCAGCCTGACGCTATCCATATCCACCACCAGCCGCCGCCGCCGCCCGGGTGAAACCGAAGGCAAGGATTACAATTTCGTGTCGTCCGAAGATTTTCAAATTATGATCAATGAAGGGAAATTTTTAGAACACGCAAAAGTTTTCGGCAATTATTACGGCACACCAGTGGCTTCGGTAAAACAACAAATTGAAGCAGGGGAAAATGTGCTATTTGATATTGATTGGCAAGGCACACAACAATTAAAAGCCACCGCCCGCGATGATTTAGTATCGGTATTTATCCTGCCCCCATCATATCGGGCGTTGGAACAGAGGCTCAAAAAACGCAATCAGGATTCGGATGCAGAAGTAGCAAAACGCATGGCAAAAGCCGCCGATGAGCTAAGCCATTTCGCCGAATATGATTATGTAATCATCAATAGCGATTTAGAACAAGCGGTAGACGAAGTCTACGCAATTTTACAAGCAGAACGGCGGAAGCGGGCGCGCATGAACGGACTAACAAATTTCGTCCGCGAATTGCAAGATGGGTTTTAAAAGGGACGGCGCGGAGGCGTGGGCGCGAATTTGAGGGCGCGGATGCCATCACCTAGTCGTTAGGATATTTAGCCCAAAGAGCCCGCAAAGCCGCATTAGGCTTAGGCGGGTTTTCCAATACTTCCATCATAAAATCCCAATCCGCCTGAGAAATTCTCGTAGGCTCAAAGCCAAATTCTTCCTCAGCAGGTTGCGCCTGACGCTCAACATCAGCACAGGATTCAGTTTTCTTTTTGGATGCCATCACCTAGCCTCGGGGATATTTAGCAAAAAGAGCTCGCAATTTCTCACCCGGTTCAGGCGGGTTTTCCATAACTTCCATAAGCATATCCCAATCCGCCTGAGAAAGTATCGTAGGCTCAAAGCCAAATTGCTCCTCAGCAGGTTGCGCCTGACGCTCAATATCAGCACAGGATTCTGATTTCTTTTTAACCGCTACAGACATAGTATTCACTCTCCTTTCCCCTATTCGTATCACATTCACCACATATTGCAAGCAGAATCTTAATCTAAAACGTACGTATGGTTCGCATGGGCAAAAACAAACGATTGAGATTATCGGCAAGGCGGATAAATTCATATTGCAAATAAAACTCCACCGCACCATCTTTGGCATCAACGGTGACCGCATAAAAACCAATCAATTCAGAAGCGAGCAAAACTTTATCTAGTGCATCCCTCATCAGCCACGCACCTAAGCCTCGCCCCTGTTGCGTGTTATCAACCGCCATCCGACCCAACAAAACCGCAGGAATAGGACGATGGGGCAGTTTTTTGGCATGACTTTCAGGAAGGTCTTCTTTTTTAACAATATCACCACTCAAACTATAAAAACCCACCACATCCGCCCCATCTAGCACAACAAAAACCCGTGCTAAATCGCGTTTCACATCTTGGGAGGCGATTTCGCGTATGTAGCGGTCTAACTCTGGGCGACCGCATGAAAAATTGGTGCGGTTATGGGTTTTGCTATCAAAAGGCACGATTTGTCGTTGTTCAGGTGCTACGGGCATGGTGTTTTCCTCCATTCCCCTCGTTCGTATCACATCCGCTACATACTTCAAGCGAAATATCAAAACCCCCAAGGGATGGCGCGGATTTAGGGACGGCGCGGCGGCGTGGGCGTGGATTTAAATTTTTAAATTCCTATTGCAAATGCTGTTTTATTGTTTTAGGGTTGCAAAAAATGCACTATTGATAATGGAGGACGAAACCATGCCGAACGATCTAACAACACAACGCAATTCACTTAACTGGCGCACCGATACCCGTCAATCCCTTGAAAATAAAGGCTTTTTCCCAAGAGGGGGGGGGGTGTTTATTTGGACAATTTCGGGCTTAACGCTTGCGGCGTGTAGCGATATTGAAGATTTTTTGGGGCTAGATGATGACGGCGGCGCAAGCGGTCCTGTGCGTTTCATGCCAGCCGATGATGCGGCACGAATGGCACAAGAAATAGCACTAGCACCGCCTGAAAATATAGATATTATGAATTGGCAGTTGCAAGTGACGGCAACCTCCACACGCATGCTTGAGGATGGCACCGAATCCCCCATTGTTAGTTATGGATTCGTTTTGGACGGCGACACGACTAACCCAACGCAAACGCATCCTGACGGCTTCACGATTGATAATGATGGGCTAATCACCCTCACCAGCGGGACTTTTGATTTTGAAGCACAAAACAGCTTCACCCTAATCGTCCAAGCCACCGACACCCCCATAAATGCGGATGATGAAGCCCGAACCGGAAGGCAAACCTACACCATCACCGTGGGCAATGAGGATGAAGGCGATTCGGTTTATGAAATTGTCGGCGATGTTGCAGTTGGCGAGACGCTAGAGGTGCGGCGCATTAGCGAAGACCCTGACGGCGAGGGCGCAATAAGCGTCGTGTGGTATCGCGGCACTGCAAGCACACCAACAGGCACGAGAGGCACGACTTATCGCGTAACGGCGGATGATGAGGGCGAGACGATTGGCGCAGTTATTTCCTATATTGATGGCGCGAACACGCTCGAAAGCATTGACATAACGGCTTCATCGGTGGCTTTTGCATCGGGTATGGGTAGCCGTCCCATTGGCGTAGATGAAGGCACGATTGCGACCACCACCACGCTCGCCACGGTTTCTGCGACCTCAGAACTAGGCGAGGCGGTAACTTATGCCATCGGCACAGCCAGCGACCACGACAACGCACTTTTCACCGTCAATAGTAGCGGCGAAATCAGCCTAAATGCGGCAGGTACGTGGGATTATGAATCCGACAAGAAGCAATATGTCGTTGAAGTCATCGCCTCTGCATCTGATGGCGAGGGCGGCATGGACACGGCACGCGCGCGCATTACTTTCAACGTGCAGAATCTGCAAGAAGGTCCTGCCGATTATGAAATTACCGACGATAATGGCGTATTGAGCGTTGCGCTTGTTGAAGCTAATTCCGAAGACCCTGATGGGCGTGTTGGCGGGGTTAGTTATCAGTGGTTCAAAATTGAAAACAATGGCGATAGGACGAATGTTGGCACCGATTCGGCAACTTACACGCCACTTCCGGCTGATGAGAATTTGATTCATGGTGTTTATATCGGCTACACGGATGGTGCTGGCACGGTCTACACGCCTATGGATGATGGCGACGCCACGACCATAGAGGTTCTCGCCTCACCAATAAAACTCGCGGGCGCGCCTTATACTGGCTCAATCAATGAGGATGGCACTTCCGCTACCCTGCCGCAGATTATGGCAAGTGTAGATAATGCTCCACGAATTAGCGTAATAATATATAATTTTGTGGGCGATGACGGAGGATTCAGTATTGATGGCGGGACTGGCGAAGTTATAGCTTTTGGTCTTTCTTTGGATTACGAAACCACCCCCCGCTACGAACTAACCGTGCGCGTGACCTACGATGAGGACAACGACACCAACACCCCGAATGAAACTAGGGATGTGGAGGTGGTCATTGATGTAGTCAATGTTGAAGAAGGCGATGCCACCTATGAAATCATGCAATCCACACCCGCTTTGGCGGAAGACACCATCCTCACGGCACAGATTGTTGGTGTGGGTACTGCTGACGCTATGGATGACCCTGACGGCGTTGAATCTGGCAGTATTCGGTATCAGTGGTTCGCTGATGGCGTTGAAATTGATGACGAGACTAGTGCGAGATACACGATTGGCTCTGATGTTGCGACAGCTTATGACGTTCGCGTAAGCTATTTGGATGGCTATAATGCGGGGCTTGACCCTGCCGACCAAGTGCGCACGATGGTTGAAGCCTCCACATCACCAATAAAACTCATGCAGGATGGTAGCCCTACGCTTTCTTACACTGGCTCAATTGATGAGGATGCATCTGCTGGCACAGAGGTGGTGACGATATCTGCAATTGTGGATAGTCCTGCACAAGATAGCACAATAAGATATCACTTTGTGAGCTCCAACACCATTCAAGCCAGTGACCAAGGGTTTACTATTGATACCACGAATGGCCAAATTATTTCATTTTCGGTTGCTTTGGATTACGAAACCACCCCCCGCTATGAACTAACCGTGCGCGTGGCGTATGATGCGGATGGCGTTATTGCCACCAGGGACGACCTCATAACTAGGGAAGTGCAGGTGGTCATTGATGTGGGCAATGTTATAGATCAGTCAGAGGATATAATACTCATGCAGGATGGTGCGGTTGTATCTTCCTACACTGCCTCAATTGATGAGGCTGCAGGTTCTAGGTTCAGAGCAGAGGTGACGAGTATAATAGCAAGTGTGGATACTCCTGCACAAGATAGCAGAATAAGATATCACTTTGTGCTCTCCGATGATACCACTAACACCGAAGACGAAGAGTTTGTCATTGGCACCAGTGACGGCATAATTAGAGTTGCGGGGAATTTAGATTACGAAACCACCCCCCGCTACACCCTAACCGTGCGCGTGACCTACGATGCGGACGGCGATATTGGCACCACGACTGACCAAATAACTAGGGATGTGGAGGTGGTCATCAATGTGACCGATGTTGATGAGCAGGCATCCCCAGCAATAATCCCCGACCGCCAATCCTTCGCACACGAAGACCCCATGGACCCAGACGATTTAGGGCTAACCCCAATGCCAGACGCCGACCCCTCCGCAGGGTGAGGGCAGCGCAGGGACGGCGCACAGGGAGGCGCGGAGGTGTGGGCGCGAATTTAAATGTGGGCGCACCCCCGAGGGTGTCATTTAATTCATGCCCTCTAACGCACGGGCTAGGGCGCAAAACTCCTCTATGTTTAGCGATTGTGGGCGTCTTGCTCCGTCAATTTTTGCCGCCGCTAACAATGCCTCGCCGCCTATGGATTTTAGCGATGCCCTTAGCATTTTGCGCCTTTGTTGGAAGGCGGTTTTGGTGATGCGTTCTAGGCAGTCTTGGCGTGCCGGGAAAGTGGGGGTTTTGTGGGGGGTGATTTGTACTACGCTTGACATTACTTTTGGTGGTGGGGTGAAGGCGCTTGGTGGGATGTCAAAGCAATGTTCTACCGCCGCTAGCCACTGACAGAAAATGCTCAAACGTCCATAATGGGGGGTGTTAGGCGGGGCGGTGATGCGCGCGGCTACCTCGCGTTGAAACATGAGCGTCATGGAGGCAAAACATGGTGCTTGGTTTAGCCAGCCTAATAATAGTGCGGTGGCTACATTATAGGGCAGATTGGCTATAATTTGGCGTGGGGGTGGGAGTTCGTGGAGGGGTAGCGTTAGCGCATCGGCTTCTATGATGCTTAGGCGGTTTTGGCTTGCTGTGACTAGGGATGCTAGGGCTTCTACGGCGCGTGGGTCTTTTTCTATGGCAATGACACGGCTTGCCCCTGCCGATAGGATGGCGCGGGTTAAGCCCCCCGGTCCGGCGCCGATTTCTATGATAGTGTGGTCGGGTTTGATGTTGGCGGTGCGGGCGATGCGGGCGGTTAGATTCAAATCCAGCAAAAAATTCTGCCCCCATTTCTTCCTTGCATCAAGGCGATAGTCTTTGATGATGTTCTTGAGTGGTGGCAGGTTGGCGATAGGGTCGGTCATTTGAGGTTTCGTGCCATTTCAATCGCGGCAATGAGGCTATCGGGGCGGGCGGTAAATTGCCCCGCTTGGTCTAAAGCCGTGCCGTGGTCGGGCGAGGTGCGGATGAAACTCAAGCCCAGAGTGATATTGACGCTGTGATGAAAATCAAGGGTTTTTATGGGGATGAGGGCTTGGTCGTGATACATGGCTAGGATGGCGTCATAATTTTCGCGGTGTTCGCTGAAAAAGAGGCTGTCGGCGGGGAACGGACCTTTTATGTCAAGTCCTTCGCTTTGCAATTCGGCGATGGCGGGGGCGATGATGGTGGCTTCCTCATCGCCTAGCAATCCAGCTTCCCCGGCATGCGGATTCAGTCCGGTGACGGCTATGCGGGGGGCGGGGATGCCCCAATGTTCCTTTAAGGCGCGGTGTATTATGCGGGCGGTGGTGGCGATGCGGTCGCCGGTGATGAGGGGGGCAACTTCACGCAACGGCACGTGAATCGTTAAAGGCACTACGCGCAAATCCGCATTGGCGAGCATCATCACCACATCGCCTTTTGTTTGCGCCCACGCCGCCGCACCCGTCCCCGCCCCATCAAGTTTTGCCAGATATTCGGTATGCCCCGCATAAGGAAACCCCGCCTCGTGCAGAGTGGATTTTTGAATCGGATTCGTCACCACCGCCGCCGCCTTGCCCGCTTTCACCATCGCTACCGCCGTATCAATCGCCGCAATGACTTTTGGCGCGTTTTTTGGGGATGGTTTGCCGAAACTGACCTCCGCATCCCATTCTATCGGCAAAACGCCTAACTGCCCTTTAGGGATGGGGCTACTATCGTTTGGCATTGTTATGGTGCGGATGGTGATGGGTTCGGGGGCTTGGCGGGCTAGTGCCTCTAAACGTTTAGGGTCATCTATGGTGATGAGTTCGCCTATCCCCGCCGCCGCTTTAATCAGCATTTCCGCGCCGATTCCCGCAGGCTCCCCCGCCGTCACCACAATGCGTCGTGCGTCTATCATCGGATTTCAATCACCGCCTCACGCCGTAATTGGTTGAGGTGGCGATTTGATAGGATGGAAAAATAGCGATTTTGAATATTTTGGGTTAGTTCTTCGGCACTCGGCAGGTTGGTTTCGGGCAGGGTTTTCTCGCAGACCATAAACACCGCCATGCCCTCGGCAAAGGACACAGGCTGGCTCATCTCCCCCGCTTCCAAAGGCGCGATAAGCCCCCGCAAATTCGCCGCCAAATTCACCAACGGCGTCACCCCAAGCCCGAAAGGTAAATCACTGCCATAATCTTGGTGCAGGCGTTCCAATGCCGCACAACTGCTAATGGTTCGGGTGTCGCGGGTCAATTTCGCCGCCGCTTCAAGACGGCTCGCATCATCGGTGGCGGTCATGGGGTAAAATAACCGCCCTAATCGCACTTCGGCTTCTAAAGGATTAGCGTTGCCCCTCGCGCGCTTGCCAACCACGCGATAGATGATGACGGCACCATCGCGTTCAATGGGGTTGGTGATGTCGCCGGCGGTGAGGGGGGCTAGCACTTTGCGCACAGGGGCTTCAAGACGGCTTTCCAACACCCATCCCACGCGCCCGCCAGTGCTGGCATTGCCGGCGGCGGAATATTGTTGCGCGATGCGGCGGAAATCAGCACCATTGCGGATGGCGCGCACCATTTGCTGTGCTAAATTCAAAGTCGCGGCGTAATTGCGCCCGGGGGCGGGCAGTAATATAATTTCTTCAAGATTGATATGCGGGGCTTGCAGATTCTGTTGCAGGCGCGCCAATTCTAATGCGGCTTCGGCGGGGGCGTTGGCGAATTGGCTTTGAAAACGCCCATTGATGATGGATGCCCATAGAATATCGGCTTTGAATTTTTTATGAATGACCGCGCGCGGTATGCCGAGGCGCGCTAACACCGCATCGGGGTTTTCGTTATTTTGCGAAAAGGTACTATCAACCAACTGGTCGGCATTGGCATCAATCGCATCAAGGCGGTCGGCAAATAGCGCCGTGCCTGCGCTAATTTTGATCGTATCATCAATGAGCATCTGCAACACATCACGATCAATTTGCGCGCGGGTTTCCGGGGTGAGTTCAAGCCCGGTAATCTGAATCAACATATTACGGCGCGCGGCAAGGTCGTGGTCGGTAATCGGGATGCCATCCACCGTGGCGATGACTTTAATACTAGCTGCATTGGCAAGGCTCATCAGCACCGCCATCGCCGCCACCAATACCGCTACCGCCCCTAACCATTTTGAAATAAACCCCTTTTGCATCATGTTTTCCTTTTATGTATGTTGGTCAATGCGGAGCAAACTCGCCAGCCCCAGCGTTGATAGAATCACCCCCGGCGCAATCCCCGCCACAATAGGCAACAACTGCCCCGATGCGCCATAAGTATACATCACGCTTTTGAAAAAATAAAAGCCAACCAGCAAAATCAGCGCGGTGATGGCGCGTTGTTTGATACTTTTTTCCTCATGCCGCCGAAGCCAGAAATGCGCGGCTATCAGCAACATACCCATCAGCACCAAAAACGTAGAGGCTTGATAGTAAAAATACGCCCGATGCCCAAGGCTACTCAACCCCGCATTATCAAGCACGTTGATATAGTGCCACACTTCCCACAAAGCAATCGTTTCAGGCTTTTTATGCGAGTTGGTCAGGTCAGTATGCGTCAGCGATGACGACAAGGTGAGGCTATACACCGGACTCACATTGCCATCATTATGCAACACGCGCCCCCCTTGGATATGCCATTGGTTATCTTCAAATTTCAGCACCTCGGGGAGATAATGCGCGCGCCATTTATTGTCGCTGTCAAATGTATAGACCTCGCCATCTATAATATCCAAAATATCCAGTTCCGGGCGTTCAAGACGCTTGCCGCTAATGATGAGATGGCGAAAGGGGGTGCGGTCGCGGAGCCAGATGCCCTCGGTGGAAACCGTCAATTTACTGCGGCGCACGCCAAAGACCTGTTCTTCAATGGAGGTATATTGATTGTTCGTTGCGGCAACAATCGGGTCAATGACCGTGAGCAAAGCCCCAGAGAGTACCCCCACCGCCAACATAGGCCCCAGCAGAATCCGCAACACCGATAGCCCATTGGCTTGGGCGATGAGAATCTCATTGCGCCGCCCGAGCCGATAAAAGCCAATAGACGCCCCAATAATGACAATCATGGGCAGAATGGTCGGTATGCTCGCCGGGGTTTTGAACATAGACATGGTAATCGCCGTGAGGAACGATAGTTTTTCATTATTAGAACTACGGCGCAACAATTCCACCACATCAATAAAATAGATAATCAGCACGAGAATCAACCCCGTCACCAATATATGCCGCAACATATAACGGAACAGGTAAATCGTCCAAATCCAGCCATTACGAATCATGCGCGCGCCCTCCCCTTACGTTGCCCCTACGTTTCCAAGGCTGTGCTAGAACCAACAGCCCACATAGCATCGGCGCAAAGGCGGTGAGATAGAGCAACGGAAACATCCAAGGGGTCACCACCGTCAAACTCCGTGCCACCACATGCGCGAGCAGGGTGAAGAATGCCAAACCAATCACCGCGACAATCGGCGTCCAGTATTGGCTACGTTGGAATCTGCGGCTAAAAAAGGTTGCTGTCGTCAGTATGGCTAGGGTCAGCGGCAACCATGGCGAGGTGATGCGGTAATGGGCTTCGGCGCGCATACGGCGGAAATCTTGGGGCGAATCGCCGCTATTGGTTAGGAGTTCGCGGATGCTCATTTCGTTATAGTCGCGGCGGCGGGTGATGCCGGCGATGGTGTCTTGGGTCATGTAAATGAGGTAGCTATCAAATTCAAAAATCTGTGCTTTTTCGGATTCCTCATCAATCTGCACGCGCATTCCGTTAAACAATTCCAGCGATGGATTCTGTGTGCTGAGGTCAATATTGGCGCGCTCGGCGTGGATTTCCACCACGCGCGCATCATCCCGGCTATCGCGGATAAAAATATCTTTGAACGCATGCGCGCCTTGTTTTTCATCCACATAGATGGTTAGCCCTTTGATAATATCAACAAACACGCCCTCGCGCAGGATGACCGCCGGGGCAGAGGTTTTGAGATGATGGATAAACTGCGCATATTGGGCGAAGGCCACCGGCAACAGATAGGCGGAATTAACCAACAAAAATGCGCTAACCATCAACCCCATAACAATCGGCGCCAGCCCAATGCGGAAAGGCGAAATTCCTGCCGCGTTCATCGCCACGATTTCTTTATCCTGTTGCAATTTCGTCAAAGTGCTAACGCTCGCAATAGTGGTTGCAATCGGCAGGAGCAAAAACGACCAAAGCGGCATAGCCAGCAACGTCACTAGCAAAGAATCCGCCACCAACGCACCATTATTCACCAGCAATTCCACCAAGCGCAAAGTCTGGCTAAGCCACACCAGCACCACTAGCACGAGGCTAGAAAGCACCAAGGAATGCAAGCATTGTTTCAAAATATACCAAGTCAGAACCATTTTATTCCGTTTCTATGTGCTTAAAGCATTGCTTTTTTGTTGCGTATAACTTACCAAAAACCGAACGCAAAACCAACAGACAATAGGGGTGTTATATGTCGTCTCGGCTCAGTATTGAATTTTCTTCTCCGTCATCAGTGTCATATCCGCTTATGGTGCTGGTGGCAAGTAAGGATGGCGCGCCAAGGCTTTCTGCGGCGGGCGTGGCTTTGGATAAGGATTTAGGCGGTGCGTTAAGCCGTGCCATCAAGGAATCCGATTTCAAAGGCGAAGCGGGGGAAGATGTGGTGGTGCGCGCATCCGAAGGCACGGTGATTCTGTTCGGCATCGGTGAGGATGCGGCAGGGGTTGAGATAGAAAACCTTGGCGGACAAGCCTTAAGCAGTATCAGCCGTGCCAAATTAAAAGAAATCACGCTAGGCACAGATGCCCAAAATAACGATTGGCTCGCATCCTTTGCTTATGGCGCCTATCTAGCGGGGTATCATTTCTCGCGCTATTTCACCAAAGGCAAATCCGCCAAACCCACCCAAGTAAAAATGACGCTAGCGGTGGCGGATAAAACGGGTGCAGAGGAAGCCTACCAACATCACGCTGGCATAGCCGCCGGCGTATTCCTAGCCCGCGATTTAGTCAGCGAGCCATCCAACATTCTCTACCCCGCCGAATACGCAGAACGTTGCAAAAAACTAACCGAATCGGGCATTGATGTTGAAATTCTAAACGAAGCCAAAATGCAAAAACTAGGCATGAATTTACTATTGGCGGTAGGGCAGGGGAGCGACCGCGAATCGCGCATGGTAGTGATGCGTTGGCAAGGCGGTAAAAAGAGCGAATCGCCGATCGTGCTAGTAGGCAAGGGCGTATGTTTTGACACCGGGGGCATATCCATAAAACCCGCCGGGGGCATGGAGGATATGAAGTGGGATATGGGCGGCTCGGCGGCGGTAGTCGGCACCATGCAAGCCCTCGCCAAAGCCGACATAAAACGCAATGTCATCGGTCTAGTAGGCTTGGTAGAAAATATGCCCGACGGCAAAGCCATCAAACCCGGCGATGTGGTAAAATCCATGTCAGGGCAGACGGTAGAAATCATCAACACCGACGCCGAGGGACGTTTAGTATTGGCGGATGTGCTAACTTATGCCCAACAACATTGCACCCCATCTTTGATTATTGACCTAGCCACGCTAACCGGCGCGATTCTAGTATCGCTAGGCATGGTGCAATCGGGGTTATTCAGCAACAACGACACCCTAGCTGAAGCCATCCAATCCGCAGGCACGGCAAGCGGCGAGGCAACTTGGCGCATGCCGTTGGGCGCGGAATATAATAAATTATTGGCGTCAAAAATCGCCGATATGAAGAACATAGGCGGGCGTTATGGGGGTTCGGTGACGGCGGCGTGTTTTTTGGAAAGATTCATAGAAAACAGCCTCCCATGGGCGCATTTAGACATAGCGGGGATGGCATGGGCGCAAAAAGCCACGCCCACCGTGCCTTTGGGCGGGACGGGTTATGGGGTGCGGATGCTCACGCGCTTTATAGCCGATTTTGATACGGCGCGCCTATGAATATAGGTTTTTATCAACTGCAATCGGCAGAAGCGACAGGCGCGGTTTTGGCAAGGCTTTTGCAGAAAAGCCGTGATGCAGAAAAAACCATCCGCGTGGTCGCCCCCGCAACAATGTTAGCATCGTTGAGCCAAGCGATATGGTCAGAGCCTGCCGATTCGTGGTTGCCGCATGGGATTAAGGGGCGTGATGATGATGCGCGCGATTCCTGCCCGATTTGGTTAAGTGATGATGATGCCACCGAAACCGATATAAAAGCCGAATTTTATATGTATCTAGGCGACAAACTACCCGCCCCTGAAGTGCTAGCAAATCAGGGTATAGGACGGCTATTTATTCTCTTTGACGGCAAGGATGCGGAGCGTTTAACCGCCGCGCGTGAATCATGGCGGGCGTGGAAAGAGGCGGGGCATACACTAAATTATTTCGCGCAAGATGCTTCGGGTGCGTGGGTGAAAAAATCTTAATAAAATAGCCTTGCTTTTTGGGGATGATTTATCTATTAGGTTCAGCATCGGCTATTTCAAAACAAGGATGAACCCCATGGCACTAGAGCGCACATTTTCCATTATCAAACCTGATGCAACCCGGCGCAATCTGACGGGCAAGGTCGCCGCACGATTAGAAGAAGGCGGTCTGCGGATTATCGCCCAAAAGCGCATGCGCATGACCCAAGAGCAAGCCGAGGGCTTTTACGCGGTGCATAAGGAACGCCCATTTTTCGGCGATTTGGTAGCATTCATGACATCAGGCCCGGTTGTCGTGCAGGTTCTTGAGGGCGAAAATGCGGTAATTCGCAATCGTGAAATCATGGGCGCAACCAACCCCGCCGATGCAGACCCCGGCACGATTCGCAAAGATTTCGCCGAAAGCATTGAGGCAAATTCCGTACATGGCTCAGACAGCCAAGAAAACGCGGCAATTGAAATAAATTTCTTCTTCCGCCCCGATGAGATAGTGGGCTAATCTATGCCATTTGCGCACTTCAATTATCATTGCGAAAAATGTCCATAAAAAATTATTGCACTTTGCTTCTTTGTGTATTAAAGGATGATATGCTGAGGAATAGTAGTGGGTCATGTTTTCGTTTGATATATGCTACTTTTTTTGGTATTGAGTGAGCAAATCTGCTTCGGTTCTTGCATCCGCTAGGGGGTGAAGCTGAAGCACCGCCAAACTTTTTACAGGAGAGAGATATGGCAGAACTTAAAGTGATTCGTTATTTTACCGCAGAAGGTAATTCCCCCGCAGGCTGGTATTTCACGCAAGATGACGACATTAGCATGCGTGATTCAACGGTGCTGCCTGATGGGCCTAATATTGATGGCGCCCACCGAATCATTCTTGATTCCATTACTCCTACAGATTTTTTGCGTGCTAGTTTAGGTGGTGGCGGTGGTGACGATGAATTCCTGATCTCGCCCGACATCAATCCTGCTTCAACTGGCGACAACAAAATTAACATTATTGATCCCGATGGGAATAACACGGTTATCATTGGTAAGCCGATAGAAACCACCGACGGCGGTGTGACCACCACCGTGAGCCTTAAGATTAAGAGTGTGGAAATCTACGCGGGTTTTGGTTTTGATGAAAAGTATGGCCTTATTACGCTTACAAGAACTACCGCTAAATCTGACAGCACTGCTGACGCCACAGAAGATGTAGAAATTCAGGTCAGTGGCATTACTCCTTTTGAGGGCATTGGTCATACGAGATTTGCTTATGAAGATGAGAATGAGGTTTTGCATGGTCGTAAATTGCTCTTGGAAGAACTCAAAGCCTATCTTGAAGGCACACCTACATTTCTTGAAGATTCGTACACGGGGACGATAGCGGAAAATTCGGCGGGTGGCGTGATTACCCTCAACGAAGCCCTTAGTGCGGATGATGTAGATACAGATAACACCACGCTGACCTATGCTCTCGTAAATGCTCCTCCTGCATTTTCCATTGATTCGGGCACGGGTGTGATTAGCACCACTGCTGCGTTGAATTTTGAAGCCAGCGCGACCCATGAGTTTGAGGTTAGAGTTACCGATTCCATCGGCAAATCATCAACCACCACGGTGATAATTACCGTCACTAACCAAGATGAAGGCACGGCTAGTTTTGAGCTGCGTAGCACTGGCGATGTTGCCGCCCCAGCGGTTGGTGATACATTGTCGGTTGCGCGTACGGCGGACGACCCTGACGGCAATGGTCCTCTAGATCCAGTTTATACATGGTTCCGTTTTGATGGCACTGATGAAACGTCGATTACTGATGACAACGATGATCCTGTAACGGGGTCTTCTTACACCCTTACTGATGCGGATGAGACTTTTAAGATTAGGGTTCGTGCCACCTACCAAGATGGCGGGGGTAAGAATGAAAATGTGCCGGTGGACACCGCCGCAACGGTGGCAGAGGCACCGGAACTTGTATTGCCGACGCTGAAATATCTTACAGATGCAACCGCCCCTGTCGCTTCTGCGGCTGATGGTTGGTATTTGGTGACAGGTGATGCCTCAACAGGCTACACGATTGCTGATGCGAATGCAATCGCTCCAAATTCGGCTGATGCACACCGATTTATTCTTGATGGCGATACGCCCACTGGGCCCACTGGGGCATTGGATGGCGGGGCTGGCGATGATGAATATTACATTGCGCCCACCGTCAATGGCGATACCACCACGACTATTCGCGTTACGGACACGCAAGGAAATAATAAGGTTATTATTGGCGATACGATAACAACCGTTGATGGTGATATCACTACCGAAGTCAGTTTTGTGCTTACGGGCGTTGTTGAGATTGAAGAGGTTGTTTCTGGTGCGACAATTACTAACCACCAACTTGAATTTGCAGTGACCACCACCGTCACCGATGCTAGTGGCACCCCTCCCGCTAACGTGACCACTACCCCATCAAATGTGTATGTCGTCGTCAGAGAGGGCGCAGAATTCGCTTTTGAATCGGGCGATTTTTCCGGGCGCACATTTACCTTTGCCGACCTTGACGGATATTTGGGTTCGTCGGATTCAGGCGATGACGGCGCACCTACATTTACGCAAGACGCTTATACCGCTGAGGTGGTGGAAGGCGTTGTGCCATCCGCCGCGATTGCCACTGTCAAAGCAATTGATAAGGATAATGACACGATAACCTATTCTTTGGATCAAGCCAGCTTGGGTTTGGGCTTTGCCATTGATGGCTCATCAGGTGCGATTACGCTCACTAGTGCGCTAGATCATAGTGCGGTGCAAAGTGCCACGCTGACGGTAACAGCCACGGCTAAAGGCAAAACAGACACTGCCACGGTGACGGTTACTGTCGCTCAGAATTTAATCCCACGAATTACGACAACGGGCATAACGCACACCCTTACCGAAGGGACTGAATACTCTGATGAGGCTATTGCCACCATCGCCGCCACGGATAACGATATAGGCGATACCATAGCGGGTTATGATTTGGATGCCGACGCTAAAGCTTTGGGTTTTGCCATTGATGAAAATGGTGCGCTCACTTTCACAGGCAATTTGAACTATGAAGCCATTCCCGCTGGCGATAATGGGGTTATCACTATAGCCGTCACCGCCATTGACAGCAAAGGTGGCACTTCAACCCCAGTAAATGTTGCGGTCACTGTCACCAATATTGAAGAAGGTCCAACCACCTTTACGCTTGAAATCAGCACTGGCGGGGATATTGCCAATCCACGAGTTGGCGATACATTGACGGTTACGCCCGATGTGATTGACCCTGATGGCTTCACTGGGGAGTACACATACACATGGTGGCGCAAAGATGCTGATGGCACTAACAGAGTGCAAATTACCGATGGTGCGTCTCCTGCCAATCCTATAACAACGGCTTCTTACACCCTTGGCACTGACGATCAGGGCAAATTTGTTGAGGCGGTTGTCGGCAATTACAGAGATGATGGCAATTTTAACAATACGCCAGATTCAAGCGGCTTAGTCACCTCTAAAGCAGTGCAAGAAGAAGCGAACGCCGCCCCAACAATCACAACAACAGACCTAACCGCCACCATCCCTGAAGGTAGTTACGATTCTGGTAATGATCTGGCATTTTTCACCTTAGAGGTTGACGATACTGACGGCGATACGCTGACCTATGATTTGGATCAAGCCAGCAAGGATGCGGGCTTTAGCATTGCTAAAAATGCTGAGGGTAATGGCGTTATCAGCTACGGAAGGTTTGTTAATTTTGAAGAACTTGCCGATGGTGACAAGGTTGTCACGATAACCGCTAGCGTTACTGACGGAAAAATCGCTACCCCGCTTACAGCCGAAATTACGGTAACTTTTGAGGATGTCAATGAACAGACCATCTTTAATTTGAGCGGCGATACCATCACGCCCGCAGTTGGCGACACATTGGAGATTACCACCTCGCAGGATGACCCTGAAGGCGATGATAATGTGACTTATGGATATACTTGGTGGCGTGTTGATGAAAGCGGTGCGGAAACGCAAATTGAGGATGACGCGACTCCTGCCAATCCTATAACGACCGCATCTTACACCATTACGCAAGCTGATCTCGGCTTTAGAATTAGGGCAAAAGTCGCTGATTACGTGGATGATTTGAACAATAACAATGTGATTACTGACCTCCTAGAAACCGAGAGGGCAGTGATAACTCCATTAGCAGATGGGCTAACCGTGCCAAGTGCGCCTGTTGAAGTCGCACATGATAGTTCTGGTCTTATCGTGTTGGCGAATTATGTTGAGGTCAATGATCTCCCCGTAAAAATTATACTCACTTATACTTTAAGCGATGGGACATCAGCAAGCTACACCATTGGTGAGACTAATGCTACACCCCCAGAACATTGGGCGAAATTTGAGCCGAACTATAATGCTGCCACTGAAGAGATTTTGCTTGATTTTAGCTCTAATGCAGAATTCGTAACAGATGTTGGTGCGCTCACGCCAGCCGGCATTGAACAAACATTCAGCATCACGGTAAGCCAAGGCGACTCAAGATCATTCACCGACACCGTCACGCTCAAATTGACTGGTCCCGATGATGTGCCTGATACCACCACCCCATTTGTTGATAACAATGGCGTGGAAATTGCTTCTGTGGTTAGCGTCACCGAAGCCGACCTTGAAAGCACCACAAATGACGGCATTAAAACTGGCACCATGTTTATCAATGATGTGGATGTCGGCGACACCTATGAAATCAAAGTGGGCTACACCTTTACCAATGGCGCAGACACGACAACCGTTGCTGGCACTGATAGAATCACCCTAGCGGATGGCGAAACCCAAACGCTTGATACAACAATGGGTGCGCTTGAAGTCACGCTCAACGGCAAGGAAATTACTTGGACCTATACCTACGACCAAAACGCCGGCGCGCTGGCAAGCACTGGCACGCCTAATGAGGTATTTGCATTTGAAGTCATTGACGCAACCGACCCCGACGATGCCTCGGTAGTAGCCACGGCTAGCGGGACGCCATTGCGTTTTGAACTAGTAGCGGCAACCGAAACCCCTGCATTCTTTGATGACACAGGCACGGCACTTGCTACACTCACCGGCAACGCCAATATCGCGCGCGCATCAGGCGATGTAGTAGCAACGGTGCTAGTAGAATTCTCCGCCAACGATGCGGCAACAGTGCTTTCCGAGACCATCACATTAGGCGGCGATGATGCCGCCCTATTCAACGCGGCAATCGCAAAGGAAGCTGGAACGACCACCAATAAAGTAGTGACAATAGGCGAAAAAACCTATTACGAAATTGAAATCACATGGGCAGGCGACGACCGCACAGAAACCGCGCCTTCAGGTGGCAATACCGATGACTATTTTGATTTCACCATCACGGTCACCAACAGCGAAACATCCCCAGCAAGCGCAACCCTAACCGCGAGGCTAGCGCGCGTGGATGTGGCACTAACGAACGAAGCACCAGTCATTACTTCAACTGGTCCATTTTCCTTTGATGAAGGTGATCACAGTTCTGGTGTTGTGGTTACGACCCTCACCTACACCGATGCCGAGAGCGATGTTCCTGTCTTTAGGTTTGTTGATACAGATAATGCTAATGCGTTAGAAACCTCAATCACCATCGGTGGTGCTACCTTCACTATTACTGATGGTGGTGAAATCACGGTAACTGGTAATTTTGACGCTGATGACGAAACGCAACCCGAAAGCTACACGCTGACAGTTCGGGCTACGGATTCTGCCAATAACAATGCTAGTGCTGATGTTGAAATTACGGTCAACGTCAACAACATTGATGAAGGCAATGCGCGTTATAGCATTACTCAAAATGGCGCGATTTTGACTGCCACGCTTGATGTTGCCGACCCTGATGGCGTTAAAGACGGCACTACTATCGGCTATCAATGGTACACCACCACCGATGGCACGAGCAAAGACGCTATCGCTACCTCAGGCGCAAATCGCATTGCTGTCACGAATGCAGAAACCCTTGACACCAGCGGACACACGCTCCCAGACGGTGCGCGTTATGGTGTGACGGTCACCTACACCGATAATGCGGACGAAAATGAAAGCGTTGAAGCTGTCCAAAGCTCCGTGAGTTTTGAGGCGGTGCCGGACATTACGCCTTTTGTTGATAACGCAGACGCTGTCCAAAGCACCGTGCCAGTGGTAACCGTCACGGCTAATGGCACTGGAACGATAACGTATAGGTTTGATAGTGCTAATTCTGTTGGTTCTGGTGTTTTTGAGATTCATCCTAGCGATGGCACAATCTTCATCAGCGAAAATCACCCTGCCAAATGGGATTATGAAACCACACCCGAATATAAGCTTGTGATAATCGCCACCGACGGCGCCACAGGCGACATCGCAACCACCACCGTCACCATCCCTGTCACCGATATGCCTACCTTTACGCTTTCTAGCGTCAACGATGTTGATGCACCCGAAGTTGGTGATGTATTGTCGGTTGCGCAAACGGATGATGACCCTGACGGCAATGGCGATGTGACTTATACATGGTATCGTGTTTCAAATGATGGCAATGACACACAAACGGCGATTCTTGATGAAAATGATGTCGCTGTAACCGGAACGACTTACACCCTTACGGCTGATGATGTTGGTTCTTTCGTTAGGGTTCGTGCCACCTACACCGATGGCGCCAACAACCCCGAAGATGTGCCACTAACCACCGGCGGGGCAGTGAGTGAAGCGTTAATCACATTCAGCTTCACGGACGCCGATAGCAATGCTGTCACGGACTCTGTGGATGTGCCTGAAGATCAAAGCGACACCGCTACATTCCTAACAATATCGGGAGCTGTGACTAATGCGGCGGCAGGTCATACACTCACATATAGTTTTGCACCTGATGGCAATCCAGATGATACATTCGCAATTGACGGCACCACCGGCGCGATTAGCATTGCGTCGGGTAAAGGCTTGGATTACGAAGTCGCCCCTAACAGCTACACGCTAACAATCCGTGCGACTTACGATGCGGATGGCGATGCCTCCACCACGGATGACCAAGAGACTAGGGATGTGGAAGTAACCATCAATGTCACCGATGTGCATGACACCGCTACCTTTGAATTTACTAGCACAAATGGCGGCGACGTTGATGCGCCAGCAGCTGGTGATAAATTTGTGATTGCGCAAACAGGGGATGACCCTGATGGGCATCCTGCCGCCCCCGCAGGCGACATCACCTATAAATGGTTTTATGTTGATGCTGATGGCGTTGAAACGCCGATTGTTGATGGGCTGGGTGATCAGATAGATGGGAATCCTTATACCATTCAAACTGCGGATGTTGGGAAAACGATTAGGGCGCGCGCCGAATACATGGATGGCGCTGGCAATATGGATAGTGTGCCGATGGACCTCGCCGCACCAGTGGCGGCGGCACCTATACTACGCCTAGCAGATGATGTCATTGAAATTGCACATGACACCGATGACGGCGAAGTTTTGTTGGCGACTGTCAACGGCAATGAGCGTTTTGGCGCACAGATTCAATTCACTTATACTGCAAGTGATGGGACAGAGGCGACATTCACCTTTGCTAATGGTTCTACTACTAGTAATAGCAATCTTCCTGAGTATTGGGAGGATTTTACGCCAAGCTATACTTCTAACGATGGGCAGATTGTCCTTGATTTTGGTAACTTTGATGCATCGCTTCCGTTTGAAGGCTTTGACGGACCTCCTGCACCAACGCCGGGGGGTGTTGAGCAAGAATTCACTATAGATGTGATAGTTAGCGGTGCTTCGGTGGCACAGAAAACCGTTACCATCAGACTAACCGGACCCGAAGATAACCCTGATGCCACCAATCCATTTGTTGATAACACTGGCACGGCGATTGCTGTTTCGGTTAGCATCACCGAAACCGACCTTGAAGCTGGCACTGAAAATGGCATCAGAACTGGCACCATGTTTATCAATGACGTGGATGAGGGCGAAACTTACGGACTCACGGTGAGTTATGCCTATACCCTTGATTCAGACGGAACAAAAGATGCAACAGGTAGCGTGACCTTGACCGAAATCATGGTAGACCCTACCAATGCGAATCATGAAATTAAGGAAGACCCTGACAATGCGGGTAGCTATATTGTTGTGGATCGCACCACTGGTGCAACGGTTATGGATCAAGCGGGTCAGCCTGTGGTTCCTGACCTTACCACCGCTAGACATGTGCAAGGGGCTACGCTTGACACAACCATGGGCAAACTGGTGCTTACGCTTGATGGTAAGCAGATTGATTGGACCTATACCTATAATCAAGATGCCGGTGATTTGGCGGATACTGGCACGTCTACGGAGGCGCTTACATTTACGCTCAGCGATGCTGGTGCAACCGACCCCAACCCTGTAACGCCACTGACCTTCTCGCTAGTAGCGGCACCCGAAACGGCGGAATTTTTGGAACTCACAGGAACCCCTGCCACGATAACCGAAAATATGGATCACAGCGCCACCGCCAACAATCTGGCAATTATTGCGGCAGCTGATTATACCGTGACAGGTGCGACTGGTGCTGTGAGTTATACTTTCGTTGATAGCGGTGGCACGGAAATAGGTGCTAGCCACCAAGGCTTTACCATTGCCGCAGACGGCGCGATTACCTACACCGACACCGCCAACTATGAGGCACTCACTGGCGGGGTTTTCACGCTCTACGTCAAAGCCACCGATAGCGCATCGCCAGCTAAAACCGGGCAGGTCACGGTTTCCGTATCTGTCGTCAATGTTGATGAAGGTGCGGCGACGGTCACGCTTGCTGTTGAAAATGACGCTGATGCTAATGTGCTGGAAGTTGGCGAGAGATTGACCGCCAGCGTTGATTATAGCACTGACCTTGATGTTGTTGATGCTACACAAGCAAGCCCGACTTATGAATGGTATCGTGTTGATTCTGGCGGTGCTGAAACGCAGATTCTTGATACGCAAAGCGTTGCTGTAACGACTGCATTTTACGACGTTACTGCGGATGATGTTAACCACAAAATCTTTGCGCGCGTTACGTATAATGAGTCGCTTACCCAAACGGATTCAGCCGATTCAGCCCAGACGATAGCGGTCGCCACTGCTAACGCGGCACCAACTATCACCGTATCGGGTACTGTGGCTATTGACCAAGGCAATTATATCGGTAGCCAAGAGCTAGAAATCATGGGGCTTACCATTGATGCCCAAGATAGTGATTCTGACGAATTGACCTACACGCTCATCGGCACTGGTTCGGATCTGTTTAGGATTGATAATAGTGGAAAAATCTATGCCATTGGCGATATAGCTCATGCTGACGGCGCATCCTATACGTTCCAAGTTCAAGTAGATGACGGCGTAAATGCCGCAGTCACCTCAACTGATAGCATCACTATCAACATCAACGACAATGATAGAGAGCCAGAATTGGTTGGCAAGCTAACGGGTATGGTAGAGGACCAGAACATACCCATAGTCGATGGCATTGAAATCACAGGCACCATTACTGGCATTGAAGACCCTGATGCAAGGGATACAGATCCTACTGGTGGCACGATTGCAATTAAAGATGCCGACGGTTCAAATGTCATCGGGTCGTTCAAAACTGGCACTTATGGGCATTTATTCTTTATGCCAGGTAGCAGTGGCGGCGGCGGTGGCGGATTCCCGTCCTTCCCGTTTAATCCTACTCCTTCTACTGACCTCGGCACTTGGACTTATGAATTATACCAAGACCTTCCCGCCACTCGTGCGCTTAAGGATGGTGAGGTAGTGCAAGACATCTTCACGCTGGTCTATACAATTCCAGCCGTCCTTGATGCTCAAGGTAATGAACTCAGCGCGGCGAAGAGCTACGAAACCGATGTTGTCATTAGCGTGATTGGCGCGGATACTTCGTTTAGCTTCGTCCAACGCGCTGATGGCTATACATTTGAGGCGCCTGAAAACTTTGAAGGTGATATAGGCACGGTTGAAGCAAACGACCCTGATGCGGATACGCCGCCAAGCGTGAGATATGAATTCACCCTAGCCACCCGAAACAGTATGCCACAATATGATGATGGGAATGGGAATCAGCTTGACCTATTCTCCATTGATTCGACAAGTGGCGTAATCACCCTCAATGATGAGCTGGATTATGAAGCTGCGGGTCAGGTGCAAGAATATGAATTGAATGTGCTTGCAAGGAACATTGACGATAACACGAGCGCCAGCACCTTAGTCACGGTGCGTTTGGCGGATGTGAAAGAAGGTCCGACCTTTACTGAGGCGTCTTATGCGGCGGCTAATGTTGCGGAAGATGCGGCGGCGAATACGGAAATTATCACCCTTTATGCCACTGATGAAGATACGAATTATGCCAATTTGCGATTTGCTATCCTAAGCGGCAATGACAAAATTCGCACAGAGCCTTTGGGTAGTGGGGAAATTGATATCTATCCTTTCCACATATTCCCTGATGTTGATAGTGCTAATGATCGCGCTTCCGTGACGATTAGGGTCAGTGTTGCTGAATTGGATTATGAAACAAAAGCCAGCTACACCCTGACGCTTGGGGTTACCGATGGTTCTATGGATGAAAATGGAGACCCAATCTACACGACTACCGACATTACCATCAATGTGACGGGTGCGGATGAAGACCCAGAATTCGTTGGCACCCTGACCGGCACGGTGGTGGATAATGCGACTGATATTACCGCAACTGGCGATGTTACTGTTGTAGACCCTGATGATGGGCAAACTGCCCCGACAGGTGGCACAGTATCTATAAAAGATGCGGATTCTGCCTCACCAACGACGCTTGAGGGTATGTATGGCACGCTCACCTTTGCGCCTGACACGACACAGGGCGCGGCAGCTGGGGCTGGAACTTGGACATACACCCTTAACCGCGATGACCCCGACACCAAAGCTATCGCGGCTGGCGATGTTGAAACCGATACATTCACGCTAGTCTATACGGAAGGTAGCAATAGCTACGAAACCGATATCACCATCAGCGTGACTGGGGATAATAATCCTGTTGAATTTACGGAATCAAGATACACACGTGATGTGCTTGAAGGCGTAACTCTTGGTGTTATTGACGGGGGGGTAATGGTTTCTGCAAGCGACCCTGAAGGAGGAACGGTGGAATACAGCATCACTGGCGGCAATGTCCAAGTTGATGATGGCTCTGGGGGTATGATTGACCTATTCAGTATTGATCCGAGCAATGGTGATGTTAGCATCAATAGGCACGTGGATATTGATGTGGCTAACCCTGTTAAGGAATACAATCTGGAAATCACGGGGTCAGTCGTAGGTAGCACAGATGGCGCCGGCACTGCCCAAGTGGTCGTCCGTATCTTTGACCAAAATGACGAAGACCCAAGCATATCCTTAGTCGGTGGCGCTACCGCAGACTTGGGTGAAGATCAGGCTGGCGTGGATACGGGTATTAGCGTTGTGATTAGCGATAGAGATGTTGGTACAACCAATATCTTTAGGGGCATTGTCGCCGCGCGTGGCGATACCACCGCCGATACTGCCGCGAAGTTTGAACTTGTGGAAGATACAAATGTGACAGGCGGGAGAACTTGGGAACTCAAACTAAAAGATCGCGTATCGCTTGATTTCGCAGGGGATGCCAGCGACACGATTGAACTCAACATTTTCGTGAATGATGGTCAAAGTAATACCGGCCCTGTTGGTGATAGTAATATACTTCCCGTCACCATCAACGTTATTGAGGCGCCACAAACCGACACGCCACCAACCCTCACCGCATCGGGCACTGGCTCGGTTGTTGAAGGCGACTACACCACCCAAGCGCCTAGTGAAGCCATCGCTGGCTTTACCATTCAAGGCACTGACCCCGACATTGGCGATGTGTTGACCTACAGCCTCGGTGGTACTGGTGCAGATTTGTTTGATATTAATGTTGTTAATGATGCAGTGGTCGTTACTGCTGTTGGTGCGCTAGATTTTGAAGGCGCCACCAAGTCTTATACGCTAGATGTTACCGTGAGGTCTAACAACCTATCCGACACCATAACTGACGCCATCACCATCACCGTGACGGATAAAGATGATACAAACCCGACCTTCAGGGCATTCGATACGGCTACAATCGCGGAAAATGCGGATGTGGATAATGTGGCGATTGTCACGCTCGGCGCCTTTGATGTGGATACGACTACAGACTTGCAGTTTGCAATCTTAGGTGGCAATACGGTTACGCAACATTCCTTAGAGGTTGAGGTTTTCGCCATTGATCCTGCCAGCGGGGCAATTACGCTCAAAGAAGCTGGCTTGTTGGATCATGAAACTAAAGGCGAGTTCAAGCTGACTGTTGGTGTTACCGATGGTAGGACAGATGACGCTGACAACCCCATCTACACCACAGGGGAACTCACCATCACCGTGACGGATGCGGATGAAGCCCCAGAATTCGTTGGCACCCTGACCGGCACGGTGGTGGATAATGCGACTGATATTACCGCAACTGGCGATGTTACTGTTGTAGACCCTGATGATGGGCAAACTGCCCCGACAGGTGGCACAGTATCTATAAAAGATGCGGATTCTGCCTCGCCAACGACGCTTGAGGGTATGTATGGCACGCTCACCTTTGCGCCTGACACGACACAGGGCGCGGCAGCTGGGGCTGGCACTTGGACATATACCCTTAACCGCGATGACCCCGACACCAAAGCTATCGCGGCTGGCGTTGTTGAAACCTATACCTTCACGCTAGTCTACACGGAAGGTAGCAATAGCTACGAAACCGATATCACCATCAGCGTGGAGGGGGCTAATAATCCTGTTGCATTCACTGAAACAGCCTACACGTTTGATGTGAATGAGGGCGCAACCGCCATTGATTCGGTTAGTGCAAGCGACCCTGATACCAGCGGTGACGTGACATACAGCATCACTAGCGCTACCTATAATGACGGCACTAGTGATGTTGATGCATCGGCGCTCTTTATGATTGATCCTGCAAATGGCGCGATTACGCTCACAAGTGCGCTGGATTACGAAACCGCCGATGCCACCACATACACCTTGATAGTCACGGCAGGAATCAGCGGTAGCACCGATAACGATAACACTGTGGAAGTGACCGTCAATCTTGTGGATACCAACGACAACGCCCCGACATTTGCGAAAACTACATACACGCTTGACGTAAATGAAGATGCAGCGTCAGGTGATAAAGTCGGGATTCCAGAAGTGGCGCCGAGTGGTGCTACGCAAGGGACGGTGACCATTAGTGATGATGGTCTGACTTGGTCGTATGTGCTTACTACTGCGCCTACTGCCGGAAACAACGTGACGGATAGTTTCGTTTTGACAACCACGCTAGACGATGGCACGACTACCGAGGAAACGGTTAATGTTGAGTTCATTGAGGTCAGCAATAACCCGAACCCTGTCTATGAGTATAAAATTAATGGTGGTGATGCTACCCAGCTCGGCACCGACCACACCGTCGCCATCACTGGCGATACTGGTTTGTCTAGTGCTAGTGCTATCGTGGCAGATGACCCTGATACCGTTGGTGCGCTGACATACAGCCTCTCTGGTGCTGGTAATGAATTGTTCAATGTTGATGCCAATGGGCAAATCAGCGTTGTTGGTGCGTTGGATTTTGAAACCACCCCAACTTATACGCTGACCCTGACAGCCTCGGATGGCGAAAACACCCCCGATGCCACCACAACCGTTACCATCAATGTTTTGGATGTGGATGAAACGCCAGACACTGATGCGACCTTTGCGATTGTAAGCGTAGGTGGTCATACTGACCCACGGGCTGACGAAGAATTGCGAGTGGAAATAGATGCCGAAGATCCAAATGGCGGGGTAGATACAACCACGCTTTCCTATGCTTGGTATGCCGACGGTGATGACACGAAAGTACTTTCCTCTGTTGCGACCTTCACGCCGACGGCGGCTGGCAATTACTTTGCTAGGGTTACCTACACCGATGGCAATGCGAATCCCGAAGCAACCGTTGATACGCCTACTTTAACGGTAGCGGCGGCGAATATTGCGCCGACCATTACTGACCCACTTGCCGCTTCAATTGATGCAGGCGACTATACAACGGATACTGGCACCGTGTCTGTTGATTATGGTGCTAGCGATGCAGAGGGGGATACTCTGACCTACACATTCCTAGTCAATAATAATCCTGAGACAACGAATCAGGGCTTTACCATTGCTTCTGATGGTGGCGCGATTACCTTTACTGGTAGTGCGTTAACTACTGCAACTAATGATTTCATCTTGGTTGTTCAGGTTTCAGACGGCAGGGGTGGCACAGCACAAAGCACCGTGACCGTTAATGTCGCCTCAGTCAGCGCACCGCCAGCCTTTGGTGCGAATGCGGTGGCTTGGGAGACAGGCTATGAAAATGGTGCTGTGGATGAGGATGTCGCTATCGGCACCGCCCTCGCCACCATCACTGCCACCGACCCAGAAAGCGATACGCTGACCTATAGAGTCAAGGTTGGCAGTGGTGATGCGCTCTTTGAGATGGTTGGCGATAAATTACAGGTCAAAGCGGCGTTGGATTTTGAAACCGCACAGACCCATGCTGTAATCGTTGAAGTCAGCGACGATGGCGGTGCTAGTTATGACGCCGAAACCACCGTGACTATTACCGTCGGCGATGTTGATGAAGCGCCAACCTTTGCTCAGGACTCATTCACCTTTGATGTAGTTAAAGGTGACGATCTACGTGGCTTTATGCAAACAATCATGGCAACAGACCCAGAGGGCGTGACTGACCTGACTTATGCGCTCGCTGGCAGTGGCGCTACTGGCTTCAGCATTGATGATGAGACTGGTGAAATCACCGTCAATAGAGATATCCTAGCACGCGACCAAGACAGAACATATAGGTTCTCGGTTGAAGCTACAGACGCCACCGACAATACCGGTAGCACAGACATTACCGTCAATGTTAAATCAGGTCCGTCAGTGATTACAATCACAGGTGAGGATAACAATTCCGACAAAAACGACCTCGTGGATATCCTCGCTGACTGGACGCTAACGGCGCATGTAGGGACAGATGCAGATGGTGTTGATGATAGCCAGCCGAAGACCTTCTTCTGGTATCATGTTGGCGATGACCCTAGCGTAATCCCCACCACCGCAATCACCGGCTCTGGTAATCAGGCGACTTATACCACCACGGCTGCTGACGTTGGCGAGACCATCGCCGTGCGCTATACCTACACCGATGGTGATGGCAATGTGCAAAACGTATATGCCGATCTAGGTATGCCTGTTCGTGAGGCGTATGAATTTGTCCCTCCGAATAACCCAGATGATGATAACGATATTGACCTCACGAGCGAGACAGACCCACAGCGTGTGGATGCTGGCGATGGCGATGATACCATCAAAGATGGTCAAGGCGATGATGTGATTATCGGCGGGGCTGGAGACGATACCATTGAGCTCAATCCCAATGACGACCAAGACACGGTCGTCTATGGCATCGGCGGTCAAACCGCACAAGATGGCGGGGATGGCGTTGCCAACTTTAAGCGTGGTCAAGATAAGTTCATATTCTCATTGAAATCCGATCTAGATGGTGTTAGCGCAATCCAGGATATGGACGGCTTCCTCAACTTTATCACCAAAGGCACGGATGATTTGAGTGATGACGAATTCTGGGTGCTATTCTCCATTGAAACCCCAGCCAACCCAGCAACACAAAAGGCAGAGGTAGACGGGATTTATCTGCACTTCAATGATAGCGTGTTCTATAGTGGCGGTCGGGTTTCCATGCCCATCGTTAAAATCCAGTTCTCTGAAAACCTAGACACCAGAGAAAAAATTGAGGAAATATTTGATGGGGATATCGCTGCTAACGTGAAGAGGGGTATTCTTACCAATCTGGACTACCTTAATGACGTGCTTGGTGGCGATGATGAATTTGATGCCATCGGTTACCAAATCATTGATATAGCCTAATCACTCTAGCGGTAAGGGAGGCGTCATGGATACGTCAAATCTTGATAGCCATGAAAAGCAAAACCTCAACGTCTATAGGGGCGTGATGGTGTTGATGCGTAATTGCGCGATTCTTATTGCCGTGGTTTTGTTGTTGATGGCGTTGTTTTTGCTGTAAGGGGCGGGGAATCTCATGGCACAACCTAAAACCTACCATCCTTTGTTGGTGAGTTTGCATTGGTTGATGGCGCTTTTCATCTTTATGCTGTTGTTTTTTGGCAAGGTTTTGTTGGTGAATACCAGCAATGCTGAACCGGTAAAAATGTTCGGGCTGACCATGCATGCCTCTATTGGCTTGGCGGTTGGGGTGTTGCTATTGGTGCGGATTTGGCTGCGCCTACGCACAACAACCCCGCCCCCTGCAACCGCCGGCAATGCCGTCCTAGACAGCATCGGCAAATTAACGCATTTCCTGCTCTATTTCGTCATAGCATTGATGGTCGCTAGCGGTATCGGCATGGCATTTTTCCATGATTTATTCGCTATCCTCTATGGTGGCACCGGCGCGCCCTTGCCCCCATATTTCAACAGCCCCCCGCGTTTCGTGCATGGGATTGTTGCAGATCTACTAATCGCCTTGGTGGGTTTGCATATTGTCGGCGCGTTCTACCATCAATTCATCCGCAAAGATGGGTTATTCAGGCGCATGTGGTTCAACAAGAAATAGCTTAGACCATTTTAGGGGATGACCCGCCCCGGCAATGCGCCCGGGAATCGTGCGCGGGTGATGGCTAATCCCATCGGGGCCAATGCGGATCGCACCGCTAACCAACGCGCCAATTACCAACGGATAGAGGATATGTTCTTTCACCAAAACCCGCGCGGCTAGGCTTTCGGCATTATCATCGGGACGCACAGATACCTGCGCCCGCGCCAACACCGCCCCGCCGTCTAATTCCGCCGTCACCAGATGCACGCTACACCCATGCACCGCCTCGCCAGCCGCCAAAACGCGCGCATGCGTATCCAGCCCTTTATATGCGGGCAATAACGATGGATGGATATTGATAATTTTCCCCGCATAACGCCCGCAAAACCCCGCCGACAACACGCGCATAAACCCGGCAAGGCAAATGAAATCCGCCGCCGCTTCATCAATCGCCCCTGCTAGTGCGGTTTCAAAATCGCCATCAATACGGGCGGGGTCAATAATTTGGCTAGGGATGTTGGCGGATTCCGCGCGTGCGCATCCTTTGGCGGGTCTGTCGGCGATGACTTTGACGATTTGCGCAGATACGTCGGCTTGCGCGGTGTAGTCTATGAGCGCGCCCAAATTGCTCCCCCGCCCGGAAATCAGCACCACCAACCGCAACATCAGCCCGCCCATTGTTTGAGATTGTCAAAACGCACCGCCTCATCGCCCGCGCCCCCTGCACGCGGGGCAAGCGCACCCACCACCCACGCATGATGCCCGGCATTTTGGATGGTTTTGAGCGCATCAGGCGCATCTTTTTCCGCTAGGGTGATAATCAAGCCGATGCCACAATTAAAACTCCGCAACATTTCCATAGGCGCAATCGCCCCCACTTCCGCCAGCCACGCGAAAAGCGGCGGCAGCTGCCAACTCGTCATGTCCAGCACTAACATAAGCTCTTGGCTAAACGCACGCGGGGGGTTATCCACCAACCCGCCCCCGGTAATATGCGCGATTGAGGTGATTTTCCCCGCCGCAAGCAACGGCATCACCGCCTTGCTATAAAGCGCCGTCGGGGTCAAAAACGCATCGGCAACGCGCGCATCAGGCGCAAAAGGTGCCGAATCACCCGCATCAAGCCCCGCACGTTCCAAAACCTGCCTTATCAGCGAAAATCCATTCGCATGCGCCCCGCTAGACGCAAGCGCAATCGCACACTGCCCCGCCGCCGTCATGTCCGCATCTAGCAAGCCCCCGCGTTCCGCCGCACCCACACAAAACCCTGCCAGATCAAAGCCGCCTTGGGGGTATGTGCCCGGCATTTCTGCGGTCTCACCGCCAATCAACGCCGCCCCGGTTTCAACACAGCCATCGGCAATCCCGGCGATAATTTCCGCGGCGATTTCGGACTCCAACTTGCCCGTGGCGAAATAATCCAAGAAAAACAACGGTGCGGCGCCCTGTGCCAGAATATCATTCGCGCACATCGCCACCAAATCAATGCCCAAACCACGGAATCGCCCGGCTTGGCGCGCCAGTTCTAATTTCGTGCCTACGCCGTCGGTTGCCGCCACCAATATAGGGTCGCTGAACCCGGCGGCTTTGAGGTCAAATAACGCCCCAAACCCGCCTAGCGCGCCGCAGGCCCCGACGCGATGGGTGCGTGTGGCATCGGCGCGGATACCCGCAACCAGCGCATCCCCCGCATCAATATCCACCCCCGCCCCGCGATACGTCATAGGTATTTTTTGGGGTGCTTTTTTATTGCTAGCAGATATGATAGCCTCCATGCTATAAATCATCCTAGGTTCAGTAATAGAGGTTATTGAAATGGCGGTCAAAGGGAAAACGCTATTAGGGGCAATGTTGTTGGGGGGCGCAATGTTGGGGGTTTTTGCTAGCCCCGAACCCGCGCGCGCGATTGAAGCTTGCGAATCGGACGCATTTTTAATCGCAAAACTCCACGCCGAAGCCGAGGCAAACACCGGTCAATTAGCCCGCAAAATCGCCACCGAATCCACCCGCGACCGCGCTTGGCAGATTTTGCTAGACCGCCTAGTGCTAGAGGGGCAGGATGCGGGGGCTTTGCGGAATTTGGACGCGCTATCCATGGTGCATTTCACACGGGTCGCCCGCGAAACCGTGCTATCCAACCGCTACATCGCCAAACTGGATTATTGTTTTGACCGCCAATTAGTGCGCGGATTATTCCGTGAAAATTCTATCGCTTATGCGGAATTTATGTCCGAACGCATCATGCTCTTGCCGATTTTCATCAAATCAGGGCGCGGGCATTTATGGCGCAAACCTAATCCGTGGAAAGAATCCATGGAAAAAATACTCCCCGAACATAGGGGGCTAGTGCGGTTAAGAATTCCTAGAGGTTTTGCCATTGAACGTTCCATCAGCGGCGAGGGGATTCTAACAGAAGGGCGCGCATACCTAACCCGCGCGGCAGAATTGGACACGGCGGCAATGGTGCTAGTCAGCACGGCAGAGGTGCAAAGCGGCATATTGGTGGTCGCCGGCACACTCTATCACCGCGACGGCAGAAAACTAGCAGAAATAAGCGAATTACGCGTGAGCGCAGACGGCAATATCAGCCGCGCGCTAGATCGGCTAGCGGTGGATTTCGTTGAGGAAATTGAACAAGTCTGGAAGCAAGCCAACCGCGTGGATTTAGAGCACGAGACCAATCTGCGCGTATCGGTGGCGGTGGAATCACTAGAACAATGGTTCGCTTTAGAGGCAAAGCTAAAACGCCTCGCGCCCATTGAACGCATTGACCTGCGCCGATTATCCGCAACCGAGGCGGTGATGGATATGGCGCTAATCGGCTCGCGCGGCACGTTATATTACGCGCTTGAAGCCGCCGGATACGCGCTAAGTGTCAATCAAAATGCGGAAGTTGGCGGCTACGTGCTGGAGGCGAATCGTTGAGGCACCAGCAAGGAACGCTAGATTTTCCCGCGCGTGCCAATTATGCGCGCAATCGTTTTGTGGTTTCGGCGGGGAATGCGCTGGCGGCGGATTGGATTGACCGCTGGCCCGATTGGGGGGCAAGCCGCGCGCTGATTATCCACGGCGAGGCGGGGTCAGGCAAATCGCATTTGGCGAGCATCTGGGCGGAACGTGCGGGTGCGGAGACCATCACGAGCCTCAAAACCGGCATCGCTAGCCTTGATGCGGCGCGCCATTACGTGCTGGATGGCGTTGAGGTGGGCGCGGATTGGCAGGATGAGACGCTATTTTTGACACTAACGCGCTTTGCCGGGGCGGATGGCTCACTGCTGTTGCTGGCGCGGGAGGCACCTTCGGCGATGGCGTGGGGGCTAGCGGATGTGGCGTCGCGGCTGGGGGCGATAAACACGGCGGCAATCACGCGCCCTGACGATACGATGTTGGGCGCGATTTTGCGGAAATTAGCCGATGATCGCGGTTTAGTGCTTGACGATGCGATGATAGGTTATAGCGTGCGCTGTATGGAGCGCAGTTATCAAGCGGCGCGGGAGCTCATCAGCGCGCTGGATAATGCGAGCATTGTGGAAAAAAAGAAACCAAATCTGGCGATGTTGCGGAAGCTTCTCAATGGCGGTCAGATGCAATTATTTAGCGAAAGGAGCGAGTGATGGATTTAGGCATCAAGGGAAAATTGGCGATAGTGTGCGCTTCAAGCCGGGGGCTAGGTTTAGGCTGTGCGCGGGCGTTGGCGGCGAATGGCGTGCATTTAGTGATGAACGGCACCAATCTAGCGCGGTTAGAATCGGTGGCAGGGGACATCGCCAAAGAATATAACGTAATTGTGCTAGCGTGTGCCGCCGACATCACCACCGAATCAGGACGTGCGCGCGTTTTAGAAGCGGCGGATGGCAAGGCGGATATTCTAATAAATAATGCTGGCGGTCCGCCCCCGGGCGATTTCCGCGATTGGGGGCGTGAGGCGTGGCTGGACGCGCTCAACGCCAATATGCTGACCCCCATTGAGATGATGAAAGCGGTGATTGACCCGATGATCGCGCGCAAATTCGGGCGCATTGTTAATATCACATCGGGTTCGGTGAAAAATCCGATTCCGTTGCTGGGGCTATCAAATGGCGCGCGCGCGGGCTTGACAGGCTTTGTCGCCGGGCTATCGCGTCAGGTGGCGGAACATAATGTTACTATCAATAATCTACTACCGGGGCAGTTCAACACCGACCGCATCAACGCACTTTTTGAAGCAAGGGCGGCGGCAGAAGGCATGAGCGCAGATGACATCAGGGCAAAGGCAGAGGCGGCGAACCCGTGCCGACGTTTAGGCGAGGCGGATGAATTCGGTAGCCTCTGCGCCTTTATGTGTAGCGCGCAAGCGGGGTATTTGGTGGGGCAGAATTTGTTATTAGACGGCGGCGCGTTTAACGCGAACCCTTAGGGTTACATCCCTAGGCGCCCCGCCTAACCACCCCCCTCAACCACCCCCCCCTTAACCACGAAGCGTTTTAATCCGCGCCCCCCATGTTTCCGGCGCCTCACCCAATATAGCCGAACCCGCCACCAAAGTATCGGCGCCGGCGGCAATCGCAAGCGGGGCGGTTTCAACATTAATGCCCCCATCCACCTCAAGCCGAATAGGGCGCCCATCAATACGCGCGCGCATAGCACTAATTTTTGGAAGCATGGCGTGGATAAATGACTGCCCGCCAAATCCCGGATTAACAGTCATAATGAGAATAAGTGAAACCTGATCCAAAACATGATCCAACACATCAATAGGCGTAGCCGGATTAAGCGCCACCCCCGCCTTACACCCCAAATCCGCAATCATTTCCAAACACCGATTGAGATGATGCGTAGCCTCAACATGAACAAGAATATGGTCAGCACCAGCATCGGCAAAATCGCTAAGGTAAGTCTCAGGATTATCAATCATCAAATGGCAATCAAAAGGCAAATCAGTAAGCGGACGCAAAGGCGCAATCACCGGCACTCCAAAAGATATATTAGGAACAAAACACCCATCCATAACATCCAAATGCAACCAATCCGCCCCGGCATTTTGCAGCTGCACCACACACTCAGCCAACCGAGAAAAATCCGCCGCAAGCAAAGAAGGAGCAACAACCCGCCCCCGAGTCCAAGAATTAGGTGTCTTCGTCATGGCGGTGCTATATCACAAAGAGGGCGCAAATGCAAGATTTAGCAAGAGAGTATTGCCAGGAAGGGTGGTTTTGGGGTAAGATGGGGGAAATTTTTTGAAAGGGAAGAAAATGGGACGGATAAAGAGCTGGATTCTTGGCGGTCTGTTAGCGGTGATGCTAGCTGGCGGTGCGTTGGCTGGGGATTATCAGAAAGGGGTGGAAGCCTACAATTCTGGCAACTATGCCGCCGCCCTTGCAGAATTTACCCCTCTGGCTGAGGCGGGGGATGTGCGCGCGCAATACAATCTGGGGCAAATGTATCGTACTGGTGAGGGCGTTCCACAGGATTATGCGGAAGCAGTGAAGTGGTATCGCCTTGCGGCAGAGGCGGGGGTTGCCGAAGCCCAATTCGCTTTGGGGGTGATGTATGAAAATGGCAGGGGCGTTCCACAGGATGATACAGAAGCGGTGAAATGGACTCGTCTCGCGGCAGAGGCGGGGTATGCCCTCGCCCAATACAATCTGGGGCAAATGTATCGTACTGGTGATGGCGTCTCACAGGATTATGTGGAAGCGGTGAAGTGGTATCGCCTCGCGGCTGATGCGGGATATCCCAGCGCCCAACTCAACTTGGGGAGTATGTATGAGGATGGTAAAGGTGTCTCACGGGATTATACGGAAGCGGTGAAGTGGTATCGCCTCGCGGCTGATGCGGGGGACGCCGATGCCCAATACAATCTGGGAAATATGTATCGTCAGAGCAAGGGCGTTCCACAGGATTATGCGGAGGCGGTGAAGTGGTATCGCCGTGCCGCTGAAGCGGGGTATCCCCCCGCCCAAAGCAATCTGGGGGTTATGTATCAAAATGGCAACGGCGTCCTGCAGGATTATGCGGAAGCGGTGAAATGGTATCGCCTTGCGGCGGCGGCGGGGGATGCCTCCGCCCAAAGCAATCTGGGGGTGATGTATGGGACTGGCAATGGTATTTCGCAGGATTTTCGACTTGCCTATATGTGGTTTAATCTAGCCGCCGCCAAAGGAAATGAAAATGCACCAAAAGGGCGCGATATAGTGGCAGGTCTTATGACCCTCGAACAAATTGCTGAAGCGCAAGAGATGTCGCGGCGGTGTCTCAAACAAAACTACAAAAATTGTGAACAACTAGCACCGTGAAACTAACGGCGTTCCGTGCCTAGCGCGAATAATACTCAATCAGCAAAGTGGGCGTGTGGATGGTGGCGCGGAATTTGCCTTTGCATCGGGTTTTGTAGATTGACAAAGAGGCGGGTTAAATGTAGGGTGATAGGTTGCGTTCAATTCTACCAAAAAGGAGATAAATCATGAATGAAGAACTAAAGGAAGGGCTGAGTGCCTTTGATAATGGAGACTATGTTGATGCTTTTACTATATTGCTTCCCTTCGCAGACAAGGGGGAAGTTAAAGCCCAAGCAGCTGTAGGCTTTATGTACGATACTGGTCAAGGCACTACACAACATTTTGAAAAGGCGGTGAAATACTACACCCCTGCGGCAGAGGCGGGGGATGCCAAATCTCAATACAGACTGGGATTGATATATGCTAATGGCGGTGGCGCCGTTGCACAAGATTCCTTTGAAGCTTATGTGTTCCTCAGCCTTGCCGTCGCTCAAGGAGTAGAAGAAGCGAAAAAGCCCCGCGGTGAAATGTTGGATTTTCTATCCCGATTAAGACTCGAAGAAGCCCAAAATAAGACCGAAGAGATGGCTGAGAAATACCGCAAGAAACCATAGAGGCTATTAAAGAAAGGCAAGATCATGAAGCAGATAAAAAACTGGATTCTAGGCGTGTCGCTGGCAGTGGCAGTTGCTGGTGGTGCGTTGGCTGGGGATTTTCAGAAAGGGCAGCGGGCTTTTTTTGCTGGCGATTACGCTACCGCCCATGCTGAATGGATTCCCCTAGCAGAAGCAGGCGTTGCCGAAGCACAATTCAATCTGGGGGTGATGTATCGTAATGGCTGGGGTGTTCCGCAGGATGATGCGGAAGCGGCAAAATGGTATCGCCTCGCGGCAGAGGCGGGGGTTGCCGAAGCCCAATACAATATAGGGTTTATGTATGCTAATGGCAGGGGCGTTTCGCAGGATGATGCAGAAGCGGCAAAATGGTATCGCCTCGCGGCAGAGGCCGGGGTTGCTGGCGCCCAATTCAATCTGGGGCAAATGTATCTTACTGGCAAAGGTGTCGCAAAGGATGATGCAGAAGCAGCAAAATGGTTTCGCCTTGCGGCAGAGGCGGGGATAGATAATGCTCAACACAACCTGGGGTTGATGTATGCTAATGGCAGGGGTGTTTCGCAGGATTATGCTGAAGCGGTGAAATGGTTTCGCTTCGCGGCAGAGACGGGGCACACCGAAGCCCAACACAATTTGGGGGTAATGTATAATAAGGGTAGAGGCGTTCCACAGGATGATGCTGAAGCGGTGAAGTGGTATCGCCTTGCGGCAGAGGCGGGGGGTGCTCAAGCTCAACTCAATCTGGGGGTGATGTATGCTAATGGCGAATATGTTCCACAGGATTATAGCCTTGCCTATATGTGGTTCAATCTTGCCGCCGCGCAAGGAAATGGATTAGCAGAAATGAACCGCGATAAAGTGGCAAATCGCATGACCTCAGCGCAACTTGCCGAAGCACAAGAAATGTCGCGGCAATGTCTCAAACAAAACTACAAAAATTGCTAACAAAAGGAGAGCAAACATGAAACAAGTACAAAACTGGTTCTTAGGCGGGCTGTTGGCTGTGGTGCTGACTGGCTCGGCTTTGGCGGATTTTCAGAAAGGGCAGCGGGCTTTTCTTGCTGGCGATTATGCTACGGCACTTGCTGAATGGGAGCCTTTGGCTCGGGCGGGGGATGCTGGGTTGCAGAATGAAGTCGGCTGGATGTATGCCCAGATGAAAAATTATGCCGAGGCGGTGAAATGGTATCGCCGCGCGGCTGAATCTGGGCTTCCGCTTGGGCAATATAATCTGGGGCAGATGTATCATAATGGTACTGGCGTCCTGCAAAATCATGCCGAAGCGTTGAGGTGGTATCGCCCGGCAGTTGAGGCGGGGAATGTGTTAGCCCAAACCAATTTGGGCGTGATGTATCTCAACGGCGAGGGCGTGCGCAAAAATTATCGCGTCGCCTATATGTGGTCCAGCATCGCCGCCGCGCGTGGCAATGAATTGGCACGCGAAAACCGCGACCTAGCCGCCAAGCGCATGACCCGCAAACAAATAGACGAAGCCCAAGAAATGTCGCGCCAATGCACTAGGCAGAACTATAAAAAATGTAGAAAACTCGCGCCGAATTAATAAAGGCGATCTGTGCATGAATAAGCGAATTTCCATCACTGACGTGGGCGGTGCGCTCACCGAAACCCTGCCGATTCCGCCTCTTGAAATTGAGGCGGAATATCAGCTCATTAACCGCGAATTGTCGTGGCTAGCCTTCAATGAGCGCGTGTTGGCGGAGGCGACTAACCCTGCGCATCCTTTGTTGGAACGGCTGCGGTTTTTGGCGATTTCGGCGAGCAATTTGGATGAGTTTTTGATGGTGCGTGTGGCGGGGCTTAAACACCTAGACAAAAGCGGCACTAAGCTTGATTTTTATAATAGTTTCGTCACCCCGCGCCGCCAGCTAGAGGAAATTGATAAACGCGAACGCCACCTGCTCAACCTGCAACAAAACATTCTGCCGTCCTTGTTGGACGAGCTCAAACAGCACGACCTCGCCATTCTTTCTGCGGATGAAATCACCGCCGCCGACCGCACCTATATCCGCAAAAATATCCTCCCCGACATTATCCAAGTCATCACCCCGCAAACGCTCGACCCCGCACACCCATTTCCCTTCATCGCCAATAGCGGTTTCGGGATGTTCCTATCGCTCGCGGATGAAAATGGCGCGAGCAAAATCGCCCTCATTTTACTCTCACCTGTATTAAACCGCTTTTTCCCACTCCCCCCGCGTAAAGGCGAAAAAGCCGCGCGCTTCATCGCCCTTGAAGACGCCATCCTGCTCAATTTGGATGAGGTTTTTTCAGGACATAGCCTCATCAATCACGTGCTGTTCCGCGTCATCCGCGATTCTGAAATTGAATATGACGAAGAAGCCGAAGACCTTGTCGCCAGTTTTGAAAATGCCGTGCGCGCGCGGCGGCGGGGCAATGTGATCGCACTCCAATTATCCGCAGAAAACCCTAGCGAATTCACCACCTTGCTCGCCAGCGCATTGCGCGTGGATGCGGATGATATTCACTATGTCGGCGGCATGATTGGGCTCGCCGATTTGACCAAATTTTGCGCCGAGGGAAGCGATGATTTACGTTTTTCCCCCTACACCCCACGCTTCCCCGAACGCATCCGCGATTTCGGCGGTGATTGTTTCGCCGCCATCCGTTCCAAAGATATTCTCGTCCATCACCCTTACGAAAGTTTTGATGTCGTATTACAATTTTTACGCCAAGCATCCGAAGACCCCAAAGTCATTTCCATCCGCCAAACGCTCTATCGCACCTTGCCCGATTCGCCCATCGTCCGCGCCCTCATCGCCGCCGCCGAAGCAGGAAAATCCGTCACGGCAATGGTGGAAATCAAGGCGCGCTTTGATGAAGAAGTCAATATCCGCCTCGCCCGCGCCCTTGAACGCGCCGGCGTGCAGGTAGTTTATGGCTTTGTCGATCTCAAAACCCACGCCAAATTATCTCTCATTGTTAGACAAGAGGAAAGCGGGCTACGCAGTTATGCGCATTGCGGCACCGGCAATTATCACCCGATGACGGCAAAGACCTATACCGACCTTTCTTTCTTCACGTGCGACGCGCAAATTTGTGCCGATATTGTGCGGATTTTTAATTACATGACCTCGTATGTGAAACCGGCGCAACTCTATAAAGTAAAGTTCGCCCCCATAAGCGGACGCGAAATGTTTGAAACCAATTTACGCGCAGAAATCGCCGCCGCCAAACGCGGAAAACCTAGCGGCATTTGGATCAAAGTCAATTCCATGGTGGATAAAGCATCCATTGACCTGCTCTACGAAGCCTCGCAAGCGGGGGTGCCGATTGAATTGGTGGTGCGCGGGATTTGTTGTTTGCGTCCGGGGATTAAGGGGCTGTCGGAAAATATACGCGTATGCTCGCTTATCGGGCGGTTTTTGGAACATTCGCGGATTTATATTTTCGCCAATGGCGCGCCTCTACCATCTCCATCGGCGCGCATTTATATTTCTTCCGCCGACCTGATGCCGCGCAATTTAGACCGCCGCGTTGAGGTTTTTATGCCCATAGAAAACCCAACTGTGCATCGCCAAGTCATGGATCAAATCATGCTCACCAATATCAAAGACACGAGTAATAGCTGGCTTTTGCGCGCTGATGGTAGTTATATTCGTGCGACTAATGCGGGGGCGGGCGAATCTGAAAATCCGTTTTCGGCGCATCACTTTTTTATGACCAATCCAAGCCTATCCGGACGCGGTTCTGCATCCGAAAAAGCCGAGGCGGCGCATGAACAAAACCCCGCCCGCTAGTGATGTTGCGTCCAAAATTGGGCTGATTGATATTGGCTCCAATTCTATAAGATTGGTAATTTATCGCATGGACGCGGGACGTGCGCATCGGCAATTTAACGCCCGCGAGACCTGCCGTTTGGGCGTAGCAGTAAGCGAGACCGCGAATCTAGGCACAGCAGAAATGGCGCACTCCCTAGCAACGCTAGAAAGATTTGCCGAAATTGCCCGCGAAAATAGAGCCGACAGCATCATGGCCTTCGCCACCGAAGCTGTGCGTCGCGCCCGCAATAACGCCATTTTTCTCGCCGCCGCCGAAGCCGTGATAGGCATCCCCGTGCGCATGTTATCGGGGCAGGAGGAGGCGTTTTTTGCGGGCAGGGGAATATGCGCGGGGTTTGAAAATCCCCGAGGCGTGGTGGCAGATTTAGGTGGCGGAAGTTTAGAATTGATAGCAATCGGTGCGGGCAAAACCATCAATCCCGCCGATGGCGTGAGCCTGCCTTGTGGTTATCTCATCCCCCATGCGCGCGCGGTGATTGTCGGATTTTTGGATGGGGTGGCGTGGCTAGAATCCATGCGCGGGCAACGTTTTTATGCGGTAGGTGGGGTCTGGCGCGCCCTTGCGCTCGCCCATAATCACGCCCGCCCCGATGCCGCCGATTCTTTGCACGGAATGACGATGGAGGTAGAGGAATTGCTGGCAATGTTGGCGCGCATTGAGGGCGGGGATGTGGCAGGAATCTCAGAAAATCGCCGTGCTAATATGGCGCAGGTCGCTTGCATTACGCGCGCATTGATGGAAAAATTGACACCTAGTGAAGTGGTTTTTTCGGCATTCGGTGTGCGCGAAGGGGTGCTGTATGATGATGCGGTTTTAGCGTTGGATGATGATGGTTTTATTGCCCTCGGCGGTGATGGCGATTTTGCCGGCGAGTAGGGCTTCCGCCCATTGCCCAAATACCTCATAACGCCAGCCCGATAGTATTTTTAGATTTTCACGCTTGCCGCGCGTTAGTTCTAAAATATCATGTTCGCTAGCGATGAGAAGGTCGGCGACTTCTGCTTCATCTGCGCAATGTTTGAGCAGGATTTTGAGCAAGTCACTAGTGGCGCGATTATGATTAGGCGGGTTTTTTTTTGGTAGTTGCGGCCACAGCGATTTATCCTCTGCATCGGCTTTTTTTAGCAATTCCACCAATTCCGCGCCATAATCTTTAATAACATTTTTATAAATCCCGCGCATATTTTTGAATTGGTTAAGCGATTGCGGGGCTTCAATAGCAAGGCGCACCAGTATTTCATCTTTGATAATACGTTGGCGCGGTTTATCGTGAGTAGCGGCTTTGTCCTCGCGCCACCTTCCAAGATGGCGGAGGCGGTTTAATGCTTGCGGTTTGCGGATATTATGCTTGATGCGTGTCCAGATTTTATTAGCATCAATTTGATATAATTCTGGCTCACAGATGCGCGCCATTTCTTCATCAACCCAATGATCTCTGCCGCGTTCACTAATACAATTTTTAAGCTTATGATAGGCGCGCTCAAGATGAATTACATCGTCAAGCGCATATTGATATTGCGCCGGGCTAAGCGGACGTTTGCTCCAATCCGTAAAGCGCGAAGATTTATCCACCGACACCCTAAGCAGCTTTTGCACCAACGCACCATACCCCACTTGATTGCCAAACCCACAAGCCATCGCCGCGATTTGCGTGTCGTAAATCCCGCGGGGCAACGCACCGATGAGACGCAGGAAAATCTCAAGGTCTTGCTTGCTGGCATGAAATACCTTTATAGTGTCTGGCTTCAACAGCAGTTCGGTCAGGGGCGTTAAATCAATGCCATCCGCAAGCGGGTCAATCGCCACAGATTCGTCGGGCGAAGCGAGTTGAACCAAACATAAATGCGCGTAATAGGTGGTGTCGCGGATGAATTCGGTATCAATGGCAATCGCAGCATGCGCCCCCATGCGCGCACAGGCGGCGGCTAGCGATTCGGTTTCGCAAATAAGGGGCGGTAATGCGGTCATTATATTGGCGGTAAGTAGCTTTCGCTTTGACAGAGTATAAAAAATGCTATCATATAGCAGGAATCATGTTTTGGCAAGTAAAGGGCAAATGCGATGCGTATTTTTATTTATGGTTTTTTGATGGTGTTTTGGTTGGGCGCGCCGGCGTTCGCTGTGGATACGCGGGGGTTTGTTTCGCATCGTGCCACTTACGATCTAGATTTATGGGATAGCGGGTTTGATTCCACGATACAAGCGGTGCGGGGCAAGAGCCTTTATGCTGTGCATCGGCATTGCGGTGGCTGGGAGCGGGTGGAGAAATTTATCATTGATTATAGTTTTGCCACCGGGCAGAACTGGCGCTTTTCCACGCAAGCGGAGGCGTGGGAATCGCATGAAGGCAACCGACTTTCGTTTGTCAGCCGCGAGCATTCACCCGAAAATGGCACGCAAAATTTTGAAGGCTATGTCAATTTATTTGCCGATGATGCGGGCGAGGCGGTTTTTATTGGCGATGATGATGGGCGGGTTGTTTTGCCGAAAAATACGCATTTGCCGATGCAATATCTAGCATCACTTTTAGAACAAGCGCGAGGCAACAAGCGACTCTATCAGAGTCATTTATTTATTGGCGGTGCGCTGGATGATTCGTGGTATTTTGTCAGCGCGCTTATTGGTAAGCGGCAAACGGCACCGCCTGAGATGGATTTAGGGACGTTGGCAATGCCCCATTACTGGCCGTTTCGCCTTGCCTATTTTACCCCCGATGCGCCGAATCTTATTGACGCCGAACCGCAATATGAAATTGAATTGAATATACAGGATAACGGCATTATTCGTTCTTATATCGTTGATTATGGTGATTTTTCTGTGCGCGGGCGCATGAAAGATTTTGTGCTTTTGAGCGAAGAAGATTGCTAGGTTTCATCGTCATCATCGGTGCGATGCGTGCGAGCAAATTGCCGCCCGGAAACGATGCTGTCCTCCCCGTGGCGTTGGCGGAGCTGGTTGAGGCTATCTTCAAGGGCAATGGTGCGCTCCAAATTATCATCGGCGAAATTGAGGGGGTCGGCTTCATCGGCGCTGGATAATTGTTCCACACCAACACCAATGAGTCGCCAATAACGGTCGGGCGCAACTTCATTTTTGAGCATTACGAGCGCGGTTTCAAAAATGCGCCGTGTCAAGCGCGTCGGGTCGTTCAATGTATGAGTACGGGTTAGCAATTTATGCTGTGCCGATTTTAATTTTAGCACCACGCGCCGTCCGCTATAATTGGCGGTGTTTAAGCGTCGCGCCACTTGCTGGCTGAGCTGTTCTAGGATGGCAGTTAGCGCGTCCAAATCGGCAATATCGCTGGGGAAGGTGGTTTCGGCGGAAATAGATTTTGTCGGCTGGTTCGGCTCAATCGGGCGCGGGTCAATGCCGGCGGCGAGTTGCTGAAGTCGGGCGGCGTGATTGCCGACAATCTGCTTTAACTGCCGAGGCGGTGCCGCGACCAAATCGCCGCAGCTGCGGATATTGGCGGCGTTGAGTTTCTTCGTCATGGCTTGCCCGGTGCCATATAAAACATTGACCGCCATCGGCGCGAGGATTTCCGCAGCTTCGCCCATGCCGATGACGTGGAAACCTTTGGGCTTATCCATCTCCGAAGCCATTTTTGCCAGCGATTTATTCCCCGACAGGCCGATGGAAACGCTGATGCCTATTTCGTGCTGGATGGTTTTTGCTAAATGCGCCATGCTGGCTGCGGCGGAACGTTGGTGCAATGCCTCGGTGCCACTTAAATCCAGAAATGCCTCATCAATGGAAAGCGGTTCCACCAAAGGCGTCAAGCGCAACATCAAGACACGGATGGCGCGCCCCGCCTCGCGGTAAGCCTCCATACGCGGGGGCAACACCACCGCATCAGGGCAGAGTTTCAACGCTTTGAACATAGGCATCGCCGAACGCACACCGCTAATCCGCGCAACATAACAAGCCGTCGCCACCACCCCACGCTTGCCGCCGCCGACAATCACCGCACGATTGGCAAGCGCCGGATTATCGCGTTTTTCAATGGCTGCATAAAACGCATCGCAATCCAAATGCGCGATAGCGAGGGCGCGCAATTCAGGATGGCTGACGATATTCCACGAATCGCACGCAGGGCATTGCCCGCACGGCAACGCGCCCGCACCATCAGCGAGGCAATCTCGACAAAGCCACGATGAATCCGACTGAAACGCCACCAAACCAATCCTCCCTTCACAAAACCAAGAAGGAAAGATTACTTGATTTTAGCCTCGCGGAAAAGCACGTGTTTTCTGAGTTTGGGGTCGTATTTCATCAGCTCAAGCTTTTCAGGCTTGGTGCGGGGGTTCTTTTTGGTCACGTAATAATAGCCCGTGTCGCCACTGCTGACGAGTTTGATCTGTAAAGTTGCTGGCTTTGCCATACCATAATCTCCTATCCGAATCCTGCCTTTATACGCGAACGCATAACCTTGTCAAGGGGTAAGAAGATATTAATGGAAAAAATCCCTAACCGATATTATCTAGCGCGCCGTCTGTATCTGTGGCGGGGTGGGGTGGGATTTACTAGTTTTCCATCTTCACCTACCCAACCTAGCAGAATCGCGCCTTTTACGGGGCTTACCGAAATGACGAAAACATCCACCATCTCACCACAGCGCAAAATGATGCCGTTTGTGTCCCCACGCATGATGCCGATATTGGTATCAATATGATAATAATCCGCAGGCAGTTGCGCGCGCGGTAATAGCCCTTCCGTGCCGAATTCTGCCAATTCCAAAAATGCGCCGAAGCGGGTGATGCTGGTGATGCGCCCCGATACGATTTTTCCGTTTTGTTGTTGCATTAATTTTGCGGCGAAGCGGTCAATGGTGCGGCGTTCGGCTTGGGCGGCGCGGCGTTCGCTGGCGGAAATGGCGGTGCAAATTTCGCTCATGATTTCGCGCGGCAAGGTACCTTCCCCCATCAACGCGCGATGCACCAACAAATCGGCATAGCGTCTAATCGGTGAGGTAAAATGCGCATAACGTTGCAATGCCAACCCATAATGCCCGACATTGCTGATGCGATAATTGGCTTGGGATTGGCAACGCAGGACAGATTCGTGGAGCAGTTTTTGGTCGCTCGCCCCTAGTTGTGCATCCCCACGTTTTAATAGATGGTTGAAATCTTTGGCGCGCATCACCTGTCCTTTGGCAAAAGCCAAGCCCATGGCGTGGCAGATTTCGTGCAGGGTGGCGACACGTTCGGGGTCGGGGGCGTCGTGGGTGCGATAGACGCATAGCTGGCGTTTTTCTTCCAAACTTTCCGCCGCCGCGACATTGGCTAGAATCATTAGCTCCTCAATGATTTTCTGGCTGGTGGTTTGAAAGCGTTGCACGATTTCCACTGCCGTGCCTTTGGCATCAAAGCGCACATTTTTTTCGGCAAGATTCAACGCCAACGCCCCGCGCTGGATGCGCGCTTTATCAAGGCATTTCCATGCGGAATGAAGATGCGTGATAATTTCAGGGGGCAGGTTTTGCGGCGGCGGTGCGTTGGCTTTGGTGATGTAAACCTCCACCTCATCATAAGTCAAACGCGCCCGCGAACGTATGCGCGCCCGCGTAAAATGATGTTTTTGTTTGCGCCCTTTGGCATCAATCATGATATCGGCAAGGATGGCGGCGCGCACGACCTCGGGCTTGAGCGAACATAGCTCATTTGACAAGGCTTCGGGCAACATTGGTAGCACCATATCGGGCAGATACACCGAATTGCCCCGCGCCCGTGCCTCGCGGTCAAGCGCGGAATCTTCGGGGACATAAAACCCCACATCAGCAATCGCCACCACCACCCGCCAGCCATCGCCGTGGGGTTCGGCATAAACCGCATCATCAAAATCTTTGGCGTCCTTGCCGTCAATGGTGACGAACGGAATATCGGTGCAATCTTGCCAAGATTTCGCATCGGGCATGGTGGCTTTTTCGGCTTCGGCTAGGGCATCGTCGCTAAATATCTCGGGCAGTTCAAACTCCGCCACCGCCAACGCCGACAGCGATTTTTTGGCACCATCCAATTTACGGACAAATCGGGCATTGCGCCGCCGCACCCCTTTTGATTTGGTGATTTCGGCTTCAACAAAATCGCCGATTTGCGCCGACTCATCGGACGGCATGGTCAGTTGGATTTCCCCGCGCATATTGCGGTCGGTGCTTTCCAACATCAAGCCTCGCTTGCCGCCAATGACCTCGCCAAAAATTTTGGGATTAAATTCGCGGGGAGTGCGGCGGGGATGGCGCAATTTTTGGCGCAATTTTGGGTGCGATTTTGGCGCACGTTTTTTGCGCGCGTGTTTTGGCTTAGTCATTTATTTAGACTTACGTGGAGACTTACGCGGCGGCGGCTTGCGCGCGGGACGTGCCTTTTTCTTGGCGATGAGTTCCACTGCCTCCGCAAGTGTCAGCGCGTCAGGGTCAATGGTTTTGGGGATATTCGCGCGGATTTTATCGTGTTCCACATAAGGTCCAAACCGCCCGGATTTGAGCGTAATCATCCCGCCAGATTCGGGGTGTGCGCCCATCTCGCGTCCGGCTTTCTGCCCGGATTTGGCGATAGCATCCACCGCATAATTTAACCCAATCGTCAGCACACTATCATCGTCAGGAATACTCACATAGGCAGAACCGAATTTGATATAAGGTCCATAGCGTCCGATGCTGGCACTAATCATCACATCGCTTTCGGGGTGTTTGCCAATCTCACGGGGCAGGTTGAGCAAGCCTAGCCCTTGTTCTAAATTCATGTTGGCGACATCCATTTTTTTGGGGATGCTACGGCGCGTGGGTTTTTTCACTTCCGCAGCATCGCCCAACTGCACATAAGCCCCATACGGCCCTTTCCGCAACAGCACTGGCATGCCACTTTCGGGGTCATCGCCTAGATGGCGGTCGCCATTGGCTAGGGCTTCTTGCTGTTCGTCTTGTTCCTGCCCCACCGGACGTGTGTAGCGACATTCGGGATAGTTGGAACAGCCGATAAACGCCCCATACCGCCCCACTTGCAAGCCTAGCCTGCCGGTGTTGCAATGGCTACAAATGCGGATGGGTTTGCCGGCGTCATCTTTGGGGAAGAAATGCGCTTCAAGCAGGGGGTCAATGGTTTCAAGGATGGTCTGGCGTTTAAGGTCGGTCGTGCCATCAACGGCGGTTTTGAAATCTTGCCAAAATTGTTTCAACAAATCTTTCCACGCCAATTTGCCATCGGATATGCGGTCAAGGTCGTCTTCAAGGCGGGCGGTGAATCCATATTCCACATAGCGCGTGAAAAAACTTTCCAAAAATGCCGAAACAATGCGCCCGCGTTCTTCGGGGATAAAGCGTTTTTGTTCTTTGATGGTGTAGTTGCGGTCCTGTAATTTTTGCAAAATGCTGGCATAGGTGGAAGGGCGCCCAATCCCCAATTCTTCCATGCGCTTGATGAGGCTGGCATCGGTATAGCGGGGGGGCGGTTGCGTGAAATGTTGCGCCGGGGTGATACTCTCGGCGGTGATGGCATCGCCACTGGCAAGGGGGGGCAAGATTTTATTGGCATCATCATCGTCATCACCATTTTGGGGGGCGTTCTGTCCGCCATTTTGTTCATCCTTATCTTCGCGGTAGAGCGATAAAAACCCATCAAACACAATCACCGAACCATTGGCGCGCAACATGGTTTTGCCGTTTTGGTCAGCAATATCGGCGGCGGTTTTGTCAAGTTCTGCCGATGCCATCTGGCTCGCCAAAGTGCGCTTCCAGATTAGTTCATAGAGCCGATGCTGTTCGTCATCAAGCCATTGTCTGACCGCATCCGGGTGGCGGTTAATCGCCGTGGGGCGGATGGCTTCGTGGGCTTCTTGGGCGTTGGCGGCTTTGGATTTATAGACGCGGGGTGCGCTAGGCACATAGCGCGTGCCTTTGAGGTCAAGGATTTCCCCGCGAATACTCTGCACGGCATCTTGGGCAATCTGCACACCATCCGTCCGCATATAAGTAATCAGCCCCGCCGTTTCCGCACCCATAGCGATACCTTCATAAAGTTTTTGTGCGATACGCATGGTGCGACTTGCGGCAAAACCGAACTTACGGCTTGCCTCTTGTTGCAGGGTGGAGGTGGTGAAAGGCGGGCTAGGGTTGCGCTGGGTGCGTTTGGTTTCCACTTTCAGCACGGCAAAATCCGAAGCCTTAATTTTTGCCACCGCCTCATCCGCCATGGCTTGGTTATCTATGTCCATCTTGCCGAGTTTTTTGCCGTCTAAATGCGTCAGGCGCGCGGTGAAATTCTCGCCGCTTTGTTTTTTTAACTTGGCTTCCACTGACCAATATTCTTCGGAATTGAAGGCTTCAATTTCGGCTTCGCGTTCGGATATGAGTTTCAACGCCACCGATTGCACCCGCCCCGCCGATTTCGCACCCGGCAGTTTCTGCCACAACACCGGCGACAGCGTAAAGCCGACCAGATAATCCAACGCCCGCCGTGCCATATACGCATCCACCAGCTCGGCGTTAATCGCGCGCGGGGCATCCATTGCGCCCAGCACCGCCGATTTGGTGATTTCGTTAAAGACCACGCGCTCAACGGGTTTGCCATCTAGTGCGCCCATTTCCTCCATGACGCGGCAGACGTGCCAGCTAATCGCCTCGCCCTCGCGGTCAGGGTCGGTGGCGAGAATCAATTTATCCGCCTTTTTCAAAGCCGAAGCGATGGTTTTAATCTGTTCCGCCCCGCGTGTTGGAATATCCCAACGCATGGCAAAATCCTCATCAGGAATCACCGCGCCTTGTTTGTTCGGCAGGTCGCGGATATGCCCCACCGATGCCACGACCTCATAATCATCGCCGAGATAGCGGTTGATGGTTTTGGCTTTGGCAGGGGATTCGACTACAACAAGTTTCATGATGTGCTTTCGCTTTCTTCGGCGCGCCAGACTAGCGACACGCGATTGCCGTAATGCCGCATGACTTGCCCCGCTAGTTCTAATTCAAACAAAGCCATGCTGATGACAGCTATAGGAAAATGACATTGTGCGACCACTTCGTCAATGAGCGATGCGTCATAATTTAATAAATTTAGCAATTCTTGTTTGGCTTTTTCAACCTCATCTTGGTCGCAAGGCTCATTATCTTGGGCATCAAAAAGCGGCATTTTGGGCGGCGGCGCGGAAAGGGTCTTTTGGCTGATGCTGTCCAAAATATCGCGGCTATCTTGCACCAGCACCGCCCCATCGCGCAGGAGGTTGTTGCACCCCTTGGCGCGCGGATCAAGGGGCGAGCCGGGAATTGCTAGCACGTCACGCCCGCGGTCGCTTGCCTCTCTTGCGGTGATGAGCGAGCCAGATTTCGTCCCCGCCTCCACCACCAGAACCGCCCGCGACAGCGATGCAACGATGCGATTGCGAACGGGAAAATGTCTAGCAAAGGGCTGCATCCCCAACGGCATTTCGGAAAGCAACAACCCTTCATCTCTAATTTGTTCATAGAGTTTGGTGTTCTCGCGGGGGTAGATTTGATCGACGCCCCCCGCCAACACCGCAATCGTGCCAGTCGCCAACCCGCCTTCATGTGCGGCGGCATCAATGCCCCGTGCCAATCCTGAAGTGATGATAAAATCGCTCTGCCCAATTTCCCCCGCCAGACGCCGCGTCAGATTGAGCGCATTGAGCGAAGCATTGCGCGACCCCACCACCGACAGGCTCGGTTTCTGCATCAGATGCGTATGCCCAAGGCAAATCAAACACCCCGGCGCATCATCAAAAGGCGTGAGGGCTTGCGGGTAGGTATCTTCGCCACGCACGATGACCTGTCCGCCGATTTTTTCCACATTGGCGATTTCATCCTCGGCTTGGGCTTGGGTGTAAATATCAAGCGCGATGCGCGAATTTTTGCTAATTTCGGGCAGGCAATCCAGCACCGCCTCGCCAGTTTGATAACGGCTCAACAACATAGTCAGCGTCACCGGACCAATGTTGTTGGTGCGGATGAGACGCAGGATGGCTAATTTTTCTTGTGGTTTCATGTTGCTTTTACTTCGTTACGATTTGCGCCAAAATATCTTAATTCGCGTTTCATTTCCAGTAAAAAGTCGCACAATATTCGCCCGATGTCGCCAAAGGATGAGCAGTGCCAGCAATCCCGCCGTGATTGTGAAAGATTGCGGGTCGTGAAAAACCCGCGCGAAAATGAACGGGGCGGCTAGGTAGGCAACTAACGCCGCCAAGGAAGAATAGCGCAATAATACCGCTACCGTCAACCACACCCCGCAAATGATGATGCCTGCCAATGGATTGAACGCCAAGAATACGCCCAATCCGGTGGCGACGCCTTTGCCCCCGCGCATCCCTAGCCAAATCGGATAGCAATGCCCCAACACACAAAAGCCGCCACCAACCGCAAGGCTCAACGCATCCGCATCAATAAAGCGCAATAATAGCACCACCACAGCCCCCTTACCGCTATCCAGTGCCAGCGTCAAAGCGGCGGCGGTTTTATGCCCTGTGCGTAAAACATTGGTCGCCCCGATATTGCCGCTACCGATGCTGCGAATATCGCCCAGCCCAAATTTATGCGCTAGCACCAGACCGAAAGGCACCGCCCCGAACATATACCCCCCCAAAGCTGCCAGTATTACTAATAACATCATGTTCCCCTTTCATAAACATGTTTGCCAGAAATCCAAGTGCCGATGACTTGCCCCTGCATCGGTGCGCCTTCAAAAGGCGTTGTGCCTGACAGCGAGGCAAATTGCGCCCCCCGCACTTGCCAGCCATGTTCTAAATCAATTAAGGTCAGGTCAGCCGCCATCCCTACCTGCATCGCCCCGGCATTTAATCCTAGAATTTGCGCCGGATTGTGGCTCATTAAAGCGAGCACCTGCAACAACGACAAATGCCCCCCGTGAAACAACGACAACCCGCAAGCCAACAAAGTTTCAATCCCCGAATACCCCGCCTCAGCCAAGCCAAAAGGCAGTGATTTCGCATCCCTATCTTGGGGGCTATGGTCGCTCGCCAGTGCATCAATCGTGCCATCCGCCAGCCCTTCCAGCACGGCAAGGCGGTCATCCTCGCTCCGCAAAGGCGGGGAAAGCCGAAACCGCGCATCATAATCACGCACAGCAACATCGTTCAAAAGCGCGTAAGGCGGGGCAGTATCGCACGTCACCCTTAGGCCCTCGGCTTTGGCACAGCGGATGAGGGCAACGCCTTTAGCCGTGCCAATATGCGCCACATGATAATGCCCGCCAGTAATCCGCAACAACGCCAAATCGCGCGCAATGATCACTTCTTCGGCGGCATCAGGAATCCCCCGCAAGCCCAAACGCATGGAATGTTCGCCTTCGTGCATTTCGCCATGTTCGGCTAGTATCGGGTCTTCGGCGTGTTGAATCACCGGACGCCCTAGCATAGACGCATAACTCAACACACGGCGCATCATCAGGCTATCGGCAATGGCACGCGTGGCATCGGTAAAGCCCACCGCCCCAGATTCCGCCAACAACCCCAATTCCGCCATGGCAAGCCCTTGCAACCCCATAGTCGCCGCGCCATACGCATAGACGCGCAAATGCGGTGTATCAGGCAACCCCGCCAACATAGCGCATTGCGATTTCAACAATTCAGGGTCATCCAACACCGGATTAGTATTAGGCAAACAGACAATGCTAGTGATGCCGCTTTGGGCGGACGCAAGGGCGAGGCGGTGCGGCGTTTCCCGATGCGCCGCCCCGGGATGACACGACTGCACCCGCATATCCACCAGCCCAGCAGTGAGCACGTGTCCCCCGGCATCAACGACCTCTGCCCCTTTCGGTGCGGTGAGGTTCGTGCCCAATTCGGCAATTTTCCCATCTTTAATCAGGCAATCGCCGACAAAATCGCTGTGGCTAGACGCGTCAAGCAAGCGCGCATTTTGGATAAGTAATGCGCTCATTGCGCCCTCCCCAACAATGGCGCGCCCAACGATTCAAGGCAAGCCATCCGCACCGCCACACCAATTTCCACCTGTGCGGTGATGAGGCTACGTTCCACATCATCGGCGAGTTCTGAAGAAATCTCAACCCCGCGATTCATAGGTCCCGGGTGCATAATCAACGCTTCAGCTTTCGCCAGCGCCAATTTTTCCGCCGTTAAGCCATAAAGGTGGAAATACTCGCGCTGAGACGGCGTTTCCGCCCCCTGCATGCGTTCTTGTTGCAGACGCAACAGCATAACAATATCCGCCCCCGCTAGACCAGCTGCCATATCGTGATAACATTCCACGCCCATTGCGCTAATCTGCGGCGGCACTAATGTAGGCGGGGCAACGAGGCGCAAATTCGCCCCCAATATGGACAGCAGATGGATGTTTGAGCGCGCCACACGGCTATTGGTGATGTCGCCGCAGATGGTAATGTTAAGCCCCTCAATGCGCCCAAGACGGCGGCGGATGGTCAGCGCATCAAGCAAGGCTTGGGTAGGATGTTCGTGCCGCCCATCGCCAGCATTCACCACCGCCGCATCAACATAATTTGCCAGCAAAAGCGCCGCGCCCGCATTAGGATGGCGCATCACCAAAATATCAGGGTGCATAGCATTGAGCGTCAAAGCCGTATCCAACAGGCTCTCGCCTTTTTTGATGGAGGAGGTAGAAATCGGCACATTAACCACCGAAGCCCCAATCTTGCGCGCCGCCAAATCAAACGAGACTCGCGTGCGCGTGGAATTTTCAAAAAACACAGTGAACACCGTCAAGCCATTGAGATGGTCAAGGCGCGCCCGCGGCGGCAAATCAGCAAAGGCATCAGCACGCTCAAGCAAGGCTTCAACACAAGGGCGGTCAAGCCCCTCAATGCCCAATAGATGCTTGCCAGCAAGCGGGGCAAAGCCGTTGCAATCAGTTGCAGAATCTAGCGGTGCGCGTCTAGCCATGTCCATCTTTATAGTCAAGCGCGCGCATAGCGTCTAGTGCTGATTGCAAAATCCAAGCGGCGGCAAGCGCATCACGGTGCATTTTACGCTTATCACGGCGCAAATCCGCAGCAATCATACCACGCTCAACACCAGCACTAGAAAGACGTTCATCAAAAAAAAGCACAGGATAATCCTCAATCCGCAAAAGCGCATGCGTAAAATCCCGAACCGAATCACAACGAGCCCCCATAGACCCATCCATATTCAAGGGCCAGCCAATAACCAACCCACCAACATTATGTTCAAGCGCAAGGGCGTTAAGCCGCCCCATATCAACAACAAATTTCCCCCGCCGCAAAGTAGTAAAAGGAGAAGCCACCCGCCAATCAACATCAGAAACAGCAACCCCAATAGCCTTACGCCCAACATCAAGCGAAAACAACCGTCCGATGTTTTTTTGTAGAGTTAGGAATTTGTTGATGTCGTGTATAGGCATATCTAAAATTCTAAATGTAAGCGATTCCCTGTCATTTTTCTGACTTTGATTTCATTCGTTCCATAATCATTCAATACATCGTCAGTAATAGGGTCGCCAAAATTCATGCATCCTGCATCAATGAGTTTATCTTTTATAAAACGACCTAGCAATTCTCTGGGGGCAGATTGAAATTCTCCACTAGTTTCATGCAAGGGGCGCGGATCTGTTTTGTCTCTTGTTTTGCGATTGAAATTACAAGGAAAATACATCCCCGTATCGGTAAAAGCTTCAAATTCAACTATTTCCTTTGGAGAGTTGCGGACAAATTTTGTTAATGGCGGTCTCCAAAATTTTAATGGAATAGTAATCTCAACTTCATAATAAGGGCGGGGAATGTAAATGTTCTTTTTTCTATCTATCCGTCCCTTTCCAAATGTTATGTTAAGGCTACTTTTTGGCTTTGGTCGTAGGGGAATCGTAAAGGATACAGGTTGTGATAAAATGTTAGCAGGGGGGCGGAAGCCATCTGGGGCTTTAATTATTTCAGGTTTCTGTTTCAATGATTCTTTCTGTTTTATGGGGATGGCACCGTCTTGATAGGGGTGGGCATAAACCATAAGGTTTTTTAGAAACTGACGAATTTGCGCCAATGCTGATGAATCGTTTTCTAGGATATTCGCCTCTAGATTTTGAAAATTGCCTTGATGTGAGAAATTTGATGAGCCGACCAAACATTCCTCGTGCTTGCCAGATTGAAAGTGGTATATTTTTCCATGATAGCGTCGTTCGGTTAGAAAATAGATTCCAGAATTATGCGCGCTATGTATTCCATCCATCTTTTGCTGGATATTATTTAATGTGGCGTTTAGTTGCGGGCTGATGCCTTCCCACATTCCTAGCCCATGGATTAAAGTAACACTTCCGCCATTGGCAATCTTTTTTAGAAAATCATTTTCATATCGTTTGAGTTGCGAGTTGCCAAAATAACCGCAAGCAATCGTCATGTGTTCAAAATTCTGCATCTGACTTTTCAGAAATTGATCCACTTCGCCAGTCTTTTGGTTTGTATAAAGCATGATTTCGGTCTTTTACTGATCTCGGTTGCTCACTTGATTCATATTTGCCTCAACGAATTCATAAGGCACATCATAAATTGTTTTTAAGATGGCTTCGCAAATGATTTGCATTCCTTCTGGAGGGATTGCCATGCCAATCTGCTTTCTGATGCTTTCTTTTGCGCCAGCGAATTGAAACCAATCAGGAAATGTTTGCAGCCTAGCGCGTTCTCTATTCGTCAATGCTCTCGGTTCATCCCAATGATACATATGCGTGCCGCCGCCCCCACTTCCCGTGACGGTATAGGATGGTTTATCTGGGTCTATGCGTTTGTAGATATGGCTCAATTTTGTGCGCGGAACATTAAGCCTAAGATGTTCAGGTAGTTCAGCATTCCACACATTTTCCCCGGGCTTGATATGTTTTAACCGTTCAACCACCATTGGCGATTGTGCGGTTCTTTCTTGGTGGGTTGCGTGCGCAGGTATGCCCTCTAAAGCCTGCCGTGCTGTTTTGGTTATGTAAGAAGGGGCGGGTACCTTAAATTGCATATCAAGGTCTTTGCGAAAGCCCACAATAATGATTCTGTGTCGGGATTGTGGAATGCCATATTCTTCAAATTTGTATTTGTGGACGCTCAAACAATATCCAGCGCGGCGCATTTCATTAAGGATTTTTTCAAAAGCGCGCCCATCATTGCTACTAGATAGGCCAGAAACATTTTCCGCAATAAACCATTTTGGTTTATCGGGGCGGTTTAGGAATTCAATGCCGTGTTCGTATAATGACCCAAATTTACCATCAAGACCTTTTGATTCGCCGACAATGCTAAAATCGTTGCAAGGAAAACCAAATATCAACCCATCAACATAAGGAAATTGCTTGTCATTAGTTAAGCGAATATCAGGGGAATTAATATCATCACATACCACTTTAATGGATGATTCCATTTGCAAATGGCGGTTTTCGTATTGTTCAATATTGTATTGGTAAGTTTTGCAGCTGTCAGGGTCATAATCTGTTGCCCAAAGATGTTTCATTCCAGCAAAACTACCATTAACGCGTGCTTTGCTAAATGATGCCCCAAGCCCCCCGCCACCGGGACCGCAAAATAATTCGCCAACATTTTCTAGTTTGAGTTTCATATTTTGTCGCTTAAAAAACACTCCATGTTGCATATCAGTATAGGTGATGCTATTACCCCTTGCAACAACATATCTTTATCATAGGGTCTAATTCCATGAGCATTGACAAACAGACAGTAGCACGCATCGCGCATTTGGCGCGGATTGCGGTTGATGATGGGGCGCAGGAACGGCTCAAAGCCGAGCTTTCGGGGATTTTGGCGTGGGTGGAGCAATTGAATGAGTTGGACACTAGCCACGTTGCGCCCCTGACTAGCGTCACCGGGCATGCGCTCCCTATGCGCGAGGATGCGGTTAGTGATGGCGGTGATGCTGATACTATTTTAGCCAATGCGCCGGAAAAAGCGGCGGATTTTTTTGTTGTTCCTAAAGTGATTGAGTAAAGGGGTGGTGGAGTAATGAGCGAATTGCTATCCATGACGGCGGTGGCGGCGCGGGCTGGGTTGGCTCAAAAGGCGTTTTCGGCGCGCGAGCTCACCGAGGCGTATCTCAAAGCCGCCGACGACACCGCCGCTTTGAATGTCTATGTCGCCATGACGGCGGATAAGGCGCGCGCCATGGCGGATGCCAGCGATGCCCGCCTAGCCAAAGGCGACGCCCGCCCCCTTGAAGGCATCCCCATCGGCATCAAAGATATGTTCTGCACCGAGGGCGTGGAAACTACGGCGTCCTCGCGCATTTTGAAAGGCTTTGTGCCGCGTTATGAATCCACGGTGACGGCGCGGCTTTGGGATGCTGGCGGGGTGATGTTGGGCAAGTTGAATTGTGATGAATTCGCTATGGGTTCGGCGAATGAGACGAGCGCTTTTGGTGCGGCGGTCAATCCTTGGCAAGCCACTAGCGGCGCCCTCAAAGGCAAGGCGCTCACCCCCGGCGGCTCATCAGGCGGCTCGGCAGCAGCGATGGCGGCGCGCGCGTGTTTGCTGGCACCGGGGACAGATACGGGCGGTTCAATTCGTCAGCCGGCGGCGTTGTGCGGGCTTGTCGGGTTGAAGCCAACTTATGGGCGATGCTCGCGGCGGGGCATTGTCGCCTTTGCCTCATCTTTAGACCAAGCGGGACCGATTACCCGCGATGTGGCGGATTGCGCGCTGATGCTGACGGCGATGGCGGGGCATGATGCGGGGGATTCTACGTCGTTGAGCGCACCTCTGCCCGATTTAGAATCCGCCCTCACCGCCGGGGTCAAAGGCATGCGGATTGGCATCCCTGACGAATATACACTTGATAGTATGAATGCGGAAATTATCGCGCTTTGGCAACAAGGGCGCGCATGGTTAGAGGACGCAGGCGCGCAGTGCGTGTCGGTGAGCCTGCCCCATACGCGCTATGCTTTACCTACATATTATATAATTGCGCCGGCGGAGGCTTCGTCCAATTTGGCGCGCTATGATGGGGTGCGTTATGGGCAACGTGTGGATGGTGCGACTTTGGATGAGATGTATGCGAAAACGCGCGGCGCAGGTTTCGGCGATGAGGTAAAAAGGCGCGTGTTAATCGGCACTTATGTGCTGTCGGCAGGGTATTATGATGCGTACTATATTAAGGCACAACAGGTGCGGCGTTTGATTCAAGACGATTTTGCCAAAGTGTTTCAAGACGTGGATGCGTTGCTGACACCTTCCACGCCGACGCCCGCATTTGCGCTCGGGGCGGAGATGGATGCGTTGACCATGTATCTCAATGATGTATTTACCGTGCCGGCGAATCTAGCAGGAATTCCGGCGATTTCAGTGCCAGCAGGATTGTCATCAGAGGGCTTGCCGTTGGGGTTGCAACTGATAGCACCAGCGATGCGCGAGGACCAACTTATGCGCGGCGGGGCGGTGTTGGAAAAGGCGGCGGGTTTCACACATATTGCTAAAGGGGCGGCGGCATGAACGACAACACATTGATAGAAGGCAAAAACGGGCAATGGGAAGTCGTCATCGGCTTAGAAGTCCATGCACAAGTCAGCAGCCAAGCCAAATTATTTTCGGGCGCATCGGCGGCGTTTGGGGCTAGTGCGAATGCGCACGTGTCGATGGTGGATGCGGCGATGCCGGGGATGTTGCCGGTGATAAATCGCTATTGCGTGGAACAGGCAGTAAGAACAGGATTGGGACTTAACGCCGAAATAAATCTGGTCAGCATCTTTGACCGCAAGAATTATTTTTATGCAGATTTGCCCCAAGGCTATCAGATTAGCCAGTATAAACAACCCATAGTCGGGGAGGGGAGTATCAGCATCACGCTACCCGATGGCACGTCCCGCGACATCGGCATTGAACGTTTACATTTAGAACAAGATGCGGGGAAATCTTTGCACGATCAGCATCCGTCTAAATCTTATATTGATCTTAATCGTTCGGGGGTGGCATTGATGGAAATCGTCTCGCGTCCCGATATGCGTTCTGCCGATGAGGCGGCGGCGTATGTCAGTAAATTGCGCGCGATTTTGCGCTTTTTAGGCACATGCGATGGCAATATGGAACAGGGGTCATTGCGCGCGGATTGCAATGTTTCGGTGCGGCGTCCCGGGGCGGAATTAGGCACGCGCACGGAAACCAAGAATCTCAATTCTATACGTTTCATCGCCCAAGCTATCAATAGTGAAGTAGCGCGACAAGTTCAAATTTTAGAGAACGGCGGCACGATTGAACAGGAAACAAGGCTCTTTGATACCAGCACCGGTCAGACGCGGACGATGCGTTCCAAAGAAGATGCCCACGACTATCGCTATTTCCCCGACCCCGATTTATTGCCGCTAAATTTGGAGGCGGCGTGGGTGGAAGATTTGCGGAAAAATCTGCCCGAATTACCCGATGCGTTGCGCGCAAGATTGATGGAACAATACGGGCTGAGTGCGTATGATGCGAGCCTCATCAGCGAAGACCGCAACACCGCCGCGTATTACGAAAAGGCGGCGGCAGGGCAAGATGCAAAATTGGTAGCTAATTGGATGGTGGTGGAATTATTCGGCGCGCTAAATAAAATGGGCATAACCCTAGAAGAATCGCCAGTTAAAGCCGAAGAATTAGGGCAGTTAGTCGCGCGCATCAGCGACGGTACAATTTCAGGACGTATAGCAAAAGATGTGTTCGCGCTCATGCTAGAAAGCGGTAAAGATGCGGATGCGATTATTGAAGAACAGGGTTTTCAACAAGTATCCGATAGCGGTGCCATTGAAGAAATGATCGACAAAGTGCTAACAGAAAACGCCGACAAAGTAGCCGAATATCAAGGCGGCAAAGACAAACTTTTCGGCTTCTTCGTAGGGCAGGTCATGAAGGCATCACAAGGACAAGCCAACCCCGCCGTGGTCAATGATTTGCTAAAGAAGAAATTACAAAAATAATAATTGCACCCCAAACATCAAAGCGATGGCGAGGAAGACAATAAAAATCACCCACTGCGCCCAACTACGCCCCAAAAAAGCGATGCGGTTAAATCCCGAAAACATAGTGCCAGCAACGCCAAAAGTAAAATTGCCAACAAAACCAACCAAACATAAAAACGCCCCCAAAGCAAAAGCAAAAAGCGGCGGATGCGCGGCGGTCTCAGGAATAAATTGCGGGATAAATGCTGTAAAAAATATAAGTGCTTTAGGATTAGAGATATTGGTAATCACCCCACGAAAAAACAAATTCCCCGTAGAAGGCGCGGCATTGTGGTGGGCGAGGTCACCAGAAGCCCGAGGAAGTATAGTAATGAGAGCAATATAAAGCAAATACAAACAACCAAAAATCTGTATAACCATAAGCAAACGCGCATTGATAGAAAGCGCAGTAGCAACAATAATAGCAGTAATAAAAGCCAAAAGCAAACCACCAGAACTAATACCCAAAGAAGAAAAAAACGCCCCCCGTGTCCCATAAGCAGCACCATTAGCCACCACCAAAGCCATATCCGGCCCAGGAATAACCAACAAAGCCAAAACCGCAATCGTAAAGGGTAGAAGAATCTCAATCATAATTTATGATAGCATATAATTTTTTCAAATAAAACCCGCATAAGATTTTGAGTATAATAGTATTCAAAACACTCCAAACCCCAAAAAAACCACCATCACGCACGGCTTCTGATGAGGGGGCATAAGGGATGCCATTGCCCGATGCCGTGAAGGCTGTTAAGGGCAGGAGGATTTGAATACTATAATACTCAACCGCAAAGAAAATGGCGCAAAATTAAGCAGTTGCGGCAACAAGCCGCCGAGCACATCGCCGGAGCGCGTCGTCTCTGCACGGCGTCCCGTTGCCGGCGTTCTGTGCCAGCGGGTGCGCCACCCCTGCTGAGTGTATGGGGGGTGCATGAGTCCCCTATTGCTTATAGTCTTTTACGCGGGGGCTTTCATCCCCCGCACCCCCTGACCGCCGAGCGCGGCGGGGCGGTTTTTGGTGCGTGCTGTTGGGGGTGGGGTATTTGGTTGCGAGGACAGGTGGATTTGGGGCAGGGCGGGGATTCCAGTGTCTAATGTTGCGGAGGCGGTTTGGGGTTTTGCGAAGGCTGTTAAGGGCAGGATGATTTTGAATACTATAATACTCAACGAAAAAGAAAATGGCGCAAAACCAAACGCTTACGCCAAAAAAATCGCCGAGGTGCGTCGCCCCTGCTGGGTGGGAGTGAGGGATGGTGTCGCCCGGTGTTGCGAATGCGGGTTGGGGCAGGAAGATTTTGAATACCATAATACTCAATCACAAAGAAAATAGCGGAAAATTAAGCGGTTGTGCCAACGGACCGCCGGGCGCGTCGCCCCTGCACGACGTTCCGTGCTGGCGTTCCGTGCGGTGCATAAGTCCCTCATTATCTCATGGGGATTTCACCCCCAAACCCCCGACCGCCGAGCGCGGCGGGGCGATTTTTTGATGCGTGTTTTTTGGTGCGCGTTATTTGTAGGTTAGTATGCGTATAGGACAGGAGCCGCCATGCCTTTTTTGCGCATGTTGGCGGGGATTCTGGTTCGCATATAAAGTTTCTTAATGTCATCGGGAGCCTCGATTCCTACAAAGCCCCATCTGCCGTCAGGATATTTCTCCCAATCTTTCGGTTCAAAAACGCCAATCACAAGCCCTTTCGACACGGCTAATACATATTCGGCTTCTTTGGCTCTTTCAACATTTAGTCTCCATGATTTTCGCACCGCATCATAGATACTATCTGCTTCAAGAGCAGTGTGATTGATCTTAATGATCAGTGCTTTGTGCTGGATATCAGTTTCTCTGGCTTCGTATTGCTCAATCACCTGTTTTGCATGCATGCATCCGAATTCATTAGAACCGTGACCACCGGCTTTATTTGACAGCCCGGGATAGGCTTCCATTAGCGCACCCTCCACTACAAGAGCCGTTTTCTCATCCATACCATGTCTATGAATAATATGCGCGACCTCAAAACCATCATTTTTGATTTCGCGTATGCGTTGCAGTTTAGGATCGTTGACCTCATCCGAGTCTGCGCCGGTTTCTGGTTCGGCATTTGCGTGCGCAAAAACCCTGTTTCCTTGCCCTTTGCCAACATAAAATGTATCGCCATTTCTGGGGTCAATGAGCCTGTAGACATAATACTCCAACTTATCGCTGACTTCTGGTGAAAACATGATTACCTCCTTTGATACGATTGATTTGCACCACGCACCCTAGCACATCATTTTCCTAAATAAAACCGAAATAAGATTTTGAATACTATAATACTCAATCACAAAGAAAATGGCGCAAAATTAAGCAGTTGCGGCAACAAATCACTGCACGGCGTTCCGTGCCGCCGAGCGCGGCGGGGCGGTTTATTGGTGCTTGCCGTTCGGGGTAAAATTTATGATTGCGAGGGAATGTTGTTTTGGGGTAGAGTAGGGGATGATTTATTTTTGGAGGGCGACAAGATGGGTTGGTTAAAAAAATTTCTAGGAACGGAAAGCACAGAGGCGGAAGAACTGGCTAAAATGGATCAGATGTATGATGATGAGGAAGCATACGTTGAAGAATATGATCCAGAGGTGATAGAATCGTATCGCCGCATAGCTGAAGCGGGGGATGTCGAAGCTCAACACAATCTGGGGGTACTGTATCTTGAGGGGGCAGGTGCTCCGCAAGACGATGAGGAAGCCGCAAAGTGGTTTCGCCTTGCGGCTGAGTCGGGGGATGTCAAATCCCAATACAATATGGGGGCGATGCATTTTTCAGGTAAAGGCGTTCCGCGAGATTATGAGGAGGCGATAAAGTGGTTTCGCCTTGCAGCTGGGGCAGGGGATTCTTTATCTCTACATAATATGGGGGTAATGTATTCTGAGGGCAAAGGCGTTGAGCAGGATGATGCAGAAGCAGTTCGATGGTGGCGTTTGGCGGCAGAAGCAGGTGATGTTCATTCTCAATTTAATCTGGGAGTGATGTATAGTGACGGCAAGGGCGTTTCAAAAAATGACACAGAAGCGGCGCGATGGTGGCGTTCGTCGGCAGAGGCGGGATATGCTAAATCCCAATGTGCTCTGGGGGAGATGTATGTTAATGGCGAAGGTGTTCCGCAGGATACTGAAGAGGCGATAAAATGGTATTGCCTCGCCGCTGAGGGTGGGCGCTTTGATGCCGCTAATAATTTGGGGGATATATACAGAAATGGTGAAGGCGTTCCGCAGGATACTAAAGAAGCGATAAAATGGTATCGCCTCGGGGCTAAGAATGGGTCGTTCGTCTCTGCCAACAATCTGGCGGATATGTATGCTAATGGCAAAGGCGTTCCGCAAGATGATAAAGAGGCAACGAAATGGCGTCGTCGTGCGGCTAATAATGGGTCAAGCACCGCCCAAAACATTATGGGAGATATGTATCGTGAGGGCAGGAACGTTTCGCAAAATGCCAAAACAGCGGCGAAATGGTATGAAGAAGCAGCAAATGGAGGAGTTGCCGAAGCCCAATACAAGCTGGGGTTGATGCATGAAAGCGGCAAAGGCGTTAAGCAGGATGATCGTTTTGCTTATATGTGGTTCAGTCAAGCCGCCGCCCAAGAGTTTGAAGACGCATCAGAAAAACTTGAAAAAGTGAAAAAGCGCATGACCCCCGAACATTTTGCCGAAGCCAAAATCCATGCGAGAAAATGCCGTGCCTATATCGCGTGGCTAAGGGGGTAATGCCATTGCTTTAGGCGAATAAAACCGGCATAAGATTTTGAATACTATGACACTCAACCGCAAAGAAAATGAGGCAAATGCGCCCATTTTCCGCGAGAGCATTAGCGCAGAACGACCCACCGGATTTGTGTTTATAGCCGCGGGTGCGTGGGGGGGGGTAGGGATTGAAAAGGGAGTGGGGTTGGTGTAAAGTCTTGGGACGTAATCTAACCAAAGGAGAAAAACATGAGCATAGATGTTGCCGAAATTACCAACGCCCTAGACAAATGCGACAGCTCCTCGCTCACAGGACATGATATTGAAACAGAGGCAGGCACTGCTTTCATTGCAGGGTATAGATGTGAGACTGGTCAAGGCAGTGATGATGCGGCGGCAGAGTGGTATCGCCGCGCGGCTGAGGCGAATTTTCCCCCAGCCCAAGTCAATTTAGGGTGGATGCATGCTAATGGCAAGGGCGTTGAACTGGACTTGCAGCTCGCTTATATGTGGTTTTATATCTCTTTCGAACATCAAGTCCCCGAGAAAAAGCGCTACGAAGGAAAAACAAACTGCGAGACAATGGAACAAAAAAAACTTCTCACCTCTGATGAAATTGAAGAAGCCCAAAGCATGGCGGAAGAATGTCTCGAGCAGAATTATCGAGCAGACGGCTTATGAGAACTGCTAAAGGGAAAAAGAGCATGAAACAAACAAAAAACTGGATTCTAAACGGGTTACTTGCGGTGATGCTCGCTGGCATAGCCTCTTGTGCGCCGTCTTATGATGCGGCATCGTCGACTAATTTACATAGGGGGATGGTTGCTTATGGGGCTGGTGATTATGCTACTGCTTTTGCCGAATGGACTCCCATCGCAGAGGCGGGGGATTCTATTGCTCAATATTTTATCGGGGAAATGTATAGTGAGGGCAAAGGCGTTGCACAAAATTATAGCGAAGCGGCAAAGTGGTATCGCCTCTCGGCTGAGGGCGGGTATTCTGGCGCGCAATTTGGTCTGGGGTTGATGTATGCTACTGGCAATGGCGTGGCGCATAATGATGCCGAAGCGGTGAAATGGTGGCGCCGTGCGGCTGAGGCAGGGCGCGCCGATGCCCAATATTTTTTGGGGCAGATGTATGCTGAGGGCAGAGGCGTGGAGCAGAATGATGCGATTGCGGTAAAATTGTATCGCCTCGCGGCGGAGGCTGGAAGTGCCTATGCCCAAAACGAATTGGGAATGATGTATGCTGAAGGTTGGGGCGTCCCGCAAGATGAACGCATTGCTTATGTGTGGTTCAATCTAGCCGTCAAACAAGGGCTTGAACAATCAAAAGAAAACCGCAACAGAATGACAAAGAACATGACCGCCGCACAACTAATTGAAGCACAAGAAATGTTGCGCCAGTGCATCGCGCGGAGATATAAAGGCTGTTAAGCCCCTAACCGCACTACCAACACGCAACCGCAAATAAAATGGCGCAAAACCAAAAACTTCCGCCGATAAACCGCCGGGGCGCGTCGCCCCTGCTGGGGGGCATGGGGGGTGCATAAGCCCCCCATTATCTATATGGGGGTTTCACCCCCAAACCCCCGACCGCCGAACGCGGCGGGGCGGTTTATTTTTGCCGTCTGGGTGGAATATATGGTTGCGGGGGAAGGTGGGTTTGTTGTAGGGTGGGGCTATTATGAATCAACCTAAACTTGATGCTGTTGATTGGACGAAGATTCCGCCTCCTGAGGATGATGGCGCGGCGGGGCATTTGGTGGGTATGGCTATGCCGAGGGTGCGTCTGTCGGCGACTGATGGCGGGGTGGTGGATGTTGGGGATTTGGTGGGATTGAGTGTTATTTTTTTCTATCCGATGACCGGACGTCCGGGCGTTCCATTGCCCGAAGGCTGGGATGAAATCCCCGGCGCAAGGGGCTGCACGCCTCAATCCTGTGCGTTCCGCGATGAGTATAGCGGTCTTCTCCAACATGGCGTCGGCGCGGTTTTTGGCATTTCAACACAAAACACTGACTATCAAAAAGAGGCTTGGACGCGCTTACACCTACCCTATCCGTTGCTGTCGGACGAAAAATTACAATTAACAAAAGCCCTAAATCTACCCACCATGCAGGTCGCCGACATGACGCTCATCAAAAGAATCACGCTAGTGCTAAAAGACAATGTAATACAAAAAATATTCTACCCAGTATTCCCTCCAGACAAAAATGCGGCGGACGTGATTCAATTCCTAGCATCGTCATGATAATAATATAAGAATTGACCGATAAAGCAAACTCAACCCAGCCAAACCAAATAGCACGGCAATCAGCAGGTTGATGACACGTGATGCGCGGAAGTATAATTTTGCAATCATTTCATTGGAAAACACGAGCGCGTAAGCCCCAAACACAAACACGCCAATCACCCCACAACCCACAACCCACAACAATCAATAGCGGTATTAAGGGGTCAGCATTGCCCTCTGGTAATCCAAGAGCGATAATTGACATCCAGACAAACATGGCTTTTGGGTTGGTTAAATGCAGTGCCAGTCCATATAAAAAATATCGTTGTTGTGCTTTTGCGTTTAGCGTTGGTGTGCGTGATAATTCGGGAATTGCCCCAAAAAGCGCGCTCCGCAATGCCCCCCAAGCCAGAAAACACAAATAAACCCCGCCAAAGAGGCTCAACGCATTAAGCAAAGCGGGCCACGCGGCAAGCAATGTCCCTAGCCCAAACGCTGAAACAAGCCCCCACATCAACGAGCCAGCAATTACTCCCAATGCGGTAGCAACGCCAGCCGGTCGCCCATGTTGCAAAGCCATGCGAATAATCGCCAAATTCGCCGGCCCCGGACTCGCCGTGCCGATAAAATAGGTGAGATAGGCAATAGCCAGACTGGTGATAATTTCCATTATACCACGCTGGGATATTCAGGTTGCTCGCGTTGCATTTGCTCTAACCAAGCGTCAATTTCTTTCTGCCAATATAGACGCGCACACCAATCCATATCCACAACAGATAACAAAACCTTATCCGAATTTTTGGGGCGGGTAGGGGTAGGTTCTTTAGGTAGAGAGAGCATGACTAACCTTTCAGAATGCAAGCGCAAAAACGATTCCAACACACATCCTAGCACATCATTTCCCTAAATAAAACCGGCATAAGATTTTGAATGCTATGATATTCAATAGAAAAGAAAATTGAGCAAAAAAACGCCCAACACGCACCCAACATTGTTGCGAGTGCTTGCCTCTGGCATTTTTTTATTGCATGTAATTTGTTGTTTGTTATTATTTTCAAATGATCGAGGATGAATACATTCAGACTGAAATTATCTAGTGGGTAGCACTAGTAAAGGAGGGATATTCGTGTTGATATCTAGGCTATACTCATGTATAGTATTTGCTGGTGTTACGGAGAATTGGTATGACTCAATCAACGCTAAATGCTTCCGGAAAGGGGCTTATTGCGGAAAATCATAGGGGTGCGGAAACAGGCATTACCTTTACTTTAACTGGCTTTGGTGCTGGGGTTGGGTTTGTTGTTTCCGATACTCGCTTTGAGGTTGTTCTAGCTGGTGCTCGGTGGATATTGAGACTCAAGGCTGAAGAATCGTTAGATTATGAAGCCGCCACCGTCCATAATCTAGAAATCCGAGCCACCGATAGTGCGGGCAACACTGACACCGCAGAGGTCACCATTGACGTCACCAATGTTGATGAGTCCCCAACGATAATAGATATTGTGGTGCCTCCCCCTCCCCTTATCCCTGACCCAGATCCTCCTCCTACCCCTATAGATCTCATCCCCGATCCTCCCGTGTTTGGTGAAGATTCCTACAATGCCCATATCGTGCGTGATGCGCCGATTGGTAGCACGATTATTTCCGTTGTCGCCACGCACCCCAATGGCGATACGCTCACCTATTCCCTTACTGGTGGCGGTGATCTTTTTGAGATTGATACGACGAACGGTGATATTAAACTTGCCGTGTCTGATGCGCAGACTGCCCCCGCCACCCACATACTGACGGTGACCGCAACCGATACCAAAGGCAGTGCCGCTGACATAACCGTCACTATCACTGTCACCATCACCGACTCGGCGATTCGCGGCACTGATGCTAGCGAGACGCTTAATGGCACTGATGGGGCGGATGCCATTTATGGCTATGGCGATGCTGATATCCTTTACGGTGCTGGCGGTGATGATGGGCTTTATGGCGATGCTGGCGATGATATTCTTTTTGGCGATGCTGGCGATGATACACTTTATGGTGGTCGCGGTCGTGATAGTCTTGTTGGGGGGATTGACAATGATATCCTTTATGGCGATGGCGGCTGGGATGCGCTTTCTGGGGGTGAAGGCGATGATACTTTATACGGCGGTAGCGATAGCGACCAATTACACGGCAACGAAGGGGCGGATATTTTCGTACTGAATACGAGTAATTCTGGCTCCGATGGGGTCATTGATTTCACCCCTAGCGATGGCGATAAAATCCGCATAGAAGAATTTAATGGCAAGATGCCCGAGACGCTTGATGCTCTCTTAACCGCCGTCAATCTGCGGGTGCAAAAAGGCCATATCAGACCCGGCGGGTTGCAGAGCGCTGATGATGACAGCGAAATTGCCAATACCGCCATTTATAAGGTGGTGGAGGGTGCTGATGATGTGCTTCTCATGGTGTTGGAGGATTTCACCGATGATCTAACCCTTGATATGTTTGACCTGCCGAACATCAACCAAGCCCCAGCATTTGCCCAAGATTCCTACACCGCAACCCTAATCAAAACTGCCAGTGCTGACAGTGTGGTTGCGACCATTTCCGCCACCGACCCCGAGGGTGATGCGCTCAGTTATTCCATTGTTGGTTACAATGCCTCCGGGCTTTTTGCCATCAATAAGGATGGGCAAATCACCCTCACGGGCGCGCTGGATGATGCGACTACCACCCGCCATATCCTCACCATTCGGGCGCAGGACGAGGGTGGCGACTATAACGACGCAGAAGTCATCATCAACGTCACCGATGCCAACGGCGCCCTCCATTTTAGTGCCAATGTGCGGTATGTGAGATTTGGCAGCAAGATTATTGATGTTAGTGTGGAAAATGCGGTGCGCTATAGCATCACTGACGGCAATGCTTCCGGGCTTTTTGAGATTAATGCGGACGGCGAGATTATCCTTGCCATTCCTGACGTGGCGACTGACTCTACCACCCACACGCTGACGATTGAGGCTACCGATGGCGCAGGAAATACCACTGACATCATCGCCACCATCACCGATGAGATAACGCGCGGTTCCGATGGCGATGATACCTTATACGGCGGCGCTGGCAGTGATACCTTATACGGCAACGAAGGGGCGGATATTTTCGTGTTGAAAACGGATGATTCTGGCTTGGATGTGGTCGTAGATTTCACCCCACGCGATGGCGATAAAATCCGCATGGAAGAATTTGATGGTGATATGCCCAAGACATTTGATGATTTCTTAACCGCCGCCAATCTGCGGGTGCAATACGGCCATTTCTGGCAGGGTAGGCGTAGCGTTTATGATAGTTCCAGAATTGCCAATACCGACATCTATAAGGTGGTGAATGGTGGCGATGATGTGCTTGTCATGGTGCTAGAGGATTTTTATTACAGGTCGCTAACCCTTGATATGTTTGATTTGCCTAATGCCATTATCAATCAAGCCCCGGCATTTGCCCAAGATTCCTACACCGCAACCCTAGCCAAAACTGCCAGTGCTGACAGTGTGGTTGCGACCATTCCCGCCACCGACCCCGAGGGTGATGCGCTCAGTTATTCCATCGTTAGTCACAATCCCTTCGGACTTTTTGCCATTGATAAGAATGGGCAAATCACCCTCACAGACGCGCTGGATGGTGCGACTGCCACCCGCCATACCCTCACCATTCGGGCGCAGGACGAGGATGGCGACTATAACGACGCAGAAGTCATCATCAACGTCACCGATGCCAACGGCGCCCTCCATTTTAGTGCCAATACGCAGTATGCGATAATTGGTGGCAAGATTATTGATGTTAGTGTGGAAAATGCGGTGCGCTATACCATCACTGGCGGCAATGCTTCCGGGCTTTTTGAGATTAACGCGGACGGCGAGATTATCCTCACCGTGCCTGACGTGGTGACTAACCCTGCCACCCATACGCTGACGATTGTGGCTACCGATGGCGCAGGAAATACCACTGACATCATCGCCACTATCACCGATGAGATAACGCGCGGCATTGATGGCGATGATGTGGTGGGCGATGCTAATGGCATTGATGATGTTGGTGGTGATGTGATTGTGTTTGTCGTGCCTGATGATAGCGATGATAAAGAAGACGATAGCCCAGAAGACACCATTGAAATAACTACCGCCCCTATCAACCCGTTTACCATCTCTGGTCCGCCCATCACCATTTTTGTGCATAATAGCGATAAAGAGGGCGATACCATCTATGGCTACGGCGGCGATGATACGCTTTATGGCACTAGCGACAGAGATTCCATTCATGGCGGTAGCGGCGATGATACGCTTTATGGCGGGGCTAACAGAGATAGGCTTTTTGGCGGCGGTGATGATGACACCCTCTATGGCGGTAGTGGGCATGATTTCCTTTATGGCAGTAGCGGCGATGATACGCTTCATGGCGATGACGGGCGAGACCACCTCTATGGCGATGAAGGCGATGATACGCTTTATGGTGGTGGCGAGCGAGACCGCCTCTATGGCAATGAAGACGATGATACGCTTTATGGCGGTGAGAGCAATGATGTCCTTAGTGGCGGTGACGACGATGATACCTTATACGGTGGCGGCGGTAGTGATATTTTGTACGGCGATAGCGGGGCGGATGTTTTTGTGCTGAATACCGATGATTCTGGTGCCGATACGATTCGTGATTTCAGACCAAGCGGCGTAACATTTTCGGACGATGTGGAGAGTCCTACCATCACCACCCCCGGCGAGGGCGATAAGATTCGCGTTGAGAATTTCTATGGCGCGATGCCTGCGACGCTTGACGAGTTCCTGGCCGCCGCCAATCTGCGGGTGGAAAAAGGCGATATCAGGACGGGCGCGTCTGCGGGTCCCTATAATGGGGGTTCAAGTTCAATTAATTACCATATTATCGTTGTTTATGAACCCGTTCATGAACCCAAAGAAATAAACAACACCGCCATCTATAAGGTGGTGGAGGGCGCTGACGATGTGCTTCTCATGGTGTTGGAAGATTTCACCGCTGACCTTACCCTTGATATGTTTGACCTGCCTAACGCCAATAAAGTTCCAGTATTCACCCAAGATTCCTACACCGCCGATGTGGCGACGGATGCGGAAATTGGCGACACGATTATCACTGCCGCCGCCACCGACCCCGAAGGCGACACGCTCACCTATGCCATCACTGCCGGCAATGATGCCGAGCTGTTTGATATTGATGAGGATAGCGGAGAAATCACCCTAGCCGTGCCTGACGTGCGGGTTGACCCCGCCACCCATACCCTAACGGTCACCGCAACCGATACCGCAGGCAACGCCGACACCGCAACCGTTACCATCACCGATAAGGCGATTCGCGGCACGGCTGGCGATGATGTGATAACGCCTTCTGTTGTTGCTGGCGTGCCTGAGATTGCCCTGATTTCCACCATCTATGGTTATGGTGGCGCTGATACGCTTAGGGGCAATGGCGGCGTTGATACCCTCCGTGGCGGAGATGATAATGATACGCTTTATGGCGGTGATGGTGCGGTTGATATTCTTTATGGCGATGCTGGTGCTGATACGCTTTATGGTGAAGGCGGGGTGGATATACTCATAGGCGGTGCGGGCGCTGATACGCTTTATGGTGGCGGAGGCATTGACCGCTTGGATGGCGGCGAATCTGCGGATATTTTCGTGCTGAATACGGCTGATTCTGGCGCCGATACGGTCGTTGATTTCACCCCAAGTGAGGGCGATAAAATTCGCATGGAAGAATTTGATAGCGTGATGCCTGCGCGCGTTGATGCCTTCCTAACCGCCGCCAATCTGCGGGTGGAAAAAGCAAACATCGGGACGGGGAAGATTTTTGACGGTGCTGATGACAGCGAAATTGCCAATACTGCCATTTATAAGGTGGTGGATGGTGGCGATGATGTGCTTGTGATGGTGTTGGAGGATTTTACCGATGACCTAACTATTGATATGTTTGATTTGCCTAATGCCATACCCAATATTATTCCGACATTCGCGCAAGATACCTACACCGCAACCCTCGCCGAAAATGCCTCCACTGGCAGTGCGGTTGTGACAGCCGCCGCTACGGATGCCAATGTTGGCGACACGCTGACTTATTCCATTATTGGCGGTGATGAATTTTTTGCCATTGATGACGGGGGGCAGATTACCCTCATTGGCGCGCTGGATTACGAGACTGCCACTAGCCATACCATCACTGTTGAAGCACGCGATAGTGCCGGTGCTATCGCCACCGCAAAGGTCACCATCAACGTCGCCGATGCTAACGACAACGCCCCAATTTTCAACAAAAAAACCCAGGATGTGATGGTTTCGGAAGTGGCAGCGATTGGGACGACTATCGCCACGGTTACTGCCCGTGATGCTGATACCGAAGCGGGCAATCTGCGCTATTCTATTTTGGGTGACAGAAATGCGAGTCCTTTTGCTATAAATGCGACCACTGGGGTGATTACCCTCGTGGGTGAATTGGATTATGAAATTGCATCCACGCACACCTTAGTGGTGCAAGCATCAGACGGGATTCACACTGACACTTCCAAAGTGGTCGTCGATGTCATTGAGTCGCAGACTGCGAGCCTAGGCATCACCACCAGCACCGATGTAATTGATGCAGGCACAACCCTAACCGCAAGCATCACCCATGACGACCCGCAAGGCTATCAAGGTGGCGCAGCACCAACAGGCTGGGTATGGTTCTACAAAAGCAAGCCCGAAACTGATATAGGCGATGGTAGCGCCACCTACACCGTCCAAGCAGGGGACGCCGGCGAGCAAATCGGCGTGCGCCTAACCTATATCGATGGCGAAGGACACGGAGACACCGCAGAAACGCACCTAACAGAAGCCGTCCAGCGTGTGGTCATTAAATCCTACGCCCAAGACGACGGCAAAGACAAAACCTATACCGCCGAAACCGACAAAGCGACACACATTGAAGCAGGCGGAGGCGCCGACCATGTGCGTGACGGCAACCGCAATGACGTCATAAATGGCGGCAAAGGTGATGATGAAATCGACCTAAGCGCCAGCAAGGAAGACAATGATGTGGTGATTTACGGCATCGGCAATCAAATGGCGAGCGACGGCGCTGACAGCATCACCAGCTTCGTGCGCGGACGCGATAAGTTCGTATTCCAAATCAAACAAAGCGACATTGATGCCGGCAACATAGACCTGAGCGCAGATGACGGCTATGAAGGCTTTATCAATTACATAACCCAAGGCACAGAAGACCTAATAGACGATCAATTCTGGGTGAATCTCAATTTTAGCATTGGTGAAAATGGCGTACAAATGGACGGCATTTCATTCCATTTCAAAGACAGCACGTTCTTCAGCGGCGGACGCATATCCATGCCCATAGTAAGCATAGAATTCGCCGACCCCCTCTCAGTGGATGAGGTTAGAGAGGTATACAGCGGCAGAGATAAATCAACACCGCTAGTGAAACAAGGGCTATTGAGCGATTTTGATTACCTTGACGATTTCCTAGGCGGCGATGGCGCCGTGGGTTTTGATATCATTTAGATACAAGCACAAAACACAGCCCACCAGCGCGGCGCCGAGGAATAGCGTGTAGCTACTAACAAAACTGCCCGTTGAGGCTTTGAGCGCACCGCCAACAACATTCCCCAACGCCGCACCAATGCCAAGCCCAACATTACCCAAACCAAAAATACGCGAAGCCCGCGCCCCAGAAAAATTACGCGCAATAAACGCCGGAACAAGTCCAAAAATTGGATAAAACGCCATACCAAAGCAAATAGCTATCAACCAAATCCAATAACCCTGCGCCAAGCCAACAATCAACATGAGAGTAGAAATAAGAAGCAAAATGAGACTAATCATCAACGACCAGCGAATGGTAATCCTATCCCCCAGCCAGCCCATAAGAAACCCGCTAAACATCCCAACAACACCAATAATTTTCCAAGCCGTAGCCGTTTCCACCACGCGATAGCCATATTCCGCGACCAGAAACGAGGAAAAATAATTCTGAAACGGCACACAAGCAAACCCATGAAAAAACATACTAACTATAACAAGTATAGCAAGGCGGCGCGGGGCGTTAAACCCGTGCGGATTAGCGGGATGCGCCTCCGCGCCCACGCCCGCCGTGTCCGCCACCGCACCTGACTGCGCCTCCGTCTGCGCCTCTTGTCGCGTCCCTGTCTGCGCTCTCCTCCGCGTCCTAAAAAACAACACCCAAGCCCCGACCCAAAGGCAAGCGGTCAGTATAAAACTAGCCAGCCAAATAAATCTCCAACCATAATCATCAAGGAAAAATTGGATAATCATCCCATTAATAAACACGCCATAAGCCGTCCCTGAAGACATAAGCCCCAAAGCGCGCCCGTGATGCTGAGGCGGGATAAAGCGTTGCGTGGCTTCCACCATAGGCGTCCAAACCGCCGAAGCCGTCCCAGCAAGCGCAATAAGCGCAACCGCCATAACCCAAACCGCCGAAGCAATCGAGGTCACCCAAAGCGCCGCCGCACAAATCCCAATAGCACTCAACATGAGACTAACAGAATTCATACGCGCGGTCAAAAACCCACTCAAAAGCGCAAATCCCAAAAAACTAATCTGCGCGAGCGAAGTAATCACCCCCATATCCCCATAAGAAAACCCCAACTCCCCCCGCATAGCCGGCGCCAAACTAGCAAAGAGATAAATCCCAAACCCATAGCTAACCCCAATAAAACCAGTAAAAACAAAAACAACAGCAAGCGAAAATGCAGTCATAATAAGCCTCCATCGGTTATGCAGAAACTGTGGCAGTGAATTAAGGGGCGGAATGTCTAAAATGCGTCATTTTTGGTTCCAAATGCGTAGGGTGGGGGCAGAATATGTGATTGCGGAGGGGGTGGGTTTGCGGTAAGGTGGGTTGTGATTTAAGGAGGCGATGAGATGAAACAAATAAAAAACTGGCTTTTGGGCGTGGCACTAGCGGTAATACTAACCGCCACGGCATCGGCGGCGGATTTGCAGAAGGGGATAGATGCCTATAATGATAAGGACTACGCCACCGCCCTCGCCGAACTTACTCCCTTAGCAGAAGGCGGGAATGCCGAAGCCCAATACAGGCTGGGGGATATGTATGATTGGGGCACAGGCGTTGAGGAGGACAATGCGGAAGCGGATAAATGGTATCGTCTCGCGGCTGAGAAGATTCGCCCCATGGCAGAGGCGGGGGATGCCGAAGCCCAATACAGGCTGGGGTGGATGCATTGGCAGGGCAAAGGTGTGGAAGAGGATGATGCAGAAGCAGAAAAATGGTATCGTCTCGCGGCAGAGGGCGGGCATACCGAAGCCCAATACGATCTAGGGGGGATGTATCTTAATGGCTGGAGCGTTGAAGAGGATGAAGCGGAATCGGCAAAATGGTATAGCCTAGCAGTTGAGGGGTATCGCCGCGCGGCAGAGGCGGGGAATACCGACGCCCAATACAGGCTGGGGAGGATGTATGAAAATGGTAAAGGCGTTGATAAGGATAAAGCGGAAGCGGCGAAATGGTATCGCCTTTTGGCAGAGGGCGGGGATGCCTATGCTCAACTCTGGCTGGGGGAGATGTATGATTATGGCTTAGGCGTTGAAGAGGATGATGCGGAAGCAGATAAATGGTATCGCCTAGCGGTTGAGGGATATCGCCGCGCGGCAGAATCGGGGGATGCCCACGCCCAATACAGGCTGGGGAGGATGTATGATTATGGTTGGGGCGTGGAAAAGGATAAAGCAGAAGCGGTGCAATGGTATCGCCGCGCGGCTGATGCGGGGCATCTCGACGCCCCATACGCACTGGAACGAATTGCGGAGTTGGTCTCAACACAACGCGCGGCAGAATCGGGGGATGCTGAGGCTCAATACAATCTAGGGCAGATGTATCTTAATGGCTGGGGCGGCGTTGAGCAGGATTTTGTGGAAGCAGAAAAATGGTATCGCCTCGCGGCAGAACAGGGGGATAGTGTCGCCCAATCTAGGTTGAATAAAACGCGCAAAATAGCTTCATTACACCGTGCGGCGGAGGCGGGGGATGCTGAGGCTCAATCCAATCTGGGGAGGATATATTTTGAGGGCGATGGCGTTCATTGGAGCGATAGGAAAGCGATGAAGTGGTTTCACCGCGCGGCTGAACAGGGGGAAGCTGATGCTCAATATCGTCTGGGGCGATATTATTATAGTGACTTTGGTAAAAGTTATGGTGTTGAGCAGGATCCTGTAAAAGCGGCAAAATGGTATCGCCTCGCGGCTAAAAAAGGGCATAAATTAGCCCAAGTCGATTTAGCAAAAATGTATTATTTAGGCGAAGGCGTTGAGCAGGATTTAATGGAAGCAGAGAAATGGCTTCGTCTCGCGGCTAAAAAGGGGCACTGGACCGCCGAACACAATCTGGGGGTGATTAACAACAAGCGCCGGGGCATCAAACAGAATGATGCAGAAGCGAATGAATGGAAAGGCGTCGCTGAAGGCAGTGAATTGAGACCCATCGTGAATTGAAGGATTGCGCATCGTGCGTCTAAAAAAAAAGATATTGCAGGAAAGCAAAATGTATTTTAAAGGGGGGTGGAAATTTATTTATGGAGAGGAAGAACATGAAACAGGTAAAAAACTGGATTCTAGGCATAGAATAACACCTATTGCTATGGAGTAATGTTAGAGACCGCAAGCCATTGATAGCGCACTTTGAAACCCATATCCGCCCCTTGCTTGAATAAGGGAATTTGCGTATATGACCATGAAACAATCAACTTACCAATGGAGGAAAGACCATGACGAACACAATCAAAAAGAACGCCTATCTTATGCTGATATTAGCAGGAATAGCCCTGCTAGTATTGGCTAATTTGTCGCAACCCGCTACGGCATTTGACCGACCAAGCTTTGGCGATTGTGCGGATAAAGATTGGGGCTTTGAAGACGGCAAGCACGTAGTAACCAAATGGACAAATACTTGTAAGGAATCTTGGAGAGTAAAATACTTTTACTACCGCGAACCCAACACACCATACGAGCAGGTGGTAAAGATGGGAGAGTCAATTATTATACACGAAAGAGAAGACAGCGCATGGGCAGGAATCGGCTGCCCATCTACTGACGACACGCTATTAGCGGTTGATAGTTATGATGCCGTTAAGGAATTCAAATGCGCATGGAGATGAGATGTTGGCTAACATTGTATATAGTTCCCAAAAAAATTAAAAAAAGTGTTGCAAAAAGCAATATTCCGCGCCACCATTAAAGCCTCACAAGCTAGCGAATTTCTGCACGGTTTGCAGAAACGGGCGGATGCCGTGGCTTTGAGGACTTGGTATGGTTGCGAGGAAAGGTGGCTATTGTGGAGAAAGAGGATGAGCCAGGAAAACGATTGGTTCAATAAGGGCAAGTAGCAGATTCTTTTTGTTGACAATGCTATTTTTTGGGTAAAAAACTGGTTCTATGTGGGAGGATAACAGATGAAATTCTTACACATCGCAATTTTAATAGTTATATTGCTATTTGTCGCTTGCACGCTACTTGTTGCTTCTACGCGCCCTTATCCGCAACCTGTGGCAGAACATCCTGTAGATAGAGTGGGAGATATTGAAGATGAAATTGTCTTTGACGGCGTCAAGGACGTTATGGAAACGTTTACCAATTCGGAAGATGGTAAACTTCGAATGATATTTACCCATGGGATGTGTTCACATAACCATGGCTCGGAATCGCCCCAGGAACACCAAAATGCACTGGATAAAATATTTAATGCACTGTTAGGCATAAAGCAGCAGGAATTGGAATGGGCTCAGAGACGCTCAAATGCACTGTCTGATGCGTTAGGCATCGACCGGACAGATGTGAAAAAAGGAAAAATATACAAAGTTAACAATGAAATGATTGTATCCACTAAAATGGCCACATATGATACGAACGAAGGAGAAATTGAAGCTCATTTTCTGATTTGGGGACATGCAGTTGATAAGTCTCGTGCGAAACTGAAATATGAGAATTACCAGGAAGGTTATGAACCCGTAGATAAAAAGGGTATGCCCAAATATAATTCTCCCAAACGTGCATACCTGAATAATAGATTGCGAAAGGAATTTGTAAATAGCTGCCTCATGGATCCGGTGGTATATCTTGGGCAAAGAGGTAATGATATTCGTCAAGGCATGAAGCAAGCCGTCTGTGACGCGTTTGGTGGCCAGATAAACGATGATTCAAAGGTATGCCATAACCGTGACAATAACAAAGATCCGATTGTTCTGGTGTCCGAAAGCCTTGGATCGGTGATTTTTGTTGATGCGGTTGCCACGTTGATTGAAGAATTTAAAAAACCATCTACCGAGAAGAATCAACCTGTGCATCGATGTGATACGTGGACACCACCAAGTATAGCATCACAATATTCTGATTCGCCTTGGAGTTTTGATTGGAATCCATTTTTGGGTTTAAGTTGGGATGCACGTTGTACTTCTTTTGTAGAAGAACATTTTTTTAATATTTCTTCTATTTTCCTAGATACCAATCAAATTCCTCTTTTGCACCAAGCAAAAGCAACTGATTCTTTTGGATATCTCCTGAATGAAGCTCGCGAACACAGAGAAGGCAGGGCAAAAGAAAAAAGTATGAAAAATATCCAAGTGATTGCAATATCAGACCCAAACGACCTTCTTAGCTATCGCTTGACGCATGATCATTTTAACCTCCACCCTGATGGATTCCAACTGTATAATGTTCTTATTTCAAATGCTGGCACCTATTTAGGAATAATTGAAAATCCTCTAAAGGCTCACAACCCTGATCCTGCAGATGTTTTTTCCATAATTGTCGAAGGTAGCAAAGTGGTGAAAAGTGCAAAATGAGAAGTTGCCTCAAAATAAAATGCATGCTAGGGTAAGAGAATATTTATTGAAGGAAAATCACATGAAGCAGGTAAGAAAGAAGTTTTTGGGCGGGTTGCTGGCGGCGATGCTGGCGGCGATGCTGGCGAGTGCCGCATTGGCGGGAGATTTACAAAAAGGGCTAGATGCTTATAATGCTGGCAACTACGGCATCGCTTTTACCGAACTTGCCCCCCTAGCGAAAGCGGGGAATGCTACGGCCCAAACCGCCTTGGGGGTGATATATGAAACTGGTAGAGGTGTTGCTCATGATTATACGAAAGCGATAAAATGGTATCGCCAAGCGGCTGATGCGGGGGATGCCAAAGCCCAAACCGCCTTGGGGGTGATATATGAAACTGGTAGAGGTGTTGATCAGGATTATACGAAAGCGATAAAATGGTATCGCCAAGCGGCTGATGCGGGGGATGCCAAAGCCCAAACCGCCTTGGGGGTGATGTATGAAACTGGTAGGGGTGTTCCGCAAAATAATGAGGAAGCGGAGAGTCGTTATAAGCTTGCAGTTAAAGCGTATCGCCTCGCGGCTGAAACGAGTGATGCCGATGCTCAAAATAATCTGGGGTGGATGTATGAAAATGGCAGAGGTGTTGTTAAGAATTATGAGGAAGCGATGAAATGGTATCACCTCGCGGCTAAGGCGGAGCATGTTGTTGCCCAAAGCAATCTGGGGTGGATGTATGATAGAGGTAGAGGCGTTGATCAGAATTATGAGGAAGCGGTGAAATGGTATCGCCTCGCGGCTGAGGCGGGGCATGCTACCGCTCAAAATAATCTGGGATATATGTATTATTATGGTTTGGGGATTCCACGGAATAAAGTCTTTAGCTATATGTGGTATAGTTTAGCCGCTGATCAAGGAAGTGAAACAGCAAAAGAAAACCACAATGTGGCGGCAAAGCGCATGACTCCAGAACAAATCGCCGAAGCCGAAAAAATGGCGAAGGAATGCCGTGCGCAAAACTACGAAGGCTGTTAAAGGGGCAGGGGGGCGCATGGCGCAGGCGGAAAAACCAACACCCCCCTACAACCTAGCCCCCGCCGCCACCCTATCGCGCATAGAATCCCTAGCCGACACCATCCTCCACGAGGTCGGCGTAGCCATAGAACACCACCCCCCGAGCCTTGAGGCTCTACGCAATCTGGGCGCCACCATCAAAGGCGCGCGTGTGCATATTTCGGGCGCGCGCATCCGTGAATTCATCCGCGATAAAATCCCGCAGACTTTCACATGGCATGGGCGCACCCCCGACACCCACCTCAACGTCGGCATCAACGCCCCGCCTGTTTTCGCGCCGGTTTATGGTCCTCCTAAGGTCAAACGCCTCAATGGTGAGATTATTGAACGCGCCACCATCGCCGAATATGAGGAATTTATCCGCCTCTCTGATGCTGCCCCCGCCCTTGGCACTACGGGTTTTCTTACGTGTTTTGTCCATGAAATCCCTGAACCCGTCCGCCACATCAAAATGGCGGAAGCACACTTAAATCTTTCCGACAAACCTTTCATGGGCACGGTGTTTTCGCCGACTGCAACGCATGAGGTGATTGACCTGCTCGGGCGTCCGCCACCGCACCCCGCCACCTGCAACCTGCTCCACCTCATCAATTCCACCCCGCCTTTGCGCTATAAACAAAACCCTTTGGAGTGCCTACACGCCGCCGCCTCGCGGGGGGAAGGGTGCATCATTACCTCGTATATGATGATGGGCGCAACTAGCCCGCTTAGCATCATGGAAACGCTAGCGCAGGGTTATGCGGAAATCCTCATCGGATTGGCGTTGACGCAGAGTTTCGGGGCGGGGAGTCCGGCGGTTTTTGGGCTTTATGCTATGCCGTTTTCTATGCAGTATATGGTGCCTATTTTCGGCAATCCGCTGGCTAATCAGGTGCAGATGATTGGGATGCAGCTGGCGCGCCGTCTCAACGTTCCGGCGCGGGGGGATGGGGGGGTTACTTCTGCTAAAACCGATGATGCGCAGGCGGGGTATGAGGGCGGGCATGCTACGCTTTCGGCGGTCATGGGCGGGGCGGATATTGTTATGCACAGCGCTGGCTGGCTGGAAAGCGGACGCTGTGCCGATATGCAAAAATTCACCCGCGAAAGCGCGTTTTTGGAAAATATCACTTTGATCTAACGGCGCTTTGGGCGATAATACGCATCATCATTTTTGGGGGTGAAGCCTATGATAAAATCAATTTCTCGGCGCGGATTTGTTGCTGGCGGTGCGGTGGCGGTGATGACGCCGTCCTTATGGGCTGGCGGGCATTTGGCGAGCCAAAAACTACGCACCATCGGTTTAGGGGTGACGGTGCAGAAACCTATCCTTGACGCATTCAAACGCGATTCAGGCGTGGGTGCGGTGCATGGCAAAACCGCGCTCTACGCCCCGACGCAAGCCACATTATTGGCGGGTTCGCGCGATTTTGATTGCTGGGAGACCAACGGCGAGCGCATTGCTGGCGTGGCTAGGGCAGGGGTGATTGCGCCGATTGCTACGGCGCGCCTCAAAAACTGGCACCATATCCGCGACACTTTTACACAGCGCAACCCGCGCATGGCACCCGAGGCGCAGATTTCCGGGCAAATTTGGGCGGACGAGGCGCAATCAACCTTGTGGATGGTGCCAATCGTGTATAATTATGATTCCATAGGCTATCGTGCGGATTTGGTAGATGCCGAGGACGCGAACACTTGGACAGCGCTTTTTGACAAACGCTGGAGGGGCAAGACGGGGCTAAATGTTGATCCCCTAGTGGCGTTCGGTGAGGCGATTTTGGCAATGAATGCGCTAGGCTTACTAGACGTGCCGAACCCCGGCAACCCCGACAAACGCGCCATTGATGAGGCGTCTAGATTCTTAATAGCCAAAAAGAAAGAGGGACAATTCCGCGCTATCTGGGGCGATTTTGATGAGTTAGTAGGTCTGTTGGCAAGCGGCGAAATCGTGCTAGCGGATGCGTGGCAACCAACGGTGACAGCGGTAAAAGCCCAAGGCATTCCGTGCGCCTACGCCGTCCCGCGTGAGGGCTATCGTGGCTGGGCGATAGGCATCACAAAACTGCGCGCCACGCCTAATAGCGATGCGGTGCTGGCGTATGCGGATTATTGGCTATCGGGCGCGGCGGGTGTCGGCATCACCGAACAGGGCTATTATTCCCCCACCACCACCATCAAAGATGTTCTGCCCAAGGAAAAATATGATTTCTGGTATGCAGGCAAGCCGTGGGTGGGTGCGCCTTATCGTGGCATAGTTGAGGGCGATGTCCGTGATGGCGGTGCGCTAGAAACCCGCGCAAAACAAGTAAAATACTGGCACCAATGGCCCGATGAATATGAATATCTGATTAAAAAATGGGATGAATTTATGCAGGCATGATGCGCGCAAAAAATATCTAGAAAAATGCAATAATTTGTTGCAGATTGATTTGGCTTTTGCTAATCTCAACACGTAATACTGATTCTGCGACCACAAAAGGGGACTAATATGCCTAATGAAATAACCAAAATGGACGGCAAACTGGATGAAAATCTGCTCGAGCAGAAGCATGCGGTTAGCGATAGTGGGGACAAACCAACCAAAAGGCGCAAAGCTTTAGGCAACTCAGGCATGACGGCATCCGTCTGGACGCTATCGGGTGTTGTGCTAGCGGCTTGCTCTGCGGGCGATGTTACGGACGCGATTGAAGATGTTGAGGAATTTCTAGGCATAGGCGGCGGCGATGGCGGCGATGGCGGCGGCGGCAGGGGCGGCATTGTCAGTCCGGTGCAAGGCGCGCGGGTTTATTTTGATATGAACAATGATGGCGATGTGGATGCGGATGATATTGAGGCGCAAAATCGGATGGGGCTTGAGTTCGTCACCGATGCGCACGGTCGTGTGTCGGGGATTCCTGCCGATTTGCGTAATGTTCCCTTTATTGCTTTCGTTGATGGTGCGACTGATTCGGCAACGGGGCAGGAATTAGAAGGTCAATATCGTGCCATCGCCGGCCCTGATGGGCAGTTTTTCGCTTCACCCATCACGGATTTTCTAGCACGGCACGGCGGCACAGCCGCAGAGGTGGTTAGGGAAATTTTAACCCGAGACGGCACCCCGCCAATAAATGATGCGGTCCAAGACCTATTAAACGCCATTTTCAACCCCGCCAGCTATGATATAGATGGTATAAATTACGATGCGCGTGTTGGGGCATTGTCAAAATATCTAGCCGCAGATAAGGTGGAAAATGTCGGCGCATCTGAAACCCCCACCACCACGCTAATCGTAGATGTACGCACGATTATTGAGGTGATTGAAACCGCCGAAACTGATGGCGCAACAACAAACCCGGTTATTTTGGATGATGACCCTACCGATGCCACCCCTGCCATCGCCGTAACCATAGGCGAGCATGATGCGCATGTCGTGCTAGTCAATGCCATCTCCCCCACCGGTGAGACGCTAACCTACAGAATCACTGGCGGCAACGCCGATGGCGATTACACCATCAACAATCGCGGCGTTATTTCGGTCGTTAATGGCAGAACCCCGGACACAGGCGACACCACATTAACGGTCAGAGTCGCAAGCAGCAGCGGTTCAACCACGGTCACCGTCACCGTCACCGTAGAATCCGCCATTCAACTATCTTTAGCCCCCGGCACCGATGGCACTGCCAGCATTGATGAAAATGAGGCTGGTGCGGTACTCATCACCGGCATTGAAACGGAAAGCCCGGTGACCGCCATTGAGATTATTGATGCGTTTTACGGCGTTGCTTATAGAGGCATCGTTGATAAATTTGAGATGGTGCAGGGCAGTGCGCCGAACACATGGAATCTAAAACTGCGCGCTGGCGAATCGCTAGATTATGAAAGCCTCCCCCGTTCCCAAGGTCAAGCCGAAATCAGGCTAAGCGTTTTCATTGAAGCCGACGGCACCAATGCCCGTTCCAACATTTTAGACCTTGTCATCACGGTCAATGATGTCCGTGAGATGGTTGACCCCATTGACCCGATTGATCCGATTGATCCGGTTGACCCCCCCGGACCTGACCCAGAGCCAGAGCCAGAACCAGAACCCGAACCCGAGGACCCCACGCCTACTGGTGCGGTGCGTGTTTTTGGTGGTGATGGTGCTGTGCAGGGTGCGGGCATTTATTTTGATGCTTTTGTGGGCGTGACTGGCGCGCGTGGTTATACGGACATGACGGGCGCGTATTCTCTTCTCCCTAATATTCATCCCGTTGCCATCCCTTCCCACACTGACGATCTCAACGGCGATGGTTTCCTTGCGCTGCATGAAATTGCCTCACAGGATTTGCGTTATGGCGATGAATCGGATTTCGTCACTGGCAAAGGCTTCATCACTGGCGCGAGTGGTTATACGGACATTTTGCCGACTGCGCTCAATGGCATGGGTTTTGAAGCCGACCTTACTAATGCGCTTGATGGCGCGAGTGGTGCGCCTTTGCCGTCGGTGATTTATCGTTCGCTCCCGACTGCTGGCGTCAATCATATAGCCTCGCCATTGACGGATTTGCTGGTGCGCCGTGCGGAACAATTTGAAGTGCCGACTTGGCTGACTTCGGGAGATTACACGGCGACTTTTGCAAGCGATACCACTGAAATTACACCCTCATTGATACGCTCATTTGCCGTTGATGCGTCTACTAATGCTTGGACTTATACGATCACGAATGGGCTTTCGCAGGGGAACTCCTTTACGGAAACCTTTACCATCACCCAGACGCCGACCGATACGAACATCGCGGCTGAAACCGAAACGATTAAAGTTGAACATGGGCATGATGCGAATGGTTTCTATTATATCCTTGATGATGGAGCGCGGGTAAATCTCGGCGCCAGACCCACTATCCCTACCGCCTTCTCAGGCACGTTCAAAAACGCAGATAAGGGTCAACCCCTTGAAGAAGTCGCGGCGGAATTATTGGCCGCCGCCAACCCGTCCGCCGATGATATTGCGGATTTTCTGGCGCGTGTCGTTGATGAAAATAGTTACATAGGCGGTGCGCGCCCTGACGCGCAAATCATAGGCATGTCGCAGGTTTTATTCGAATATAGCCGCGCCACCGGTGAAGATTACGCGACTTCCGATAGAACCACCCGCAACATTTTGTTTGATTTAGTGGCGAAAAAATATAACCAACAGGCGGTTGATTCGGCATCGTCTTTGGATGGCGTGGTTAATGGGCTAGATGCGCTAGATGCGCCGGCATGGCTGACTACGGGGTTTTATGCGGCAACAGTGAGCGTTGATTCCGGCACCGCCCCGACATTTGATGCGGGGACTAGCACTTGGACATTTGACGATAATGCGACATTGACCTTTGACACGGCCGCCCGCACCTTTACCTACAAGCCTAGCGCGTCCATTATTGCAGCTCCTGATCAGTTTCTAAACGTCCCTTTCACCATCACCATAACGCCAACCGATACGACCATTGCGCCTATTGAGGTGGATATTAGACTCGCTTATGGGAAAGAGCGTGATGGAACAATTTTCTACAGGCTGAACGGCGAACAGAAACCTTACGGCGAAGACCCCAACACCTTTGCCCTGAATTCAATCACCGAAACCATCCCCATTTTTGAACCCACCTACGCCATAACCGATGCCGCCGAATACGGTGCATTTAGATTGGACGTCAATAATGGCGCATGGACTTATGACCTCAATGAAAGTGCTGCGGCGGTTGCGGCGCTAGTATCGGGAAGCACCCTAACCGACACTATCATGGTAGCGGTTTCGGTAGGTGACACAACCGAAACCCGCACCATAGAAATAGCCATAACCCGCAATGGTGATGCGTATGAAATCGCCTCCACAAGCACCGACACCTCAATCGGTGGCAGGGTATTTGACCCGAACACAGCCACCACCGCCATAGACTACACTTTCACCATAGACGCGTTTGATCGTGATGTGGGGCGCATCCACCTATTAGACCCCACCGCCAAAGATGTGCGTTTCGTTTTCCCCGAGCTTGAAACAATCACCATAGGCGGTAAGGAAATTCAGGTATTGGGCGGGTTATCCACGGCGCGTTTGTTGGATAGCAACCAAAATACCATAGGCGTTTTCACCATTGATGAGACAGGGTTTGTGCGTTTCACCACCGCCGATGCTTTGACCCCGCTACCCATCGACACCTATACGCTAACGGTTCATGTAATCACCGACACCGGCACCACCGAGGTAAAACTGACCATAGACGTTTCCCCCGCCACCCCCGATTTGACCCTAACGCCGTCCCGCACCGCCTACACCATCCATGAGAATGTTGAGGGGCAGGATGCCGATCAATATTTGGTGGCAAATGAAAATCCGTCTGCGGTGCTAGACTACCCGCTTGGGCAAGCCGACCTTCACGCCATCGGTGCCGACAATTTTGATTCGAGCCAATACACCATCTATACCCCGACCGCTATTGTTGCGACGATTGACATAGGCGGTTCGCAGAATGCACCGATAACCGCCGCTGATTGGGTGATTAAGGGCGCGTTTGCCGATAAATTCCAAATGGCTAACCCGAATCAGCTTGCTACCGAATGGCAGCTGGTTTTGAAACCCGGCGAATCATTCAACCGCGAGATCATCAAAGACGGCACAATCACCCTATATGTGGGGCTTGAAACCGCCAACCAAGTCTCCAACACGCTAGAATTCACCATAAACGTCCTAGATTTGGTGGAGGGCAGCGAAATCACTGGCGACCTATCGGCGAATCTAATAAAGGATGCGGATGTTGATACCGATTCGGGCAATCTAATCGCCGAGGGGCGAATCACCCTTGAGAACAAATTCATAGGCGATAGCGCGGTTACCATCCGCACCGATGCTGGCACGGCAACCGCCGTAGTGCATGATGAAGACGCCAACACCTTAACGGCAACCACGAGGCATGGCACTTTCACCTATGACCTAGCCACCGACAGCTGGACATACAGCATTTCCAACAACGCCGCCGCCGTCCAATCCTTGGACGACATCGCGCGCCTAACCGAAAGCATCGCCATAGAATTCACGCTCCCCACGGGCAGCACCTATGCGAAGACCATAGACATAAACATCTATGGCGCGTCTGAAACCTTGTATTTCATAGATGATGCGGGGGCGCGCATTTCCCCGCCATCTTATACGGATGATTTGCTTCTTGATGGCGGTGTTTCTGATTCGGTGCGTTTGCCGTTCCCGCCCTTGGCGAGCAGTTGGGGTGGGCGCATTTTGGCGAGCGATGCGGAATATCATTTAGCGGCGGATACGCTCCCTGCGGGTTTAGGCGGTGTGTTCCGCATTGATGGTTCTACCCTGTATTTTGTAGGCAGTGCGGGTGATTTAGCCGCGTATTCTGGCGGTCTCACGCTAGACATTTTGGTATCGGGCAGGGATGTTGATGCGACACCGATTCGTTACAGCCTTGCCTTGGATGTGGTAAATATCGTTGCCGGCGCGGCGCAAGAGGACACAGCTATCCAATACGCCTTCCCTGACAAAGCCGGGCAGGTTGATGGCGTCTTTGAGGCGGGTCTAGTGGTGCTAGATAAGCCGATTATTGGCGGTGCGGTGGCGGTTGAACTGCCGGCGTGGCTGACTGCGGGTGATTATACGGCGGGTTTCACTAGTAGCGCGACCGTCATTGTCCCTTCGGAAATTACATTTGATTCGGCTACCCACACTTGGACTTATAATGGTCTTTTATTTGGGGCAGTGGGGTCATCTGTTTCTGAAACCGTCACTTTCACGCTGACCCCGGACGCGACCCAATATCCGAGTGCCACGGCATTAACGGAAACGCTTGATGTTGTATATGGGCGTGATGCTGATGGTTTCTATTATAACTTTGATGGCGTTCGGGTGGATGTCGCCTCCCACACCGTAAAACATTCAGGCACATTCAAAAACGCTGGCGCCCCCACCTACGACATAGACCCTGATGATGCTTCGGAGTATGGTGTTTTCACGCTTGATACCGATACAGGTGCATGGAGTTATGATCTTGATACGACCATTAGGGATGTTGCCAATTTAGCGGCGGGTGCGGAACTCACCGAGACCATCACTGTGACCGGCACGGCGGCAGGCACGGAAACCGACCGCACCATCACCATAATGATAGGGCGCGATGCCGACGGCTTCACGCTCACGAGCACCGGCTCCACCACCACAGAGACCCAAAAAATCACCATCCCCCGAGGCGTAAATGTACAAATAGACACCGACAGCGGAACGGCAGAGGAGGTAGAGGTAAGCGTATTGGGCGGTGCGGTCAATGCGGTGGAAAGCACAGCAACGCCCCCGACCGATTTTTCAACGGTGACTGGGACTGCGACTGCCACTTTGGGGACGATTGCAAGCGTTAATGCTGGGGGCAACGGATTTTTGTCATACAGGCTCAATACTGCTGACCGCCCTGAAATTGGCGAGGAAGTTACGGAAAGCATCACGGTCACGCTGACGCCAACAGGTGGCGGGACGGATTTTGTCGGGGTGATTGATGTGATATTCGGGCGCGACGCTAATGGGTATTATCACGACCTTGGCGATGGCGTAAGAGTGCCTTTCGTCCCCAATCTAAACGTGACCCTTGCTATTGACTTCCCGACCATTTACACCGTCACCGATGGTGCGGAATACGGCACTTTCAATTTTGATAGGGGTTCCCGCGACTGGACTTACGCTCTCAACTACTATAATGGTCTGGTCGCGGGAATGCAGATAGGCGCAACCCTAACCGACACGATTATCATAACAGGTTCGGTAAATGGCACAAAAGAAACCCGCACCATTGACATAACCATAACCCGCAATGCTGATTCGTACGACATAGCCACGACAAGCACCGACACCACGAGCTACGCCGTCGGCTACATCATCCGCGGCAAATATGGCACGATGGAATATGATGCCATCGGCAACAGCTGGAATTATGAGCTAGACCACAGCGACCCCGACACCATCGCCGTTGTGGAAACATTGGCGGCACAAGGTTGGGTCTATGGCGACCTGACGGGCGATTTACTAACCCAAATCCAAGCCGATGAACGTTTGGCGGAAATCATCGTCTTTGAATACACCGACCAAGACGGCGCACGCCAAACCGCCGAAGTCCCCATCATCTACAACCGCCCCGACCTCACCTACATTGAGGCAAGCGGCAACCTAAACCCAATCTTCGCCGATTTTGAAACCCAAACCCCCGCCGCCCAAACCGGCACAATAAACCACGGCATACCCACAGCCGACATAACCGACATAACCATCCTAACCGAAGACGAGCTAAGCGGGACGGTGAATGCGCCAACAACAACACCCTACGCCGTGACGGTCACCGTTGATTCTGGCACAGCCCCGACATTTAATGCGGGGACTGGCACTTGGACATTCAGCAACAATGCAAAACTAACCATTGACGCCACCGCCAACACCTTTACCTACACGCCTGACCCGGGCATTCTTTTTATTCCTGGCACATCAACCAGCGACACATTCACCCTCACCATCACGCCAACCGATGCGAACATTGCGCCTATTGAGGATGTGGAGATTGCATTCAACTATGGGCAAAGATTGGATAATAATGCGAGGTACTATACTTTGAACGATGGCGCACAGCAACCTTACGGCGATGACCCCAACACCTTTACCTTGCTACCGATTACGGAAACCATCCCGGGACTAGAAGCCACCCACACCATAACCGACGCCGCCGAATACGGCACACTCACCATTGATGCCGACACGCTAAAATGGGATTACGATTTCAACGAAGCGCATGCGGCGGTTGCGGCACTAGCGGTAGGCGAGACGCTCACCGACACTATCATCATCACCGGTAGCCAAATGCTAGCCGATGACGTCACCACCACCATCACCATAAAAATAACCCGCGACGCCGATGGCTTTACTTTCACTGACGCGACCGATACGGAAATTGCCACCCCTAGCGATGCCGAGGCGGTATCATACATCCGCATAGCCACCGATTTCAGCTCCTCGCTCATGGATGGTCGTTTCACCGCCACCAACCCCGCCGGACGCACCCACAGCCTCACCGATGATGTGGAATATGGCGTGTTGTTGTTTGAATTAAACACTGGCATTTGGCGCTATCACCTTGACCCGCAAAATGAAGCCGTCAAAGCGTTAGAAATCGGCGCAACCCTAACCGACAATTTCGCCCTAACCATCAATGTGGCGGGGCAACAGGTGCCAATAAATGTAGCCGAAACCTTCACCATATCCCGCGATCAGCATGGGGTATTTTTCGCTGATGCAAACGGCGCGCGCATTAACCCTATCCCCACCGACAAAACCACCATCACCGCCGAGGGCGAATACGGCACCCTGACCTACAATGTAGCAAGCGGCGCATGGCAATACAACATAGACGAGGACGACCCCGACACCATAGCACTAGGCAACGCCGATGTGCCCGGGGAAGTTTTTGTATTGCAAATCACCAACGCCGACGGCACGATCACCGAAGAGACCATCTATACTGCCGATTACGCGATTGCCGTGAGTGCCAACGAAATACTAATTGATTTTTCAACCGATGATGCAAGCAAGACACTTTCCATATCGGCTAAAAGCACTCCTGGCGGTACTACATCGACTCTGCCCGGTGTCATGCTGACCTACACGCCGGCGGATGGCAGTGACCCGATTACCAAAACATTTACCCTCACCGTCAACTACAATTTCAGCACGCAAGGATTTACCTATAACATAGGTGGGCAGAGTGCTAGTGGCATCGGCACGGATTTCGTCGCCACCTTCAACTTTTTAGACTTCTTCCCCGAAGTAACCCCAAGCATCCCCCGCTACCGCGACCCGAGCGTTACCATCCTAACCACCTTCTACAACGATGATGCTGGTGCCGATGCTATGGTGACGGCGAGTGCGACAATGCATGGGGTTGTGACCATCAGCCCCGATGGCACGACTTGGAGCTACACGCTGAATAATGCGATTCAAGGGACGGGGACGCTTACTGAAACCTTCACTTTAACCATCAACAAAGACGGCACAACCACCACGAAAGATGTTGAACTCATAATCGGGCGCAATAGCAGTGGCGTATATTCTTATAGTGATGATGCGGGCGTTTCTTCCACGGTCATCGCCGACTACAACACCCCCATCACTGACTCAACTGGTGCCACCGCTACCGGACTCCCCGCGCACATAGCGGGTAGCCCTGTTGCCTATGACACCATCTTGGACGCCTATTTCACCATAGGCACCGATGGCGAATTTTACGAAACCACCCTAAACGCCGACGGCACTATTGCGACCACTGCGACCACCCCTTGGGCGGGCGACACCCCCGAAAACTATTACATCATCGGCGGCAATGTCATTACGACTGCGGAAAATGCGGCGGAAAATCTGTTGATAGCGACAACATCTTACGGCAATTTTGAATACAACACCGAAACCCGCGATTGGCGTTTCATCGTGGATAACAACGACCCCGACATCCAAGCCCTCGGCGGTGATGACACCATAACCGAAACCATCATGCTCCAATTCACCCACGCCGATGGCACCACCACCACCGAAACCATCACCATCACCATCAACGGCACCGAAGAAGAAATCTATTTCGTCGATGCCGACGGCAACCGCTTGGACGAAATCCCGGCAGATCTAGGGCAGACAACAACAACCGAAATCCGCCGCACCGCCACTTTCCAAGGGCAGGTAGATGCCGTAACCCCACAACCCGGGGCGGATTACACGGTGAAAATAAACGGCGACCTTAGCGCAGGTGCAACCCTAACCTTTGACACCGAAACAAACACATGGACATACACCAATCCAACGCTCAATTATGCCAAGGTTAATGATATGGTGAATAGCGAGAGCGTGACCCTGACAATCACGCCAACAACCGGCGACAGCACCACCCCCATCACCGTGCCATTTGAATTGCAAATCAAAGACCCGTTGCTTCATGATGGTCCTTTCCGTTCGAGTCCGTATTATGATTTTAACGGCGAACTGACGGAAATACTTAATCTCCCCGGACGTGGTGGGGTGGGAACGTTAATCCCCATCACCGACGCCATCCCGGGACTTGAACCAATCTACACCGCCACATCAGGCGATTATGGCAGTTTTAACATTGACCCAACCACCGGCGCATGGACATACACGCTCTATAATGGCGTGGATGCTGTTGAAAATCTAGGCATTAACGCTTCCCTAACCGACATCATCACCGTGACGGCACATCACAAATTCGGTGGCACTACCACCGAAGACATCGCCATCACCATAAGGCGTGATGACGACGGCATTTACTTTGAACAACTCGTCCCCACATCCCCGCTAACCGGCCTATTGGATGTCATAACACCGGTGCCCGGCGGCAGTGGCTACGATGCGGAATTGATTTTCCACCGCAATGATATTATTAACAATGGCATTCAGGGGTCAGTAGCATTTGATGAAACTGCCCACACCTTCACTTGGACGGCTCCTGATGGCTACTTATTTTCTGGGCAACTTACCGATTGGTTCATTTTCAAACTCACGCCCACCGGTGGCGACGACCCCGTTGAAATAAAGGTTGCATTTATCATCGGCAGTCATGATGGTCTTCATTATCAAGTGCAAGGTCTTGGCAATGTCTTTGATGCTGATGTTGTCAGTTACGCCGATAATGGTGATCTAAATCCCGTGACCCTCCCCATCCCCGGACTCATCCGCTACGATACCACCACTTTGGGCAGTTATGGCAGTGTTGAGGTCGTCTCCGATTCACGCGAATGGTTTTATAGGATTGACGCCGGCAATGCCGATGTTGCAAATCTAGCGATAGGCGAGATTCTGACCGACACCATCACCATAAACGGACAACATATTTTCGACGGGGCAGCCGTCACCCAAACCATCACCGTCCGCATAGGGCGTGATGCCGATGGTATATTCTATGCAGACGAAAATGGCGCACGTGTAGGCTTTGCCCCCCTAGATGGCACCCTGCTGAGTAGCATATTTTTGCGGGACTTTGACCATGCTGGTTCGTATTATGCCGATGACGAAGACGTGCGCATTCCGGGAGAAGGGGCGGATTATACTGACTCCTTCACCTTTGACCGCATCTATTTCCCGCACGATGCCAGCTACACCGTAACCCACACCGAATTCTACTTCCAGCTAGCCGACATAGAACGCGGCGATGTGGGTGCCGCCCTCACCAGTGGCATCATCCTCGGCAACGTCCTCCCCGAAATCGGCGGCGACATTGACCTCAACAATGTCCGCGTAGATTTCGCCGATAGCGTATCCGACACCATAAAATCGCTATTCTGGGTGTCAAGAGACGGCACACTATCCCTAGCCGTAGATGCGGGCATCACCAGCATAGGCGCAATAAACCAAGCCCTAACCGAACTAGAAGACCAACTAACCCTAGACCTAGTAATATCAGCACCAAGAGACACCGCCATAACACTACCATACAGGGTAACGGTGAACTTTGTGGATGAGGTAAATAACGACAAAACACCCGATATGGACGTGGTTATTGAACAGCAGGTTGAAGTTGAAATAACAGCAAGCGGGGCAGATGACGGCACTTTCACCATCAGCGACGACGGCAAAAGCTGGAGTTACGTGTTGGATAATGCCGTGCTCTCAGGCACCTTCGTTGCTGAAGACATCACCCTAACCATCAAACCAGAAGGCGGCGTAGCCTATACCGAAACATTTACGCTCCTCATCAGCAATACTACCATCAATAACGGATATGCTTATACCATTCGGGATGAGACTAGCCAGACTGTTGTCAGTGCTACCAGCATCGCCAGCTACAACACCCCAATCATCGGCACATTCGGGCTACCCGCCCCACCGCACATAGACCTAACCCAAGGCGGACACCTAGCCACCATCAGCTACTACGACGCCGACGCCTACACCGGCGACATAGCATTCGGCTTACTCCCGGATTCCAGCACCGACGACAACGGCAACATCATCTATTCCGGGGGCATGGATGCCGCAACCTACGCCGCCCACCTCGCCCTATTGACGATTGATGAGGACAGCGGACAAATCCATCTGCAAGACAGACCACCCATCCAAAACCCCCAAGATTTTAGAGTAGTCGCCACCGTAACCGATAACGGCGTCCGCGTCGCCCGCGAAATCCTTACCATAGACGTGGATGGAAACGGCATAAACCTGCCGCCAGCATTCCTAGACGACGACATCACTCTAAACCTAAACGAGGGCGCAACCAAAACATCCGCCGGCATCATAACAACCCTAATCGCCGTAGACACCACCCCCGTCACCTACGCCATCACCGCCGGCAACGACGCGGGGCTTTTCACCATAAACGGCAACAACGGACGCATCCGCCTAGCCGAAAACGCAAAACTAGACTACGACACCGCCGAAAGCCACACCCTAACCATAACCGCATCAGCCAACGGCGGAACAGCAACCGCAACCGTAACCATAAACGTCATTGATAGAAACGAAGGCGAGGCCGGATACGCCATACGACAAAACGGCGACATGCTAGAACTACAACAAGCCTTCACCGACCCCGATGGCGTAAGGGCAATCAGCTACCAATGGTTCACAACAACAGACGACGGCGAAACCAAAACCCTCTTGGGCGAGGCAATAGCAGTCGACACCACCACCGACGAGGCAAACGCAATCAAAACCAGCTACGACACAACCAACACCCCCGCTGTCTTTACGAGCTATGCATTTCATGTAATCCAAGCAGCTGACGGCGTATTAACCGTCACCGCAGACGGCGCATGGTCATATACGCGAAATTCAGAACTCCCCATGGACAGAAGCGACCAAGAACGCATCACCATCCGCATATCCCCCGAAGGCACTAATGAGATTTTTGATAGAGTCGTTAACCTAGAAATCACACGCGATAGTAGCGGTGATTATACCTACACCCCCGGCGGTGAAACTACGCGTATCCCCCTAGCCACCTACAACACCCCCATCACCGGCACCATACCCTTACCAACCCAACCAGCAGGCACAGTGCACGGCGTAACCGTCAGCTACACCGATAACGCCGGGATAGAATACGATATAGATGTGCTTGAACCAATAACGCCATTCACAGACAGGCACGGCATAAATAATTTCGCTTTCTACACCGGCTCAATCAACGAAGACGGCACCGACGACATGTTGCCAGCTCAATTAGGGACAGGAGGCCTCCCAATAGGCTTTAACGGGGTTGTAGAGTGGCGTTTAGTCAATGATGTAGGCGAACTAGTGCGCGAACTGCATGGCTTTAGCATCAATGACCAGACAGGCGGGATTAGCCTCAAAACAGGCACAACCCTAGACTACGAAACCACCCCAACCTACAACCTACGCGTCCGAGCAATATACAACGACGGCAGAGGACCCCTAGAAGAAGACCTACACATCGAAACATGGGTAATCATAAACGTGCTAGATGCGAACGAACGCGCCCCCGAACTCGGGGAAGTGCAAGTAGTGGAAAATTCGGGCGCGATTGCCGGGGCGAATCTGGAAGTCAGGGGCGATGATATTACGGCAATGCTAGGGTCAATTACAACATTAGCGGGGGCGACGACTGGCGATAACACGCTAGCTGGCACGACTGCTGATGAATGGATATATGGCAATGCTGGCGATGATGAGATTGACGGTGGCGGTGGTGCAGACCATATCATTGGCGGGGCTGGCGATGACGAAATCACGCTTTCAAGTGATGCAGGGAGCGTTGAAACCATCTATTACCGCTTTTCTACCGCCGGGACAATATGGACAACCACAGACGGCACGGACACCATCACCAATTTCCGCCGTGGCGAAGATAGGCTCGTTTTCCTTGATACCGACGGCACACCTATTGACCTAATGACCTTTACGCACGCAGATAATGTCCGCACCACTGGCGGACAGCTGGCTGTCAAGCCGATTCTCGCCAATGATGAGGTAGAAGGGGTGGAAGTCATATTCGGCACCAACAAAATTCGCGTTGAATTTCATGACAGCTCGCATGAAGTATATCGCATCTATGATTCAGTTGCGGACGGATATGATTACACGGAAGCCTCCAAAAAATATCTAGGCCAATTTGATGGCGATGGCGTTCCATCAGGGTTCTTGTTTCATCTTTCAACCTTGAAAGACAACACCTTACTACCAAACTATTTCAACGTAACAAGCGCAGACGTCCTCATCTCCGAAAGGCGCAGGCATGATGATGGTGTATTCGCCACCATCTCCGCCACCGATGACGATGCCTCTGCCCCGAATAATGAAATTGCCAGCTATGACATCACCGGCGGCACCGGCATGGAGCTTTTTGAAATTGACGACGATGGCGGGATTCGCGTAGCAGAAGGCAAAGGATTTAACACCGAAGGCACCGCCCTAACCTACACCCTAACAATAACCGCCACCGACAGCGGCGGCACCCCTATGACATCAGCCGCAAAAACAATAACAATAGGCGTAGAGGTAGATCATCTTTCGGTTTATGACATTTCTAAAAGTGGCAACACACTGACCGCTACGCAAAACACCGAAGATTCTGATGGCGAAGTTGCGGTTAGCGTTATGTATCAATGGTTCACCACCGACGGCACATCCATAAACCGACTTGGCACGCTCTCAAGCACAAACACGCTTGACACAGCGGCTAGCGGTAACGAACTCCCGACAGGCTCAGTCTATGGCGTGACAATCACCTACAACGACGAAGCGGGCAATATGGGCGAAACTGTTACCATTGTACAAGGGATTATTGACGGCGGCGTTGCTGATGAAACTCTCGATGGTGATGCGACTACTGATTACATAGTTGGCGGGCTAGGCATCGACACCATAGACGGCAAAGGCGGCAACGACCACATCTGGGGCGGCGAAGGCAACGACATCATCAAACTTACAGAGGCGGAAGGGAGCGTGGAAACCATCTATTACGCCTTCACCTCAACCGACGGCGCATGGACAACCACAGACGGCATGGACGCCATCACAAATTTCCGCCGCGGCGAAGACAGGCTAATTTTCGTAGATGAGGACGAGACGGTCATCAGCATGATGGACTTTTTGAACGATGCTAACAGGATGAGCGATAACTTGAAGGTCACTCCACTCTTTAGCATGGACAAGACCACACTAACAGGCGTGCAAATTGATTTTGGAGACTCTACCGCATTGACTATCAACTATGCCACCGCTAGCCAAGTCACCGTCCGTGCCGCAAATCAAGGCGCATGGGAAACCGCCGCCACCAGCTATGTAGGGGCAAATGCCGCAAATCTCGGAGATGACGGCAGCTTAACAAACAACGCCCTACTAACAAACTATTTCGGCGCAGAAGGCAACACCAACATACAAATCCTAGACGACGAAATGATTGTCATAGTGGATTTGATCTAAAAAGAAAGGAGCAAAACCATGGCAGAACTAACATTCAAAACCCTCACACCAGAGCAGAAAGCGGCGGAGGATAAGCTAGTCAACTCGCCAGAGAACCGAAAAAACCGCCGGGCGATGATAGACGCCTATTTAGCCGGTGACATTGAAGAATGCGACCGCCTAATGAAAAAGGCAATCGTCCCAGCAAGCTTTCTAAAAGCACTAGGCAAAGATTTCGTCAAAGGCCATGAGATACCAACAATAACCTGCGAAATGATAGATGACACAGAATGGCTAAAATAACCAACCCCAACATTTATTGACATGAATTAATTTTTCAAATAAAATACCCAAAGAAAGGAGCAAAACCATGGCAGACCTAACATTCAAAACCCTCACAGAGGAACAGAAAGCGGCGGAGGATAAGCTGGTAGATTCGCCCGAAAACAGTAAAAACCGCAGGGCGATGATACAAGCCTATTTAGCAGGCGACCATGAAGAATGCGACCGCCTAATGAAAAAGGTAATAGCCCCAGCAAGCTTGCTCAAAGCACTAGGCAAAGACTTCGTCAAAAGCACAGGCGTGCCAACAATAACCTGCGAAATGATCGATGACACAGAATGGCTAAAATAACCAATCCAACCCACGAAAGGGAAGCCGAAGTCGAAAAATTACTCTTTCTCATGCGGGGGGCAGTAAGGGAAGTCGATGCCAGCCCTCAAGGACAGGAACGCGACCGCCTCTCACGGCTAGGGCTAGAAATTTTCAAAAAAGCCGCCGAAGAGGGCGACATCCATACCATAATCGCGGCAGACAGGGCATTTAATCAGGCAGAATTTGAACAATTCGCCGACAGCCCCGATATGCGCAACAGCCTCCGCCAAGGTATCAGAGACCTAGAAATCATTGAAACCTACCTAAACTACGTCAAAGACCCAGCAAAATATAAACTCATCAATGAAGTATGCATGCGAGAAAAAAACCGCAAAGGCGACCTACCATACGACGAAGCCAGACAATGCCTACGCTCCCACGCAGCTAGACTAAAAAACCTAGACACATCCCGAATGGACAAACCCGAACGCGACATCCTAGAACAACGCCGAAAAAACATAAAAATAGCCGAAGACGTATACATAACCCTACAAAAAACCGCCCTCAACATAAAGGACTAAACTAACCTGCCGCTTGCCCTAAAACCACTGCTTTACAATCACATTGGTAGGATAAATCACGCTTAAGCAGGATACGAATTGCTATTGTCCCCTCGGTTTTGTTGCCCTAGCCTCGCCACTTCCAATAAGGCAACAAACTAAGGGGACACTGATATGCCTAGTTTTGAACAAGATTCTTACCGCACCAGCATCGTGCGTGGCACCGAAATTGGCGCAACAATTTTCAACGTCACAGCAACCGACGCACAAAGCTACACCATTAGCAGAGGCAATCATCACGGGCTTTTCAATATTGACGACGACGGCAACATCACGCTCATGGCACCGCATAGGAGAACCAGCCCCGACAACCACAACCTAACAATCATCGCCACCGACAACACAGGAAACACCGCAACAACAACCCTAACCATAACAGACTACGCATTTCGTGGAACTGATGGTTTTGATTCCATCATTACGGGCAATGATGCGGCAAATATCATCTATGGTTATGGCGGATTTGAATGGCTATTTGGTTATGGCGGTGATGATAGACTCTATGGTGGCAGCGACGAGGATAGATTGATTGGACATGGCGGGATAAATCTGCTCTATGGCGGTGCCGATAGCGATTGGTTCACAATATCCATCGCTCCCGCAACCAACCCAGACAGCAGGGATATTAATATTGTCGTTGATTTTGATATAGATGAAGCCGAACGTTTGGAATTGACTGACATATACACCCAAGGCACGTTTCAGGTTTCATCCATGAAAGAACTGGAAACCATGCTAGGAATCCGCATTGACACTAGCGGCAATAAAATCATTGAAGGACACGAATCCGCACAAAATGACCCAAACATCAACGATAGCGTGTTCTATAAGGGCAATGAAATCTTTATGATCATAGAAGATTTTATCCTAAGCGATGTGCGTTTATTGTCTCTAAATGTGCAAGGCGACGATAGCGATAACACAATTCATGGTAATAGCCATAGTGATACCCTAATCGGGCATGGCGGCAATGATACGCTTTATGGGCATGGCAATAAAGATCGGCTTGATGGGCGTTTTGGCGATGACATACTTTATGGCGGCGACGGGGATGATACTCTATCAGGCAGGGATGACAACGACATACTCTATGGCGGTAGCGGACGCGATGACCTATATGGCGGTCTCGGCAATGATATACTCTATGGCGGTAGCGGACGCGATGAACTAGAAGGCGGTTTCGGCAATGATATACTCTATGGCGGTAGCGACAATGATAGACTAGTTGGCTCGGATGATGATACGATCTTCTATGGCGGTAGTGGTCTCAATTCCTTTTTTGGGCATGCAGGTATGGATATTTTCGTGCTGAATACCGATGGCTCTGGTGTTGATCGAGTCATTGATTTCCGCCAGACACTCCCATTTCTGGGCATTTGGGATCATAAAATCCGCGTCCATGTTGATGACATCGATGCCATTGATACGCTTGAAGACCTCTTTGAGGCGACTAATTTGCGGGTGGAACAAGGGCATATCAGGGTTCCGGGCTATCGTCATTACTATAATGATGACGAAGCCATCGAAAACACCATCATCTATAAAATCGTAGGTGCGGCGGATAACGCAGATAATGGGGAAGCCGATGATATCGCAATCATGATGCTAGATGATTTTGACAGGGGGCTAAGTTTTGACATGTTTGATCTGATGGAATTCACCATGACTGCTTCAGGTATCGGGCAGGTGACGGAAAACTATATCGGCGTGGATACAGGAATCACCCTGCGCGCAGAAGGTGTTTATACGCCAACAAGCGCTGATTTCACCGTTTCTGATACGCGCTTTGAAGTTGTGGCAGATGTGGGAGATGCGACAAACTGGAAACTAAAACTCAAAGATAACGCATGGGTGGATTATGAAACCGATACGCGCCTTGACCTAACCATCAGCCTCAGCGGTGATGCGGGGACGACACCTAGAACAGCAAATGCCCATGTGGATGTCCTTGATGCAAAAGATACGCCGGTATTTAAGGAGAATTTTTATCGCCTCACCACCGCCCCCGATGAGGATTTTGGTAGCCCGCTTCTCCGCATCAGCGCGATAGGTGCGCGGCAAGATAGTTTAAGTTATTCCATCAATGGCGGTAATGATGCCGGGCTTTTTGACATTGATGCGGCAACAGGCATCATCTCATTTACCCAACCGAGCATAAAGGTCATCCCAACAACCCACGTATTACAAGTGCAAGTAAGCGATAAAGTTGGCAACACCGCCGATTCAGTGGTCATCATCACCGACAACGCACATCGCGGCACCGATGGCGCCGACCGCATTGATAGCATTAGGGGGCAAGCAATCTATGGCTATGGCGGCGATGACCGGCTATTCGGCAGAGCCAATGATGATAGTCTTTATGGCGGCGGCGGCGATGATTTTCTGCGTAGTCTGGGCGGCAATGATATTCTCTATGGTGGTAGCGATAATGATAGCCTCTATGGCGGCGATGGCAATGACCGCCTCGCGGGTGAGGCGGGGCTTGATATGCTTCACGGCGGGCGCGGCAATGATACATTTGATCTTTCCGCAATCTACATGGGCGCGGGCGACACGGATATCATCACCGATTTTTCGCGCGAGGGCACTAATGGCATGGACACCATCCGCATCAGTAGCTTGTCAGGGAATGAAACATCTTTTGCGGAACTCAATCTGCGGATTGATTCCACCGCCCATTATGCCAATGCCGCGCGCGCAAGCGGACAAAATGATGCGTCAAAAATGGACACCATCATCTACCACACCAAAGGCACCGACACCACCGATGATGATATTGCCCTCATGGTTTTAGAAGATTTCACCGGACTAACCTTCGCCATGCTGGATGTAGTCTAAACCTAACCCAAAAGGCACAGGGAGGCGCGGCGCACCCTCAGGGTGGTAGCGTGGGCGCGAATTTACAGGGAGGCGCGGCGGCGTGGGCGCGGATTTAAGTGTGGGCGCGTGGGCGAGGCGCAAGATTCAGATGCCCTCAAGGATGCCATCACCTAGCCTCTAGGATATTTAGCCCAAAGAGCTCGCAAAGCCGCATTAGGCTTAGGCGGGTTTTCCAAGACTTCCATCATAAAATCCCAATCCGCCTGAGAAATGATTGTAGGCTCAAAGCCAAATTGCTCCTCAGCAGGTTGCGCCTGACGCTCAACATCAGCACAGGATTCTGATTTCGTTTTGGATGCCATCACCTAGCCTTTGTAGCGACTATATTTAGCCCTAGCTGCCCGCAATCTTTCGCTCGGCTTAGGCGGGTTTTCCAATACTTCCATCATAAAATCCCAATCCGCCTGAGAAATGATTGTAGGCTCAAAGCCAAATTGTTCCTCAGCAGGTTGCGCCTGATGATCAACATCAGCACAGGATTCTGACTTCTTTTTAACCGCGACAGACATAGTATTCACTCTCCTTTCTCCTATTCGTATCACATTCACCACATATTGCAAGCAGAATTTTAACCTAAGACGCACGCAGGGTTGCAATAGGCAAAAACAACCGATTAGAATCATCGGGAAAGCGAACAAAATCATATCGCAAATAAAACTCCACCACGCCATCCTTGGCATCAACGACGATCATACGAAAACCAATCGATTCAGAAGCGAGCAAAACCCGATCCTGCGCATCCATCAACATCCTCAAGCCCAAGCCTTGCCCCTGTTGCGTGTTATCAATCGCAAGCCGACCCAGCAAAACCGCCGGAATAGGACGATTGGGCAGTTTTTTGGCATGACTTTCAGGAAGGTCTTCTTTTTTAACAATATCACCACTCAAACTATAAAAACCCACCACATCCGCGCCATTTAGCACCACAAAAACCCGCGCTAAATCGCGTTTCACATCTTGGGAGGCGATTTCTCGGATGTAGCGGTCTAGGGCGGGGCTGCCGCATGAAAAATTGGTGCGGTTATGGGCTTTGCTATCAAACGGCACGATTTGTCGTTGTTCAGGTGCTACGGGCATAGTATTTTTCCTCCATTCCCCTCGTTCGTATCACATCCGCACCATACTTCAAGCGAAATATCAAAACCCCCTCAGGGTTGGCGCACAGGGATGGCGCGGCGGCGTGGGCGCGGATTAAAAGGGATGGCGCGGCGGTGGGGGCGTGGGTGCGGATTTAAATGTGGGTGCGGATTTTAGGCTAATGCGGAAAAATGTTGATTGTTGTTGCAATTTATGCGCAGTTGTTTTAGAAGTATAAAAGATGCGCTAGTTAGGAGGGCTAAACTGTGCCAAATGATCTTACAGCAAAACGGAATTTGTTAAACGCGCGCCCTGAATCGTGCCCAGAATCGCGCCCAGAATCGCGTTCAGATGTGCGTTCAGAATCGCAACGCCAAAAACTTGCCTCATCAGGCTTCACCGCGAGCGTATGGACAATATCAGGCGTGGTATTGGTCGCTTGCGGCACAGTTGAGGATTTCCTCGGCTTAGATGACGGCGGCGGTGGTGGCGGCAGGTCGGTGCATGTGCAAAGTAGCCCCGTCCAAGGCGCGCGGATTTATTTTGATGCGGACGGCGATGGCATGATTAGCGATGTTGAGCGCGCGGCACAAGATGCGTTCCGTCCTGAGGGCTTTGTTTCGGATGAAAATGGCGATGTTCCCGACATCCCCGCGCATCTTTACGGCACGCCGTTTGTGGCGTATCTTGACGGCGCATTTGACGCCGATACTGACGAGCCATTAAGCGGTACGCTTCATTCCATCCCCGATGAGAATGGCGACCACACCCTAGCCTCACCGATTACGGATTTCATAGCGGGAGAGGTTATGCGTCAGGCTGGACCACTCACGCATGAGCAGTTGGCTGATGCCATAGACGACATCGTTGAGCGCATCATAGAGATAGACCCTGATGCGGATACCGAAGCGGCGGTTAATGCGTTTTTAGGTATGGTGAGCGACCCAACTAACTACGATGGCAGTTCGGGCGTTGATGCTTTGGCGCGGTATTTGGTGGAAACCAACGACCCCACGGAAGCCCTAGTGGAGGCGCAAATCACGGTTTTATTGCCTGACCCCACCACCCCAATACCCGATGCCGACACGCTCACAGTGACGGATACCATGTTGGATGACGTGACGATTGGCGAACATGATTCCTATATTGGCACGATTGAGGTGGTGAGTCATGCGGGTCGTGTGCAGTATAGTTTTGTTAATGCTGATGGTACGCCTGCGAATGTCAGCGATTACATTATTGAGCGCGGTGTTATTTCGGTTGCTGAGGGCGCGTTTGCGAACCTGCCCACTGGCTTGACGATGCTATATATTGCGGTCAATAACGGCAGAGCCCCCGAAGTCATCGTTAGCGTTGCCGTCACGGTTGTTGACAGTGCGAGCCTTCCGACTTTGAGCCCTCCCGCCTCCACCTCTGTTGAGATGGGCGAAGATACGGCAGGTGGCACGGATTTGATTACAGGAATCAGCGTCACCGATGCGACGAATCCCGTATGGGTGATTCGCACCCCCGACGCCGATGGTCTAGCCTCTAAATTTGAAATTGTAGAGGCTTCTGGCGCTTTCAATCTAGCCCTAAAAGCCGGCGAAAGCCTAGATTTTGAGGCACTTTCCAGGCTTCCCGATAGCACCATCACCCTGCAAGTTCAGGCGAAGGATAGCGTCACTGGCGTCAGCTCCGAACGGCTAGAATTAACCATCACGGTAACCCCTGCCAATGATGCGCCGGTTTTCCTAAATGCTGTGCTGAATCCTGACCTCAATTACGCGCCAGAAATTGCGGAAACCACCGCCATAGGGACGGAAATTGCGCGGGTTGAGGCGCGTGATGCCGATGGGGATTCTGTGACCTATGCCATCACTGGCGGCACTGGTATGGGCGTTTTTGATATTGATTCGGGAACCGGCGCGATTACTTTGCAGAGTGCGTTAGATTACGACACTAGCCCCACCCCCACCGAAACCTACACGCTAACCATCACGGCAACCGATAGTTTAGATGCCGACGGCGCCCCCGACACTACCGCCGATGCCACAGAAACCGTCACCATCACCGTCACCGACATCAATGACGAATCCCCCACCGTCGCGCCGACCGCTGGGACAGGCACGGTGCGGATAATGTCGGCGGCTGATAATACTGCTGGCACAGGCACGGGCTATACTATCACCGTTACCGATGCCGATGCGAATAACGACTTCAACGTTAGCATCACTGGCGACCCCCGCTTTGATTTCCGCCGCCAAACCAACACCAACACATGGGAGCTATTCCTTGATACAGACCAAGCAGTCGCCGATTCGGAATTAAACAACCAAATCACGCTCACCTATACCGTGACTGATGGCGGTGTTGGCACGATTGCGGCGAGGGGTACGGTCATGCTCACGGTCGTTGATACGCCTGTGAGTTTCACTAGCCCCGCCACCGCCGCCGCCCGCACGATAAATCTGGCAGAAGACACTGGAACAAGCCCTACCACAGCGCATTTCATGGTGCAGGCAAGGTCTGATGATGGTGCTGGCACCCGTGTTGACATTGCTAGATACGAGCTTCTGGATGAAAATATGGCGGTAGTGTCAGAGTATAAAGGCTTTCAAATTGATGCCACTTCGGGCGACATCACCCTCAGAAGTTCATTGGATTATGAAATGGATGAGACCATCACCTTGCGCGTCCGTGCCACCGATGACAATGACGAAACCAATACACTTATGCTAACCGTCAATGTTGATGACGTGAACGAACACGCCCCGGCATTTGCCCAATCCGCTTACACGGCAACGATTTCGGAATCGCGCACGGCGGCGGAGGGTTCGTTTTTGGAGATTACTGCTACCGATGCGGATGGTACGAATGATGTGGTGACGTATTCTATCACTGCTGGCGACCCGGACGATTTATTTTTCATTGACCCAAATTCGGGCGCGCTTCGCGTGGCGGATGGTGCGACCCTAAATTACGACACCACCCCTGCCACCACTGGCTACACGCTAACCATCACCGCTACCGATAGCGATGCCGACAACCCGATGCTATCAACGCAAGATGTTATTATCACGCTCACCGATGCGAATGATATTGTGCCTGTGGTTACGCCCCCTCAGAGTGGTGCGTTTAGGGTTAGGACTACGGGCACTGAGGATGCTTCGGGTAATGCGGCGGCTAGCACGGGTTATAGCATCACTATTGACGATGCGGATACGGGTAATGACTTCACCTTTGGTCTTGACGCTTCCAGCCGTTTTGAATTCCGCGACCAAGGCTCTGGCGTTTGGGAGCTATTCCTCAAAGCAGGTGTAGCCGTCACTGAGGCAAAAGGCGAAACAATCACGGTCAATTATCAGGTGAATGATGGCGAAAATGAACTACCACCTAGCACAGCCACGCTCTCGGTCGTTGATACGCCGGTGACATTCACTAGCCCTAGCGATGTGCCATTGCCGGAAGGCAGCGATGTCGGTTATGGTGTCACAACGGTGCGCGCAGAATCCACCCACAGCAATGGAATGCCCGCCGACGTTACTGATTTCAGGTTTGTTGTCGGGGACGCACTCATGACAAATGATCAAGAATTCACGATTTCCAGAAAGTTGGGGGTGATTACCCTTTCTAATGTGTTGGATTATGACGCTGATGGTGCCGTGCGTGTATTTAATCTGGTCGTCCGTGCCACTGATGAAAACGGCGAAACCAACGACCAAATGCTCACCATCCGTTTAGGCGATGAGAATGATAATGCGCCGGTATTTGCCGCATCCACCTACACGGAAACTGTTGATGAAACCTACGCGGTAGGCACGGAGATTGCGCGCGTTTCCGCCACCGATGCGGATGGCACAGACGAATATAGCACCGTGACCTATTCCATCACTGCTGGCAATGTGGCATTGCTTGATGCGGATGACAACCCCACTGGCGAGATGCTATTTACCATTGGTAGCGATGGGGTGATTACCCTAAATGCGCCGTTGGATTTTGAAACCGCCCAGATGCACACACTAACGATAGGTGCCAGCGATGGCGCAGATGCCGATGGCATGGATGATACCGTCATTGATGCCACAGCAACCGTCACTATCACCCTAACCGACATCAATGACGAATCACCCAGCGTCCCGAATCACGCCGCGACTGGCTCGGCTAGAATCACGACGGTGGCGGATAATCCTGCTAATGGCGATGGCGTTAGCATGGGTTATGTCGTCGCCGTGACCGATGCGGATGCGGATGCGACCACTTTGGAAGTTAGCGTTGGTGGTGCGACCAGTGACCGCTTTGAATTCCGCCGTCAAACCGGCACGAACACATGGGAGTTATACCTCAAAGCAGGTCAAGTCATCGACGAATCAGTAGGCGATGAAATCTCGCTTAGCTACACCGTGACTGATGGCGGTGCGCCTCTTACGGCTCCGGTAACTAACACATTCATCCTCACGGCGGTTGATACGCCGGTGCGTTTCACGCCCCCAACCACAGCTGCACTAATGGTGGATGAAAATGATGCGAATTGGGAATTGGTATTGGTGGCGGTATCGGATGCTGGTGGCGGTGATACGTCCGATATTGCCAAATATGAATTTGTTAATGGTTCTAGCACCGACACAACTTTTGGCGATTTTTCCATTACTACCAATAATGATAAGCATGGGGTCATCACCATCACGAGGGCATTTGATTTTGAAACGGACAGCACGACCCACAAACTAATCGTCCGTGCCACCGATAGCCGAGACGACCCCGAAATTCAGGATATTGAATTCACCGTCACTGTGCGGGATTTGAATGAGGCACCGGCATTTGGCCAACCCACCTACACGGCAACAATCCCCGAAGATATGGCGGTTGGCACGACGGTGACTACTGTTACTGCGGCGGATGAAGACACCGCTGGCACGAATGGGCAGGTGCGTTATGCCATCACTGGCGGTTCAGGCATGGAATTTTTTCAAATTCTTGACCCGGCCTCTGGCGCCATCACGGTGAAACAGGCATTAAATTACGACACCACCCCCACCGCCACCACGGGCTACACGCTAGAAATCACCGCGACGGATGGCGGCGACATGACGGATACGGCGATGGTTGATATCACGCTCACCGGTGTTGATGACGAAACCCCCACGGGGCAGGCGGTGACTGCCGGGAGTATGGGTCAAATTGGTGAGATTGCGGGTTCTGGCACTGCGCCTGTTGGTGGCAAGGACGCCGATTATCGCATTACCATCACTGACCTTGACACGACAAGCGGTTTCACCTTTACCTTTAGCGGCACGACGGCTTTAGAGAAAGAACTAGCCCCTAAATTTGATTTCATTGAAGGGAATAATGATCAATGGGCTTTAACGCTCAAAGCAGGCGAATCACTAGACCGCGATGATTCAAGATACCCCATCGACAGCACAATCACCCTAAAATACACGATTGACGATGGCTCTAACAACCTATCGGAAGAATATGAGGTTGATGTTCGTATAACTGACGCCAACGACAAAGCCCCGACGGTGGTGGTTGCTCAGGTAGATTCTAACGTTGATATTGCGGTTAATGAGCGCATTGAGGGCAATAACGCTCCGATTGCTGTTACGGGACTCACCATTATGGTTGATGACACTGATGCCACTTCGGCGCATCAGAGTGGCGTAGGTATCGTGCCGACTTTAAGGATTCTAAATGCCGACAATAACACAGAAAACGCGAATTTTGGGGTTGCGGGTTTTGGAAGCACTGGTGGCGTCGGCACTTGGAAAATCCAATTGAATTCTGGGAAGGCGTTGGATTATGAAACAACCACCACGCTTCGCCTCAAAATTGAGGTGAGTGATGGGGTGAACACCCCCAATATGTCGGAGGCTTTCACCGTCACCGTCAACAATCTGGATGAGGGCGATGCGACTTATGCTATTTCGGGCAGTGTTGCCGAGGATGCGACGCTCACGGCGATGCTTGTTGCGGGGAGGGAAGACCCTGACGGCGTTGATAGTTCGGTTGATGTCATGTATCGTTGGTTTAGGAAAGCGAGTGCTGACCTTGCCCCCACCTCATTTGAAACTCTTGAAACCACCACTTTCAAATGGCTTGGTGCGGAATCTACAACGAACACCTATACCATTACTGGCGCACCTGTTGAGGGGGCGCAGTATGGCGTTCTTGTCGGCTATAAAGATAATAGCGTTGGAGACGCCCTAAGCTTCGTCCCCGTCATAGCCTCGGCGTTAAAATTCGGGGCATCAAGCTACAGCGGAAGCATTGATGAAGATGGCAATAACATTACGACGATAGATATAGATGCGACTTTGGATGATTCGGCGGACGATATAACCTATGCTTTTGTGACCGATGCCGACGCTGGCACAACCGCCGCCACGCATTTAGGCTTTGCGATTGATAGCGATGGTGTGATTACCTTTACTGGCACTGCCGCTACGGATTTGGATTACGACACCGACCCCCGAACAGAACAAATAGAACTAACCGTGCGCGCCACTTACGATGATAGCAACAACGCCACGCCAAATCCATTTAGCGATGTTGATGTGGTAGTCACTATAAACGACCTCAACGACAATCCCCCGACGGCGAAGCCAAGCGCAACGACAGATACCCTAGCTGAGCAGTATTTTTTAACCCATCTACCGCGCAATACTGACATCACATTTACCATTGAAGATGTTGATAGTGTCGGCAGTAACACAGTAATGGCGAGCGATTTTGTCGTTTATGCGGGTGCGAGTGGCACGACCACCGAAGACCGCTTTGAGGTTGCTGATGTGGGCGGCACATGGACGCTACGCCTCAAAGCAAATGAGGAATTGGATTATGAAGAAGAAAACGCCGACAACGACCCAACAATCACACTCAGGGTAGCCATAGATGATGGCACGCACACCCCCATTCCTAGCGAAGCCATCACCATCACGGCGGAAGATAGGAATGATTTGGGGGCTGTTGTCATCACAAGGGATACGGCAACCAAAACCCTAACCGCCACGCTAACCGACCAAGATGGCATCCTAACCGCCGCCGATGGTGCCACACCCCCCAGCTATGAGTGGTTTGATGTCGCCACCGGCGAAAGAGTCGGCACCGATTCAAATACATTCACCTACACCGATGACAACGCCCATTACCGCGTCCGCGTAGAATACAGGGACGTTTGGGGTGGTGCGAATCTCGTTAATAGGGCTGAAAGTAGCACCGCATCCATTAGCCTATCCCGCAACATTGCGTTTTTGCTTGAACATGACACGTTTCCCGTCCCGGTATCCGCGACGCTTACCTCTGATGGTAGCGCCATCCCATCCAACGAGCTGACACTAGCCTTTGTTACCGAAGACGGCACGACCGCCACCACCTATAAAGGCGTTACTATAGCCAATGGATTTGTAATGCCCGTGATAGACAGGCTGAACTATGAAGCCCTAACCCCTGACGAGCAGATGAACGGCATAAAATTCATCATCCGCGCCACCCATGACGGCAACAGCGTTGATATAGCGTTCAGTGTCCGCGTAAGCAACCGCAATGAAGTGGTAAGTTTCGGTGATGAATATACGGATTACCTCAAAACCATCAATCTCCTTGATGGGAGAACAATTGCCACCACCGAAACGATTCACACCGCCACCGCCACCGCCGACAGCAACGGGGCGATAACCTATTCGCTGAGTGGCACAGATGCCAGCCTGTTTATGATTGACGGCACGAGTGGGGCAGTCACTTTCAAAGCCGCCACGACTTTGGATTCCAGCATGAAAGACAGTTATGAATTTGAAGTCATAGCCACCGAAACCGGCACAAGCAACACCGAACGCCAATCCGTTACTATTGATGTGAGTTCAATACGATTCACCTCGGCTGATACTGTAGACCGCACCGCAGCTAATGTTAATCATAACATAGACCTTGGGCATAATGACCACTTTGTAATAGATATTGTGACCGAAAGAGCCAACAACGCAGGGGTGACATACGCATTTACCGGCGGGGCGGATATGGATCTTTTCACCATTGACGGTCTAATTGCTCAGGGGGGAACTAACAAACTCAATTTGAGAATCGACCACCAAAATTTTGTGAAAAAATCACAATATGAAGTTGAAATCACCGCCACCAATATCGTCACGATGGAACCGGTTGTGCAGATGTTCACCCTAACCGTCGCAGGATACCCAGAATCACCGCCCGTGATAAAACTCCCCGCCGGCACAGCGGCGGACTATACCAGCCCAATAAACATAGATGATGAAGATATCGACATCATTACATTCACCATAGAAGACCCAGACAAAAATTATGTAGCCGGTGATATATCCGTCGTTGGTAGTGACGGCACGACGGCAGATACCCGCTTTATGGTGACGTGGGATGCAGCAACCCAAACGGGGACTCTGCAAGCGGCGGGCACAGGAGTAGATTTTAGCAAACTTTCTATTCCAAGTGGCGGCGAAGCCACCGACCCACGCTGGACGTCAACCTTCATCAGAGTAACCGACACCCCCGAAGGCAGCATAGCCAGCGGCGACGATGTGCGGGTAGTCCTCCGGGTGGCAGAACGTTCAGTAGTAATCGGATCGGGACAAGATACACACTCAATCAACGATAGTGATGTTGGCACATCTGGTAGTCTATTAGTGGCAGTGATCGCCAACGTTACTGTAGAGGGAACATCTGCGACTGTAGGCTGGGCAATTACCGGCGGGGAAGATGCGGCTCTGTTTTTCCTTGCGGATAGGGCAGGTCACGGCACCAACGTCAGGTTGAATTTTGGACACGCAGATTTTGTGAAAAAAGCGGAATATAAAGTCAAACTCACCGCCACCAATAGCGTCACTGAGGACACGGATGACATAGAAATCACCTTAACAGTGAATAATTTCGTAGCCCCAGCCCCAGCAATAACCCCCGACCGCACAGAGCCACAGGTAGAGGTAGAAATCCCAGACGCCGACCCACTAGCAGGCATAGTGCCAATACCAGACACCGACCCCCACGCAGGCTAACAGGGAAGGCACAACGCAAATAAAGCCGAACAAGTCGCTAGGGTAAAGAACACCCCCCACAAACAAAGCAAGCCCAAATCACCTAGCCTCGGGGATATTTAGCAAAAAGAGCCCGCAAAGCCGCATTAGGCTTAGGCGGGTTTTCCAATACTTCCATCATAAAATCCCAATCCGCCTGAGAAAGTATTGTAGGCTCAAAGCCAAATTGTTCCTCAGCAGGTTGCGTCTGATGCTCAACATCAGCACAGGATTCTGATTTCTTCAAGGATGCCACAGACTAACCTTTACTGCTTTGGTATTTAGCCCAAGCTGCCCGCATAGCCTCGTTAGGCTCAGGCGGGTTTTCCATAACTTCCATAAGCATATCCCAATCTTCCTGAGAAATCCTCGTAGGCGCAAAGCCAAATTGCTCCTCAGCAGGTTGCGCCTGATGCGCAACATCAGCACAGGATTCTGACTTCGTTTTGGATGCCATTGCCTAGCCTCTGGGATATTTAGCAAAAAGAGCCCGCAATTTTTCACCCGGTTCAGGCGGGTTTTCCATAACTTCCATAAGCATATCCCAATCCGCCTGAGAAATTCTCGTAGGCTCAAAGCCAAATTGCTCCTCAGCAGGTTGCGCCTGATGCTCAACATCAGCACAGGATTCTGATTTCTTCAAGGATGCCACAGACTAACCTTTACTGCTTTGGTATTTAGCCCAAGCTGCCCGCATAGCCTCGTTAGGCTCAGGCGGGTTTTCCATAACTTCCATAAGCATATCCCAATCTTCCTGAGAAATCCTCGTAGGCGCAAAGCCAAATTGCTCCTCAGCAGGTTGCGCCTGATGCTCAACATCAGCACAGGATTCTGATTTCTTTTTAACCGCTACAGACATAGTATTCACTCTCCTTTCCCCTATTCGTATCACATTCACCACATATTGCAAGCAGAATCTTAATCTAAAACGTACGTATGGTTCGCATGGGCAAAAACAAACGATTAGGATCGCTGGCAAAGCGGATAAAACCATATTTCAAATAAAACTCCACTACACCATCCTTGGCATCAACGGTGACCGCATAAAAACCAATCAATTCAGAAGCACGCAAAATTCGATCCTGTGCATCCATCAACATCCCCACGCCTAAACCTTGCCCCTGTTGCGTGTTATCAATCGCAAGCCGACCCAGCAAAACCGCCGGAATAGAACGATTGGGCAGTTTTTTGGCATGACTTTCAGGAAGGTCATCTTTTTCGATGGTATCTCCACTCAAACTATAAAACCCCACCACATCCACCCCATCTAGCACAACAAAAATCCGTGCTAAATCGCGCTTCACATCTTGGGAGGCGATTTCGCGGATGTAGCGGTCTAGGGCGGGACTGCCGCACGAAAAATTGGTGCGGTTATGGGCTTTGCTATCAAAAGGCACGATTTGTCGTTGTTCAGGTGTTACGGGCATAGTATTTTCCTCCATTCTCCCCTGTTCGTATCACATCCGCACCATACTTCAAGCGAAATATCACAGCAATCACCACTGCGTAAGGCGTTGTGTTTGATTATTATACAGAATGATGTATGCTTGTGCGAGAATGCGCGAGATTGCGCTCCACGTCTAGAAAAGCCCCGTTCTTGGCTCAAGGATTTATTTTTTTGTTGATTATTGCGATATATCCTATCATAATACGCAATATATTGATGAAGATTGATTATCTAGGCACAATAAAGGGGGTTTCATTATGCCGAATGATCTTACTACACGGCAGAATTTGTTTAATGGGCGCGCAGAATCGCGCCAAAGATTAGCTTCATCGGGTTTTACGGCTAGTGTTTGGACGCTTTCGGGTGTGGTGTTGGTGGCTTGTGGTTCGGTTGAGGATTTTTTGGGTTTAGATGATGGCGGCGGCAGTGGTGGCGGCAACTCCGCCGCTAGCGGTGGTGCGCTTCAAGTGCAAAAAAGCCCCATTCAAGGCGCACGGCTTTATTTTTATCGCTTTGATGCCAATGGTGATGGGATGCTTGATGTGCGCGAAAAAGCCGCACAAGACGCGCAATATCCCGAAGGCTTTATCACCGATGCCACCGGGCGGGCTAACAATATCCCTGCCGAATTACATGGCTTGCCGTTCATCGCCGACCTTAGCGGTGCGATTGATGCCGATACCGGCGAGCCATTCCCGGCAAATAGCCATTTCCGTTCTATTGCTGATGCCAATAATGAACATATCCTCGCCTCGCCGATTACCGATTTCATCGCCAAGCAGATGGATGCGGGGGAATCTTCCGCAGATGTGGTTGCCGCATTGCTAGGCTATAGCCCCGTTGATTTGATGCCCGAACAACAACAAGCCCGCGATAATCTATTAGCCGATATTCTTAACACCGATAACTATCTTGGCGTCGGGTCTGGCGTGGAAGCCTTGGCGGTCTATTTGTCGGAAGAACACGATACTAATGCCGATGCCAACGCACAAATCGCCGCGGTGCAGAATCGCGTCGCGGCATTGCTGGTTGGGGATGGGGACGACACGCTCAAAATTGCTAATCAAGATGCGGATGAAGCCAACACCAATATCGTTGATATAGATGTCAAAATCGGGCAGTATGATAAACATATCACCACCATCACGGCGGTGAGTCATGGGGGCGGCATAACCTATCGTTTTATTGAAGCTGACCCTAACCATGCGGGCAATTATAGAACCGCACCGCGTGAGACATATGCGAGTTTCACCATCAACCAACAACGGGGGATTATCTCGGTTGCCGATAGCGTAGAAGCACTGGAAGAAGGCACCATCACTTTATTGGTTGAAGTCAGAAATAGGCATGAAAGCGAAATCGTTGAAGTGGAAATCACCGTCGCCGCCGCCCCGACTTTGCACCCGGGCACCAATAACGGCGCAGACATAACCATCGGCAGAATAGCGGAAAATGTCATAGGTGCCGCAACAGGCATCACCGGCATCACAACCACCGCAAGCAACCCCACATGGGAGATACGTGAAGCGACCCCCACAGGTTTCAATTTCGCCAATAAATTTGATATTGTAAGCGGGGAGGGCGGTAGTTTTAATCTGGTGCTGAAACCTGACCATTCGTTAAATTTTGAAGAGATTGCTAATGGCGTCATTGATTTGCGGGTTCGGGCTATTGAAGAACGTGGTGAAGATGACGTGCATTCCAACCCCCTAGAATTCACCATCAATGTAGCCGATGTGGAAGAAGGTCCGGCAGAGATTATCATCATCGGGCATGCCGAAGCCGGCACAACATTAGAGGCACTGCACATTGCACAAGACCCCGATGGCGTTGATGATGCGGGGTATCGGTATCAGTGGTATAATGCCGATGGCGATATTGCCGGTGCGACGAGGGCGACCTATACGATTCCCGCCGGCACAACGGCGTTTGCTGGCTATGGGGTAAGGGTTTCTTACACGGATAAGACTGGTGCTGTCTATAGCACAGCGCGTCATGCGAATATCTACAAAGATAAAGATGCCATTGATATAGCCCATTCGGGCATAGTTTTTGATGATTTAGCTCCATTCAGTGGCAATATCGTAGAGGGAAGCGGCGTGTTTGATTTTGGTTTTGGAGTTTCAAGCACGGCACTTTCAGGCTCTTTAGCAAGGCTAGGTGGTTCGCCCCTCGGTTTCACCTATGCGCTCGTTGATGATTACTGGGGCGCATTTACGATTAACCCCTACACCGCCGCAATCGCTATCGCCGATGGCGCGGTTTTTGATTATGAGACGCAGAACACCTACAATCTCATCGTCAAGGCGGAACATGAAAGCGGTGTTGAAGCTTACATTCGCGGCACCATCAACATCATTGACACCGATGAGGGGATAACCGAATCTATCATCATCGGGCATGCCGAATCTGGCGCAACACTGGAAGTGCTACACATTGAAGAAGACCCCAATGGCGTTACTGGCAGAGGGTATAGGTATCAGTGGTATAATGCAGATGGCGATATTGCCGGCGCAACTAGGGCGACTTATACGCTTCCCGCTGGCGCAACTGATTTTGCTAGTTATGGGGTTAGGATTTCTTATACGGATGGCTCGGGTGCTGTCTATAGCACAGCGCGCCACCCCGACCCTGATAAAGATAAAGACGCTATTGATATAACCCTTTCGGGCATAGTGTTTGAGAATATAGCATTATTCAATGGCAATATCGTAGAAGGAACTGGCGTATTTGATTTCGGTGCGGGGGTTTCAAGTAGGGGTTTATCAGGTTCTTTGGCAAGGCTGGATGGTTCATTAAATGATATTACCTTTTCGCTCGTTGATGATTACTGGGGCGCATTTACAATCACCCCTTACACCGGCTCAATCACCATCGCCGAAAATGCGGTGTTTGATTACGAAACCCGCAACACTTACAATCTAATCATCAAAGCAGAACACGCTAGCGGTGCTGTGGCTTATGCGCGCGGCACTATCAACGTCATTGATGCCGATGAGGGGATAACCGAATCTATCATCATAGGTCATGTTGAAGCAGGGGCGACATTGGAGGCATTTCATCTTGAAGAAGACCCTAACGGCGTTACAGGTGCGGGGTATCGTTATCAGTGGTATAATGCTGATGGTGATATTGCCGGTGCAACTAGGGCGGTTTATACGATTCCCGCCGGCACAACGGCTCTCGCGGGTTATGGGGTAAGAATTTCCTACACAGATGGCTCGGGTGTCGTATATAGCACAGCGCGCCATCCCGACCCCGACAAAGATAAAGATGCCATTGATATAGCGCATTCGGGCATAATTTTTACCGACATAACCTTCTTCAACGGCAACATCGTAGAAGGAACTGGCGTGTTTGATTTTGGCAACGGGGTTTCAAGCGCGGGGCTTTCAGGTTCCTTGGCGCGGTTTAAGGGGGTATTGGACGATATCACTTTTTCGCTAGTTGATGATTATGCTGGCACATTCACAATCACCCCCTACACCGGCTCAATCACCATAGCCGATGGCGCAGTTTTTGATTATGAAACCCGCGACACCTACAATCTAATCGTCAAAGCAGAACACGCTAGCGGTGCGGTGGCTTATGCGCGTGGCACTATCAACGTCATTGATGCCGATGAGGGTATCACGGAATCTATCATCGTAGGTCATGCCGAAGCCGGCACAACATGGGAAGTGCTACACCTTGAAGAAGACCCCAATGGCGTGACTGCCGCCGGTTATAGGTATCAATGGTATAATGCCAATGGTGATATTGCCGGCGCGACTAGCACGACTTATACGCTTCCCACTGGCACGACCGATTTTGCTAGTTATGGGGTAAGGATTTCCTACACAGATGGTTCTGGCGCCGTGTATAGCACAAACCGCCATCCCGACCCCGAAAAAGATAAAGATGCCATTGATATAGCGCATTCGGGCATAGTTTTTACTGATATAAATTTCTTCAATGGGAATGTCGTAGAAGGAACTAGCGTATTTGTGTTAGGTCCTGGGGCTACAAGCGCATCTCTCTCAGGGTCATTGGCGCGTTTTGAGGGTTCATTGCGTGATATCACCTTTTCGCTAGTTGATGATTATGCTGGCACATTCACAATCACCCCCTACACCGGCTCAATCACCATCACCGACGATGCGGTTTTTGATTATGAGACCCGCGATACCTACAATCTAATCGTCAAGGCAGAACACGCTAGCGGTGCGGAGGCTTATGCGCGTGGCACGATCAGAGTCATTGATGCCGATGAGGGCGTAACAGAATCTATCATTATAGGTCATGTTGAAGCAGGGGCGACATTGGAGGCATTTCACCTTGAAGAAGACCCCAATGGCGTTACTGGTGCGGGGTATAGGTATCAGTGGTATAATGCCGATGGCGATATTGCTGGCGCGACTAGGGCGGTTTATACGATTCCCACTGGCACGACTGCCCTTGATGGCTACGGAGTAAGAATTTCCTACACAGATGGTTCTGGTGTCGTGTATAGCACAGCGCGCCACCCCGACCCCGATAGAGATAAAGATGCCATTGATATAGCGCATTCTGGCATAGTTTTTACCGATATAACCTTCTTCAACGGCAACATCATAGAAGGGAGTAGCGTGTTTGAGTTAGGTCCTGGATTTACAAGCGCAGGTCTTTCAGGGTCATTGGCGCGATTTGAGGGGTCATTGAACGATATCACTTTTTCGCTAATTGATGATTATGCGGGTACATTTACGATTACCACCCACACCGGCGCAATCATCATCACCGACGGCGCAGTTTTTGATTACGAAACCCGCGACACCTACAATCTAATCGTCAAAGCAGAACACGTTAGCGGTGCGGTGGCTTATGCGCGCGGCACCATAAACGTGATTAAAGCCCCAGCCTCCACCCCAGCCTCCGCCCCAGCCCCCGCACAAATCCCAACCCGCCACGCATCAGAGGCAGAGGTAGTCATCCCAGACGAAGACAGCCCAATTCCAATACCAGATCTAACCCCAGACCTAGTCTAAAAGGAGTGGCATATTTTAATTTAGTAATGGCAGGGACGGCGCGGCGGCGTGGGCGCGCAGGGCGGATGCGGCGGCGTGGGCGCGCAGGGCGGATGCGGCGGCGTGGGCGCGAATTTAAGTGTGGGCGCGGATTTACAGGGATGGCGCGCAGGGATGGCGCGGCGGCGTGGGCGCGAATTTAAGTGTGGGCGCGAATTTAAAGGCGGAAAATTTTTTTTTTATTTTTTTGTTGATTGTTGCGATATATCCTGTATAATCACAATATATTGATGAAATTTGACCATCTGACACGAAACAAAGGGGACGTAGTTATGCCAAATGATCTCAATCGGAACAACCATCTCAACCACCTCATTGATGATAACGATAAATCATCGCGCAAAAAACTTGCCGCATCGGGCTTCACGGCAAGCGTCTGGACACTTTCGGGCGTAGTGCTTGCGGCTTGCGGTAGTTTGGATGATCTCTTTTCTGATGGCGGCGGCGGCAGTAGAGGCACTGGCAACACCGTGAGCGTCAATGCCAGCCCCGTGCAAGGTGCGCGTGTTTATTTTGATATGGATGGCGTCGATGGCGTGACTGATGACGATATCGCCCTCCAAGATGAGCAATACCCCGACGGCTTCATCACCGATGCCGAGGGCTTGGCGCATAATATCCCTGATGCACTCCACGGGCGCGCGTTTGTGGCGATTTTGGATGGTGCATTTGATGCGGCAACTGACCAACAACTTGAAGGCAGGTATTATTCTTCGCCGGATTTTTACGGCAGACACATTATTGCCTCCCCCATCACCGATTTGATTGGTGCCGCCGAAGATTTGGGGCAAAGTTTCAAGTATTTTCTCAAATTATATCTTGAAGCCGATGGCGAAACACCCACTGACCTAGACATTGACGAACTCGCCGAAGCATTGCTTGAACGCAAAAACTACATTGACACCGCCGGCGATGATATGATCGTGCAGGTGGTGCAAGGCTTGGCAAAATACCTAGCACACAACAAAGCCAAACAAGCAGCCGGGCAAGGGCACGACGAAACCAACCTAGAAGGGATTGAAGATTTGTTTGAGGGCATAGGGGCGGCTATTGAAGCCATTGAAGATGCCTCCCTAAGCCCCAATCCCGTGACGATTCTGAATCAGGATACAGACGAAGCCGAACCCGAAGTGCAGGTGCAATTTAGCATGGGCGAACATGATGACTATGTAGGCATCATCAACGCCGTCGCTAGCAATGGCGAGACTATGGAATTCAGCATTGTCGGCAATGCGGCAGGAAATTACGATGGACCTTACAGCATCAATGCGCGCGGGGTGATTTCCGTCATGGCTGGCAGACAAGCCGAAGATGCCACGCTCCAAGTCGCAGTTTCAGCAGGGCGCGAACATGCCCCTACGCATGTTGATGTGAAAATTGCTGTTAGGGAAGCCCCGCAAATAGAACTCCATGATATTAGGGATTATGGTTTTGGCGAGGTTAGACCTGTGGGCTTGGTTAATGAAAATATCCGCCCCAGTGATGGCGTGGTCGTTTATGGCGAGAGTAATGGTAACGAGGTGATTAGGGGTGCTGTTTGGGTTGAAGGCACGGTGCTTGACCCCGAATGGGTGATTCGCGGTGATTTTGCCGATTATTTTGAAATGGTTGGCGAACCTGATGGGCGTTTTTCTCTAGCACTGAAAGAGGGCGCAACGCTGGATTATGAGGCGATTGAGGGCGGTGCTACGATTGATATTTATGGGCGCGGGGTGGCGGAATATTATGAACGCGTGGTCAATCTGCAAGTCGCGGTCAAAGACGCCACCGAAGACGCAAACGGCATAAGCGGCGTCCTTTCCGAATTCATAGACCTACAAGTCGTCGTGCTTGATATACCCGAAGCCGAATTCAGCGGTGATTTCACCGCCTATGTCGTGGAAGATGAAAACATACAAAGAGGCGGCAATTTGGTCGTGCGTGGGACGGTTAACATCGCCGAAGAATCGGGAGGTGCTAGATTCACCGACACCGCTAGATTCACTATCCGCGATTATGATGATCGCACAATTGAAGCGACCGAGGCGGACGGCATTTACACCATGACCCTAGATCACGGCACTTTCACCTATAATCTGGAAAGCGGGGAGTGGGTCTATACTGTTGATAATTTCCATGATGATGTGCAAAGCCTACACGCCGCCGGTTCCTTCTCCGACATTTTCATATTTGAGGCGGAAAATTACGACGCCACCATCTCCTCACGCGCGGTTTATCTCAACGTGCTTGGTGCGAATGAGGAGCTTGAAGTCTATGGCACGGCAAAGGAACTCGGCACTGCCGAATTTGCGCTGGCACGAAGCACCGGGCTTGGCAGGGAACATTTCTTAGAAGTGACGGAAATCGCCCCCGACCCTCAAGGCGCCGGTACGCACACGCATAGTTATTATGGTGGTGATCGTGTGGAAGACTATAAATATACGTGGTATATGCAACTACCGGGACAGGGGCCCACTGTTCTGCACGATGATAGTCAACGTTTCGTCGTCGGCCGTGATGGCAACCCAAGCGAGTATATCCAAATCCCTGCTGGCAATGATTATGCGACGAGCCAATGGCATACAGCAAGGCTGGCGGAAGGCGCGGAAATTTATGTAGAGGTTGAATACACCGATAACGCCGGCAATGATCATGTCGTCAAAGTCAGCTACCCCAACGGCAATACGCACGTGAATACCATCGATGTTGGCACGGATACTTTGGATGGCAATTTGAATCTAGGCAACGCCCTACCAACAATCGCCAACATGCACGACCCCGATAGCCCAGTTGAATATAGACTCGCTGATACGGGTGCGTATTATGAACGTTTGTTCCATTTAGATGAAAATGGCGACCTGATATTCCTCGGCAATGCGCATGATGTTAATGCGCTCGGCAGTGGTGTGGAGTTGCAATTAGAGGTGCGTGTGCCTGATGAAACGACTGAGACAATCGCACACACAATCGTCGTGGATGTCAGTGGCACATCTGTATTCGGTTGGGCGACTGAGGCGGAATATGTCTATTATCGTGATGAGGTACGCATTTTCCGTCGGCAAACGGTGGAGGAAATCGCCCTTGATTCTGACGGCAGACGGGGTTCTTACAATTACGAATGGGAATACATTGACTCCCCCACCGATGCGCTTGCGGGGCGCACAGTTGCCCCGGGCACCGTTGGCGGTAGTCAAAATTGGTATTTGATGACCACCGAACAGCAAGATGCGGTAGCGAATCGCGGCGCACAACTGCGCGTCACCATCACTTACACCGATGGTGCGGGGAATCAGGAATCGGTGCTTCTAGCCACCCCGACATTGTTTTTCCATCTGAATGACACGCAAGAAGTCACCGTGCTTGAAGGCGCGTATGGGACGAGTGATGTTGTGGCACGAGCCAACACGGCGACACGCAATCCCAATGCTAATATCCGCTATGAACTCACCGAAAATCCTGACAATCTGTTCACCATTGATGCGCAAACAAGCGCCATCACTTTTGCCAGCGCCATGACGGGAGCCGAGGCTCTGGATTACGAAAACCCCAACCAACAAAAACGCTATGTGTTGGAGGTTATGGCGACCGACACGTCATTGGATGCGGGCAATACAGCCACCCATAGAATCTTCATTGATGTAGCCAATGCCGATGAAGACGATGCGGTGTATGCGGTGCGGGGTGTGATTGGCGATGGCGAGACCTTGCGCGCGGTGCTAGAAACCCCTGACCTTGATGGGGGCATGACCGATATTCGCTATCAATGGTTCAGTGGCGAAGATGCAATCGCTGGCGCAACCGGCGCAACCTACACCATCGGCAGCGCAAATCTTTACGCAGATTATAGCGTGGCGATCTCCTACGATGATGCGGCGAGCCAAGAGGGCGATGACCCCCGATCTACTTCTGCCGCCGTCAAAGCACCAGTATTTGCCGAAAGGGAAGATGACTACACCCTCCTCATCCCCGAAAATAGGGACGGCGTACTGCTAACTGTGGAAGCGACTTATGACGATGCGGCGGATGGCGTGAGTTATGCCCTCATCGGTGCTGATGCTATATTTGAAATTATTGATGCAAGCACCGGCGCAATCAGCCTCGTAAGCGGTGCGACATTGGATTACGCCACCGCAACGCAACACAGCCTCACCGTTGCGGCAAGCTACACCGATGCCAATGACCGAACCTTCACAAAATGGGTTGATGTCGTCATTGATGTCGGCGAATTGGTCAATGACGATGCGCCCGAATTGACCGCCCTAACCGATGCGGGCAGGGCGCGCCATGACCGTGAGGCACCAGAAGACGGCACCGATACCGGCATCCGCTTCAGCGTCAGCGATGCCGATATTGATGAGGTCAATAAACACCAAATTACCACCTCACAGGATGATAAATTTGAGGTCAAGGAAATTGACGGCGCATGGGGCGTGTTCCTCAAAGAAGGACAGAGCATTGATTTTGATGCCCTAAACACCGACAGCCTCGGTCTAACCATCACCATCACCGACACCCTAGACGACGGCACCCAAGCCACCGATGATATTGATGTCACCATTGCCAGATATAATTCGCTGTCATGGGATACGGATGCGGATGCGGGAACGCAACGCTTTTGGGTGCCAGAGGGCATTAAACAGGGTGGCGCAAGCGTGACAGATGTTTCGGCGATTTCGGCTGAAGCAGGGGACGTAAGCTACGCCTTCGCCGATGGCACGCTGACCTCAGGATTTTTCGCAATCAATGCCGAAACTGGCGCCATCACTTTCACGTCTAATGCGCGCGTAAATGATGGGGATGCGCATCAACATGTTTTGGATGTCGTTGCCAGCCACGCAACCAATGGCGACAGCATAGCCGCCACAATCACCATTGATGTGCGGAATATAGATTTGGATATCTTTGGCACGGTAAAAGACCCAGGCACCGCCGAATTTGCCCTTGGGAGAAGCACGGGGCTTAATAGGTATCATTTCTTAGAAGTGACGGAAATCGCCCCCGACCCTCAAGGCGGTATGGCGACGCATATCTATCATGGTGGTGATCGTGTGGAAGTCTATAAATATACGTGGTATCTGCAACTAGCGGGAGAGGACGCCACTGTTTTGCACGATGATGGTGTACGTGATGTTGTCCCTAATAAAGACAACCCAGACGGATACATTAAAATCCCTGCTGGCAATGATTATGCTACGACTTCATGGCATTCAGATAGGCTGGCGGAAGGCGCGAAAATCTATGTAGAGGTTGAGTACACCGATGGCGCCAATAATAAGCATGTCGTGACTGTGGATTATCCCGGCGGTGCATCGCACTTGGATACCATAATTATTGGCACGCACAATCTAGACGGCAATTTGAATCTAGGCAACGCCCTGCCAATAATCGGCGGCAGACGCGACCCCGATGGCGTAGTTGAATATGAGCTCCTTGATACGGGCGCAGCTCATGAGCGTTTATTCCAGTTAAATGATGCTGGCGAGATGATATTCACCGGCAATACGCGCGACGCAGAAGCGCTTGGCAGTAGCGTGGAGCTACAATTAGAGGTGCGTGTGCCTGACGAAACCGATGAGGTGTTCACGCATAAAATAGTCGTAGATGTCACCGGACAAACTGAACACGCCAAATTTGCCGTAGAACGCTATCGTTTGGAACATCATCATAATTGGGGGGTAAAAATCCTCCAAGACGACCCTGATGGCGCATTTGGAGATGATGAATATGTTATCGCCAATAATGCTGACGGTATCAGCATTGATTGGGGCTTCTTCTATCCCAATGATTATCGTTACGGCAAAGCCGGCGAGGTGGAAGCAGCTGACCGTCGCTACGTGTTGAGCAGAGATCAAATTGAAGCGCTGAATGATGGTGCGTATGTTACCGCAACGATTACCTACACCGATGATGAGGGCAATAGGCACGTAGTGGAAACAGCACAAACAGCAGATTTTGCAATAGAAAACTTCGCCGCCCCCGGCGAAACATTGCGCGTAGAACAGGTAAGAAAAGACGATTATGGCGTCGCAAGCGTCACCTATCGCTGGTTTGCACAAGACCCTGATGGCGAGAATCGTGAGTATATCGGCGATACAAGCGCCAACACCTATACTTTGGATAATATGGATGCCGCGAAGGTCTATGGCGTGGTCGTTGAATATACCAACAACAATCATGGCACCAGCTATACGCTTGCTAAAGGCAGTGCCATTGAACTCATCGCCGATTCGGTAGTGTTTGATAAATCCACCTACACAGACAGGAGCCTCCACGAATTTGCCGGGGAGGGCTTTGATGGCTTTGCCCCAACGGCGTATTTTGGCGAAGCGTCTAATAATGATGTGGATTATCAATTCGCCCCGGGTAGCACAACCGATAATGGCAACAGCATCCGCATCAAGGCGGGTAGCGACAATACCATCATTGAGGAAATCAAATACATTAATGGCAATGCACAAATCTCTGACCTGTTGAAAATCAACACGGACACAGGGGAGATTAGTTACGCCGGGGATACTTATCTGGATGCCACCAATTTTAAGAACAATCCAAATGTATCCAAAACCTACACCATAATGGTGCGGGGGATTTACGATGCCGATGGCGACGGCATTGATGCCAATGACCCATTCGCCGATGTGTCGTATGTCATCACTGTGGCTGGCAAACATCAAACCGGCGGTTTAGGCGAAGCAAAAATCCCCAACCACCAACAAGCACAAGCACACGACCCCGTGGACCCAGACGAAACCCTACCTCCACTAGACCCAATCATCGCTGAAGGCTAATTTGGGGGCAATTTGGGGGGGATAAGCCCGAGGGATAGTTTTTTGTATTGATTATTCTTTAGAATGATGTATGCTTACTCTAAATGGGTAGAGATGCACTATTGCTAATGGAGAAATCAATCATGCCGAATGATCTGACAACGAAACGGAATTTGTTTAACTGGTGCCCAGAATCGCGCGAATATGTGCGTTCGGAATCGCGCCAAAACCTAGCCTCATCGGGCTTCACAGCGACTATTTGGACGCTTTCGGGCGTGGTGCTGGTTGCTTGTGGCAATCTTGAGGAATTTTTGGGGCTAGACGATGATGGTGGCGGCGGCAATACGCTCCACGTGCGCAGTAGCGCGGTTCAAGGCGCACGGCTTTATTTTGACACGGACGGTGTTGGGGGCGTTACTCAGATTGAGAAAGACGCCCAAGATGCGCTATATCCCGAAGGTTTCATCACCGACGCGGCAGGTCAGGCGCATGGCATCCCTGCTGAATTCTACGGCAAGCCGTTTATCGCCGATCTTAGTGGCGCGATAAATGTTGAAACTGGCGAATCATTAGCATCAAAGAATGAATACGCCTCTATCCCCAATGCGGCTGGCGACCACCTCCTAGCCTCGCCGATTACGGAATATATTGATAATGCAGGTGGAGACCCCAAAGATGTGGTTGCCGAATTGTTAGGGCTAGACCCCGCCACGCTGACCCCTGACCAAGAACAAATGCGCGATACGCAATTACAGGCGATTCTCAATCCCGCGAATTATCTAGGCGGTGATGAAGGCGTTGAGGCGTTGTCGTACCATATTACAACGCTCACCAACCCTACGCCTAGTGCGGTGGAGAGCCAAGCGGTGCAATTATTGACCACCGACCCCACCGACCCTAACCGCGACACGCTCATCGTTGTGGATGCTAGGGATATGACCAAAACCATAGGCACGGATAGCACATATATTGCGACGATTCATGCGGTGAGTCATGGGGATAGCCCTGTGGAATATAGCATGGTTGATGCGAATGGTGCGCCTGTTGCTGGCGGGGATTTTAACGTTGATTCGCGCACGGGGGTGGTTTCGGTTGCAGACGGCGTGACACTGACGGCGAGCAATACGGCGATTCCTGTCTATGTTCTGGTCAGCAATGGTGATTCGGAGCAAACCGTCACGATTGATGTCACCGTTGAGCCTGTCGTTACGCTATCCCACGCCACTAGTGCGGGCAGTGTTGCCGAAAACGAGGCTGGCGCGATTGCCGTTGAGGGCATTGAGACTAGCGGTGCAGTTGACGTAGCGGATTTTACAATTAGCGATGCTTTAGGCGTTGCCTCTGGTGCTGGTTATGCGGGTATGTTTGAGATGGAAGCCGTCACAGGCGCAACGAACACATGGAATCTGAAGCTGAAATCTGACGCAGTGCTAGATTTTGAGACGATTCCCGGTGGCGTCATCAATCTGCGTGTTCATGTTGAACCATCTGACCATGCGCGTTCCAACATTTTAGAAATAGCCGTCACGGTCACCGATGACCCTAGCGACATTGCTTTTAGCGGTGTTGTGCGTGGGGAAGTGACTAAAGATTCGGACGCATACGAAGTTAGCGGGACGATTACCATTGCGAATCAGCCCCAAAATGAGGATGTAACTGTTGGCACGCAAGGCTCTTACGGCACTTTAGATTTTGATAGTGATAATGGCGTTTGGACTTACACGCTCACCAATACCGATACCGCCGTTCAAAACCTACTCGCAGGGCAGCTTTTGATTGATACGGCGGAACTAACCGTTGGAAGCGTTACCCAAAGCATTTCCATCATCGTTATGGGCGCGAATGAGGATGTGCATTTCGTTGAAACGGCTACCCCGACGAATCGCGTTTCGGCGGTTGATGTGCCGACCAACATTGAAATCGGCACCACCACTGCGCTTGATGGTAGTTTTGCTCTGGGCAATATATTTACGGGTTTAGGCATTAGCCTTGAAGGGCAGTTGGCTGGTAGCCCTGCCCCTAGCGTGGAATTCGCGGATTCGGTGTCTGCGGATTTGCGCGGGTTGTTTAGTTTGGACGCATCGGGGATTTTGGCATTCACTGGCACAAATGCCGATGCGCTAGAGCTAGGCGTTAGCACCATCCGCCTTAATTTGCTCGTGAACGCCCCCGAAGACACCACAGAACAAATCCCCCTGACTGTGCAGGTCAATGTCATCAATGCGGTTGATGATGGGATGGCTGATTATGTAGTCACGGAAAATCGGGATACCATGGAGCTAACCGTTGCGTTAGTTGATGCTGACCCTGCTTCTGCGACCTATTCCGGCGACCCTGATGGCGTTGTTGGCGGGGTTCGTTTCCAATGGTTCACCACCACCGATGGAGGCGAGACCAAAACGGCTATTGCTAATGCGAATTCGGCGACGCTTGACATTTCCGCCTCTGCCCCACTCCCGGCAGGTACGACTTATGGCGTGACTATCACTTACACCGACAACCATGATATTGCGAATGGTGAGACGACAGAATTTGATGTTCTTGCGACAACGGTGCAATTCACCGCAACCCCGAATGCGCCTATTGAGATTGCGGAAGCCGATAGCATTGACCCCGCCACGCTTGGCACTGCGGGCGTTTTGGCGACGGTTGAGGCGGAATCTAGCGCGGAACCACCACAAACCGTAACTTATGCGCTAGATTCTGCCACAGCTAGCGATGGTTCTGACGCAAGCAGTCTGTTTTCCGTTGATTCTGACGATGGGGAAATAAAATTCACTGGTTCAAGTTTGGATTATGAATCCGCCGCACGATACACGCTAACCATCACCGCCTCCGCCCGGCAAGAGGCTGGTAGCACGGAGATGGACATGGACACAGCCACCGTCATCATCGCCGTAACCAACGCCCAAGAAGGCCCTGCGGAATATGAAATTTCGCGTGCGGAGGCGGATAATGGGGGTGTGATTACGACTACGTTAACCGTTGCGCTAATTGATGCTGACCCTGCTTCTGCGACCTATTCTGGCGACCCTGACAACGTTGTTGGTGCTGTGATGTTTCGCTGGTTCACCACCGATGGCACGACCAAAACCTATCTTGGTGAGGCAAGCACTTCAAACACGCGGGACATTTCCGCCAACCCCAATTTATCTTATGGCGTGGAGGTCAGCTACACCGATGGGGAAGGCATGGACGAGGAATTTGACGTTTTAGCCTCCTCGGTGCGTTTCACCACGCCGCCGCCTGCTTCTATTGACGTGTCCGAAGCCGCTAGTGCTGATTACGCCACGCTTGGCACAAATAAAGATGGCGTTCTGGCAACCTTCACGGCGACATCTAGCGCAGAACCACCGCAAACCGTCGCCTATACATTTGAAGCCCTTGATGATGCGGGCATGCCTGTTGTTGGTGCCACGGGTCTATTTTCTATTAGTAATGGTGAAATTTCGCTCCTTTCCAATGTGGATTTTGAAACCACCCCGCAATATACGCTAATCATCACCGCCTCCGCCCCGAAAGAGGCTAATAGCATGGAGATGGATACGGCGGTTGCGCGCGTCACCATAAATGTGCTCAATGACCAAGACGGCGATGCTGAATATGAGGTTACGGAAAATGAAGATGGCACTATATTGACCGTTGAACTTGTGGCTGGAGACTTTGATATTAACACCCCCGATGGCGCCCCGACTAATCCGGCGTATAGATGGTTCACCACCGCCGATGGTGGCATGAACAAAGACTATATCACAAACGCGGATTCGGCAAGTTTTACCATCGCCGACCACCCGCTTGAAGCTGGTGAGATTTATGGCGTGACCGTCAGTTATCAAGACCCGCTTTATGATGCGTCCGACCCATCCACGTTGACGGAATTTGACGTCCTAGCATCGCCAATAGATTTCACCGATGGCACGGATTCTGTATCGTCATACACTGGCACAATCAATGAGGATGGCACACTCCTAGCCGACAATGCTGGCGATGACATTCCATTGCCGCAGGTCATGGCAAGCGTGGAAGATGCGCCCGCAGCTAGCGAGATAAAATACGGCTTTTTGGTTGATGCCGGGACTGGTATGACGATCACCTCGCGTTTAGGCTTTAAGATTGATGAGGATAGCGGTGCGATTAGCGTGTCTAGCACGATTCCCGGCACAGATTTCAATTACGACCTTGACCCCGTCAGGGATAGCATCACGCTAACTGTGCGCGCGACTTATGATTCTAATGGTGCTACCGCCGGTGGTGAGGTGCATACTAGGGATGTGGATGTGGTCATCACTGTGAACGACCTCAACGACGAAACCCCTGAATTCGCGCCTTTGCAGATAGTGGAAAATTCGGGCGCGGTAGCGGGGATTCCAACATTAGCGGGTGCGACTACTGGCATTGATACGCTAACTGGCACGGCTGGTGCTGACCACATTGCTGGCGGCGATGGGGTAGATACCATCACTAGCGGCGGTGGCAACGACCATATTTTTGGCGACGCTGGCAATGATGAAATCACGCTTTCGGAGGCGGTAGGGAGCGTGGAAACCGTCTACTACCGCTTTGCCTCAGGCACTCCGGGCGCATGGACGGCCACAGACGGCACGGATACCATCATCAATTTCCGCCGTGGCGAAGATAGGATCGTCCTCATTGATTCCGATGATGGCTCGGTCATTGACCTAGATACCTTTATAAATCACAACAATCTGGCTATGAGGGTGCTTTGGGAAGATGACGAATATGTGAGTGGGGTGGAAATCATGTTTGGCACCACCAAAGTGCTGGAAATCCAATACCATTCCAGTAGCCATGAACAAGCCTTTGACTTTGAAACAAACAACTGGATTCTCGGTCCTGCCGAAAGATATCTAGGCGAAATACTCAACGACGACGTAGCCACCAACGATCCAACAGGCTACATTAGCAACACGCAAGAGGTAGGAACCACCAGCTTGCTACCAAACTATTTCAACGTAAAAGCCGGTGACGACAATCTGCAAATCATTGGCACGGCGGATATACCAGCAACTTTAGGGGTAGATGTATTCATCTCAGAATCGCGCACCAGTGCCGATGGCGCATTTGCCACCATTTCCGCCACCGATGCTGATGTTGCTGTCATAGATTTGAGCTATCGCATCGCCGGTGGCTCTGGCATGGGCATTTTTGAACTTGCAACGGACAACACGCTTAGCGTGGCAAGCACGGCAACATTGAATTACGAAACCGCCACCGAATACACGCTAGACTTAGAAGTCACCGACGGCACCAACTCAGCAATGCAAACCATCACCATCGGCATCACCGATGTTAATGACGTTGCCCCGAGTATTGTGCCTTTAACGATTAATGGCGCGCTTACTGATGGGGCAGCTGCTGGCACCGATACCGGCATCCGCGCGACGATTACTGATGATGCTAGGGGTGATGATTTTGAAATCACCTATAAAAACTTATTCGGTGGAGCCAACATTGAAGGCTTTGAATTGCGGCACATTAGCGGCACGACTTATGGGCTTTATACTACGGAGGAATTTGATTATGAAACTAATACTGCGATAGTTGGTGTTGGCATTGGAATAGTCATCGGGGTAAGCGACATCCTAGACGGCACCACCACCAGAACCACTGAAATAACAGAAGATTTCAGTTTCACCGTCACCGACGCCAACGACAACGGACCGACGGTAACGGTTGCTCAGACGGTTGCTGGCACTAATGGCGCGATTGATGAGCGCATCTCTGGCAACACGGATGCGATAGCTGCCACGGGCATCACCATTACGATTAACGATGCTGACCGCACTGCCGGGCATAAGAGTGGCGTATTAGGCATCACGCCAATCTTCACTGTTAGAAACGGCGATGATGGCTCTATAAATCCGGCATATTCGGTTGTGGAAGATGATGCTGGCAACTGGGTGCTACAATACGACGAAACATTGGATTTGTCTGCTAAAACTGACCCCACTATTTCGCTTAGAATCAGCGTGAGTGATGGCGAGAACACGCCTGATATATCTGATGCCTTCACCCTCACCGTCAACGACGTAGATGAAGGACCCGGCGTATATCGTGTTGATGGCGATGTTACGATGGGGGCAGGGCAAGCCCTAACGGTGGTGCAAGTCACCGCCGACCCTGATGGCATCAATGGCGATGTGACTTATCAATGGTATAAAGAAGCTAATGATGTTGATCGCACACGAACAATGCTCACAGCCGATGATGGCACACCGCTTCAATACACGCTGAAATCAGGCGATGACCCCACCACCGAACTCTTTGGCGTTGTCGTGATTTACAACGATAATGCGGGAGTTGAATACACCGCCACCAACCGCCTCGTTGACGTGCAAGCCAACTATGCCCCAGAAATCACCGGCTTCACCGATGCCGACGGCATGGAACACACCACCGCCCCAACAATCAGCATCAGCACAAACATGAATCGCGTCCAAGAAGTCCTAGCAAGCATAACAGCAACCGACCGCAACACAGTGGATACGCTGACCTATGCCTTTTTGGTAAATGGCAAACCAACATTATACGCACTGGGGGGACTTGATGCATTTAACGTGCCAAGTACTGGCGATGAAGGCTTAAGCGAAGATGGGGGCTTTACCATTGACCCAACCACAGGACGCATCACCTTTAGCGGTAATTTGCATCAAGAACTCCACAACGACAACAGGCTCCCCCTCACATTAACAGTGCAAGTCTCCGACGGAACAGAAACAGCGACGGCTGATATTAAGGTGGATTTCCTTGAAAATACCGGCACTACCACATTCGCCACCACCTATTCCCGTGGCGAAGCAGACAATTTTTATGTCGGCACTCAGTTGGGTGTTGGTAGTGAAGCACTTGACCCTGATACGGTAGCGACCCAAATCAAGTATGATTACTTTCGCCTAGTGGAAAGCACTGACCCTATTAGCGGGGAAACTATAATAACCGAAGAAGATGCGCTTATCCAAACCCCCGGGCAAGCCCAAGCTTACGTATTCACAGCTGAAGATGTCGGGCATAAGATTCTCGTTCGTGCCACCTATAAGGATTTGATAGGCAATAAAGAAGTGTTTGAACACACCACAGCCATAGTAGTGCCAGCACCCGCCGAAGCATCGTCAGCCCGTCTCATAATCACAGAAGCCATAGCCGATGACTCAGTGATAACCTATGCCACGACTGATGGCACGGAGAACACGAATACCGACCTCAGCTATGAAATAACCGGCATAAAAGACGCAAACGACGCAGATGTAACCAGCGCCGGTGCATTTGAAATTCGTAGTGACGATAAAACCGCAGGCACAATTTACCGCAAACAGGGTGATGCTAATAGGTTGGATCACGAAACCAACGACAGCTACACGCTAACAGTGACAGTCACCGATTCAAGCAACGCGCCGTCTTGGATAACTTCGGGGGCTTATGCGGCGACTTTTGCAACCGATACCACTACACCCGCATTAGCCAATAACGTGCGCTCATTTGCCGTTGATGCCTCTACTAATACTTGGACTTATATGATCGCAGCGGGGCTTACGGCGGGGAACTCCGTTACGGAAACCTTTACCATCACCCTGACGCCGACCGATACGAACATCGCGGCTAAAACCGAAACGATTAAAGTTGAATATGGGCAGGATATGGATGGGGAGTTTTATTATATCCTTGATGGTGGAGCGCGGGTAAATATCGGCACAACCATCACCTTCCCTGCCACCTTCTCAGGCACCTTCAAAACGTTGACTGATGCGCTCACCACAACAACGCACGACATCGTCATAGAAGTAGGCGATATCAATGAAGCCCCCACCGAAACCACCTCTTTCGCCCCCGGCACGACAAAAGCCTCTGTCCACAGGGCAACAACCACCACCAATACTGAGGATGTCACCACAGGCTATAGGGTCACAATCGCCGATGAGGACGGCGCGCATTTCAACACCATGCTTACGCTCATGTCCACCACAACCGGATTCGTTTTCAAGGAAGTAATGGGGCAGGCGAATACCTATGAATTGTTCCTCGAAAAAGGGGTAGCAATAGATAGGAACAAAATAGTTGAATATCAATTCAGCGATGGCGTCAACACGGTAACAGAAAATGTAACAGTACAGATAGAAGCAGACGGCGAAGCAAAAATCCCCAACCGCCAAGCAGAAACACACGAACCCATAAACCCAGACTACAACCCAGAAGACGACCCAATAGCAGGACTAACCCCCATACCAGACACCGACCCTTATGCCTAGGGACGGCGCACAGGGACGGGCGCACGAAATTAATTGTTGCAAATGCCGTGTGTTTGTTCTAGAATCGTAAAAATGTAGTGTTGTTTATTGATTGGGAGGACTAAATCGTGCCAAATTCGCCCCGCCCTTTTCCTCATGAGCGCGGTGTTGTGCGTTTAGAATCGCGGAAAAAACTTGCTTCGGCGGGTTTTACGGCGAGTGTTTGGACGATTTCGGGCGTAGTGCTGGCGGCTTGCAGTAGCACTATTGAGGATATTGAGAAATTTTTGGGGCTAGATGATGGCGGCGATGGCGGCGGTAATGCGCTCCACGTGCAACGTAGCCCGGTTCAGGGCGCACGCATCTATTTTGATATGGACAATGATGGGGATATTGATGCCGATGATATCTCGGTGCAAGACGCCGCATTTCCTAAAGGTTTCGTCACCGACAGCACCGGGCGGGCGCACAATATCCCAACGATTTTTCACGGACTCCCATTCAAGGCGGTGCTTGACGGCGCCATTGATGCCGAAACTGGCGACCCTTTAAGCGGTGCGCTTCATTCCATCCCCGACGCCAATGGCTACCACCGCCTAGCCTCGCCCATTACCGACCTCATCGCCCGTGACGGCAGACCCCTCGAAACAGTAGTCGCCGAATTACTAAACAACAACGCCGATGACGAGGAAATCGCGCACATACTTGAGGCGATTAACAACCCTAGAAACTATCTAGGCGGGGATGAGGGCATTGAGGCTTTGGCGTTCTACATAGCATCGCTACCCACCCCCCCCGACGCTGACGCAGTGCAGAGCCACGCCGAAAAATATCTAACCGACGACCCCACCGACACCACCCGCGACACGCTCATAATCGTCAATGAAGATGCCGATTCCGACCCTAGATTTATTGATTTCCCCGCAAAAACCATAGGCGCGCATGATGCCTATGTCGCAAAAATCCAAGCGGTGAGCCATGCAGGTGGCGTCCGCTATCGCTTTGTGGAAGCCGACGGCACCCCCGCCGATGTCAGCGATTTTAGCATTGATTCGCAAGGCATTATCACATTCATCGGCGCAAATCCAACCACGACAACCTTACATATTGAAGTCAGCAACGGCGATGCGGCAGAAACCCAAATCGTGCGGGTTGAAATCACGGTCGCGGATGCCCCAACTGTGGACGAACTCCCCGCCGGCGCAGAATCTACCACGATTATGGAAGGCGTTGCCGGGGCAGGAGGCACCGGCACGGCTTTGATTGAAGGCATCACAACATCCGCGACAAATCCCACATGGGAAATTGGCGAGGTTCATCCGGCGGGGCTGGACGATATTTTGGACAGATTTGAAATTGTATCTGGCAGTGGCATCACCTACAATCTAGTGCTGAAAGACGGCGAGAGCCTAGATTATGAAGCGATTCCGCGTGGCGTTTTAAATTTGCATGTGTGGGCTAAAGAAAACGGCGTCCGTTCCAACCCACTAGAATTAAGGATTCGCGTGGAGCAAGACCCCGATGAGGTCGCCTTTAGCGGTAGTTTTACGGGCATCGTGGCAGAAGACGGCAATGGCATCGCGCGCGGGAGGGTTAGCATTGAAAATCACCCCGAAAATGCGGTTGTAAGCGTTAGCAGTCAAGGCACTTACGGCACATTGACCCTAGACGATAATGGCGCTTGGACTTATACGCTGGATGGTGGCATTGCTAGGGTAAATGGGTTGCGGGATGGGCAGGTTTTGCTTGATGTTGTGGAGTTAAGCGTCGGCACCTCTGGCGTCAGCCAAAACATCATCATCCGCATCAATGGCGCCGATGAAGACGTGCATTTCACCAACGCCGATAACGCCCGCACCGCCAATGCCAGCGTGGATATTGAGTTCGGCAACCCGGTGCTTGCGGGCGTGGATATTTTTGACCGCTTGACGCTCATGAACGCGACGCGGGCGGATATTGAAATCAATTTTGCCGATACCGGCGGAAATTATGATTTATTCACCATAACCGATAGCGGGCTTTTGACGTTCATCGGCACCAATGAAGATGTCGCAGATTTAGGCAGTGCCGTGACGCTAGATTTAGAAATCACCGCCCCGACTTTAACCACAACAACGCTTCGTTTCGCTCTGCAAGTAAATGTCATCAATGAGGTGGATGATGGGCGCACCGCCTATGAAATTGTCGGCGATGTCGCGGTAGGGCAGATTCTCAGGGTGCAAGAAGTGCAAGGCTCAACCGACCCCGATGGCATCGTTGGCGCAGTCAGTTTCCAATGGTTTCGCGGCGATGAGAACGCCCCCACCTTACTCCGCGCCGGCGAAACATACCGCGTCACCCAAGCCGATATAGATTCCGGCGACAGCATCGGCGTTTTCGTCAGCTACACCGATGGTTCCGGCACAAGCTACACGCATAGGGATAATGACGTAGCAACCACCATCACCGCCTTTGCCACCCCGGTGAAATTCACCAGCCCCGCCATCAACGCCCGCACGATAAATCTGGCAGAAGACACTAACGCAGATAGCACACCGCGTTTCAACGTGCAGGCAGAATCCAAAAATGATGCAGGCAATACTATCGGCGTTGCCAATTATATGCTCGTCCGCGACAATGGCGATATTGAAACAACCGATAAAGGTTTTGAGATTGACCCCAACACGGGGGCAATCACGCTCACAGGTGCATTGGATTACGAAGCCACCCCCAGCATAACCCTGCGCGTCCGTGCCACCGATACGAACAACCCGCCCGAAACCGCAACGCTCACGCTAACCATCAATGTCGGCGATGTTAATGATCACGCACCGATATTCGTCAGCGCAGCAACCGACCCAACCCTTAACTACACCCCAGACCCAATCGCCGAAGATACGGGGCGTGGCACAGAAATAGCGCGCGTGCGGGCAACCGATGCCGATGGCACACCCGCGAATAATCAGGTGCTTTACGACATCACTGCCGGCGACCCAGAGGATGTTTTTGCCATTGATAGCAACGGCATTATCACTTTGATAAAACCGTTAGATTACGACACCACCCCCAGCTACACGCTAGAAATCACCGCGACGGATGGCAGTTTGACAGATACAGCAATGGTCACCGTCACCGTCACCGATATCAATGACGAATCCCCCACCGTCCCAAATCACGTTGCCACAGGCACGGCTAGGATAACGGCGGCGGCTGATAATCCTTCTTCTGGCTCTGGCACTAGCATGAACTATACCGTCACTGTTAGCGATGCTGATGCTGATGCGACCACTTTGGATGTTAGCATTACTGCTGGCGACCCACGCTTTGAGTTTCAGCGTCAAGGTAGCACGAACACATGGGAATTATACCTTGTTGCAGGTCAAGAAATCGCGCTGTCAGAATTAAACGACCAACTCACGTTTGAATATCGCGTCACTGATGGCGGTGTTGGCACGACCCCGGCGACTGGCAGTTTTGTTCTCACGGTCGTTGATACGCCGGTGGAATTCGCTACCCCCACTGCGGCAGATTTAGATTTCGCTGAAAATGAGGGAGGGGAAAGGCTAACCATATCGGCAACTTCTAGCGATGATACCAATCCATCGGTTGCTATCACTTCCTATATGTTCGTCTATCGTGACCAACAAGGGCAAGAGCAAGTAGCCTCAGACTATCAAGGTTTTAGCATCAATAATCAGGGTGTTATCACGCTAACTGGTGGCACAGCCTTGGATTATGAAACCGCATCTTCACATCATTTGCGCATCCAAGCCACCGATGCGAATGGTGAAGTAGGCTTCCTTCCCATCACTGTCATAGTTAACGATGTTGAAGAAGGTGATGCGAATTACATCGTTGCGGGTAATGTGCAACCGATGGCGACACTCACGGCACAGCTTGCTAGTGCGGCGGATGAAGACCCTGATGGGCGTGTTGGTGCTGTCACCTATCGTTGGTTTGTGAGGGATGCCGCCGCTTCTGACCCGACTTCAATCACTGATACAAATAGCGCGATTACATGGCTTACTGACGCATCCTCGGCGGCAGATGCGAACGAATTTACCCTTCCCAACACACTAGAATCAGGGGGCGTTTATGGTGTTGCTATCAGCTATTTGGATGGCTTTGCCGATGGAAGCACCCCACGGGGCGATGCAACATTCCTCGTTGAACTAGCCTCGGCGGTGGAATTCCTTGATGGTTCCACCGTGCTAACAGATTCAACTTACAGACCAGACCCCATCGCCGAAAATACGGATAATCTGTTAACGGTGACGGCGCGCTTGGAATCAGCTACATTCAGATATAGTATTACATCTGGCAATGATGAAGGCATTTTTGAAATTGGTCCAAGCAATGGTGCGATTAGCGTTGTTAGTGGCAAAACATTGGATTTTGAAGCCGGCGACCAACGCACCCTAACCATCCGTGCGGATGAGATGGGTGGCGATAATGCATTCGGTTTTGCCACGGTGATTATCCGTGTGAGCGATGTGAATGAATTTAAGCCGGTATTTGTCACGAACGCGGAGGATTCACAACTCCTTGATAACTCCGTAGATATAGAAGTCGCTGAAAATGCCGCAGATGGCGATAGGGTTGGGCTATTCCGTGCAACAGATACGGATGGTAGCAATAATGATGTTAGTTACACGCTGACTGATGGCGGCGGTGTGTTTGATGTTCGTGAGGTGACAGGCACTAATAATTGGGAAATTTATGTAGTTGACAATACTAATTTGAATTTTGATGGAAGCACCAAAAACTATAACCTAATGATTACGGCTTCCGATAGCGACCCCAATACCCGTATGTCCTCTGATGCCGAGGCGTTCAACATCGCCATCACCGATATCAACGACAATGCCCCCACGATGACCACAAGCGGCACAGCTGCGCTTACTGAGGAGGTAGCAGGGGTTGCTGGCGGCACGGAAACAGGCTTTTCCGTCACGCTTGCTGATGATGATACGGATGCGGTTAATGAGCATGATTTTGTCGTTCAAGCCCCTCACGCCAGCCGATTCGGTTTTGTCAAAGATGGCACTACGGCTAATCAGTGGAATTTGGTCCTCCTCGCCGGGCAGGAAGTAGATAGCGAAGCAGATGGCACGCAGCTGACGATTGAATATCAAGTTACGGATGGCACCAAATATACGTCCCCGACCGACTCTGTTGACGTTGCTATAAGAGACACCAACGACCACTCACCGACTATAGAATTTACTGGGCCCATGACGATTGATGAGCGCACCAGCGATAATGCAGGAAACCCCATCATTGCTGGATTCACCATTTCGCTTAGTGATGATGATGCCACTACCGCTTATCAAAGCGGTCAAAATACCGATGCTGTGACTATCACGGTTTTTGATACAGACGGCTCCACCGTGCGCAACGATTTTTCGGTTATTAGACCAGACAATACGAAAAATGAATACCAACTTCAATACACTGGCACAGAAGCGAACTTGGATGCTATAGCCACCAACGGCACTATCACGCTTAACTTGGGCATATCTGATCGGGATTCCAATACTGTTACCGCTGACCAACGGGAATTCACCCTCACCATCAACAATTTGGATGAAGGCGATGCGCGTTATGAAGTTATGGGCGTTGTTGGCGAGGATGCGGTGCTCACGGCTATGCTTGTTGTGGGGGGGGAAGACCCTGATGGCGTTGATAATTCGGTTGCTGTCATGTATCGCTGGTTTAAGAAAGCTAGCACTGACCCTAACCCCACCTCATTTGAAGATAGCGGTTCGGGCGATTTCCAATGGCTTAGTGCGGAATCTGCGGAGAACACCTATATGATTAAGGGCGTCCCTGATGCCGGGGCGGATTATGGCGTTCTTGTCAGCTATAAAGATAGTAGCGTTGGGGACGCCCTAAGCTTCACCTCCGCCCTTGCCTTGACGTTGGAATTCGGGGAATCAAGCTACAGCGGGAGCATCAAAGAAAATGGCATGAACCTGACGACGATAGATATAGATGCGACTTTGGATAGCTCGGCGGACGATATAAGCTACGCCTTTGTGACCGATGCCTCCACCGGCGCAACGGCGACCACGCATCAAGGCTTTACGATTAACGCAACCGATGGCACGATTACTTTCACTGGCACGGCTAGCACCTATTTGGATTACGAATCTATCACCGACAATCCAATCCCCCTAACCGTGCGCGCCACCCACGATAATGGCAACTCCACCCTGCCAAATCCATTTAGCGATGTTGATGTTGCAATCGCTGTGGAGGACGTCAACGACCACGGGCCGACGGTGGCGGTTGCTGGCACGGGTACGATTGATGAGCGCACTACTGGCAACACGATTGCGATAAGTGCTAGGGGGCTCACCATTACGCTTGCTGATGATGATGGCACTAACGCACAAAAGAGTGGTGTAGGTCTCACGCCGAATTTCCGGGTTCTCAATGCCGCCGATGACATGGAAAACACGGATTATCAGGTTGTGGATTTGGATGGGCTTGGCACATGGACGCTACAATTAAGGGCTGGTTCGGCATTAGATCGTGAAGAACCCACCCCCACTATTGCGCTCAAAATTGAGGTGAGTGATGGCGTGCATACGCCCGATGTATCGGATGCTTTCACCCTCACCGTCAATAATGTGGATGAAGGCAGGGCGCGATTCTTTATTGATGGAAGCGCCGGTGGCATGCTCTCGGCTGAACTCGAATCTGATGGCGCCGACCCCGATGGCGTGAATGGCGATTATAGCTACAAATGGTTCACAGCCACCGACCAAAGTGAGACTAGAAACTACATTGCTGGTGAGATATCAAAAACCTTTACAACTGCCAACCATCCCCTAGAAGCGGGCGAAATTTATGGCGTGGAGGTCTCATACACCGATAACGCTGGCACAAGATATGAAGGGGATACGGCGCCTGTTGCGCTTGCCGAGGCACTGCGATTCACGTCTAGCTATTCCATTATGCTCACCGATGGTGATGCCAACCCGACGACATTGCCGGTATTTGCGCTGGAATTAAATGGCGTTGCGTTCACGGATGCTACCTATAGTTTTGACACTGATGGCAATCCCGGTGGTTTTTTCGCACTTACGAAAGCGGGTGTATTAACCCTAGATAGGGCGGTGGATTTTGACACTGCAACCGACACAAGCTTTACTCTTAAAGTAAAGGCGACTGCGTCTAGCGGTGAAGCTACCATGGCGAAGATTCCTGTCACCGTGATAGATACCAACGACAGCAACCCAAGCATCACCGCCGCCGATGATACACGAATGGCAACGGGGAGTTTGGTGGATGATGTTGTGGATGGCGACCCGGGCGTTAGTTTCAAAATTACTGATGCCGATAGCAATGCTGTGAACACATTTGACAGCGACATCACTAGCACAAGCCACCCATTGCTCGCTGACAGATTCACGCTCATATTTGACACGATGTACCCGGCGGCGAAAACGGCAAAACTCGCACTGAAACCCAACATGAAAATTGACCGTGAGGAACTAGGCAACACCGACACCATCACCTTAAATGTCAAAGTGACAGATGGTCAGGCGACTAGTGCAGAGGGTGTAGTTGTCACCATCACCATCACCGATGTCAATGACAATGCACCCACAGTGACTACAAGCAACACAGCCTCGCTTACTGAGGAAGTAGCAGGGGTTGCTGGCGGCACGAAAACAGGCTTTTCCATCACCCTTGACGATAAAGATTCGGCTAATAACCACGATTTTACAATTCTAGGCGGTGAAGACAACCGCTTTGATTTTATCAAAGATGGCACTACGCCTAATCTGTGGCATTTGGTTCTCCTTGAAGGGCAGAAAGTAGATAGGGAGGCGGACGGCGCATCAATCGCGCTCGATTTTCAAGTTACGGATGACGCCAACACGCCTATAACCTACCTTGTTGACGTCAATATAATTGATACCAACGATGAAGCGCCGATGGTGACGGTTGCTGGCACTGGCACGATTGATGAACGCATTTTTGGCAACACGAATGCGATAAGTGCCGCCGGTCTCACCATCACGATTGCTGATGCTGATGCCACTAACACCTATAAAAGTGGCGTAGGTCTCATACCGAATTTCAGGGTTCTCAATGCCGCCGATGACACGGAAAATACGAATTTTGAGGTTGTGGATGTGGATGGGCTTGGCACATGGACGCTACGATTAAAGACTGGCTCAACATTAAATTTTGAAGAACCCACCGCTAGCATTGCGCTCAAAATTGAGGTCAGTGATGGCGTAAATACGCCCGATCTATCGGATGCGTTCACCCTCAACGTGGTAAATTTGGATGAAGGCAAAGCCACCTATATCATTGACGGCACATTTGCGGCGGGCGAGATGCTCACGGTGATGCGTAGCACCCAAGACCCTGACGGCATTGCGGTTGCCGCTAGCTATCAGTGGTTCACCACCACCGATGGCGGCATTACTAAAATCGATGCCCCGGGCACTTCAGATAAAGCAACATATACGCTTCCATCAACCCTCGCCGATGGTGTTGGCTATGGTGTTACCATCACTTACACCGATGCTGTTGTTGGTGCGATGCCGACGGTGATTGACGTCCTGACCTCATCATTGAGTTTTGCCGATAATGCACCGGTGGTAGAAGTCCCTGAGACTCTTGGTGCTGGTGGTGCGGTTGCAACGGTGACGGCTAGTTTAGATGGCGAGCCTGGTGCCACGGTCACCTATGAATTTGCGGCAAATGGCAATCCTGACAACCTGTTCGCCATTAATGGAAGCACGGGTGCTATCACCCTCATTGCGGCGGATTCATTGGATTTTGATACTGACCCGAAAAGCTACAGAATCACAATCAAGGCATCAGCGGTAGATGCTGACAGCAAAACACAAATCGCCACCGCCGTGGTCACGGTCAATCTAACGGATATAGATGACGAAGCACCGGCATTAAGCGTAGCCCAAGGCGGCACCCCCCAAGGCACTGGACGCATAACCGAAAACGATCTCGGTGCGGATACCGGCATTAGTTTTACGCTCACCGATGCTGATACGCCTATTTCCACGACCGCCACCCCCACCGATTCAACGGATATTGACCCGAACAGATTTTTCATCACCGCCACCGATGGCACCAATGCAAAATTTGAGGTGTTTCGGGTCGTATGGGATGACACCGCCAATAATTGGAAATTGGCATTGCAGGAAGGTGAGACGATAGATTATGAGGATACCGACCTAGACGATGATGGAATACTCCATTTTAATGTCCATGTGCTAGATTCCGCCGGCAATACGTCAGAAGTGCGCCCTGTTAATGTTGAGGTGAAAAATATCATTGAGGGTCCATATTTCGCCCCGGCGAAGGTTGGGTCAACGCGCATCGGCTCATTGACGGAAAATCAGCTTGGTGCGGATACGGAAATAGCCTTTACGCTTGCCGATACTGACATACCTATTTCCTATACCAATACCGCCGACACCATGGACATTGACCCGAGCAGCTTTAGCATCAGGGGAATAAACTACACACATGATTTCGTCACTGAAAGCTATGAATTTGTCGGCGATGGCGATGGCACTGATAATTGGTTCAAATTGAAATTGAAAGATGGCTATGCCGCAGATTATGAAGGTTCTGGGCTAAGCGCAGGCAAACAGGCGCGCTTCCGCATCACTTTGACTACTCCTGATGGAAGCACCAGAATACATGATGTCAGAATCCAGTTGGTAAATATTGAAGATGAGGTAGTGCCAACCATGTTTGTGACTAGGAAAGTTGGGGAGGTTAAGGAAACCCATATTGCTGCAAATACGCTCGCGTCATTTACCCTCAGCGATGGCGACACAACCATTTCCACCACCCGCACCGCCGACAGCACAGACATTGACCCGAGCAGCTTTAGCATCGCCGTCCGTGATGGCACCCACGCAGATTTCGCCAAAATGTTTGATATTGCATGGGATGCCGCACACAACAGATGGACGGTGAAATTAAAACCCGGCATGAGTTTAGACTATGACGATACTAACCTGCCCGCCGATAAAAGAATCTTGCTTGCTGTGCAGGTGACTGACCCTGATGGCAATGTATCGTCATTTCAGGATCTCGAAGTTAGGGTGATAAAGGCGGTCGCACCGGATTTGGGACCACCCCAAGGCACCGGGCAAATAACCGAAAACGCGATTGCTGCGGATACTGGGATTACCTTCACCCTCAGCGATGCTGATACGCCGATTTCCTTTGACCTCACCACCGACACGGCGGATATTGACCCCAAAAGTTTTGACATCAGCCCCCAAACTGGCACGGATGCGCGCATCGCTGGCTTGTTTGAAGTCGTGCGCGATGGGGCTACGAATAATTGGAAATTGAAATTGAAACCAAACACGGCGATAGACCGTGAAGACCCGGGGCTATCCTCAACAAACAAAACCATCGGCTTAACCATCATCGTGACCGACCCTGAACGCCTGACATCAATGGCACATAATGTTTCTATTACGGTGGAAGATATTGATGATGCGGCACCGGATTTGGTCGTCCAAGGCGACGGGAAAATAACCGAAAATCAACTGGGCATGGATACCGGCATTACCTTCACCCTCAGCGATGATGATACGGTGATTTCCACCACCGCTACCGCCGACACGACGGACATTGACCCCGACAGTTTCACCATCACCGCCGCCGATGGCACCAATGCAAAATTTGAGGTGTTTCGGGTCGTATGGGATGGCACCGCTAAAAATTGGAAATTGACATTGCAGGAAGGTGCGACGATAGACCATGAAGACCCCGACCTAGACAATGATAAACTGCTCCATTTTGATATTCACGTGACTGATGGTGCTGGCACCAAATCAGATGTGCAGAGCGTTGATGTTAAGGTGGAAAATGTTCAGGATGGACCGCATTTGTCGCCTCCTATAGGTGCGGGGCTCATCATGGAAAATGTGCTTGGTGCGGATAGTGGAATCACCTTTGCGGCTTCGGATGAGGATGCCGATGGCAATACGATTAACATTGAAGCCAGCGATTTTGTTATTGAAACCCGCGATGGCACCCACGATACATACGCTGATTTGTTTGAATTCGCACAGATGGGCAACACCCGCATTTGGAAATTGAAATTAAAGGATGAATTCTCTTTAGACTATGAAGGCGATGGGATAATCCCTCAAGGGACAATCCGTTTAGCCGTCAAATTGATGACTGATGATGGCGATGTATCCGCGAAACACTATGTTGATATCCAACTGCCCGATAAAGAAGTTGAGGTCGCCCCAACTTTGAATTCGCATCTCAGGAACGATCTCATTAAGAGTGTCGGGTTTGTGGTGGAAAAGGTTGCGGGCGCGGATACGGAACTACGCTTTTCCGTCACCGATGACGACACGCCTATCTCCACGACCGGCATAACCGCCGACGATATGACGGACATTGACCCGGGCAGTTTCACCATCACCGCCGTTGATGGCACTAACACGGATTTCGCTGGCATGTTCACAGCGGCACGCTTTGGCACGAGCAATACATGGGGCATTAAATTAAAGGATGGCGAGAGCATCGCCTATGACGATACGCGCCTACCCGCCGACAAATGGCTGCATTTTTCGGTCAAAATCACTGACCCTGAAGGGCATACCTCCACGACATGGTATTTCCACGTTGTTGTGTACGAAGCCAAACCACCGGTATTGAGCGAAGCCCAAGGCACCGGGGCAATAACCGAAAATGCCACCGATGTGGATACGGGGATTAGCTTCACCCTCACCGATGCCGACACGGACATTTCCGCCACCGCCACCGATGACACTAGGGACATTGACCCGAACAGCTTTAGCATCACCGCCCGCGCTGGCACGGGCGCGAAATTCGCTGGGATGTTTGAGTTTGTAAAAACCGACACTACCGACAACACTTGGAAATTGAGATTGAAAGATGGCGAGAGCATTGACCGCGAAGACACCGACCTACCCGACAACAAGACCATCCAATTATCCGTGAAGATAACCGATTCTTCTGGTGAGGAATCGGCAACACGCCATGTTGATATCGCCGTGATGGAAGATACCACCGCCCCAATTTTAGGCGAGGCGCAAGGCACTGGGGCAATAAACGAAAATATCGCCGGTGCGGATACCGGGATTAGTTTTGAAGTTAGCGATGGCATGACGTTGATTTCTTCCGCCGAAACCGACGCCACTAATGATATTGACCCGAACAGTTTCACCATCACCGAACGCGCCGACACTGACGCAAAATTCGCTGGTATGTTTATACTCGCCCGCGATGGCACGACTAACATTTGGCGTTTGAAATTAGATTCTAACATGAGCATAGATTATGGCGATACGGAGCTACCCGCCGACAAAATCATCCGCTTAACCGTCCAAGTGAGCGACCCCGAAAACACCCCATCGACAACGCCCCGCGAAGTTGATATCCGCGTGGTGGATGATGCCGTTGCACCCGTTTTGAACGTCCAAGGCACTGGTTCAATAGCCGAAAATGCCGCTGGCGTGGATTCGGGGATTATCTTTACCCTGACCGACCCCGACACGACCATTTCCTACACCGCCACCGCTGATACGACGGATATTGACCGCGATAGTTTTGACATCACCACCCGCGACGGCACTAACGCAAAATTCCTTACCATGTTTGATCTCGCAGAAGGCGACACTCCCGATACTTGGACATGGAAATTGCGGGATCTCATGAGCCTAGATTATGAAGACACCGATATGCCCGATGACAGAATCCTGCATTTCGCGGTCAGAGTGACCGACCCTGATGGCAACGCATCAATCATACGCGATATTGATATCCGCGTGGAAAATGTTGATGAGATCGCACCGCGCATTCTTTCGACAAATTTCCAAAATATTGCGTATGTAACGGAAAATAAGCTTGGTGTGGTTACATCGGCTACTATGACCGTTACCGATGAGACTACCCCCGGCGTTCAAGGCGACCTTAAATCGAGTAATTTTGTTATCACTACACGTACGCACACGCATGAATCGTATGCTGATTATTTTGAATTCGTACGTTCCGGCGATAGCGACATTTGGCGATTGAAATTAAAAGATGGAGTATCTTTAGACTATGAAGCACCGGGCTTGGCAATAACCACCTCACAAACGCGCAACATCTTGCTACGGGTGAAGGTGGTTGATGATGCTGGAAATGAGAGCGCGCAATCGCTATCCAACCGATTTGAAAACATCCGCATCACCATACTCAATCAAGACCCTGAATCAACACCAACCTTGAATTCGCATCTCAGATACAATGTGGCGACAATAACGGAAAATGAAGTAGCCGCCTATACAGGGCTACGCTTTACCGTCACCGACCCCGACACGACCATTTCCACGACCGGCAGAACCCCTGACACGAGCGACATTGACCCCGATAGTTTCACCATCACCGCCCGCAATGACACTGACGATAAATTCGCGCGCTTGTTTGAAGCCGTAAGAGACGGCACTAGCAATACATGGGAAATTAAATTAAGGGATGGCGTGAGCCTAGACTATGAAGACAACGACCTACCCGCCCCCGAGGATTCCGGAAATAAAAGGTTAGATCTTGCGGTCAACGTATCCGACGATGACGGCAACACCTCCACGACATGGGATTTCTACATTGATGTGCTTGATGCAACAGATTTTACTATCACCGGCACATTGGACAGAACGCATCCTGAAAATGTCGGCGATGAAACGCCGTTGGTAACATTCAAGGCGACCTCAACCGTCGCAGCCGAGGCGGAAGTCAGTTATCGCATCACTGCCGGCAATGTTGATGGTCTGTTTGAGCTCGTGAAAGATGATGCGGGCAATGCGGTTATCTCTCTCGTATCGGGCAGAAGCCTAGATTATGACACCGCCCCATATTCCTACACCCTAAATGTTGAGGCGCGCACTAATATCGCCGGCAATACCGCCATCAGTGATATTGAGGTCAATATTGCCATCACCAACATCAACGAACACGCCCCCACATTTGCCGCTAGTTCTTCGGTGCAAGTGGATAATGTCGCCGAAAATATCGGCGATGATTACGTGATTAAAACCGTGCGTGCCACCGATGATGATCGTGGCGATACGATCAGATATTCAATCGCCCAAGCGTCTAGCACGCTCTTTGAAATTGACCCGACCTCGGGCGCAATCACGCTCGCCCAAGGGCAATCCCTAAATTATGAAACCCAAGCCCAACACCAAATTTCGGTCATTGCCGAAGATAGAGATAGCGGCGGCAAATCTGGACAAGCCTCCTTTACCCTCAACCTCATGGATGTCAATGATGTCACCCCAAGTTTGACGGCATCTGTCGCCGCTGGCAGTGTTAGGGATGGCACAGCGGCACTTTTGGGCGGCACAGATACCGGCATCCGCCTCATCCTCACCGATGCCGATGGCACAGCAACCAACGCCTATACCCCCGATAGTTTCACCATCACCGGCACCGAAAACGCTAAATTCGCCGTGCGCCAAGAAAATGTAGGCGCACACAGGGAATGGGGGCTTTATTTTGTCGGCGAGACGGGCATAGATTTTTCCGCCATATCCGGGGGCGAAATTACCCTAAACATCACGCTAACCGACCGCCTCACCGATGGCACAAGCCACACCACGCCCGCCGTCCCCGTCACCATCACAGAATTGACCTCAACGGTGACGTTTGAGGCCGGCAAGGGCAGCCGTTCCATTTCTGACATCAAGGAAGGCGTGGAAAATGATGTGGGCGATGTATTGGCAATGGTTGAAGCAACCTCAACGGCATCGGGTCCGATTAAATACGCCTTTTTGGGCGGTAGCCTGATTTCAGGGCTTTTCAGCATTAACGAAGACACCGGCGTGATTTTCTATGGTGCCGACACAACATTTGATTATGAAGATGCCAACCCCAACAGCTATACGCTCAATATAGTCGCCACCGATAAGAGTAATGACCACACCGCCACGGCAACCATCATCGTCAATGTGCAGGATGTCAATGACCATGCGCCCTTATTCCCCCGAGGGGCTAGTTCTGCAACGGTGCTAGAATCGCACACGGCGGCGGATGGCGTCATTACAAGGGTGAGTGCCGCCGACCGAGACGGCACTAGCCCGAATAATGAGGTGACGGGCTATCGCATCTCCGGCGGCACTGGCTTGGGTATATTTTCCATCAATGAAGATGGCGAGGTCAGCCTAAACGCCGGGCAGACGCTAGATTACGACACCGCCCCCGCTAGCTACACGCTAGAAATTGTCGCAAGAGATGGCGGCGGGGTGGATTTCATGGAAACGCCAGATGCGCGCAAACATACGCTCACCATCAACCTCACCGATGTCAATGATATCGCCCCCACCTATACCGAATCCGGCGAGGCTATGGTTAGGATGACGGGTGTGCATGGGCATAATTTCCGCATCCAAACAGGTTATAGCATCACCATTGACGACGCCGATACCAACAATAATTTCACCTTTAATCTTAGCGATTCATATCGGTTTGAATTCCGCGACCAAGGCAATGGCGTTTGGGAGCTGTTCCTCATACCCGATAGAGTGATTGATCTTGCGGCAGGGGACATCATGCTTACCTATCAGCTGAATGATGGCATGAATGATGCGGTGGATGGCAATGGTATGATGAAATCTGGCTCCGTCAATGTTCGGGTTGTCGAAACATCGGTGCGTTTCACCGAGGGCAAGGGTAGCCAATCCATAAAGGTGGATGATGGCGAGATGCGGACGGTAGGGACGACATTGGCAGTCGTTGAGGCGGTTGCGCTTGCACCGGGGACGATTATTACCTATGCCTTTGAGGGCGGCGGTCTTACTTCAGGATTATTCAGCATTGATGCGGATTCTGGCATCATCACCTATAATGCCGACACGAATTTTGATTTTGAAGACAACAAACCCAACGCCTATACGCTCAAGGTGGTGGCTACCAATGGCGGCAATAAAATTCACGGCACGCATTTTGGCGACACCGCAACCGCCACGATTACTCTCAATGTGATTGACCTAAACGAACACACACCAACATTCCCCGCTAGATCGACAACAACAACGGTTGCCGAAGCACACACGGCGGCGGATGGGGCATTTAGAACCATCGCCGCCACCGATGCCGATGGCTCTGCCCCGAATAATGCGCTACGCTATGAAATCATTGACGGCAATTTAGACGATATTTTCACCATTGATGCCAATGGCGGCATTAGTGTAGCGGCGGGCAGAATCCTAGATTATGATATCCGAGCCATTTACACGCTCACCATACAAGCCAGCGATGGAGGCACACCGCCTCGGACCTCGGCAACGCACGAGGTCAATATAGCGGTGGCAGAAGCAACAGGCGTAGCGGCAGAATACAGCATCACCCAAAGCGACAGGCTACTAACCGCATCAATAGACACCCCCGACCCCGATGGCATCAAAGCCGGAACGACGACGAGATACCAATGGTTCAACCACGACACCGGAGACGTGCTAGCAACCACAAACACCAACATTTACACGCTCCCGGGCGGGGCAGATGTCAATGGCAATTACGGGGTCATCATCACCTACACCGATGGCACTGATGTGCGGACAAGCGTCATTGGCTATAATTTTGATAAATCGGTACATGTGACCCCCATTGACAAGGCCCCGACCCCGCAAACCACGTTAACGGCGGATATCCAAAATATCTATATTGGCGACCATAAGGCGAATACCGCCACTGCCCCGAGCACCGGCAATGATGCGTTCTATGGGCTTAGCGGTAATGATGTTTTGCATGGCGAAGGTTGGAATGATGTATTCTATGTCAGCAAAGGTGTTGACATATTTTGGGGCGGTGCTGGCTCGGATGTTTATGTGCTGGATATTGATGGTGCCGCCTTTAACAATGTCAATGTTGATATTGTGGCAGATTTTACACATGGACATGAACATCAACAATATGACCGCATCCGTGTTTATGTTGATGACCCATCTGCCATCACGACCCTGGAGGAATTACAAACCGCCCTGGGCATCAGTTTCAGGCGGGTTCATTCATCAACGACGATACACCGTGATGCCGCCGATAACCCAGCTATTGATAATCTCCATATTTTGAACGCCGCCGGCACCAATCATTTGATGGTGATAGAGGATTTCCATACGGTGTTGTTCAGTTTCGGCTTCGGCTTAGCGAGTATAGTGCGCCAACCAAGTTTGGATATGTTTGAAATCCTGAGCACGGACGAAAAACCAACCGCCGCCGTACATCAGCTTGAAATCACCGAACATAAAGGCGGGGCAAATCCGCTAGCCCAAAGCATCCTAACAATGCAATCGCTAAAGGGCGCAACGGCAACAATCCAAGGCGCATATAGCGATTTATTTGAAGTGACGAGCAATGGATTAGGCACATTCCAATTATTCATCAAAGAAAATGCGCTATTAGACCACGACACCCACGGGGTTTTTGCGTTCAATATATTCTTTTCTGAGGTGAAAGACGTTGCTGGCACACCCGTTGAAAGTTTTGACGCACAGCGGGTAGAAATCACCGTCACCGAAGGCAAGGCGGAATATGCGATCACGAAAAAACAAGATGGCACTTTGGAGGTTGCGCTTGTGCCGGGCAAGGAAGACCCCGATGGCATTGTTGGCGTGGCTAGTTATAGCTGGTTTAGAATTAACGCGGACGACACTGAAACCGAAGTTGGCACTAATTCAGCAACTTACAAACCTGACTCGGCTGATGCGGCGTTGCGGCATGGTGTTGATGTTAGCTATAAGGATACAATTGACGTTGAAATCGGGGGCGGGGCGACAAGCACGGTGCGGGTTATCCATTCAACAGTAATCTTTACCGAGAACAGGGGCAGTCAAACCATACGCATAAATGAAAATGATGTCCCCGCCACCTTGGCAAACTTAGAGGCGACAAGCACCGATACAGGCGGGACGATAAGTTATGCCATCACTGACGGCAATCCTAGCGGCAATCTATTCGCCATTAATGCCAACACCGGCGCGCTCAGGATCACGCGGACCTTGGATTATGAATTTGAACAAGTGACCGGTGGTCTAACAGAATTCGCCCTAACCATCACTGCCACCCACACATCAGGTGCCACGAACACCGCCACCGTTATGGTTCTTTTGAGTGATATCAATGATCATCCACCGATATTAGACCCATTGACACTGGAGGACGGATTGAATCGTGGTATTGTCGGCACGGATGGCAATGACGCCGACACCACCGCGCTAACTGGCACTGCTGATACTATTGAATACATAGATGGCGGGGCGGGCAATGATGAGATTAATGGTGGCGGCGGTGATGACCATCTCTGGGGCGGGACTGCTGGTGCTGACACCATCACGCTACCGAACAGGCAGGGTAGCACCGAAACCATCTATTACCGCATCAGCTCAACCGATGCCGGTTTGCGGGCGGAAGATGGCACGGTGACCGTCAATAATTTCCGCTATTATGAAGATAAGCTAGTTTTCGTTGATACCGATGCGAGCGTCATCACCCTAGACGAATTCTTGGCTGATGCGAATGTTGGCACACGCGATGCTGATGAAAATGTGATTGCTGACGGCAAATTGAATCTTGAAGTGATTATGGACAGAACTGCCCTTCCGGTTATCACATTGACAGGGATAAAGATTTGGATTAACGCCACCGAATCCCTAACCATAAATTTTTACGAGGCTATTGAGGTGCGTGGCACAGACGAGCGCTGGACAAAAGCAGGCGAGCCGTTCTTTGGCAAACTCATTAACGCAGCTGTTGGTAGTTATCTTGGTCTTTATTCCCCGCAATTAAATGACAACACCTTACTCCATGCTTATGTTGCTGATTTGCAGATTATTGATGATGCTGACATGCCTGCGGGTTTCACCACGGACGTGTTTATTCCCGAGGCGCGCACCAACGCTGATGGTGCATTTGTGATGCGTCCTGCCAAGGATTTCGATGCTACGCCCCTCAATAATACGGTGCATTATGAAATCATTACGGGCAATACGGACGGTGTATTCACCATTGATGATGCTGGCGGCATTAGTGTGGCGGCGGGCAAAAATCTAGATTTTGAAACCACCACTAGCTACACGCTAACCATCACCGCCACCGATAGCGGCACCCCGACTATGCAAGACACGTATATGATCACCATCGGCATTGAGGATTCTAACGATATTGCCCCGGTGATAGCGGTGATTGGCGATGATACTATTGGCGATGAGACTATTGGCGGCATTACGGAGGTAGATTTTGCTGAAAACAATAATGCGGAAACCCCCGAACTCCTAACCACGCTCACATTCAGCATTGAAGATATAGATACGAACAACGAATTTGAATTCCGCGTTATGGCTGGTGCTGATGCCCCTACTGCCGCACAGGAGGCACTGGCGGGCAAATTTGAGGTCGCACTGGTGGAAGATGTTTGGACGCTCAAATTGAAAGCCGGCATGACGATTGATTATGAAACCGAAACAGGCTTGGATGAAAACGATGCCATTCTGCTGTCCGTCATAGCCACTGATGGCGCAAATGATAGTAATGCCATCCCGGTGGTGCTCACCATCACCGATGTCAATGATACCGCCCCGATTCTGACGCGTTCCAATCAAGCGAGCACTTACACGATTGATGAGCAACCCACCCCTGCCGATGAATCGGTATATGCGGGGGTGACGCTAATCCTTAGCTCGCAGGAAGCGGGGATCATCCCTGACCTAGAACCGCATCATTTCTCGGTGCAAGGCGATGCCGGCAATCGCTTTGAAGTCGTGCGTGGGCAGTTTAATACCGAATGGCATGTCCATCTCAAAGCTAATGAGATTTTGGAATACGAAACCGAAACACAAATCACGCTACGGGTCACCGCAGATGATGGCGTCAATGACGCTTACCAAACTGGCGATATTATCATCAATGTGCGCGATATCAACAATTTTGCCCCGGTATTGGTCGCAAGCCCGACAAGCGTAGAAATTTCTGAATCCCTCACCGATGCGGATGCGGCATTTGCCACGATTACGGCGGTTGACGCCGATGGCACTGCCCCGAATAATGAAGTGCGCTATAAAATCTTTAGTGGCAATGTGGGCGGTGTTTTCACCATTAATGAGATGACTGGCGCGCTTAGCGTGGCGACAGGCAAGACACTAGATTACGAAACCACCACCAAATACAACCTAGCCATCCATGCCTATGATGGCGGCACCCCGTCGCGTCTAGTGGCACATAATATCGCCATTACGGTCACCGATGCTAATGATATTGTCCCCACTTACACGACTGCTGGCACCGCTTCCCTGAATGCGACAAGCGGGCATGCCACCGACTTCGCCATCGGTTATAGCATTACGATCACGGATGCCGATAGCGTCAATAATTTCGCCGTTCCTGTTAGCGGCGGCGGCGACCGTTTTGAATTCCAAGACCAAGGCAATGGCGTGTGGGCGTTATTCCTCAAAAAGAATCAAGCCATCGGCGCAGAAAGAATCGACCTTACCTATAGCGTCAGTGATGGTAAGAATACGGCGACGGATACAGGTTCGGTTAGGTTCTTGGTTTCGGCTGCTTCATCGGTGGGCTTCGCCGCCGGCAAGGGCAGTCAGGTCAAACACATAGATGAAAATACCAAAGGCCTAGTAGCAACATTGGAGGCGACAAGCAGCGACAGTTCAGGCTCGCCGTCATCGATTGGCTATAGCATCATCAGAGGCAATGATGCAAATCTATTCTACATTAATGGAGATGGCACCCTCCACCTCAGGCAGGAGTTGGATTATGAAAGCGACACCACAGAATACACCCTAACCATCACCGCTACTGAGACGGGAGGCGGCCTAGGCACGCCATCGCCGAATGACACGGATATCGCCACCGTCACTATCCGTATCAATGACGTCAATGAGCATAAGCCGGTATTTGGTGCGGTGCAAACGGCGGCGGGGGTTGGTGCGGCACTTATCGGCACTGAGGATGCTGATACGCTCATGGGCACGGGTGCGGATGAATACATCAATGGCGGTGCTGGCGGTGATACGATTAATAGCGGCAGGGGCGATGACCACATTTGGGGCGGGGGGGGCGATAGGGTCATTGACGAGTATACGCAGGCTGGCGTTCTTATTGGGAAGACTTGGGCGGTGCCGGGCGATGAGACCATCAACCTTGCCGAAGCCAGAGGCAGTGCGGAGACCATCTATTACCGCTTCAGCTCAAGCGGCGATGGTTTGCAGGCAACGCAGGATCGCACGGTTATCGTCAATGATTTCCGCTATAATGAGGACAATCTGATTTTAGTTGATACGGACGCCTCTACGATTGATTTGGATGATTTCTTGTCCGATGCGCGTCTTGGCACGACAAAGACCAATGATGGCAAATTATATCTTGAACCGATTTTTGTCCGAATTGAAGGCACGGTCATGAGCAATTTAGGCGGGATAAACATTTACATTTCTGGCACCAAAGCCCTGACGCTTAATTTTGCCGAAGATAGCCAACCTGCCTTTCGTGGTGCCGAGCGTTTTTCAACCGAATCCCAACCCTTCCTTGGCACGCTAGAGGGCACAATTAGTGGTCAATATCGTGAATATATCTATGTGCGGGATGTTGGTCCGCGTTTGCGTGATAACACCCTGCTGAAAGCCTATGTCAATGATTTAAAAATCATTGATGCCCTACCCGATGAATTCACCTCGGACGTTTTCATTTATGCCGACCGCACTTCTATTGATGGCGTATTTGCGACGCTTTCAACCACTGATGCTGATGGCACCTCCCCGAATAATGATGTAAGTTATGAAATCACATCTGGCAATTTAGGCGATGTTTTCACCATTGATGACAATGGCGGTATTAGCGTTGCGGCGGGCAAATCTCTAAATTTTGACAACATTTCAAAATACCTATTAACCATCACCGCCACCGATGGCGGCACCCCGGCACAAATAGCCACGCATACATTGAGGGTTGCGGTGGGCGATGTTAATGATATTGTGCCGACCTATACGACCTCAGCCCCGATGGGTGCGACCCTCACATTCACCGGCACCGATGGCGATGGCAATCGTGAGGATGTCAGCACCGGTTATAGCATCACCATCACCGACAGGGATACCAACAACGAATTCACCTTTGGGCTCAATGACAACCGCTTTGAATTCCGCAACCAAGGCAATGGCGTTTGGGAGTTATTTCTAAAATCATTCCAACCGGTATTTTATTTCACCGAACAATCGGTCGCCCTGACCTATTACGTGGATGATGGCGTCAATCGTGCGGAGGAGTTAGGTTCCATCAATTTTGCCATTGTAGATTCGCCGTTGCGTTTTTCACCCGAGCCGATTCAGTGGCGGATTCTCGGGGGCATAGTGCTTGAAAATGCTGGCGGTGCTCCTTTGGCATTGGGGAATTTGCGGGCTACTGGCGGGACGGGCAAGGCATTGACCTATTCCATCATCAGCGTCAATGGCGTCGCATTCAACGCCGCCATCCATCAGTTCTATCTTGTGGATGATGTGTTGTGGCATAAGGGCGATATATATGATTACGAAACCGCCCCAACCCGCACCGATGCCGATGGGCAACCGTTTAGGGGCGATGTGGTGGTATTCGGCGTCAATGATGCGGTTTCGGTCATCCATAGCACGCCCGTCCGTGTTGAATTAGGCAATGTAGATGAGGGCAGTGCGGCGTATGAATTTTCGGTGATTCCAACAGCGCCATTTGAGGAAACCTTGCGCGTGACGAGAACACGCGAAGACCCCGATGGCATTGTCGCTGGCAGTGAGATTTATAGTTGGACACGCACCGATGCGAATGGGAATGTTGTGAATATAGGCACAAATTCTGCCACCTATGACACGGTGCCCGAGGATTCAGGCACGATAATTAGGGTTACCGTGTCCTACATTGATGCGGGTTCAAACCTGCCCACCTATGATACATTCCGCTTCATTGATGATGCTGGCAGGATTCTTAATCCTGTAATTGCAGGCACGGATGGCGATGATGTGATTAACGGCGCACCGCGTAAGACTGACATCAATGGCAATGGCGGTGCTGATTTGATTATTGGTTTGGATCATGATGAGAATATTAGGGGCGGGAATGGGAATGATATTCTTTATGGCGGGGCAGGCGACGACAAAATTAATGGCGGGAAAGGGAATGATATTCTTTATGCGGGTCTTGGCGATGACAGACTTGAGGGCGGGAATGGGAGTGATATTTTTCATGTGCCTCAGAGTTTCTTTACGTCGCGGAATGTGGCTCTTGGCGGGGTTGATATTGATCCCGGGGTCGGGATTGATAATGCCTCCTGGGATCTTGAGGAGGGGCCGGGTGCTAACTATTACGTGATAGATGTGGGGCACAGACGCCCGGGGCATCATATGGAGATTCCAGTTTTTCAAGATAGGGAGGGCGACCGAATCGTGGTTAACCTAGTGGATGCGCATGTTAATCCGTATATCGCCGGCAATGACGGCAATCATGTTGACGGTCGCGGGAAGTTTCCTGACGGGGACGATCCTGACATCCCACGCATACCTCTAAGGGCAACTGAATCGGGAGGGGGGGGTGATCCGACTGGTTTCAAACTCCACTGGACGGGAGGCACGCCTTTATATAAAACAGAACTCAGGACTGGTATTGAGATCCTGAGTATTGTATTTCTTAATAACCACACGATAAGGAAAGATATCCGCACGATAAAAATTATCGTCGGGGTTCAAATGAAACTCGGCTCATTTGATCCAGATGTTTTAATCGGCGGTGATGGCACGGATAATTTTTATGGTTTCTATGGTGATGACATCATTTATGGCATGGGCGGTCATGAGACCATTTATGGGCATCAAGGCGATGACATCATCCACGGCGGGGCTGGCAATGACACGCTTATCGGCGATGCCTATGAGGATAGCGTAGGAATTCCAACAGGGCATACACATGATGACCTTATCTATGGCGGGGCGGGCAATGATTTCATCCGAGGCGGACGCGGGATAGACCACATTTTTGGCGGGCATGGGGATGACTATCTAGCGTCTGGAGTTGGTTCGCGCCTTGATGTCACCAGAGATATTCCAGAAGAACTAGGGGGGATTATCTATGGCGGTGATGGCATTGATTTCTTGCGGGGCATCGCGGCGCCCGGGTCACCTAAAGTTTCGGCTGCGACTAATCAGTACGTCTCGCTTGCTACCTATTACCTTGATACGCGGGAGCTGGAGGGTAATACCGATATTATAGCGGAGTTTAGATATAATGATGTCCAACATGATGAAAGCCATCGAGAAAATCATTTGCGCGTCCATGTCACCGCAGAACAAAAAGCCATACTTGATACCATTACCAACGAAGCGGAATGGCTGGCGCGTTTGCAAGAATTCCTCAATATCCGTTGGGATGATTCAGCCGACGCCAAACCCGGCACATCGCTCAAAACCCTCATTGATAATAGCGATATTACAGGTTCAAGGGAGTATGTTAGGTATCCACTGGAATTATTAGGTGCGGGTGAAGACACCAACACCAATGATAACGTCGCCTTCTATCACACAAGAGGCACACGCACCACGGATGATGATTTTCTCATTATGGTCATCGGTGAATTATGGATTAATGACCAAATCAACGGAAAAGTCACCAAAGCCATATTTGATGTGCATGTGCCTAGCCCCGATTTTGACCCCAACGGCGACCTTCCGGCACAATTTAGCCTGACGGTGAACCCCGATGCAACCCATCTGCTCGTCAACACAACCCGCCCCGACCCCGATGGCGTGCGTGTCGTCAATTATGAATGGTATAGCATCACCGATAGCGGCGTCAGGCGTGACCTATTTGACATTGCCGACACCAGCGCATCAAACCTAGACATCAGAGGACACGCCCTCCCCGAAGGCATGAATTATGGCGTCACCATCAGCCACACCGATGGCGTAGGCAAAAAAACCACCGCCTCCCTAACCATAGAAGCCCCCGTCACCGGCGTAATAGGCTCCACCGCCACCGACACCGTGCAAGGCGGGCTAGCCACAGAAACCATCAACGGCAAAGGCGGCAACGACCACATCTGGGGCGGACAAAGCGGCGACGACACCATCACCCTTTCCACCGACGAAGGTGATTTTGAAACCATCTATTACCGCATAAATTCAGCCGATGGAGGCTTTGAAGCAACCGACGGACACGAAACCATAAACAATTTCCGCCCCGGCGAAGACAGGCTATTCCTAGTAGACACAGACGGCGCAACCCCCATAAGCCTAGATGATTTCATGAGCGCGGCGAATCTAGGCACCGCCGGCGGGATGGTGCGGATTAAACCGATTACCGATATGGTGGATAAACACACCCCAACAGGGCTGTTTAGAAAGCATTATCTGTTAACTGGCGTGGAAATCCACTTAGGCGGCGAAAAAGCCTTAACCATCAATTACGTCGAAGAAATTGTCCTACGCCTAAACATCTATTGGGAAGACTACGCCCAACACTATGTAGGATTCGCCCGAGACAAAATAGGACCAACAGGCGAGGCACCACTAGACGCTGAAGAATTCCTAACCGACAACACGCTATTCAAAAACTATTTTGCTGCTCAAGACGAAAACGGCATGCTCATCACCGCCCACAACAATCTACGCATCCTAAACGAACTCCCCGACCGCTTTGAAGACCCATCCGTCCGCTTCGGCTTAACAAATTTTGACGAAATAGAAGGCACAAAAACAGCAGGAAACACCCTAGCAACCGTGTCAGCAACCGGCATAGGGGAAATCACCTACGCCATAACAGGAGGCACAGACGCCGCACTATTCAACATAAACAACGCCGGACAAATCAGCCTAAAAACCACCAGCAGATGGGCCGCCAACACCCAATACGAAATTGAAGTAACCGCCACCGACCAAGGCAACGGCAACACCATAACCAACGCCCTTACCGAAACCATAACAATAAACGTATCCCCACTCCCAACACTCCAAACAGCCCCACCAATAACCCCAGACCACGACGACCCCCTAACAGGCATAGTGCCAATACCAGACACCGACCCCAATGCCTAAACCGCAAAGGGGCAGGGACGGCGCGAATTAAAAGGGACGGCGCGGCGGCGTGGGCGCGAATTTAGGTGCGGGGAATTTTTTTTATTTTTTTGTTGATTGTTGCGATATATCCTATATAATACACAATATATTGATGAATCTTGACTGCAATACACAGGAAAGGGGACTTAACTATGCCAAATGATCTTAATCGGAATAACCATCTCATTGATGATAACGATAAATCGTCACGTAAAAAACGCGCCACATCATCGGGCTTCACGGCTAGCGTCTGGACTATATCGGGCGTGGTTTTAGCTGCTTGCGGCAGTTTGGATAATCTGTTTTCTGATGGCGGCGGCGGTGGTGCTCGTGGCAACACTGTTAGCGTCAATGCTAGCCCCGTGCAACAGGCGCGGATTTATTTTGATATGACTGGCGATGGCAACGTTGATGCGGATGATATCTTGATCCAAGATGAGCAATACCCTCACGGCTTCACCACCGATTCGCGTGGGTTAGCGCATGGCATCCCTGATGAGCTTTACGGACGCCCCTTTATGGCGATTCTGGATGGTGCGTTTGATGCGGATACTAACCAGAAACTTGACGGCGAATATCGTTCTGTTCCCGGCGCAGATGGGCGGCACAGCATTGCTTCCCCCATCACCGATTTGATTGTGCAGACGGCGAACGACCCGAACGAAGATTTGGAAGATGCGTTGATGCGAATCCTTAATGAGGGTGGCGGCTTTTACACTCCCGAAGAAATTGAAGAAATCGCCGATGCGCTCCTCCAGCCCCAAAGCTACCTTGACGCAAGCGGTGCGCCGGTGATTCAGGTGGTGCAAGGCTTGGCAAAATATCTAGCAGACAACAAAGCCAAACAAGAAGCCGGGCTAGGACACGATGAGGCGGAAGATTACACCGATTTGGCTGAGGGTGCGGTTGCTGTCGTTGAGGCGGTTGAAGATGCCACGTTAAGCCCCAATCCTGTGGTCATTTTGAACGAGGATATGAACGCCGATGAACCCGAAGTGCAGGTGGAATTTATCGTCGGCGAACATGATAACTATGTCGGCATCATCAACGCCATCTCAAAAAACGGCGCGCCGGTGCGGTTTGAAATTGTCGGCGATGCGGCAGGAAATTACGATGGACCTTATCTCATCAACAATCGCGGGGTGATTCATGTAAATGAGGACAAGCGCGCAGAAATTTCAACCGGCATAACCACGCTACAAGTGCGGGTCTCAGCAGGATACGACCACGCCCCTACCTATGTTGATGTGGAAATTGATGTTAAAGAAGCCCCGCAGATACAACTTTTCAATGATAAGGATTATGGTTTTGGTCCGGTCACGCCTGTGGGCATTGTCTATGAAAATGACCGCCCCCAAGATAGAGGCATCATCCTTGACCGTGCGAGCGATGGTATAGGTGATACGATTAGTGGCGGTGTTTGGATTTCTGGCACGGTGCTTAACCCTGAATGGATGTTCCGCGGTGAATTTGCCGATTATTTTGAAATGGTTCCAACGAATGACGGGACTTTTGCTCTGGCACTGAAAGAGGGTGAGAATGGCGCGCCTGACGCAACGCTGGATTATGAGGCGGTTAGTTACGGTGCTACGATTGATCTCTATGGTATGGGGGCGGAATATTATGATGCGGTCATCAATCTGCAAGTCGCGGTCAAAGACGCCACCCCCGGCGCAAGCGGCGTCCTTTCCGAATTCATAGATTTGCAAATCGTCGTGCGCGATGTGGATGAAGCCGAATTTAGCGGTGATTTCCACGCTTATGTCGTTGAAGATGAGCGCGTAGAAAATGACCATATCTATGCGCGCGGGGTGGTGAATATTGATAAAATGCCCTATGATGCGACCTTCACCATCAATGAAGGCGCGGGCGTAACCGAGGCGAACGGCATCTACACCGTAGCACTAGATTACGGCACTTTCACCTACAATTTAGAAAGCGGGGAGTGGGTCTATGCGGTTGAAAATGCCCATGATGATGTGCAAAGCATGAATGCCGCCGATTCCTTTTCCGACATATTCAGCCTTGAGGTCACAGATAGGGACGGCACCATCGCCTCACGCGCGGTCTATCTCAACGTGCTTGGTGCGAATGAGCATATCCATCTGCAAGGGCATGGCAGTCCCGACTCCGATGGCGCCGCCAGATTTAACGTTGTAGCCGAGCCTCATAGCTACTCAACATCACGTTACGAAGTCTATGACCTTCATTTAAATTTAATCACCCCCGACCCTGATGGCGTGAATGGTGGCTATACCTATACTTGGTATCGCCACGACCCCGGGCGGGCGCCGGTCGTTGTGCAGGAAGACCGCACGATATATCCTTATAATGGGAGGCCGTTCTTTGTCCCGGCGGACGATTTTTATGAAATAAGCCTCTACAATAATGGACGCTTAGAGGCAGGCTCATATTTTAGCGTGGATGTCAGCTACACCGACACCGCCGGCAATGAACACGTGGTCACTGCCACTTATCTTGGCGACAAAACCTATGTGGATACGATTGTTGTGGGGACGGACGATTTTGACGGCAATTTGAATCTAGGCAATGCGGTTCCGGCGGTTGAGAGCCGAGGATTTCGCACCAGCGACCATAATTTTAACTACGCTTTCAGCACGCGCAAGATGTATAATGATTTGTTCCAAGAAGTCAGGGGCGATGTTGAATATGAACTCATTGATACGGGCGCGCATTATGAGCGTTTGTTCTATCTAAATGCCGACAATGAACTCATTTTCACGGGCAACGCGCGCGATGCGTCATTGCTCGGCGATAGCGTGGAGTTGCAATTAGAGGTGCGCGCCCCCGATGATACGACCGAGATATTGACGCACACAATCGTCGTGGATGTCACCGGCGAATCCATATTCGGTTGGGCGACTGAGGCGGAATATGTCTATTATCGTGATGAGGTGCGCATTTTCCGTCGGCAAGTGGTGGATGAAATCGCCCCTGATTCTGAAGGCATAGAGGGGGTCTATAATTATCAATGGGAATACATACCCGCCCCCGCCGATGCGCTTGCGGGGCGCGTCGTTGCCCCGGGCACCGTTGGCGGTAGTCAAAATTGGTATTTGATGACCACCGAACAGCAAGATGCGGTGGCGAATCGCGGCGCACAACTGCGCGTCACCATCACTTACACCGATGGTGCGGGGAATCAGGAATCGGTGCTTCTAGCCACCCCGACATTGTTTTTCCATCTGAATGACACGCAAGAAGTCACCGTGCTTGAAGGCGCGTATGGGACGAGTGATGTTGTGGCACGAGCCAACACGGAGACACGCAATCCCAATGCTAATATCCGCTATGAACTCACCGAAAATCCTGACAATCTGTTCACCATTGATGCACAAACAAGCGCCATCAGTTTTGCCAGTGCCATGATGGGAGCCGAGGCTCTGGATTATGAAGATTCCAACCAACAAAAACGCTATGTGTTGGAGGTTATGGCGACCGACACGTCATTGGATGCGGGCAATACAGCCACCCATAGAATCTTCATCAATCTAGGCAATGCCGATGAAGACGATGCGGTGTATGCGGTGCGGGGTGTTATTGGTGATGGCGAAACGCTCAGGGCGGTGCTAGAAACCCCTGACCTTGATGGGGGCATGACCGATATTCGCTATCAATGGCTAGTTGATGGCGTTGAAATCGCTGGCGCAACCGGCGCAACCTACACGATTGGCACGGCAAATCTTTACGCAGATTATCAGCTCCGCGTTTCCTATAATGATGCGGCGAGCCAAGATGGCGATGACCCCCGATCTACCTCTGCCACCGCCAAAACGTTGATATTTGCCGAAAGGGCGGACGATTACGCCCCCCTCATCGCGGAGAGCAGGGAAGGCGCGCTTTTAACTGTGCAAGCGACTTATGATGGTGAGGCAGATGATGTAGCCTACGCCCTCATTGGTGCGGATGAAACTTTATTTCAAATTAATGCGGATTCAGGCACAATCAGCCTCGCAAATGGTGCAGGATTGGATTACGCCACCGCCACCGAACACAGCCTCACCGTTGAAGCCACCTATACCGATGCTGGCAGAACCTTCACAAAACTGGCTGACATTACCATCAATGTCGGCGAATTGGTCAATAACAACGCACCCGATTTGACCGCCCCCACCGATACGGGCAGGACGCGCGATGACCGCCCCGCCCCAATAGAAGGCACAGACACCGGCATCCGCCTCAGTGTCGCCGATGTTGATATTGATGAGGCAAACAAACACGAATTCAGCATCACCGGCACCGAAGCCGACAAATTTGAAGTAAAAGAAATCAACGGCGCATTGGCGGTATTCCTCAAGGCAGAACAAAGCATTGACTATGACAGCCTAACCGCAGACGAACAAGCGAACGGCATCGCCCTAACCATCACCATAACCGATGAGCTAGACGACGGCACCCAACCCACCGATGATGTTGATGTCACCATTACCGAATATAATTCGCTGTCATGGGAAGCGGACGCGGGACCGCAACGCTTTTGGGTGCCAGAGGGCGCTAAAACCGCCGGCGCAGCCGTAGCAAGTGCCGCGGTTATCTCAGCTGAGGCAGGGGACGTAAGCTACGCCTTTGCCGGTGGTAGCCTGACGTCAGGAATCTTCTCAATCAATCCCGATACTGGCGAAATCACTTACACGGCTGATACGACCTTGGCAAGCAGAACCACGCATCAATATGTGTTGAATGCCGTTGCCAGCCATGCAACCAATGGCGACACACTAGCCGCAGAAATCACCATTGATGTGCAGAATGAAGGTATCTATCTTACTGGCAACGGACAAACCCATGGCTCTGCCGAATTTATCATTAGGCGCGGTGTTGATTTCGCTAGTCCTCACCATGCCTATCAACTTACCGTGAGCCCCATCCAAGAAGACCCTGATGGCGTTAATGGTAGATATGTCTATACTTGGTATCGCCACGACCCCGGGGCGGCGAATCCAGTCGTTGTGGATGAGGATGAGTATGTGCCTCCTTTTGATTACACTGGACCTGACGTTTTCCTTCCAGCTGAACGGTATTATGTATTAAACAATCGGGAAGCCGAACAGATAGAAGAAGGCTCGTATTTTAGCGTAGATGTGAGCTATACCGATGGCGCTGGCAATGCTCACGTGGTCAATACAGCCTATCGTGGCGACAAAACCTATGCGGATACCCTTGTTCTTGGCGAGCATAAATTGGATGGCAATTTGAATCTCGGCGTTTCGGTTCCGGCGGCTCTAGGCAAACGCCATAGGGATAATGAAGTTTTGTATGAACTCGTCAATACAGGTGCAGCTTATGAGGATTTGTTTGAATTAAATGATGCTGGCGAGTTGATATTCACCGGCAACACGCGCGATGTAGCATTGTTAGGTGGGGGCGTGGAGCTACAATTAGAGGTGCGTGTGCCTGACGAAACAGATGAGGTGTTCACGCATACAATAGTCGTAGATGTCACCGGCACATCCACATTTGAACTCGCACGAAGCACTATCGGCGGTCTAGAGCATTTCTTTGAAGTGACGGAAATTACCCCTGACCCTGATGGCGTTGTGGCGACACATTCTTATTTTAGCGGCACGCGTGTGGAGGTTTATAGTTATAGATGGTTTTTTGAAGAAGTAGGGCAGGCGCCCATTGTTTTACACGAAGATGGTTATAGCCAGCAACGCACAGGCAGGCCTTACATCCCGGCCGGCGATGATTATGCGACCACCGAGTGGCACTCAGAAAAGCTAGCGGAAGGCGGGTACTTTTTTGTAGATATTACCTACACCGATGGCGACGGCAATGTGCATGATGTGCGGGTAACAACAAGGGCGGAATATACACTAGAAGGCACAGCAACCCCCGGCGCAACACTAGAAGTCCATGGGCTCAACACCGACTATGCCGACATTGATGATAGCATCCCCATCAAATATCGCTGGTTTGAACAAGACGCCGATGGTGCGAATCGTGTGTATATTGGCGATGATACCTCCACCACCCACGTTTTGGCGGATACAAATGCCGCTAAAACCTATGGCGTTGTCGTAGAATACACCAACACCAACGGCGGCACATTTACGGCGGCAAAAGGCAACGCCCATGAGGTCATCGCCGATTCGGTGGTGTTTGATGCGGCAACATACACAGACACGAGCAGTCACGATGCCGCCGATGAGGATTTCAGCGGCTTTGACCCAACGCCGTATTTTGGCGATGCGTCTAATGATGACATAGATTATCAATTCGCCCCGGGTAGCACAACCGATAATGGCAACACCTTACGCATCAAGGCGGGTAGCGGTAATACCATCATTGAAGAAGTAAAGGACGGCACAGCCTTTGATCTGCTTCAAATCAATACGGATACAGGGGCGATTAGCTACGCCGGGGATACCTATCTAGACGCCACCGATTTTGCGCTCACCCCGAGGCAATCCAAAACCTACACCATAAATGTGCGGGGGATTTACGATGCCGATGGCGATGGCGTTGATGCCGATGACCCGTATGCCGATGTGCCTTATGTCATTTCGGTTGCTGGAACACCGCCCCCGCATGCGCTCTTTGACTTGGCGCTCACAATAGATCAATATAACAATGCGCGACTTGAATTGACGGAACTATTTGCCGACCCTGACGGCATTGATGGCAGATACGTCTATACTTGGACCGAATACGAAAAGGGCAAAGACCCTTACAAATTCAGCTATGACATTGATGAGAAGATATACTATGAAGGCGGAACCATTTTAAAGGAGCATAGAAAGTTCCAAGCTGACCATGATGTTCCTCTGGGTCCGGACGATGTAACTAACTTAGCGAATGGCGCAAGTTATGAGGTCATGGTCGCCTACACCGATAACGCCGGCAATTATCATGAAGTGATAACATCAACAACGGCAGGCTATGCCATAGAGGGCTATGCCACCCCGGGCGCAACCCTGCGCGCGTATGAAATAAGCCCCGATATTTACGGCACCGATACCGCCGTTGATATTACCTATCGCTGGTTCGCACAAGACCCTGATGGTGCGAATCGTGAATATATCCATGTCGGCACCTCCGACACCTATACGCTGACAACAACGACCGCCGATAAGGTCTATGGCGTTGTCGTTGAATACACCGACAATAATGGCGTAACCTATACGGTCGCTGACGGCAACGCCCCTGAAGTGCTCGCCGATTCGGTGGTGTTTGATAAGGATGTATATGTAGAGCCAGTTTCAGGTCTCCACGAAAACAATGGCTATGGGTTTAATTTCGGTGAAACGGCACCTAGTATCTTCACAACAGAGCCATATTTTGGCGATGTGTCTAATGATAATATCCATTACGAATTTGCCCCGGGCAGTTCGGCGAATAACGGCTACAGCATAAGCATCAAGGCGGGGAGCAATAATAGCATCCTTCAAGAAACCAAGGGTAGCAAAACCATTGATATCGTCACCATTGATTCTGCGACAGGCGACATTACCCACGCTAGCGGCGGTTATTTTGATGCGGGCAGGCAAATTCATAATAAACCCGATGAATTCATCACCTACAACTTAAATGTGCGGGGGATTTACGATGCGGACGGCGATGGCATTGACACCGATGACCCTTATGCCGATGTGACAGTGCAAATCAAAGTCTATGGCAAACCACGAAATAGTGAACTAGATGGCGAAGCAAAAATCCCCAACCGCCAATCAGAGGCACACGACCCTTACGACCCGGATGAAACCCCACCCCCACTAGACCCCATCATCGCCGAGGGCTAAAAAGCCAAGCGGGAATAAGGCGAAAAGGCGAGGGGGAGAGGAATGCTCCCCCTTACGGCTTAGGTTAAACCATATCAACTTGGAAGCCGACGGAATCTTCACCGCCAAACAAGTCGTCAAGGTAGTCTAGGTTCGTAAGAATACCACCCCGTACGTGATCTTGTATTTCTCCACCAAACAAATTAACAACTTCTTTTTTGCTTAGGTTTTCAGAGAACTGGATTACAACGATGGGCATGGAAATCCGCCCGCCACTATAGAATACGCTATCATTGAAGTGCAGATAAAGTCCTCTTACCTCTACCTCTTCTGCCGGGTCGGTTGGTAAATCAAGGGCGAATAGCACATAGAATTGGTCATCTGAAATATCATCTGGCGTTCCGTTGTTGATATAATTGATGAAGTCTGCCATATCCTCTAGCGCCATAGTTTCCGTATTGGATTCCAATGAGAATACGAACTTATCTTGACCACGCTTAAAATTGGCAATGCCATCACCGCCATCTTGTGCGGTTTGCCCGCCGATAGTATAGACGACTGTGTCTTCGTCTTCACCAGTGCCGAGATCAATGGTATCATCCCCAAGCCCGCCGATAATGGTGTCGTCACCGGTGCCGCTGGTGATGGTATCTGAGCCATCGCCAGCATCTACTTCCATTCCTTGCGTGCCGGGGATGGTGATGGTGTTTTCGCCGTCGGGATTTGGGACTATGTATCCGACTTCATTGACCGCATCTAGCATTGTGGTGACTTCAAATGACACGTCATTATTATCGGTATAGGTTACGCCAACGCCGATAACCTCGCCCGCATCCGCCGCTGTGACGGTGTAAGTCGTGCTATCGGTGCCGATAGTACCATCAGAGTCGCTCGCATAGAACCAACGATAGACGGGTGGCACTGAACCCTTAACCCCCTCGGCGTCGGCGGTATCCACTGCTACGCTTAGCGTCCAACCTTCAACGAGATTTTCAAGGTCGGTATCCGTGCTATCGGTGTCGCTGACGCCGGTGATTGTGAACGTTGATCGGCTTTCATCGACATTTTCAAGGTTGATGGTGACTTGGACGGGGAGCGTGCCATTGCGGTCGGTGCCTTCAACGGTCAGCATATATTGGCGCGTGTCGCTTTCAAAATCCAAAGCCCTATTCAGCGTAATCGCGCCGTCTCCACCAATGGCGAATAGATTGTTACCATTGCCGGCGGTGATGGAAAAATCCGTAGGAAAATTACTTGATAACGTAATTGTCCCTACGTTCGTCATGCCCTCAGGCACGTCAAAACTGTATGCGCTTTCTGTGTATACTGGTCCTTCAGCGTGCGTTTGTAAGGCGAAGTTTAATGGCGTTCTTGTTGCTGTTGAGGTGCCGCTTTCCAATGTATCGGTAACCGTGATTTGAACACTATCGGTCAGCCTTTCGCCATTGCCTAAATCGGCTGATTTATAGGTGTATGTCCAATCAACTTTCTTGCTGTCAGTGGTGATTGTGAACGTTCCTTGATTTGTTGTGATGGTTTCGGTCATGCCATCCTCAACGGTGACCGCCTCAGTGCCAATACGCACCTGAAGCGTATAGCTATCACCTTCATCAAAGTCATTGATATAGAACGTGCCAGACCTTGCGCCATCATCATAGTCGGGGGCGGTTGAGTCGGCTTGAAGGAAGGCTTCGTCCGCCGCTAAGTTTTCTCTATATGCACCACCTGATTGCGTCACAAATGGGTTGCCTGTGTTAATGGCATCATCGTCATCAACCAAGCGCAGTTGGAAATCAACTGTTCTAGATGCTGCCCCATAGGTTGCGGTGATGGTGAAATCTTGTAGTATGCCAGTCGGCAATAAAGTATCCGCCGGGCCTTTTCTAACAGAATCAATATCGCTCCCAGTATCAAACCATGCACGACCAAAGATCGAATTAAAATCCAATGAAATCTCACGCCTACCATCAAAGGTGAGATCAAAGCCTGTCCAATAGGGTGGAACATCAAATTGGGCGGCAAGGCTATCTTTATGAATAATAGGAACTTCTATTTCTCTTCCAGCTTTGTTGATATAGCTGACTGTGAGAGTTGGGTCGCCAGTATAACGTGCGAAGATGTATTTGGGAAGATTATTATGAGTAGGAGACCAAGCATCGTCCACATCAAGCTCAAGAGGAATCTGATTGCCGCCATCAAAGAAGCGACTATCTAGGGTCAGTGTACCATCCACGGCTCCTGTTGTCGTGGCCGTAGTAACGGGATTAGCACTATTTTCATATCCACCACCATCGGTATAGGTAATCTCAACGCTGAATATCTTACCTGCCGAACCATCTGGCACAATATATGTTGCCCCAGTCGCCCCATCAATGAGTACCGGGGCATCATTCCCTGTTTTGGAATACCATTTATAACTCGCAGAAGTGGCGTCTCGGATGTCGCCATTGCCTTCGGGGTCATCTTTGGTAACACGAATCTGCAATTCTTCACCAACGAATGGCGCATTTTTGTTAAAGGTGATTTCTGCTTGGCCTTCTTCGGCATTAGTGATTTTCACTTCAACATCGTGGGTTGTTGGTGTTTCTGCCCTGCCGTCATCGACTTCAACCACTAGCGTGATGATGCCATTCGTGCTGACGTAATCTTCAAAATTGAACGCACCACCATTATAGGTAATGATGCTGGTGTTTGGGTCAATGTTAAAACCCGCTGGGGCGCCATCGGCTAGGCTATAAGTCAGCGTGTCGCGATCGCCATCGCTGGCAGTAATGATGACGGGGGCGGTCGATTGCCCCGTCCCACTAATTTGAAATGCGGTGGTGGAATAATCGGTATTTTCAGGGAGTTGAGCACGGCCAGCGACGGTAATTGTCGGCAACTCATTGATTCGAATCGTCAGGTCTAGAAATTGTACGTAGCCGTCAAGGTCTTGTGCCCGCACTATTAGTAAGCCATCCGCCGTCCCTGCGGCTATAGTGCCAGTGAAGAAAATATCGGCAGTGCCATCGCCGTTATCAACAAGGGAATAGCCTGCGGGGGTGCGCACAAAGCTTAATGTCAGCGAATCTTTTTCCGGGTCGGATGCGCTAACCGTGTGGAGTTTTATATTGTCGTGCGTTCCCTCATCAATGTAAAATGATGTTGTTGTTTCGTCGAATACGGGGTCGGTATTCGTTGCTGGTGCGGTAATGCCGATATGATTCAGCCGTTCTTCAAGCATGACCTCCCTGCCATAACCATCGGTATAGGTTAGGCGAAAGATCAAATCCACCCGCGTATTTGTGCTACTGACATCAGCGGCGATAAGGTCGCGTATGCCAACGCCTCTAGGGTCTCTATCTAGTGCGGTGGCGGTGGCGGCGGTTATCGTTAATCCGCTCGTTGCTTCAATAGGCGTTGCGCCTTCCACGCCATTAACCACACGATACCATGCATAAACAACAGGCGCGCCTACTTTATAGCCATTAGGGTCTTCGGCGATGATATTAAGGGCTACATTGTTGCCGGCCGCCAGACTCTCCCGGGCTACACTAGGCGTAAATCCTATTCGTGCTTCAACATCTCTGCCGATAGAGTTAATGCGCGCTTCCACTGTTTCGTCTTTGCCAAAGCCATCTCTATAGGTGCCACGCACGATAATATCCACGCGGCTCGTATCGGTGCTGATATCAAGGGCGGGATTAAGGGCGTAACTTGTGCCTGTGTGGATGGCATTTGCTTGTTCCGCACCATCAACCACCCGATACCATCTATATACATAACGCGTATTAGTGGCATAGCCGTCAGGGTCATCTTGGCTGAGATTAAGCGTCAATCTCTCGCCGCCGTCCAGACTGCCAGCATTGTCGCCTGTGGGTAGGTTAATCCTTAATGTAGCTGGTCCTTCTTCCGCATTGGTGACTTCAACGAAAATCGTGACTTCGGTATATTTTTCGCCTGCATCTGTAACGCGCACGGTGAGTTCTTGTCCCCTTTTGTTGCCATTGGCGGGGTCGGGTGAGATGTTTTCGTAATCCAATGTGCCGTTGAATGTAATTGCGCCGTTGGACGGAGCAATGTTCCAGCCAGCTGGAGCATTCTCTAGGCTATACATCAAACCGGCGGCCCCGGGAACAGGGTCAGGGTCGCTTGCTGTAAATCTGATGCCCCCAACAGTAGAAGTGCCTTCTGCGATTGTCGCCGTGCCAGTAAAACTGAGCTCCGGGGGTTGGTTTGCTTTTTCTATTCTGTAAGCGTAGGTCGCGCGGGCGTATTCTTTCATGGGTTCTCTACCAAGTCCGCCGCCATCGGTGTATTGAACATCAACACTGACCCATGCGCCTATGGTTTCCTCACCTAAAGTGTAGCTGGATGAAGTCGCACCATCAATTTTGACGGTAACGCCGTCTCTGGTGTAATACCATTGAAATGTCGCACCGCCAGTGATGGTGCCATCGGGGAGCGGGAGCCTCATCAAAGTGCCATTGCCATGAGGAAAGTCATCTGCCGTAACATAAACGGTCAATGTTTCTTCAACTCTTGGTGTGCGTTTGACAACACCATCGCTTCTAATTTCAAATTCCGCCTGCGGGTTACTATTAGCGAATCCACTTGTAGGAACGCTGATTCTGGTGGCGTTAGCTACGCCAGATCCGGTAGCAGTTCTAACTGCCTCGCCATTATCATAGGCAACGATTGATATAAAGACAGTAGAATCAAGAACATAATCTAGCGTAGCACCGGGAACCACCACCACACGCCAAATGATATTGCCGTGAGCGTCAAGCCCATCAGCGACAACATCAAAACGCGCATCAACGCCAACATCCGTATTAGCCCCTTCAATATATCTTACACGATGAACGGCAAAATCGTCAGCCGTAAAGACCTTGTCATCGGCATCGTTCATTGTGAAACGAATAGCCGTCTTCAGAGGCCCCCCTTCCTGAGGTATCGTTTGTTCCCTAATACTATCAAATACGCGGTCAAGGAAATGAAAAGAATGGGGATCTTCATCCACATCGCCTATATCAACAGTGACTAGGACATCGGAATGTTTTGCGCCATCGCTAGCCTGCACGGTGAGCGTATAGAAAGGGTGCGTTTCACGATCCAGTGTTGCACCAGATTTAAGGGTAATCGCCCCACTATCCTCATCAATATCAAAAATGGAAACCGCATTACCAACATTATTGACAGCCCTAGTGATGCTATATCTCAGCGTAGAACCGCTAGCAAGGTCGGTATCAAACGCAGAAACGGTGATAACTGAATTGTCGGCTGAAATATCCCTATCTTCTGAAATTTCAACAGAATAGCTTTCCTGTGCGAAAGTAGGGGTGCCTGACGCATAATCCCTGAGTTCATCAGCAGTGAAAACACGCCCGGCAACATCACCGCCCTCAAAAGCAAAGCGCGTGACAGCACCAGTAAGGTTTGCCTCAACATTATGCGCGATAAGCCGCACATCGCGTGTGGAAGCGGCGTTTCCATCATCGGTGGTTATGGTGAGCGTGACCGCCACATCACGGGGCTGTTGCGGGATGGATGCAACGCCCTTAACGCTGATGCTCGTGGTGGTGCCGCCCTCGGTTTTATCGGCGGCGAACATGATTGTGTTTGTGCCTGCCGTGTCATCAATCTCAACGCCAGTGACGGCATTATGTTCAATGTAATAGACATCATTACCGCCGCCGCCATTGACTTTATTGGAAAGACCAGCAGGCGTATTCGTATCAATAATAATGCGCTCGGCTTCAACATTGTCTAGGCTAGTTACAGCCTCCCGTGGCGTTGTGCTGTCCGTATCTAGGGTGTAATACCAACCGGCGCCGTCGGCACCCGATGGAAAATAACGAATTTGTTCCAAAGTAAGCGTGATGACGACCTCAACATCGGAAAAATTTGCCCCATCATGAATACGCACGGTGAGCGTGTGTTGGCGCGTCGTATCAGATTTCAACGCATCAACATTATCGGGGTTGAAAACAAGCGCACCCGTCCTGCTTCTGATGTCAAAATAGCCATGATCATTGCCCCCAACGATGTGATAGGACAGCGGCAACCCCCCATCTTCATCAGTCCCAGAAACCGTGAGAATAGGCGTTTCAGCCGAAACATCGCTCCGCAAAATCTCAGTAGCGTAGCTCGTTTCCGTGAATTCGGGGGTGACATAATCTATTATCCGTTGTGCCGTGACAGCGCCAAGCTGTGCCAAAGGACCGCTTTCAAACTGAAATTTCGTGATAGCATTGGTGCCGGGTTGCGCTATAACGTTGCTGACTGTCAATGTTATATCTCTTGAATCTGTGGAGGTTCTCACATATTGGCCCTCGAGCGACCTCCCCAAAAAAACCCGCGTTACTGTGATCGTGATGTCGGCAGTATTGGGGTCATCAGCGCGCAATGCAATGGTCTTAAACCTAATGCTATGATCAATGGCGGTTGAGGAGCGTACTTCCCTAAAATCTTCCATAAAAATGACCGTGTTTGCGCCTGTAGGGTCATTAATGTGAAACTGCGCTGCTCCGGCGATATTGAAGATATTATAATGAATGTAAAATTCATCATTGCCACCACCACCATTGAGCGCACCACCGGGCGTATTGTCATCAAGAATGATTCGCAAGGCTTCATTGCTGTTCGGGCTAGCAACCAGGCCGCGCCCAGCATCTTCGCGGTCAATATTAACGCGGTCGGTTCCATCGTCGCGGACATAATACCATCCATCGCCGTGGATGCTTGTAAAGTAACGAATTTGAGGTAGAGCCATAGTAATTCTCCATTAGGAAAAAGTGTGGTGTTAAGTAAAAATGCGGAAAACCCGCACGAAAAAATCAAAATCTCCTCACGGCATAGTGATGCTTTCGTGTAGTAAATCACAATAAAGAATAATATGCAAGCCTCTAATGCTTCCCGCAAACATCAACCCCAAATGTGCCTAAATCCTGCGGTTTAGGCGTTTTAGGAATCTGCGCGCCGCCGGGCTGAACGCATCTAAACCTTGCCCTGATTGCAGGTTGTGCGCCATTTGCTTGCCGAGTTCAACGCCCCATTGGTCAAAACTATTCACCCCCCAGATAAAGCCCGAAATGATGGTGATATGCTCATAAAGCGCGAGCAAACGCCCTAATGCGTAGGGCGTGGTTTTATCCCAACTCAACAACAGCGATGCGCGATTGCCGGGGAAATGGCGGTGGGGTTCGTCTGTGTTGGGCGCACCTAGGGCTAGGGATTCGGCTTGGGCAACGGCATTGATGGCGAGCATTTTATGGCTGGCTTGCCACGCCGCCCCCCAATCTTCGGCGGGGCGGCGGGCTATTAGAATGTCAATGGGGACAGACTCAACGCCCTGATGGAGCCATTGGAAAAAGCTGTGTTGGCTATTCGTCCCCGCCGCGCCCCAGATTAGCGGTGCCGCCGGGTGGGGGAGGGGCTTGCCGTTGCGGTCAACGCCCTTGCCGTTGCTTTCCATCTCTAATTGTTGCGCCCATGCCGGAAAGCGCGCAAGCCGTTGGTCATAGGGCATCAGACCATAACTAGTCGCGCCCAAATAATCGCGGTGCCAAACCCGAAGCAACCCCATAATCACCGCAAGATTCTGCGCGTAATCCGCAGTTTTCACATGGCAATCCATCGCATGCGCCCCTGCCAGCATTTCGCAAAATCTATCACGCCCAATCGCCACCATCACCGCCAAACCCACCGCTGACCACAGCGCATACCGCCCGCCGACACCTTCATCAAAAGAAAAAACCTGCTCCAACCCCCAATCCCGCGCCCGCGATTCATAAGCGGTGACAGCAACCATAGCATCAGCAGAATCCACACCCGCATCCGCAAGCCACGCCTTAGCAAGCTTAGCGTTAGTTAGCGTTTCCGCCGTAGTAAAAGTTTTTGACGTCACGATAAAAAGCGTCTTATGCGCCTCGCATTGCACCAGCACATCGTGCAAATCCGTAGGGCAGATATTGCCAACAAAATGGCAATCCGCCCCATCGTGATACCCCGCCAACGCCCGCGCCACCATAGCCGGACCTAAATCCGAACCGCCAATACCAAGATTCACCACCGCCGTAATGTTCTTGTCGCCCCGCACCTTTTCGGCAAAGGCGGAGAGGGTTTTAAATGCGTCCGATTGTAGATGCGCGGGCGCACGTAAATCACAATGCACCACCGGTCTATTTTCGCTCAAATTGATAGCCTCACCAGCAAACATAGCATCCATAAAACGCGCCAAACCCCGCTTCTCCGCCAGTTCCAACAATAAAGATAGACTTTCCGCATCAAGGGGTTGGCGCGTGCAATCAAGCTCCAAATCTTCAAATTGAAACATGAAATCCGTGCGCGATGGCAGCTGCATCAACTCCGCCAAATGCACTTTTTTGAGGCGTTTAGCGGCGGATTTTAGGGCGTTTTCAATATCTCGGCGCATCATTTAACTCCGCTGTTTTGTCAGTGCGGCGGCAGTAATGGCGTTCTGCTTAATCGTGGTAAAATTATTTTCAGCAATCACATCACGCGGGGCAATCCAGCTGCCGCCCACACAAGGCACATTATCCAACGCCAACCAATCAGGTGCGTCTGCCAAACTGATACCGCCGGTGGGACAGAATTGAAATTGTGGCAACGGGCTGATGAGCGCCTTGATAAAATCCACGCCCCCCGCCGCGCTTGCCGGGAAAAATTTCAATAGCGAAAACCCTTTCTCACCAAGTTGCATCATTTCCGAAACACTACTCGCGCCGGGGAGGAGGGGCAGTTTCGCCGCCGCACAGCCCGCAATCAACGCATCCGTCGCACCGGGGCTCACGGCAAAACACCCGCCCGCATCGCGCACTTGCCGTGCGTGTTCCGCCGTCATCATCGTGCCAGCACCAACCATCAAATCGGGGCATGCTTGCGCCATCGCCGTGATCGCATCCAGTGCCGATGCCGTGCGTAAGGTAATCTCCGCCGTGCGAATCCCGCCTTCCAACAGCGCCTCGCCTAACGCCGGCGCATCGTGCGCCTTGTCAATGACGATAACCGGCATGACACAGCCCGCCGCAATAACATCCGCAATCTGCATCAATCTTCCCCTGCCATTTGGCGCCCCCTCATTTGATGAAGGACATTGACCCCGCCACCAGATTCGGCATCGCTAGCTTGTTGGCGCATCCCGCGCATCAATGGGCGCGCAAATCCACAATTATTAGAATTAAAATTAGTGTTAGTCGGGCGCACCGATAAATCAGCATCAACATCCAATCGCCCCGCCACGGCATCAAGCGTAATCATATCGCCATCAACAATCTGCCCAATCGCCCCGCCAGCAACAGATTCAGGACAAAGATGAATCGCGGCAGGCACAACCCCCGAAGCCCCCGACATCCGCCCATCAGTCACGAGTGCCACCTTAAAACCCTTGTCTTGGAGCGTGGATAATAACGGCGTCAAACTATGCAATTCAGGCATCCCGCAAGCGCGCGGACCTTGCCCCCGCACAACAATGACACAATCTTTTTCCAGCGCGCCATTTTTGTAAGCGTCCTTGACCCCTGCCTCATTATCAAAAACGATCGCGGGGGCAGTGATGCGATGACGGCTTGCCTCTACCGCAGAAATTTTTATCACCGCGCGCCCTAGATTTCCCGCCAAAACTTTCAACCCGCCACTAGGCGCATGCGGGCGCGCGAGGGGACGCAAAATCGCCTCATCAGCCGAGGCATCAGGCGCATCACGCCAAGCAATATCATTCCCCGACAAAATCGGCTCAACGAGGCAATCCGCTAGATTCTCACCAAAAACCGACGCCGCGCTCCCATCCAAAAGCCCATCTTCCATCAAAACCCGCATAACAAAACCAACCCCCCCCGCCGCATGAAACTGATTCACATCCGCCGTGCCGTTCGGATAAACCCGCGCCAAAAGCGGGATAATTTCGGACAGGTCGGCAAAATCTTCCCAACGCAAATCAATCCCCGCCGCCGCCGCCATCGCCGGCAAATGCAAAGTATGATTGGTTGAACCCCCCGTCGCATGCAGCCCAATTATCGCATTGATAAAAGAACGCGCATCCAGCAATTTCCCCAAAGGGCGCGGGTTATCCGAACGGCGATGGATAGCGACGGCTTGATGCACGGCTTTGCTTGTCATGGCGTGGCGCAAATCACTATGCGGGTGCTGAAAAGCGGCGCCGGGTAAATGTAGCCCCATGATTTCCATGAGCATCTGATTAGAATTCGCCGTGCCGTAAAACGTGCAAGTGCCAGCACTATGATAAGCGGCGCTTTCGGCTTTTAATAGTGTCGCGCGATCAACTTCGCCTTTGGCAAATTGTTTGCGGATTTGGGCTTTTTCGGCATTGGGTAAGCCCGATTCCATCGGCCCTGCCGGCACAAAAATCACCGGCAAATGCCCAAAAGCCAGCGCGCCCATCACCAACCCCGGCACAATTTTATCACAAACCCCAAGGCACAACGCCGCATCATAAACATTATGCGAAAGCCCAACGGCAGTCGCCATGGCAATAATATCACGGCTAGGCAGGGATAATTCCATCCCCGGCCGCCCTTGCGTCACCCCATCGCACATAGCCGGAACACCGCCAGCAACCTGCGCGGTAGCCCCAACTTCCCTAGCACTAGCACGGATGAGGGCAGGGTAGTTTTCAAAAGGCTGATGCGCCGACAGCATATCATTATAGGCGGTGATGATGGCAATGTTAGGCTTAGGCGCATCACCCTGACCCGCTTGCCCCCCCGCTTGCCCCTCATGACCAAGCAAAGCATCCTTATCCTGCCCCCCCGCCGCCGCCACATGCGCCATATTGGAACAGCCGATAGCAGCGCGGTCAGAATCCGCCGCCGCATCCATCGCCTCAATATCCGCCAAATAAGCGGCGCGCGTAGAAGCCGAACGCTCCTGCACCCGCTCCAAAACCCGCGCGATTTTCGTATGTAGTGGCTTCACCGTGTCCTCTATATTATTGGTTGTTTTTTGCTGTAATGTTCGTAAAGTAGCCTAGAAACCAACAAAAAGCAAACCTACGCGCTAGCACATAAGCAGATTGCAGTATATGTCCCATTCAAATTCAAAATCCCCCACCCCAAGCCTCAACGAAGCGGTGCGCGCCTACTTCAAAGTTGGCGTATTGTCGTTTGGCGGGCCGGCGGCGCAGATTGCTTTGATGCATAAGATTTTTGTTGATGAAAAACAATGGCTCAATGAGAAGCAATATCTTGGGGCGTTGAGTTTTTGTATGTTGTTGCCGGGACCGGAGGCTATGCAGCTTGCGACCTATGTTGGTTGGCGGTTGCATGGGATGATTGGCGGGTTGTTGGCGGGGTTGTTGTTTGTTCTGCCCGGGGCGGTTGTTATGTTTTTGTTGGGGCTTCTTTATGCTTATTTTGGCAATGCGGGTTGGGTGGAATCGGCGTTTTTGGGGATTAAGGCGGTGGTGTTAATTATTGTCATTGAGGCGCTGTTGCGGGTGTCAAAACGTGCGCTTTTGCAAGTGAGTCATTGGGTTATTGCCGGGTTGGCGTTTATTAGCATTTTTGTGTTTGAAATACCGTATCCGCTTGTCGTGGTCATGGCGGGGCTGTTTGGTTTTATTACCGCCACGCACGATGCTGATAGCCCAAAAAGCCAAGTGCATGCGGTGCCGCTGTCGCAAACTTTACGCACGACCCTCCTCGGGCTAGGTGCGTGGTTTCTGCCGCTTATGCTTGTTGGTATGTTGACCGGGTGGGGGTTTTTGTATGCGCTTGGGATATTCTTTTCAAAACTTGCCACGGTGACTTTTGGCGGGGCTTATGCGGTGCTTGCCTATATGTCGCAGGAGGTGGTGTTTGATTTAGAATGGCTAACCACCGCACAAATGATGGATGGGCTAGGCTTGGCGGAAACCACGCCGGGACCGCTTATTTTAGTGACGCAGCTCGTTGGATTTATGGCAGGGTTTCAGGTGGGCGGATTAGCCTTGGCAGTGGGCGCAACGCTTATGGTGCTGTGGGTGACGTTTATTCCGTGCTTTCTGTGGATATTTGCCGGCGCGCCTTATATTGAGTGGATCACCGCGCAACCGCGCTTAAAAAACGCGCTATCAGCCATCACGGCGGCGGTGGTGGGGGTGATATTGAGCCTGTCCATCTGGTTCGGGCTACACGTGCTGTTTAGCCAAGTGCATAAGGAGGTTTTCGGCATAGTCAATATATGGCGTCCTGCCGTTGATTCGATCAATCTCCTCGTATTGTTATTGGCGTGTTTGGGTTATTATTTGTTGATTCTGCGCCATAAGAAAATCATCTATGTGCTAGGGATTTGCGCGGTGTTGGGGGCGTCATTCAGCCATATAGCATAGTTGTAGTGCCACCCTGCTCTGGGCTAACAGCACACCGACAGGATAGCGTTGCGTTGCGGCTTCTAGTGCCGTTTTGACCACCGCCATTTTCGCATCGCCCTTGATTAGCAAAAACACCGCCTCGCTATTCGTGAGCATAGATAGGTTCATACTAATACGGGGCAGGCACGGATTGCCGCGCGCTTCGGGGTATAAAATCTGCGGCGGCGCATCAAGGCTAAATGCCTCGGCATCATCCAACATATCGGGGAACAGGGACGCAAAATGCCCATCCGCCCCCATGCCAAGCAACACCACATCAAACGGCATCCACCCGCTAGCATCTAATGCGTGCAAAGGCGTAAAATGCGCCGCCTCCGCGTGGGCTTGCAGTAAATGTTCGGCTACCAATTTGATATTGCTATCGGGGTCATCGGCAGGGACTTGGCGGTCATCGGCTAAGGTGATTTGAACGGCATCCCATTTTAGTGGCGTTTCTGCCAAGCAAGCGAAAATCCCCAAAGGGCTACTGCCCCCGCAAACCACAAGCCGTGCCACCCCGCGCATCTCAATGGCATCGCGCAAACGTTTGGCTATGGCGGCGGCAACATCTTGCGCTGTCGTTTGGCGCATTATGCTTCCTCCTCTTTGGGGTCTAGCCAGCCATAGGTTTGATTACCGAAAAGCGTATCTTCAGGACCAAAACCCCCGGCACGATAAATCAGCGGCGTTTGCTTTTGCGCCATAGCAACAATCGGGTCAATAAATTCCCACGCCGCCAGAACTTCATCAAGGCGCATGAATAAGGTCTGATTGCCCCGTGCAATATCCATCAACAGACGTTCATAAGCATCGGGCAGGCGTTCATCAAAAGTCTCACCAAAACTCAGATTCAACTCGGACGGAAATAGACGCATCCCCCCGGGTCCGGGCTCTTTGGATGTCAATAACAGACGCAAACCCTCATGCGGTTGCACGCGGATGATGAGGCGGTTCGGAATCTCCTCATCCCCGCCGCCCCGAATCCCATTTTTGGCAAAAATATCATGCGGGCGGTTTTTGAAAGTGATGGCAATTTCCGATGCGCGGGTAGCCAATTTCTTACCCGTGCGGATATAAAAAGGCACGCCAGCCCACCGCCAATTATCAATCAAAATTTTCAAAGCAACATAAGTTTCGGTGGTGGTAGCCGCCCCGACCTCATCGGCATATTCTTGATATTGCCCAAGCACAACGTCCTCAAATTTAGCGGGGCGCAGGGCTTCAAGCACGCGCTTTTTCTCATTCCGCACTTGGTCAGCATTAAAACGCGCCGGCGGTTCCATCGCCACAAGGCACAGCAACTGCAACAGGTGGTTCTGCAACATATCGCGGATAGCACCATATTTGTCATAATAATCCGCCCGCCCGCCAACGCCAACAATTTCGGCAACGGTGATTTGAATGTTATCAATATAGCGGTTGTTCCACAATGCCTCAAAAATAACATTGGCAAAGCGCAAAGCCATGAGATTCTGCACGGTTTCCTTGCCGAGATAATGGTCAATCCGATAAATCTGTTCTTCTGTGAATGTGGAAAGCAGCTCATCATTGGTCGCTTGCGAAGATTTAAGGTCATGCCCGATAGGTTTTTCCACCACGAGACGGCTTTGAGGCAGAGCAAGCCCCGCCTCATCAATACGCCGACAAGCCACCCCAAACAAAGATGGCGCAATAGACAGATAGAAAATAATAGGACGCCCCGCATGCGCCTTGGCGAGGAGCGTATCGGCAAAACCCACCATGCTATTCGCCACGCTCATATCAATGCGGGTAATTTCAACAAGGCGCAAAAATTGGTCAAGTAATTTAGCCGCATTGTCAATACCCGCCATGACTTCCCGACAATGCGGTTGAAGTTTCGCCTTAAATTCCGCAAGGTCAAGCGCATGCCTGCCAACAATAAAAATACGAAAATCATCCGTAACCTGCCCAGCAACATAGCGCAAAAACAACGCCGGCACGATTTTACGAAGCGATAAATCACCCGTGCCACCGATGATAACATAGTCGCTAGGCGGGACAATAGCCGATTGGGGTAAAGATTCTGTCATGGTATTTTACAATTAGCAAAGAATGTGTATAGTATCATATTTTTTTGAAAAGAGGAAGACAATGAAATTAACAAAAATATTTGCAGCATCCGTTGTATTGACAATCGCGCTCTGCTAGGTAATCATGGGGATGCAACACTAACCAGACCTGAACGATATGCAAGCAATAATATCGGGGGGGGGTGTATTTTGCTGTTGATTATTATTGTAAATGATTTATTGTCGTTGCCACACCACCGAACGCGGTGGAGCGACCACCGACCACCGAACGCGGTGGAGCGAATTTTTGGTGCGTGTTTCACGTATGGCATTTAGAATGACTTAGGGAGGGACTTATGGGAAAGCAATCATTTAACGTAGAAGCACTGGTTTCAAAAGTTGAGCGTGGTGAAATCAAATTACCCGAAATGCAAAGATCGTATGTG